>JBAWXX010000028.1:0-39979 GCA_037143855.1 Verrucomicrobiota bacterium | reverse complement strand
GGTTTATTTGGTAGAATTGGCAGATGGCTTTACGGCGGAGGGCTTCGCTTTCGCGTCCCATGGGGACGCTCCGAGAGTAGCCCGGCGTTTTAACGCCGGGTTGGGAGAGCGAAGCCTTTCGTCCCGGCAGGGACGGTTGAAAACGAGCGTCATTTTTCCCCCATCAAACGTCCCTCCGGGACGAAGCGTTGTTTCCCGCGGACCCGGCGTTGAAACGCCGGGCTACTTTCGGGTTGTCCCTTTGGGACAGTAAGGCCAATCCATCAGACCAATCCAACGGTGTCATTGGTATTACGCGTCATACCATCCATACGGTTTATTTGGTAGAATTGGCAGAGGGCTTTACGGCGGAGGGCTTCGCTTTCGCGTCCCATGGGGACGCTCCGAGAGTAGCCCGGCGTTTTAACGCCGGGTTGGGAGAGCGAAGCCTTTCGTCCCGGCAGGGACGGTTGAAAACGAGCGTCATTTTTCCCCCATCAAACGTCCCTCCGGGACGAAGCGTTGTTTCCCGCGAACCCGGCGTTCAAACGCCGGGCTACTTTCGGGTTGTCCCTTTGGGACAATAAGGCCAATCCATCAGACCGATCCAACGGTTTCATTGGTATCAGGCACGCCGCGAAAGAATCGAATCATACAAGGCGCAATGAGCCGCGAGCATCGACTCGTAGCTCATTTTCCGCGCCAGGATGGAGCCGGGCGCCCGCGCGGAAAGGCTTTCGCGGAGCGCCGTGTTTTCCAGAAGCCTTGCCAGGGCGCGCCCCATCGCGGAAGCGTCATTGGCAGGCACAAACAGCCCGTTCTCCCCTTCCTCAACCAGTTCGTCGTTGCCCGGGATGCGCGTGGCGACACAGGGGCACCCGCACGCAAGCGCTTCCTGCAGCGATAACGGCAGGCCTTCGCTCAAGGAAGGCTGGACATAGACCCCGGCCCGCTTCATCCAATCCGCGGCATCCTCCCTGCGTCCCAGAAGCTCAATGCGGCCGCCGAGGCCGCTGGCCCGGATCTCCTCTTCGACAGCCACCCGGCAGGCTTCTTCCGCAAAATGGCCGACCAGCCAGAGCTTCCAATCCGGGAACCGGTCTGCGATCCCGGCAAACGCTTTGATCAAAACGGGCTGCCCTTTGCGGAAAGCAATGTGGCCCACGGCGAGAATCGCTTTTTCCCGCAGGGAAGCGGAGGCAACGATGTCCGATGCCCGAAGCCGCGAATGGTAGATGAGGCGGAACCGGTCGCGCACGGGAAAATACCAGGAACGCAACTGCGCCTCGTTGCGGCGAGAAACCGCGATCTCGGCGTCCAGATGGCGGAGCGCGTTGAACTTTGCCGTCCACGACCGGGGCAACAGAAGCAGCCGGAACCAGGCGGGGCGAAAATCGCCGCAGTAACCGCGCAGCAGCGAGGTGGCCATGTGACAGGTCGCAACCGTGGCGATGCCCGCCTGCTTCACAAACGGGATCGGCGAATGCCTCGGCAGGCGCGTCCCCCAACCGTAAACCCCCGGCAGATGGAAATGCGCCAGAGCCACTTCTCTGCGTTTCAACGCGTCGGCGAAAGGCATCCTTCCGGCGGGCAGGGCCGCCGATTTGTCGATGCTGATGTGGTCCTCGA
This sequence comes from Verrucomicrobiota bacterium, assembly GCA_037143855.1. Classification (GTDB taxonomy): domain Bacteria; phylum Verrucomicrobiota; class Verrucomicrobiia; order Chthoniobacterales; family Chthoniobacteraceae; genus UBA695. The sequence goes on along the minus strand of JBAWXX010000028.1, from coordinate 38,371 downwards.
CATGCGGCACGAGATAAGAGGGGAGGGCTCCCGGGGCGTCGCGGGAAGCGAGAACGATCCGGTAGCGGTCCGAAAGCCCCTGAATGAGCTCTTCGACAAGCACGCTCACCCCGCCGCGGGTAGACATGAAGTCTTCGTTGCAAAAAGCAATGCGGGGTTTCATGGCGAGGAACGGCCGAGTTGCTGGTATAACTCAAAGAACGACTGCGCCGTGCGCATCGGGTCGAGAAGGCGGCGATGTTCCTCGTGCCGGTTGTCTCCCATCGCGCGGCACCGGGCGGCGTCTGAGAGCAAAGTGCTTAACGCTTTGGTGAGCCCCTCGACATCGCCCGGCTCGACCAGAAAGCCGTTCTCGCCGTGCTGAATGTAAGCGGTCTGCCCGCCGCGCGGCGTGCTGATCACAGGGAGCCCGATCACGCGGGCTTCCTTGACCACGTTGGGGCTGGTATCCGCGCGCGTCGGCAGCACCAGGCACCAGGCCCGGCGGAGGAGTTGCGCCGTTTCAGGCGAGGAGAGGCGGCCCAGCCACTTGACATTGGTCGGAGCCTCTTCCCGAAGCTTTGCAGCCCAGGAGCCGCCCCGCCCCACCGCCCAAAGTTCCGCGGAAGCCAGGGCGCTGGAGCGAAACGCGGCAACCACATCCTGGATCCCCTTGCGCGGGATGATGCCGCCGACAAAAATCGCCACCGGCTTTTCCGGGTCGGGCTGCCATGGCGTTTCCAAAAAATGGCGCTGCACCCCGTATTCCACGACTTCCACCTTCGCATGGGGACTGCGGCGCAGAAGCACCTCGCGCCCCCATTGGCTTTCCACCGTCACCAGATCGGCCTTCCGCAAGACATAGCATTCAAGCAAGGCTTGGAAATACTCGCGCGGATACGCCCGGTTCCTCAGCACATAGTAGCTGAGGATCCCCTGCATGGAGACGATATTGGGGAACCCGGAAGTCGCCGCGGCCCAGCCATAAACGTCCTCCGTCCCCCAGGCATGAACCACCTGGGGTTGGATGGCATCCAGACACCGGCGAATCGTCTTCCGGTCCTGGCGGAACAATGTCAAAGCGCGACCGCTGGCGCTGGTGGGGAGAAGATGAAACACCTGACGGCCCACCGGAACCTCCCGGGGAGCGCTGATCTCGTGGCTCAAAACAACCCAATGGATTTCAAGATCGGGGATTTGCGCATAGGCGTCTTGAACCGAAACAAGCCAACTCCGGGGATGGCCGGCCGGAGCAGATTGTGCCAGAGCGCCCCGAGCCACTTCGGCTTTCGGATTCAAGACAGAAAGGGTATGAAGTGGAAAATCCGCGAGGATGGCAACTTTCACTTTTGAGCGGAAGGTAGGCGGAGGGTGGCAACTCATCGAGCAATAATCCAGCGAGAGAGGGTTACGGATGGCCGGATCCAAACCGGATCACGCACCATTCCTCCGTTCCCCGCGCCGCCTTGATCGCCAGGGCCTCCCTTGCCACAAGGCGCCCGCGGGTTTCGCCAAGCCACGACTCAACGGATTGGTGATAGCGGATCTGAATGGCCTCGGCACTGGCACAAACGAGGGAGTTGGCGTGGAAGATCTCCGCTTGATTGAAAGGCGTGACATCCACCACCCGGCGCTGTCCAAAAGGACGCCACAGCGCCACTTCCGAAGAATCCGCGCCAATGAACCCCACCGCTTTGTCCTCCGGCGAAAGATACTTGCGCAGGGGAGCCAGCCCGTCGTTCCGATTCCGGTAGATGGAATAAACCGAAAGCGCGCGCGCGGCCAAAGGGTTGCCGGGATGGGCACCGGCGATGCGTTGGCAAACGCTCAAGGCGGGCCAAAGAGGGCGGGAAGGCGTCAACACCATACTCGGGAGCGCCGAGAGCGCCGCGAGAACGGCGAGGGCCTTCCACCAGCGCCGCCGCACCACCAGCGCCACGCCGGGCAGCAAGAGAACCGTGGCGACCAAGAGCGGATAATAGGGAGCGATGAGACGGGGGGCGGATTCACTGCCCATCTTGGCCATATACGCCGCCAGAGCCACCCAACCGCCAAGGCACACCAGCATCCCGGCGCCCCGGCCCGGAAGCGTCGCTCCCGCCGGCCGCGCCTCCCTGTTGCGGCGCAGAAGACTTGCCATCCCGGTGGCAACCAGGAGTCCGCACAACCCCACCCCCAAGCCCGAGGCTTCCTCGTTTTGGAATTCCACCCACTTCAAGCTGATGCGCGGGAAATTTCCCACCAATACCCGCCCTCTCGGGCTCTGGAGGAACCGCTCCGCCATTCCATTCCAGATTTGCGGACACGGCATGACCGGCGGCTCGACATTCTGCGACAGGATTTGCAGCCCATTGCCAAGAACCCCGTAAACGGGATTGCTAATCTTCATGAGCCCTTTGTTGGTGGGATCACCGGCCCAGTCTCCTGTGTTCCGCCAGTTCTCCCAGGCCAGCGGCACAAACGAAACGACCACGCAAATTCCGGCGACCGCCGCCGTCTGCGGAAGCTTGCCTTTTAGAAAACGGAGCGAGGGCAGCGCGGCCAGAACCCACGGGGCCAGCAGCGGCAGATTGGAAGTCTTGGCCCCCGTGAGCAGCGCCGCGGCAAGCATCCCCATCCAGAAATCGCCGGGGCGGCGCGTCTCCCGGAACCGGAGCGTCAGGCAAAGCGCCGCCAGCAAATAGACAACGGTGAAACTGTCGTTCCCGATGCTCCCGGCCTGGCTGGCATAACAATAGCCGGCAGGCAACAGCCACATCCAATACCAAGCCTGGCGTTTGGGAATCCCCAGCCGGGTGAACGTCCCATACGTCAACCCCGGCAGGAGGGCGAAGGAAGCGAGATTGAAAAGAAAGAAAAACCGGTCGCTGCGGGTGAACACAAAAAGCGGCGTCATCAGCCACTCCATCCCGGTCCCGCTCAGGTTCATCCGCATTTCCGTGGTGGAAATCCAGTGCCAGCGCCCTTCCGCCACCCAATGGAGGATTCTGGGGAAACGGTAAGTCAGCGCATCGTAGTTGTTGGGGCTGTAAAGAGCGCCGCCGAGAAAGGCGAGCCCGCACAACAGCAAAAAGAACGCCGGGAGAAAACGGCGGAAGCGGGGGTGAAGTCGGAGCGGAGGGATCTGCGCCAGCGGGCTCTTGCTGACGCTGGCCGCCAAGAGCAAAGCCGCGAGACCGCAGAGGAGAGCCACGCCATACCCCAGCGCATCCAGATGCCCCAGCGCGGAGAGAACCCATCCCGAGCAGGTCAAATACGCGGAAAGGAGCAGCCAGCCTTTGGTCCAATACAGGGTATCCGACAATCTCGGGGCGCTCATCATTTCAAGGATTCACGCGCCTTACCGAAGGAAATTATATTTCAGAATGCACCAGAGGGCGCGGAATCCATCGCGCCAGTTGATTTTTTTCCCTTCGGCATAGGTTCGGCCGTTATAGGAAATCGGCACTTCATAGATGCGGGCCTTGAGTTTCGCTGTTTTGGCTGTCACTTCCGGCTCGAACCCAAACCGGTTTTCCTCAATCTGGATGCTCTGGACGACTTCCCGCCGGAAGACTTTGTAGCAGGTTTCCATATCCGTCAGATTGAGGTCCGTCGCCATATTGGACAAAAGGGTGAGCAGATGGTTGCCGATGGAATGCCAGTAGTAGAGCACGCGATGCGCCCCGCCCCCCGCGAACCGGGAGCCAAAGACGGCGTCCGCTTTGCCGCTCAGGATGGGGGCGATGAGATGCTCGTATTCCTCCGGGTCGTATTCCAAATCGGCATCCTGGATCAACACAATCGGCGCGGTGGCTTTTGAAATGCCGGTTCGCAACGCCGCGCCCTTGCCTTGGTTGATCTCATGCCGGAAGATCTTCATCTGCGGGTTGTCGCGGGAAAGGCATTCCAGAACCTTCCAGGAATCGTCGGAAGAACAATCGTCCACCACGATCAACTCGCCAACGCACGGTTGTTGGAGCACCACCCCAATCACATTGGCCACCGTCGCGGCTTCGTTGTAAACCGGCATGACGACGGAAACGCAATGTCCCGATGAAAAAGAGGAACTCATAGGCTTATGGAGAAGGAGATGAATCTTTGGCAAAACCGTGGTGAGGGGGGCAGAATAGATCATCTTCCCGGATAAAATCAACGCATCATCCAGGCCGCAAAGAGGAAAGTCCGCCAGCGGTTCGCGGGAGAAACGGTTTCACGATTCCGCCGCGGCAGTGAAAGCCGCCTCCCCGGGGGGAGCGGCCGCCTCCGCTTTCCGCCGGAGCCTGCGCCGTTTGCGCCACTCCTCGCACGGGTGTTCCACCCCATAATAGAGCGCGGCCGCGGCGGCGATCACCAACAACCAAGAGAGGGCAAACAGCCCAAGCCGCACCTCCAACACCGCGTCTTTATTTTGTAAAATGACTTTGCGCAAAGCCTGTTCCACAAAGCTATGGGAAAGATACAGGGAATAGGAAAGCTTCCCCAGCCAGCGCAGGGGCGGCAGATTCAAGAGCGCGAACAGATACCGGTCAGACCAGGCGGCGCAAAGGATAAACGCCGCCACGCTCGCCATCACCACGCTGTTGGCAAAGGTCCCCATATTCCCCGTGGGCCCCGCACTTTTGGAACCAAGATAGAGGGCGGAGAAATAGCCGACGATGCAAAGGACGCCCACCGCATTGACAAAAAGCTGCGAGGGCCTGGGGAACCTTTTCCAGACGCCATAAACCAGGGCTCCGATCACGAAAGCGAGCACCACGCGGCATTGCGCCGAAGTCCAATCCCACTCCCGGTGAAAATGCACAAATGCGGCAAAAACTATCATCAAGCCCGACGCCCCCGGTAAATACCCCCTTTTTTTCACTTTCTGCAAAAGCACAAAAAGCACCGGAAAAAGAAAAAGCGACGTCACGAGCAGCGTGCTCATCGACCATGCCGGACCATTCCAGCAAAAGGCCCCCCAGGAATAAATCGATTGCAGCATGCATAATTCCACAGGCAGCGATTTCCAAGGATGGACTGGCAGATAGGATGCGTGCACTCCCGGCAGATAGGAAATCAACTTGACCGCCACAAACGGCATCAAAGCGGCAAAATAAGCGGGATAAAGCCGCATCAAGCGCTCCCGGAGAAACCATGCGTAATTGGCCCCGGTCATCTCCGCGATTTTCCGGTTCCAAGTCAGCATAATGATAAAGCCGCTGAGGAAAAAGAAAGGGAACGCCGCCAACCAATGCCCGGTTCCAAACCATTGAACGGAAGACAGCGAGGGGAGAATGACGACGAGGGGCGCGAAAAAGTGCGTCAGCACCACATGCAGTGCCGAAAGCCCCCGGATCCCATCCAGCGACGTCAGGCGTGAGGAATCCGTTCCTTTGCGCGAAGCTGTTACGGCCTTGGAATGGGACATTATCCTCCCAGTTTTTAGGTCTTCCCCAATAGTGTCAAGTGAAACATACCCCCGGGAGCCTCCGCCCTGGTCGAATGGGCTCTCCAGCGCTCACGGCCGCATGGTATCGCCGCCTATCCTTTTCTCCTGCCCACGATCCAAAGGATGACCTTGCTGCTCTTGCCCCAAAAGCGCATCAGCAGGTATTGCGCTTTTTTGTGCCGGAGGCGCAACAGGAGCCAGCTATTGATCCGGCGTTCCCATTCCAAAAACGCATACCCGGCCCTGCGCCACCACGCCTCTTCCCGCCCAAGATAGAAAGGAATGGCCTCCACCTTGGTGCGTCGGTAGCGCCACCAGTCGATGCAGGTTTTCACATCCCCCCCCGTTAGCGGACGGAGGGCCATGCTGGGGTGAAGCGCCAGTTCCGCCGGGATCTCCGGCCATTCCACCAGCCGTTCCCGGGCGGCTTCCCATAAAGCTTGCGCCGCTTGCGTGCGCAACACGGCCACGTCCATGCCCGGGTTGTCGGCAATGAGGCTCCAGGGATCAAAGAGAACCAGATCGCTTTTCCAGCCAAAGGCATTCGGGCAAAAACGGCAGCCGGGCACCTGCCAGGTTTCCATGCCAAAGGGGAGGCTGAAAAAATAGGAGGAGACGGTTTTGGCGTCGGAATGGATCTTCCCCGGCCACCCGTCGCCACGGAAGCGAACAGGAGCTTGCAGCGTCTCGGGTTGGCCCATTTCGCGCCGCAGCCAGCGCACGTAATCGAGTGTTTTTTGCTGCTTGCAATAAATGGCCACCTGCAGGAGTTCCGTCTGCGTCCCTTTGTAAAAATTCTGTGCGGCCTGAAGCTGGCAATTGGTGCCGATGAAAAGCAGCCGTTTCAGCGGGCGCCCGCCCGGGCGTTTTTGAAGCGCCGCGGCAAACGGGAAGGCGCAATAAACCGAGTTGGCCATTTGGGAAACTTCCCCGGCATCGAAAAAATAGCCTCCCTCGTAAAAAGGGGCGTCCGGCAGCCGCTTCACGCCGTAGACGGCGTCCGCCAGCCCCTTCTCCAAGGCGGCCCGGGCCAGCTCCCGCGCCACTCCGCCCGAGGAGGCATCGAAGCGGACCTTTTCATCCCGCGCGGCGGCCAGGCAGATGTGCCGGAAGCCCTCGAAGTCCTCTTCCAGCAACGGCCGCTCCGGCATGGTTCCGACGGGACAAATTTTGACGCATTGTTTGCAAAGCACACAGGCATCGGGGTCCACTCGAATCTGAAAGACCGGAAAGTCCTCCTGCAAGGAAATCGCCCCCGCATGGCAACTCGCCAAGCAAGCGCCGCAACGGTTGCAATGCTCCGGGGAAAAGCAAATCTTGTTGTCCTTCAGTGTCAGCATGTGCTTAGCACAGGGCGTCAATCTCGCGGGCGGCTTCCGCGGCTTTTGCTTTGTAGGCTTCCAGCATGGAGGCGTAGTGCGACTTGATCTGGGGTTCGTTCTTTTGCAGGAATTGAAAAGCGCACGTCAGATCCTCCGGCCGCGCAAGCGACTGCACCGGGATCACATACCCCTCTTCGGAGCCGAAAAGATCCCGGGCGATGCCGCGCGCCTTCACCGAGTAGCCGACCACCAGGGTGGGCACACTTTGCGAATAAGCCGCGATGCTTGCGTGCGTGCGGGCCGCCACCATGTAGCGGCAGCGTGCGATGAACCCTTTTAATTCCCTGGCGGGATGGTCTTCCACCATCACCGCCCGGCCGGTGTGCGCGAAACGGTCGTAGAGCCGCCGCAGCGGGACGCGGTCATCGGTCCCGCGCCACACCACGTGCGGAATCAGAGCCACCTGCATATCGGAAGTGGCGAGGATGTGCTCGATGAGCTTGATATAATTCGCCAAGGTGGCGCCTGGATTCTTTTCGTAGCCGATAATCATCGGGCTCACATTGATGCCCACGGTGTTGCCCTCAACAAACCCCTCGGGCAGCGGCAAATCCACGCGATCCAATTGAAAGGCGGGGTCCGGGTAGAGGCAGACGTTGGGATGCCCCTTTTCGCGCAGTGTGTGATAGGTGAGGCTCTCCCGCGCGATCACCTTATCAAACGCCAGGACATCTTCCCATAATGCGGCGTTCTCCAGCGCATCGGGATCGATGGAGCACCCCCAAAGCACAAACTTCTTATGTGCCTGGCGGATGTGGCGGTTCATGACACTCAGGGGGCCGAAATTATTGCCTCCGTAGCAATAATTGTCGCCCCCGATGCTCAGGGCGGCCTGGCAGGAGCGGAGATAATCCGGGATGGGCGAATAGCAGTGATGCGCGCACGCCAGCTTGTCGATCTTCATCCGGGAAAGGAGGAATGCCTTCACATAGCTGGGGGTGAACCTGCTTTTTCTTCCGATGATTTGGCAAATTTCATCCAGCCCAACCCGCCTGTCTTCACCGGGGCGATTGGAAAAGAGCACAAATTCAGAGCCCGGAAACCCTTTGATCGTCGAACGCACGATGGCTTCGCAACCGTGGTTTCCACTTCCGGCATGGGGCAATAAGAATAGCTTCATGGGGTGCTTTTTTTCGGGGGTTCCGTGTTCTTCCAAAACGAAATCCTTGGCCGGCGCATCCCGAGCCGTGCGCCTGCGTAGGCCAGCCGGTATTCCGAGCGCAGCAGCGCGATGAACGTCCGCACCTTGCGCTTCAACCACTTGACCTTGTGCGAGGCCCCGCCCCCTTCGGTCCGGTAGGCGGCTCCTTCCTTCTTTGGCATCCAGGAGCCGCTGAAATGGTGGATGGAAAGGCCGCGTTCGCGCACAAACGCGGGCTGTTCAAAAAACTCCTTCGGGTAGAGGGAGATCCTGGCCGCCTCGCTTTTCCACCGGCGCCCGTTCAAGAAAAAGCCGGGAACGCGGTTGAGGAAATAGTCGGTAAAAACCGTGTTGTTCACCGGCCACGTCTCGGGACGGATGCGGTGATACTCCTCCAGCACCTCCGCAATGACAGGGTGGCCGGGAGGGCTGTAAATGACAGCCGTGCCCAGAGCGCAGCCGTACATATACCCCATGACCAGGGAGCCGCCCTCTTCCGCGAGAGAGTTCAAGGGGCGGATGAGTTCCACGTCCGTATCCAGGTAAACGCCTCCCTCGGCATGGAGTTTCTGAAGGCGCACGATGTCGGCCACAAAACCCCACCGCTTCTGCTCCAGCGCACGGCGGCCAAAGGCGTAGGCGGAAACATCGCTGTTCCCATCGTTCCACTCGCAGAACTCGAAGTCCGGGTTGAGCCGCTTCCACTTCTCCACGTTGGCGGCGACGTTGGCGGGCAGCTTGCCGCCGAACCAGCAGTAATGGACTTTCTTTATCACGGCAAAAACGGAGATTCACTTTACTTTGCGCCGCCAAAGGCCCGCGGGGCGAGCCATTTCGGGAACGGGCTGAAACAAGCGGAAAGCCCCCTCTTACCGCACCCAACGATAGGTGGGATTTGCCACATGGAAGGACTGCCGCTGATCCAAACTTTCCGGCGTATAGATAGCATAATCGTGAGGCTTGCACGAATAATGACCCGCAAAAAAACGGCGAAGACGGTAATGGATCACCCAAAGGCGCGCCGTGGCGCGCACCCAAGCCGGAGCCGCCTGGCGCATTTCGCGCGATTCCCGCCGGGCATTGGGCAGCAGGTTCATATTTTCCCCCGTATCGGTGAATGCGCTGGTGAATTCCCCCAGAATGCCAAAACGGATGCCCGCGCGGATGGCCCGCAAAGCCCAATCCGCATCGCCAAGATCGCGCCAACGGGTGTCAAAATAAAGCTGGTGTTGCTCCAGGACTCGGCGCCGCAGGAAGAGGGCCGCGGTCAGAAAACTGAGGGTGGTCCCCACCTGGGTATGGAAAAGCTGGGGGATAAGCGAGCGGCGTTCGCAAAGGTATTCTCCCTTCGGATTGACGACGATGCAATCGCCCAGCAGCACGTCCACCTCGGGATGGCGCTCGAAATAATCCGCCACTTTCTGGAGCGCTCCCGGCAGATATTGTTCATCGCAGTTGATGTAGGCCAGAATATCCCCCGTGGCGCGGCGGAACCCCCGGTTCACGGCGTCATACATCCCGGTATCTTTTTCAATCACGGCGGTCACGCGCGCATCGCCGGGCAGCCACTCGCGCGTTTCATCGTCGGAACAGGAGTCCTGGACGATGTGCTCAAACTCCACGCCCGCCTGGTCCGCGACGGAGGGGATGCACTGTTTGAGCCAGCGGCCGCTGCGGTAACTCGGCGTAATAATTGAGAACCTCATGATTTTTAAAATAAACCGGTCCATCCCGCCTTGCCGCTTGGCCCTCCCCATCCGGGGTGCATGGGGAGGCAGGCTGGATAGGCCCTCGGGCCTTGGCGATCAGAATTTATTAAACACGGAATCCTTGGAAGATCCCTGAACAATCTGGTCGTAAATCCAAGCGTAAGTTTTTTCCAGGCCAGACTTGAGCGAGATCGAAGGCTCCCAATGCAGAAGCTCTTGAATGCGCGTGTTGTCGCTGCTGCGCCCGCGAACTCCCTTGGGGGCGTCGAGATTGTAGGTGCGCTTGAGCTCGATCCCCGCGATCTCTTCCACCATGTCCACGAGTTGGTTGATGGATACCATCTCGGCGCTGCCCAGGTTGAGGGGCTCCACAATATCGCTCTCCATGATGGCCTGTGTGCCATGGATACAGTCGTCAATATACATGAAACTGCGGGTCTGGTGTCCGTCGCCCCAGATTTCGATTTCCTTTTCCCCGCTCAGTTTCGCGTTGATCACTTTGCGGCAGATGGCCGCGGGCGCTTTTTCGCGTCCGCCGTCGAACGTGCCAAAGGGGCCGTAAACATTGTGATAGCGGGCGAAACGGGTGGCCAGCCCAAAGTCCTCCCGGAAGTGCCGGCACATGCGCTCGCTGAAAAGCTTCTCCCAGCCGTAGCCGTCTTCGGGGTCGGCCGGATAGGCGTCCGCTTCCTTCAAGCCTGGATTTTCGGCCTCCTTTTGCTTGTAACCGGCATAAACGCAGGCGGAGGAGGCGTAATAGAGACGTGTTGCCCCGCACTCCCTTGCCGCCATGAGCAGGTGCGTATTGATGAGCACGCTCAACATGCACAGCCCCTTGTTGCGTTCGATGAACCCCATGCCCCCCATGTCCGCGGCGTGATTATAAATCCAGTCGCATCCGTTTACGGCCTGCATACAAGCGCCTTTTTCCTGCAGGTCGAGCGTCAGGTTTTCAGCCTCGGGAAAACGCTGGTACCACTGCCACTGGGGCTTTTTGTCCACCGCGCGAACTTTATGCCCTTGCTCAAGAAGCGTTTTGGTTAAGTGACCCCCAATGAAACCACCGGCGCCGGCAACAAGAATATGGAGTTTGTTCATGGAATAAAAAAACAGGGAACTACCAAAAAGGTTGATAGAAAACCGATCTCAGCAAGGGTAGGCCGCAGAGTAGGGGCGGGGGCAAAGATTTGTCAAAGAAATCCGGCTTCCCCGGGCTCCACGCCAAGGAAGGCTTCCGTCAGCCGCTTGAGATGGTTTGCGATGCTGAAATGCGTCAGAAAGCGGGCGCGCAAGGGTTCCGCCAGATCCGCCACGGCCAGCCGTTCCAAGGCGTCGGCAATCTGCGCGGGCGCTTTGGGCTCCACAAATCCGGGATAATCCGGCGGCTGGATTTCCGGGATCGCGCGCCAGCGGGTGGCGACGGAGGGGAGCCCATAAGCGGCGGCTTCCACGAGGGTGAGCGGAAAGCTTTCGGCGGGATAATACGTCGGGAAACAGAGGCAGTCGCTTTCCTCCAGGAGCCGCTTTTTCTTTTCGCCCGAAGTGAACCCCGCGTACGTCACCGCTCCGGCCAGATCGGGCCGGGCAATCCGTTCGTGGAACGCGCTCTCTTCCCGCGCATCCATAAAAGCGCCCGCCACGGTGCAATGGACACGCAGGAGCGCCGGGCGGGCGTTCAACAGGGCAATGCCCTCCAGGGTGTCGAACAATCCTTTTTCGCGGGTGCAATGAGCCAGGTAGAGCACCCGAAAGACCGGCGGCGCTTCCACGGCGGCGGCGTCCGCGCTTCGCCCCCGGCGCTCCGCGGCGCGGGCTTTGCGGCAAGGCAGGATCTCCCGGTCGAACGCCGGGCAGGGGTCGGGGATGCCGTTGGGGACGATGGCGATGCGCCGGGAATGGAGCCAGCGGGCATCCCGGGAGCTGGCTTCGGCCAGCGCGATGGAAAGGGAGGGCCGCCCCAGGAGCGCGTGGGTGATCCAGCGCTCCAGCGCGCAGCCGTTTTGTTCCAGCCAGTCGCCCAAGCCTGAGGCGTGCCAGTGGAGAATCAGGCGCGGGAAGAAGGGCCGGCACAGAAGCATCACCATCCAGTCGCGGTAAAGGGCGCACCGCTTGCCGGGAGCCGGAATGTAATAGAAGGCGCGCACCCCGTGGCGGAACCGGCACCAGATGGCTTCCAGGCAGTAGCGCAGCAACAGCCAGAGCTTGCCAAAGCGCATGGCGCCAATGTCCTCCATGTCAGCCGACACGCGGCAGTTGACGTGGAAGCACGCGATCTCCGGCGGTTCGCCCGGAGAGCCGGGCCGCACATCACCGCCCAACCCCTCCAACATCAGCTTGACCATAAAGCTCTGTCCATGGTGCGGCGGCGGCGTATGAGCAAAGACGAGGAGTTTCATTCCAGGCAGAGAGTGCATTAGCAGATCATTTTGAAGAATATACGCGCTCATGAGCGTCGTTTTTCAAAAACAATGGATTGGGCAGCAACGACATCTCGGAGGTATTCATTGCGGAAAAGCGACCCCCGTTCCGGCCGGATGCCCTCCAACGGCTCCGCGCCAATAGGCTTTAAGTCCTTCCAAAATCCCGCTCGGCCCCCAATTCTTGACATGGCGCCAGAGGTTGCCGGGGAGACATCGCAAAATGCGGCGGCCGTGAGGCAGCCGGAAGCTGATGTAAGCGGTATTGTGCAGCATGGCCACCTGCTTGCGCCGTTCCGCGGCAAGGGCTTCCGGGGTCAGCGGCCCCGAAAAGCAGTAGTGGCTGACGCGGGTATCCGGCACATAAATCCCGGGGCTTTGGGCGGTGATCCGCAGGCTGAATTCGCAATCTTCTCCGCGAATGAGAAAATCCGTGCGGTGCAGCCCCAGCGCTTCCAATGTCTCCCGCGTCACCATAAGGATCGCCCCCGTCGCCCAGGAAAACCGGATCGGGCGTGGGCCAAATTGCGCGAGGTATTGCTCCTGCGTCCGCACCCTCCGTTTGCGGACGGCATCGAAGGGGGGGGCCTCCAACATGCCCGGGAACCAGCCGATGGTGCCGTCGGGCCACGTGATCATCGGGCAGGCCAGCGCGGCGCCTTCTTCGCGCATGGCCTCCACGAGGCGCTCCAGGGTGCCGGGAGCCACTTCCACATCGTCATCGGCCAGCAAAAAATGCGTGACCCGGCCCGCGAAGTGCGCCAGCGCAAAACGTTCGCCAAAAGCCAGGCCCCCGCCGCAGCCGAGGTTTTCACCGGGAACCAGCCGGAGGACCTCCCGCGTCTCCTGGGCGGCCTCCACCACCGCCTGCGTCGCGGGATCATCCGCATTGTCCACCACCACCACCGCCAGCGGCGTGGACGCGGATTGCAGCGAGCGGAGCATTCTCGCCAAATCCGAGGGGCGGCGATAGGTGGCAATGATGGCGACGATCAACGGGTTCACGGGAAAAAAGGGTTAGTGGGGCTCTGGAACGGACTGGACCGCGCTGGCGGGAATAATTCCCAGCTTGATCAGATGGAGGATGTGCCCGCGCACTTCCGGCCAAACCTCCTCCGGCACAAGCTCCGTCATGCAGGAGGGTTCGGGAAAACGGCAATAGTCAAAACACGGCCGGTAGGGGCAGATGTCGCGCAGGACAATTTGATGGAGGGCGCCCCACGGGCGGAACCATTCCGACTTGGTGGGGCCGAAGAAGGCAATGGCAGGCCGGCCGCACGCGGCGGCGAGGTGGGCCGGGGCGGAATCGTTGCACAAGAGCAGGCTGGAGCGGCCGATCACGTCGGTCAGTTCGGCCAGGCTCAGCTCGCTGCACACGGTATCGGCCAGGGGGGCGAGAGGGGAGCCATAGCCATCGGGGTCGGGAATCAGGACCAGGTGAAAATCGAAGGCCCGCCGCAGCCGCCCGATCAAGTCTTTGAAATACGGCTCCGGCCAGCGCCTCACCGGAATGCGCGCCCCCGCGTGCAATACGCAAACCGGCTTTTGAATCGTGTCCAAAAGGGCGTCGATACGGGGCGAACGGTAGGCCGGGAGGCAGAGACGCGGTTGGGCCGAATCCATCCCGGGGAACCCCATCGCCGTGCCGAGATCCCGCCAGTCTTCCACTTTGTGCTGGTCGAGCCCGTGGGTGCGGGCCACGCGATGGGTCAGAAACGCCCCGCTCCCCCTATGGGGGAATCCCACCCGCTCGCGCGCGCCGATCAGCGCCATCAGCAGATGGTCGCGGGGATCGTCGCGGGCGCTCACCGCAAGGTCGAAGCGTTCCTTGCGGAGCTGCCAAAGCAGCCGGAAGAACGCCCTCCAGTTCCATTGCCGGAGGTGGTACTTGTTGTGGAACTTCGTCCACCCCGCGTCGAACAAAAAGAAGCGCAGCCCGGGAAAGGTGGGCTTCAGCAGCGGAGCGCTGTAACGCTTGCCAAGCAGATAGACTTCATCCCCCGCATCCACCGCCTTCTGAATCAAGGTGGTGGCAAGCGAGAGGTCCCCAATCCCCCACAATTCGAGGACGAGGATTTTTCGTTTCATGCAAAGCCATCCTAATTCCGCCGGGTCTCCCCGGCAAGCCCGGAAACAATTGCCCGCCAGAGAACGGGGGGCGGGCGGGTCCGCCCATAAACGAATCGTAAGGCCAGAGCGGACCGGTGGTCCGAAAACACCGATAGGAGGAAATTATGAAACAAAGAACGCAATGGATCGCAGCCCTCTTCACGGCGGCTTCGGCAAGCCTGGCGATGGCCGGTCCCGGTTCGGGTCTTTACGGCCCTTATGGTTCCGAAGGATTCGGACCCTATTCGCAACGCGTCATTCGTCTCGAACCTGTGGGCGAATGCAACGCTTGCAACTTACAACAACCGGTCGTCATCAAGCGCACGAGCTGCGTGATGGAGTCGTCTCCGGGGGTGGTTTGGAGCGAACCTTCGAATCCCGCCGAGGCGCTCGGCAACGTCATCGCCGCCCCGTTCCGCCTGATCGGCAGCGGCTTGGCATGGACGGGCCGCACGCTCAGCGGGCAGCCTGAGATCGTCAGCTCCCGGGAGTACCTGGAGCCGGTGGGCGAAAGAGTCACCACCGTCACGACGAAAACGATCAAGCACACGAAATGCGGCAAGAAAGTGATGCTCAAGAAAGTCACCTACCTGAGCCAACCGCAGCTCATGCCGGTGGGGGAACGGTTCGTCACCATCAGGACCTTCCGCAGCCAACCGCTGCTGGAGCCCGTTGGCGAGCGGTTCACCACCATCAGGACCTTCCGCAGCCAACCGCTGCTGGAACCCGTCGGTGAGCGGTTCACCACCGTCAAAGTCATCCACCACAAACGGATGCTGGCGCCGGTTGGCGAGCGGATCACCACCGTCAAGGTCATCCACCACAAACGGCTGCTGCTGCCCGTCGGCGAGCGGACCTGGATTCGGACCACACGGGTGATGAAATCCTCGTGCGGATGTGACTAACCGCCGGGAAGGGGCCCCTGGCCCTGCAAAAACCAGCCAAGCGAACCGTGGCGGCCGGAGAAGCCCTGATCTTCTCCGTCCGCTGCGTTTTTTTGCTTGGTTTCAGCCCAAGCGGACGCTAATCACTCCCTTCGACGAAACCGTTCCGTCTCCCGCCGGCCCTCCCCGAATTCTTCTGGATACAGCCGGGAAAAAGGCGTTCAGCGTTTTCTCCAACTACCACGCCATACAAACAAACTATGAAAAACGCATCTATCGCCGGGCTCGCCCTGGCGCTTGCCGGGGTTCTCTTTTTCCAACCCGGCAGCAAAGCGGAACAAACAGCCGCCTCCACCAACGCCGGCCCGAAACCCCAGGAAACCAGGGACAAGGTCAGCTACTCCATCGGAGCGGACATCGGCAATAACCTGAGCCACTCCGACCTCGACCTCAACCCTGCTTTCCTTACCCAGGGCATCCAAGATGCTTTTGCCGGCAAAACCGTGCTCAGCGACGAAGAAATGAAAGCCACCCTGGACAAATTCCGCACAGACATGCAGGCCAAGATGCAGGCGAAGCAGAAAGTCGCCGCCGAAAAGAACAAGGCCGATGCCGATAAGTTCCTGGAAGAGAACAAGAAAAAAGAAGGCGTCGTCACCACCGCCAGCGGCCTCCAATACAAAATCATCAAAGAGGGCAACGGACCCAAGCCCAAGGCGGGCGAAACCGTCACGGTCAATTACAAGGGCACCCTCATCACCGGCCAGCCCTTCGACGAAAGCAAAGAGCCCGTCACCTTCCCCGTGGAAGGCGTGATCCCCGGCTGGGTGGAAGCCCTCCAACTCATGCCCGTCGGCTCCAAGTGGCAGTTGGTCATCCCGCCAAGCCTCGGCTACGGCGAAGCCGGCGCGCCTCCCACCATCGGGCCCAACCAGGTCCTGGTCTTCGAGGTCGAGCTGCTGAGCGTCAAGCCGACGGAAAAAGCCGCAGCCAGCCCGGCCGCTTCCGCAACTCCGGCTCCCTCCCCCGCCGAGACGGCGACTCCGGCTCCCAAAAAAGCCAAGGCTTCCAAGAAATAGCCTCTCCTTTTCCCATCCACAGCCGGGGCCTTACCGCCCCGGCTGTTTTTGTTGAAGGGGGTAGCCGCCACCCTTGTCTTGTGGTATCTTGTTCGTCTTCATGATCGAAATCCAAGCGAGCGAAAAAATGGCCGAACGGGCGCTGTTGGTCGGCGCGTATGTGGATGCTTCCGCAAAAAGCGAAGCGGAAAGCCTGCTCGAAGAGTTGGAGGAATTGGTCCACACCCTCGGCATCCCCGTCGTGGAGCGCTGCCTTGTCCACCACCGCGAAAATCACGCCCGCTTCCTGATCGGATCCGGCAAAGCCGAGGAAATCGCCGCCCTCCTCAAAGAGAAAGCGTGCGACGTCCTCATTTTTGACAACGACCTGACTCCCGCCCAGCAGCGCAACTGGGAGGAATTGACCCAAGTCACCGTGGCCGACCGGGAGGAAATCATCCTCGACATCTTCGGCGCGCGCGCCCGGACGCGCGAAGCCCGGCTCCAGGTGGAAGTGGCCCGCATGGAATACTCCCTTCCCCGGCTCACCGGCGCGTGGAGCCACCTGGGTCAGCAGGGAGGCGGCATCGGCGCCAAGGGCGAAGGCGAAAGCCAGCTCGAACAGGACAAGCGGCGCATCCGCGGCCAGATCGACCGCCTCAAGCGCGAACTCGAAGCCGTCCGCCGCTCCCGCGCCACCCAGCGCAAAGACCGCAAGCGCGCCCCCGTGCCCAACGCCGCCATTGTCGGCTACACCAACGTCGGCAAATCCTCCCTCCTGCGGCGGCTCACCGGCGCGGACGTGCTCGTGGAAAACAAACTCTTCGCCACGCTCGACACCACCACCCGCAAAATCGCGCTGCCCAACAAGCAGCCGCTCCTGCTCACCGACACCGTCGGCTTCGTGCGGCGGCTCCCGCACGAGCTGGTGGAATCCTTCAACGCCACGCTGGAGGAAGCGGCCCTTTCCGACTTCATCATCCACGTCCTGGACGCCTCGCAGCCCCGCGTCCTGGAGTTTTACCAGACCACCCTGAGCGTCCTCGCCGACCTCGGCGCGAACACCAAGCAAATGCTCGTGGTCTTCAACAAAACCGACAAAGTCGCCGACCCCGCCATCCTCGCCGGGCTGCGGCGGCATTTCCCCGAAGCCGTCTTCATCTCCATCCAGACCGGCCAGGGCCTCGACACGCTCGTTGCCCGCATCGGCGACTTCGTCAGCAACGGCACGCTCACCGTGGAGCTCCACATCCCGGCCGCGCGCGCCGACCTCCTGGCCCGCATTCACCGCGACGGTGCCGTCCGCAGCCTCGTCTACGAGGGGGAGACCGCCCGCATCGTCGCCACCCTCTCCAAGCGGGCTCTGGAGCCCCTTGCCCCGTTCGTCGTGGAGCCCGCCGCCGTTTAGGTGTTGCGGCTCCCTCCCTTGTAGCCCAAAAATTTCCACCCCGATGCACAAGCACGCCTTTGTCTTCCTTATTGCAGCCCTCCTGCTGCCCTGCAAAACCCAAGGCGCGGATTGCCCCCAGTGGGGCGGCTCGGCGGCCAGGAACATGGTTTCGCCGGAAAAGAATCTGCCCGAAACCTTTGAGCCGGGGCAAAAGAAGGGGGACAGCGTCGATCTGGCCACGGCGAAGAACGTGAAATGGGCGGTGCACACCGGGAACTTCTCGTGCGGGACGCCCGCCATCGCAGGCGGCAAGGTGTTCCAAGGCGCGATGATCAGCGGGAGCGGCGTCCTCAATTGCTTCGACGAAGCGACGGGGAAGCTGCTCTGGCAGTGGATCAAACCGTGCCGTACGGACATGAAGGAAAATCCGGTGGATTTCGCGTTCCGTAGCGTCCCCGGGCAGATGGGCGTCTGCTCAACCCCGACCGTCGAGGGAGACCGGCTCTATTTCGTGGACCACAACGCCAGGGTAGTCTGCCTGGATGTCAATGGCCGCCCGCCCGCACCCGGCGCGACGGTGGGCGAAGCCAGGGAGATCTGGGCTTTTGACATGTATGCGGACAGGAACGTGGGAACGCGCCCCTCCGACTCAACCAACGGCTCGCCGCTGATCGACGGCGATTTGATCTACGTCCCCACCTCCAACGGCGTGGACCGCCTCTATGCGTCGTTGACCAAGGACGCCGCGCGCCAGTGTTTTGCCCCCAAAGCTCCCAACCTCATTGTGCTCGACAAGCGCACCGGGCGCTTTTTGGCCAAGGACACCGCGCCGATCGCCGCCAACATGCTCCACGGGCAATGGTCTTCGCCGTCGATGGGGGTGGTGAACGGGCGCAAGTTGATCTTTTTTGGAGGAGGCGACGGGGTTTGCTATGCCTTCAACGCGCTCGCCAAAGCGCCCGCGGGGCCGGTCACGCTCAAAACGGCATGGTGGGTCAACTGCATCCCGCCCGAATACGATTCATTCACCGGAATGGCCCGGATCGTTCAATACTGCCAGGGCATCGGGTGGCGCCCCGACACCATGAACAAGGGCGACGGAACCTTTGCGGGCCCGAGCCAGATCATCGCCACGCCCGTTTTTGACAACAACCGCGTGTACGTGGCCATCGGGCGCGACCCCTCGCACGGACGCGGACGCGGCGCGCTGGTTTGCGCCGACGCCACCCAAACCGGCGACATCACCAAAACGGGCAAGATTTGGTGCTATCAAGGGCTGGACCGCTCGCTTTCCACGGTCTCCATCGCCGATGGCCTGCTCTACATCGCCGACATCGCCGGGCGGCTGCACTGCCTGGATGCCGAGACCGGCGCGGTGCAGTGGATTTACGAAACCCACAGCCCCATCCTTGCCTCCACCCTGGTCGCAGACGGCAAGATCTATCTGCAAACGGAAAAATATCTGCACATCCTGGCGGCGGGCAAAGAGATGAAGCTCCTGAGCAAAATCAACCTGGGCGCGCCCTCCTGGATCACTCCCGTGGCGGCCAACGGCACCGTCTATATCGCCTCCAAGAATTATCTGTGGGCGGTGAAGCAGTAGGGCTGTTAAGCCCCCGTCCGGGACTCGGCAACCGCCGCCAGCGCCTGGGGCAGGCGGTGCATGGTAATCTGCACCCGCGTCCCGAGCCCCACCCGCCCGAACAGCTCCGCCACGTCGCGCGAGCGCATCCGAATGCAGCCGTAACTGGCCGGGCGGCCGATCTGCCGCTCCACGGGCGTGCCGTGGATGTAAATGCCTCGCTCGTAGGCATTGCGGCTGGACGCTTCCAGGCCGCGCAGCCAGAGAATGCGCGTCACGATTGGGTCGCGGCCCGGCGCATTGGGCCGCAGAATCTCCCCCGTCGGCTGGCGATCCCTAAAAACCGTCCCCAGCGGTCTCCCCTCCCCGATTTTTTGGGCCACCTCCATCCAGCCAACCGGCGTCGCATAGCTCCCAAAGCGGTCCCCCACCCCGTAACGGGAGGTGGAAACCGGGTATTGGGCCACGCATGCCCCGTCTTGCAACACAGCCAGCTTCTGGTCGGGAACGCTGATCAAAAGTGAGAAAGGAGAGCCGGCGCTCGCCGCGAAAGCGGAGGAAAATCCTCCCGGAAAACCGGCAATGAGAAGCCCAACAAGGAAACGAAAACGCATACCTCTCAAGCAAGCAGCCGCCGTACCGGGGATTCCCCGTCGGCGCTCATTTCCGTTTTCCCTCCCGGCTTGGAAAGGAACGCCCTACGCCGCCACGACCTCGTCGCCCGTGCGGGTTTCCCACCGGGGCAGCCATTGGGAAATGGAAGTCCAGGCCACGTAGGAGAATCCGCCCTGGAACAATGCCAGGAAGGGGAGCGAGAACCACTGGCCGTCCAGCGCCGCGCTCACCATGAAGTAGGTGAAGTAGATCGCAAACCCGAGTTCCACAAACGGCAGCGCGCTCTTGAGCGCCGGGTATTTCTTGGGGCTCCAGCGCTGTTTTTTCCGCTCAATGCCGTATTTGGGCGTGCGGGTAAATTCGCTCTGGTGGTTGAAGACGGCTTCCAGCACCGCCTTGGCGTTGCTGACGGACATCCCGATGCCCAGGGCCAGCAGCAACGGCATATAAAGCAACTCTTTCTTCCACCCGCGCGGATTGTTTTCCCGTTGGGCGACGGCGTAAAAGATGATCGCCGAAAGGCAGGCGAAGAGGAACACGGGGATGTCAAAGAGCACCGCCCGCCAAGGCCCGGCCAGCAGCTCGCTGCATTTGGGCGATTCCTGCAAAAGCACGCAGAGGAACACCAGGAGCAGGTAGGCGAAGTTGGAGGTGAGGTGCACGGTGGCTTCCACTTTCACCAGGAGCGGCAGTTGGCTGCGCCAGACGGTGCCGAGGATTTTCTTGCAGGTCTGGATGGAGCCCTTGGTCCAGCGGTGTTGCTGGGAGCGGAACCCGTTCATGTCCACCGGCAGCTCCGCCGGCGTGATCAAGTCCTTGAGGAAAAGGAACTTCCAACCGCCAAGCTGGGAGCGGTAGCTCAGGTCGAGATCTTCGGTCAGCGTGTCGTGCTGCCAGCCGCCAGAGGCAAGGATGCAGGAGCGGCGCCAGAGCCCGCCTGTCCCGTTGAAGTTGATGAAGCGCCCGGCGCGGCTGCGGGCCGTCTGCTCCAGGACGAGGTGGCCGTCCAGGAACATCGCCTGGATATGCGTCAAGAGGGAATAGTCCCGGTTGATATGCCCCCAGCGGCTCTGGACCATGCCCACCTTCGGGTCCGTGAAGTAATGAATCGTATCCAGGAGGAGGTTCGGTTTCGGGACAAAATCGGCATCCAGGATGAGAATGAACTCCCCCTCGCAGGTATGCATGCCGTTCTCCAGCGCGCCCGCCTTGAAGCCGGTCCGGTCGGTGCGGTGAATGTACTCGATGTGGAATCCTTGTTCGCGGAGCTGCTTGACCCCCGATTCCGCCAGCAGGCAGGTTTCGTCGATGGAATCGTCAAGCACCTGGATTTGAAGGAGATCCCGCGGATAATCGAGCGCCGCAACGGCATTGAGAAGCCGCTCGACGACGTACAATTCGTTAAAAACAGGAAGCTGTACCGTCACCTTGGGGAGCGTTTCAAAACGCCCCTGGGGCACGGGAACATCGTTCCGGTGCTTGAGATAGAGATAGAGGATGCAGTAGCGGTGGAAACCGTACAGTGCAAGAACTCCAACCACCAACAAGTAGGATATTGCCAAAAAAATCGCGCCGGAGTCTCCGTGCATAGCTCAAAAAAAAACTTCCAGACAGCCTTTGCCGCTGGAGAGGGCAGAATCATGCCCGAATCGCCCTCCCCGTCAAGTTGTTTCGTCTTTCGGTTACACAGGGGGTTTCCGCATCCCAGATAAAGGGGAGGCGCAGGGCCTTGCGGCTTTGGCGCGGAAGGTTTTTTAGGGCCTGTTAACATACAGGCTCAGATTGGCTAGAGCGTTTTTGGGTTATTTTGTCGCAATGATCTGAGAGCGCCGAGGGTTGATGCGGGGCTTTTTGAGCGCAGCGGCTGTATTTGTAAATACAGCCCAAGCGCAAAAAGACGCACAGCGACTCTCGCCGCCGAAGAGCATACGTCAAAATAAACCGAAACCGCTCTAAAAAGCGTCTTTCTGGTCAGCAGCCCCCGAGGACGCAGGCGAGATTCCGGTCGCCAAAAACATTGTCCACGCGGCCCACCGCCGGCCAGAACTTGTGCTCGCGGCTCCAGGCGCTCGGGAACGCCGCTTGCTCGCGCGGGTAGGGCCGGGCCCAGGCGTCGTTGGCGACGGCCCGCGCCGTGTGGGGAGCGTGCTTGAGCGGGTTCTCCTTGCGGTCGAGCGCGCCGGATTCCACGGCAAGGATTTCCGCGTGAATGGCGATCATCGCGTCGCAGAAGCGGTCCAGCTCCTCCTTCGACTCGCTTTCGGTCGGCTCGACCATCAGCGTTCCCGGGACGGGCCACGACATCGTGGGGGCGTGGAACCCATAGTCGATGAGGCGCTTGGCCACGTCTTCCACGTCGATGCCGGTGCGGTCTTTGAGCCCCCGCAAGTCGAGAATGCACTCGTGGGCGGCGAGGCCGTTTTTGCCGGTATAGAGCACCGGGTAATAGGCGCTCAATCGCCGGGCGATGTAGTTGGCGTTCAAGATGGCGTATTGCGAGGCCCGGGTGAGCCCCTCGCCCCCCATCATGCGCAGATACATCCACGGGATGACGAGGACGGAGGCGCTCCCCCACGGGGCAGAGGCGACCGCCCCGCCGCGTCCCGCGCCGCCGGGCGGCACGACGCTATGGGAGGGGAGGAACGGGGCCAGGTGCGCGGCGACCGCGATGGGCCCGACGCCGGGTCCGCCGCCGCCGTGCGGAATGGCGAAGGTTTTGTGCAGATTGAGGTGGCAGACGTCCGCGCCGATCCGGCCCGGGCTGGTGAGGCCGACCTGGGCGTTCATGTTCGCGCCATCCATATAGAGCTGGCCTCCGGCGGCATGGACGATCTGGCAAATCTCCCGGATCGTCTCCTCAAACACCCCATGGGTGCTCGGGTAGGTCACCATGAGGGCGGCGAGGTGGTCTTTGTGCAGTTCCGCCTTGGCGCGCAGGTCGGCGAGGTCGATCTCGCCCGCCGCGTTGCACGCGATATCGACCACCTTGAACCCGGCCATGGCGGCGCTGGCGGGGTTGGTGCCGTGGGAGGAGTGGGGGATGAGGCAGATGTCCCTGTGCGCTTCCCCCCGGCTGGCGTGGTAGGCCCGAATGGTCAGCAGCCCGGCGTATTCCCCGGCGGCCCCGGCGTTGGGCTGCAGGGAAACGGCGGCCAGCCCGGTGATCTCGGCCAGCCACGTCTCCAGTTGGCGGAAGAGCGCGGCATACCCCCGCGCCTGTTCGGCGGGCGCGAACGGGTGGAGCTTCGCAATGAGCGGCCACGTCAGCGGGAACATCTCGCTGGCGGCGTTGAGCTTCATCGTGCACGAGCCGAGCGAGATCATTGAGGTCGTCAGCGAAAGGTCCTTGGTTTCCAGCCGGTGGAGGTAGCGCATCATCTCCGTCTCGGTGTGATGGCTCTGGAACACCGCTTGCGTCAGGAAGGGGCTCACGCGGGCGAGGCTTTCCGGGAACGCTGCGTCCGCTTCCGCCGCGAGAGCGTTGTCGTCAAAGCCGGCGTCCTTGCCGCCATTGAAGACGGCGAAAAGATCGGCCAGGCTGTCGGTCGTCTCATCCAGGGCGATGGTGATCGTCGCGTCGTCGAGCACGCGCAGGTTGATCTCGCGCGCCTGCGCCAGGGCCACGAGTTCCGCCGCCCTGGGCCCGCCCAAGTTCACGCGGACGGTGTCAAAGAACGGCCCCCGGGCGACCTCCCAGCCGAGCTTGCGCAGCCCGGCCGCGAGCGCCAGGGCAAAGAGGCGGACCCTGCGCGCGATGCGGGTCAGCCCCTCCGGCCCGTGGTACACGGCATACATGGAGGCCATGACGGCAAGGAGCACCTGGGCCGTGCAGATGTTGCTGGTGGCTTTCTCGCGGCGGATATGCTGTTCGCGGGTGCCGAGGGCGAGGCGCAAGGCGCGGTTCCCCTGGGCGTCGCGCGAAACCCCCACCAACCGGCCCGGCATGGAACGCTTGAAAGCGTCGCGGGTGGCGAAGTAGGCGGCGTGCGGCCCGCCGTAGCCCATCGGCACGCCAAAGCGCTGGGTCGTCCCCACGGCCACATCGGCCCCCATCTCCCCCGGCGGCTTGATCAGCGTGAGCGCGAGGAGATCGGCGGCCACGATGGCGAGCGCCCCGTGCGCGTGCGCCTTGGCGATGAGCGCCTCGGGCTCCGCGATGGTCCCATCCGTGCCGGGCACTTGCAGCAGCACGGCAAACGTCTTTTCCGCAAAATCGCAAGCCTCCGCATCCCCCACCACCACCTGGATGCCCAGCGCCTGGGCCCGGGTCTGGACGACGGCCACCGTCTGCGGGTGGCATTGGCTGGAAACGAAGAGCGTGTTGGCCGCCGCGTCTTTGCGGAGCGCGCGGCACATGGCCACCGCCTCGGCCGCCGCTGTCCCCTCGTCCAAGAGCGAGGCGTTCGCAATGTCCAGGCCGGTCAGGCTCACGATCATGGTCTGGAAATTGAGGAGCGCCTCAAGCCGCCCCTGCGAAACCTCCGCCTGGTAGGGGGTGTAAGCGGTGTACCAGCCGGGATTGCAAAGAACGTTGCGCTGGATCACCGGCGGGGTGATGCAATCAGAATACCCCATGCCGATGTGGGAGCGGAAAAAGCGGTTGCCCGCGCCGATCATCGCGCGCAGTTCATCCAGCGCCGCGTGCTCGCTTTGGGCGGGGGGGAGGCGGAGCGGTTCCGCCAACCGGATCGCGGCGGGCACGGCGGCATTTGTGAGCGCCTCCAGGGAATCGTAGCCGACTGCGGCGAGCATTTGCGCCATCTCCTGCGGGTTGGAGCCGAGGTGGCGGCGCGCGAAAACGTCGGCGGGTTCCAGAATGGAGGAGAGAGAATCGGATGAAGAAAGACCGGACATCCGGGCAGGTTAAATAGCGGGGGAGTCAAATCAATCCAAAACCCCCGGAGCCGCCCAGGTAAACACCTGGCCATACTTGTCCGACGATTCCACCCTGTAGCCAATCGACAGGAACAGCTTGTCCAATTCATGACAGGTAAGCGCTCCGTCCTTCATCGGATGGTTGCTCTCGATGGAGAAGCGTATGGGCGTGCGTTTCAGGAATTCCAGCGCCGCCCGGACCACGCCCGTTTCTGCGCCCTCGATATCCATCTTGATAAAATCCGGCGCGCACCCGAGTCGCGCGCAGCATTCTTCCAGCGTGAACATCTGGACTTCCTTGAGGGAGCCGGTGCCCGGGTAAAGCGCGAGATCGGCCAGTCCGGCCGTGGTAGTGCCGTCCATATGGAACAGCACCTTGCCATTCCGGGCGCCGATGGCCCAGTCAAGCACCGTGACGTTTTCCAGCCCGAGCCGCCGGACATTTTCCAGAAGATAATGGCGATTGATGTCGTCGGGTTCGAAAGCATAGACTTTCCCCTCGGGGCCGACTTCCCGGGATAAGAAACAGGCAGTCAGGCCTGCGTTTGCGCCCACGTCAAAGACGGTCATGCCTTCCCGGAGCTTGAATTGGTGCAGATAGGCGTCCATCGACTCATCTTCCGGGATTCCCGGGCAAACCAATTCCAATCCCGACGGCAAATACCGATGCGCGCCGGGCTTGGAAAAATCCAGCAGCATTTCCTCGCCGCCCGGCTTCGAGGCGATCGTATGGAAGTAATGGTCAAATTCCTGCTCAATCATCGGCACAAGTAAATAGTGCTCGTGTCTTACCAAGATTGCCCGGGGATTTTTTGCGATCTTGATGCCGTTGGGGAGAAAGGTGATCCGATAGTGATGGAGACGTCCATGCAGAGTTAGCGCGAGCTTCACGAGCGGATTATCCGGCCCAAGGGAAACCAGCCATTCCTTGATCCGCTGACTTTTCGAATACAACTTTTTGCGTCCCCCGCAGACTGCCTTCATGCTTTTGCTCCTAGTACCTTGTAACAAGGAAAATGGCGCATAGAGCGCCGGATTTTTGGTTCAGGGCAAGGCGGAAGCCCATGGCGCTATCTGAAGATAGCGCCTTGGGCTGACAACGCAGCCCTGGGCCAAAAAGACAAGCGGTAGGCGTCATTTTATGCGTTCCAAGGTACTAGGTTTGCGTCCAGGGCAAAAAGAAGGGCGCGGTCCATGCCGCGCTGGTCCTGAGGCCCTAGGAAAGCCCGCCACCAAAGCACGACCGAACCGCGCCGATTGTCGGCGCAGTTGGCAGTGATTGGTGGCGTGAAATTTCCTAGGTTTCAGGACGCCCAATCTGCCTAACGCAGTTAAAATGTAATGTTTAGGAAAAGGAATATCTCAGGAAACCGCCTCGATGGCAAGCTTCCGCTGGCTCGCGGATAGCCTCTCGTTCCCAATCTCCAGCTTGGGAACGCAATTGGGGGCGAAGCTCCGTTTCGCAGCGATGAGGGAAACAGAATTTACCGGACATGGGCGTTACGAATTGGAGATTCGTAACGAGACCTGAAAATCAATCCAAAACCCCGCGCGCCAGCCTCCTTTGCTTAGGCTTCTTGACAAACCCATCCTCCGGCGAAGAAAGTTCTTTTTTAGACCTATGCCACGCATTCTTTCCGGAATCAAACCGACGGGCCGCCTTCACATCGGCAACTACTTTGGCATGATGCGCCCCGCCATCGACTGGCAGGAGAAGGGCGAAGCCCTCTATTTCCTGGCCGATTACCACGCGCTGACCACCGTCCATAACGCGGCCCAGCTCCGCGAGAACACGCACAGGGCGGCGCTCGACTTCCTGGCCTGCGGGCTCGACCCGGCCAAGGCCGTTCTCTTCAAGCAATCCGACGTGCCGCAAGTGACCGAGCTCTCGTGGCTCCTCTCCGTGCTCACCCCCATGGCCCTGCTGGAGCGCTGCCACGCCTACAAGGACGCCCTGGCCAAGGGGTTCGCTCCCAGCCACGGCCTCTTCGCCTACCCCGTCCTCATGGCCGCCGACATCCTCATTTACGACAGCGACATTGTCCCCGTGGGCAGGGACCAGAAGCAGCACGTCGAAGTCACGCGCGATCTCGCCATCAAAATGAACGAGACGTTCGGCGCGGGCCTGCTCAAGCTCCCGGAACCGAGCATCCTCCCCAACCTGGCCACCATCCCCGGCCTGGACGGCCAGAAAATGAGCAAGAGCTACGGGAACACCATCGAGTTGTTCCTGGAAGAAAAAGCCCTCAAAAAGAAAATCATGGGGATCGTCACCGACTCCACCCCGGTGGAAGCCCCCAAAGACCCCGCCACCTCCTCCATCGTCGGGCTCTACCGGCTTTTCGCCCCGGAGGCCGACGTGGCGCAAATGGAAGCCGACTTCCGAACGGGCGGCTTCGGCTATGGCGATTTCAAAAAACGCCTCTTCGCGGCCATCTGGGAACACTTCGCCCCGGCCCGCGCTCGGCGCGAGGCTATTGAGCGGGACCCCGGCTTCATCGACAACGTGCTCCGTCGTGGCGCGGTCCGCGCCAACGAGCTGGCCAACGCCACGCTCACCCGCGTCCGCAAGGCCATGGGGCTGTAAAGCAACCGCCAAAATATCTTTCCGAAAAGCCGCGGCGGCACGCGGTGCGGCGTTGCTCGTCAGTAAACCGCTCTACCGGCTGCGGCCCTTTTTACTGGCGCCGGGCTTCGGGTTGATCGGGTTGCCCTGGGCGTCAAAGGTGTCGCTGCCGACCACCTGCCCGGTGGCGTCGCGGTGGTAGACAGTCCGGCGCACGGGGGCTCCGTTGGCGGCTTTTTCAATGACCTCGCCGACGTTCCCAAACACGTCGTAGCTGTAGCTCACCCGGGCGAGGATCTTCTCCTTGGCGTCGTAGGAGATGCCTTCCACTTCCCGCCCCTGGTCGTCGAGGGTGTAGACCCAGCGTTGGATGAGCCTTTTGGAGGCGTCGTAGGTTTTCGCTTCGGAGACGCGGGCGTCCAGGTCCTTCTGGATGTCGGTGCGCGTTCCGTCGCCATGGATGGTGGTGGTGACTTTGAGGGGGGTGCCCCCCTCCTGGGCGTGGAGGGCAACGGCCCCGGCGAGCATTCCGGCGAGCGTGAGGGCGAAGAGGCGTGGAAAAAACATGGGGTGCATCAGGAAAGGGCGGGCGTTTCGTTGTCGTGCTTGTTGAATTGCAGGTCGTGCAGCCGCCGGTAGTTGCCGTTTTGCGCGAAGAGTTCCGCGTGGGTCCCCTTCTCCACAATGCGGCCGTCCGCCATGCTGACGATCTGGTCCGCGTTCAGGATGGTGGAGAGGCGGTGGGCGATGGCGATGACGGTACGCCCAACGGCCAGCCGATCAAGGGCGAGTTGGATTTTTTGTTCCGATTCGGAATCCAGCGCGCTGGTGGCCTCGTCAAGCAGGAGGATGGGAGCGTTTTTGAGGAGGGCGCGCGCGATGGCGATGCGCTGCTGCTGGCCGCCGGAGAGCATGCACCCCTTGTCGCCGACCAGTGTCTGGTAGCCTTCGGGCTGGGCGCAGATGAACTCGTGCGCGTAGGCCTGCTCGGCGGCGGCGTAGACCTCCTGGTCGGTTGCGTCGAGCCGCCCGTAGCGGATGTTCTCCAGGATGGTGGCGTGGAAAAGGAAGGTGTCCTGCGTGACGATGGCGATGTTTTTGCGCAGGGACGCCTGGGAGACGCCGCGCAGGTCGTGGCCGTCGATCTGGATGGAGCCGCATTGCGGATCGTAGAAACGCAGGATCAGGCTGATGATGGTGCTCTTGCCCGCGCCGCTCTGGCCCACCAGCGCGTAGGTCTTGCCGGGCTCGATGTCGAGGTTGATCCCCTCCACGGCGGGGGGCAGATCGTCGCGGTAGCGGAAGGAGACGTCTTTGAGGACGATCTGACCGCGGGACCGCCCCAGTTCCAGGGCGTTGGGTGCGTCCTTGATCTCCGGCTCAATGTGCATCAACTCGAAAATCCGCTCGGTGGAGACCAGCGCCTTTTGCAGTTGGAGATGGATCTTGCTGAGCTTTTTGACCGGGTCATACATCATGAAGAGGGCCGTGACGAGGGCCAGAAACGTGCCTGCCGAGATGCCCCGCACACCCACGTAAACCAGCGCAAGCATGACGCCCACGGCCGAGACCGCCTCGATAATGGGCCCCACGATTTCCATCGCCTTGCGGACTTTGATGGCGATTTTGAATTGGAAATCGCCCGACTCCTCAAAGTGGTGGATTTCGTGCGGCTCGCGCGAAAGGGCTTTGATCACCCGAATCCCCGCAAATGCTTCCTGAAGGATCACCATCATCATGCCCGCCTTGGTTTCTTCGGAACCCCCTTCTTTGCGGATTTTGCGGCCAAAGACCACGATGGGAATCAGGCAGACCGGGAAAAGGATCAGGCTGATGATCGTAAAGCGCCAGTCCAGATGCAAAAGCACGCAGACGGAGGTGATGACCGTAACCGGCTGTGTGACAATATCGGCGCTGACTTGCGAGAGGGCCATTTGCGCCATGCGCGAGTCGTTCATGATATGGCCGATCAACATTCCCGAGTGCCGGGTGTTAAAAAAGGAGAGCGGCTGGACGACGATTTTCCGGAAAAGGTCGTTGCGGATGTCGTTGAGCAGTTTAAGGCTGACCCACGTGATGTAGTAAGTGTTCAGGTAGCCGAAGATGCTGCGGGCCATCATGACGGTGGGGATCAGCAAGCAGACCCAAATCATCGTCGCAACACCGGGGCCTTGATGGAGCATTTCCGCGCTGAGGTGTTTGGAGGAGCCGCTGGGGAAAATGGTGTCCCCAACCCGCTTGAGGGTCAGCGGCACCATCGAGTTGCTGAAACCCGCGGCCACGCCGCACAGCAGCCCTGAGATAAAGCGCGCCCTGTATTTCGCCAGGTAGGGAAGAAGCTGTTTGTAAGGAACCCACATCCGGCGCATCAGTTCGCGCATCGGGATTTTGGGCTCGCGTTTAGATTTTTTGCTCATGAATGAATGGGAAGGGAGGCTGCGGAGAGCGAGGCTATAGCACGGAGGACGGTCTCCGTCGATAAATCCGTCAAGGGCTGGGGGCGTTCCCGGGGCTCGAATTGGGTGACCGGCCCCTGTTTGCCCGCGTAGAGGACGATGGCCCGGCCGTGCCGGGGACGCCAGGCGAACGGGTTGGTTTCGCCAAAAAGGGCGATTTGCGGCGTGCCGAAGGCCGCGCCCAGATGCACGGGGGCGGAATCCATGCTCAAGAGCAACGCGGCGCGCCGGATGATGGCGGCCAGGCCAAGGAGATCGAGCTTCCCGGAGAAATCGCGCCACGGCGTGCGCATTTCCGCCCGGATGGCCCGCATGTGCGCCTGCTCAAACCCGTCCAGGCTGCCGGTGATCACGCAGGGGAGGCCAAGCGCCCCCTGGCAATGGTCGATCACGGCCGCCCAGCGCGAGGGAACCCAGTATTTTTCGGCGCGCGCCGTCCCGGGGTGGACGACCGCAAAGGGGCCGCGGATGCCGGCTTGCGCCAGGAGGGCATCGGCGGTGTCCCCCGCGCCGGGAGGGAGGTCCAGCCGAATGGGGGCTTCGCGGCGCTCGATGCCCAGGGGGCGCAGCAAGTCAAGGTGGTGGTCCACGGTGTGGTTTTCGCGGACGCTGGAATCGACAAATTCATTGAACGGCAGGGAGCGGTGCCGGGAGCGTTTGACCCACCCGAAGGTGATCCGGCGGGGAGCGCGGGAAAGCAGGGTGAAGAAGGCGGAGCGGTCGTTGCCGGTGAAGTCCAGGCAAACGTCGAAGCGGCCGGTGGCGAGCCGGGAGAGCAGCCGGGCGTTGAGGCGCCGGGCCCGGAACACCAGCGGCTCGTCCACGTACGGCATCGCCGGGAGGAGCCCCTCGCAATTTTCCATGAGGCAGAGCGTCAAGCGGGCTCGCGGAAACATCTCCTTCAACACGGCCAGGGCGGGCGTGGTCAGGACGAGGTCGCCGATTCGCTTGAGTTTGAGCGCGAGGATATTCATGCTGGGGAGCGCGCCGGGTTCCGGGAGCCCCATTGGGTTTCGGGTTTCGAGAAATGCTATAATCAGCAATTCCTTTTGTGAACGGGAACCTTTATCTTTTGTTCTCCATGTTTTCAAGCGTTCCCCAGTTTTCCCCTCGCCGCGCCGGAACCGGCGGCAATTCTTAAGGCGATGCACATCGGACTTGTCAGGCGGGGGTATTCGGCCACGGGCGGCGCGGAGGCGTATTTAAAACGCTTTGCCCAGGCGCTCCGGGCCGGGGGGCACACGTACACGCTGTTCACCTCCGCCGATTGGCCCCGCGCGGATTGGCCGGGGGAGCGGATCGAGCGGCTGCCGGGCAGCTCGCCGCTCGCTTTCGCCGACGCTTTGCAGGCCGCACGCGCGCGGGTCCCCTGCGATTCCCTCTTTTCCCTGGAGCGCGTCTGGACGTGCGACGCCTACCGGGCGGGGGACGGCGTCCACCGGGCCTGGCTCGCCCGCCGCGACGCGGTGGAGCCGTTCTGGAAGCGCTGGACCAGGGGGCTGAACCCGAAACACCGGCAGTTGCTCGCCCTGGAAGCGCGCCTCTTTTCGCCCGGGGGGGCCGGCCGGATCATCGCCAACTGCCGGATGGTGCGCGACGAGATCGTCCGCGCCTACGGCTACCCGGCGGAGCGGATTTCGGTGGTTTACAACGGCCTCCCGGCGGCTCCGGTTGCCGATAATGCTCTCCGCGAACAAGCCCGGGCACGGTTGGGCTTGGGAACCGGGGATCTGGCCCTCCTTTTTGCCGGAAGCGGCTGGGAGCGCAAGGGGCTGCGAACGGCCATCGACGCCGTCGCGCGGGTGCGCGAAGCCGCGCGCCCGGTGCTGCTCGTGGCCGGGCGGGGGAACCCCCGCCGCTACCTTGGCGGCGGCGGGCGGATCCGCTTCCTTGGGCCCGTGCGGGAAATGGCCGCCTGTTACGCGGCGGCGGATCTCTTTGTGCTCCCGACGCTTTACGATCCTTTTTCCAACGCCTGCCTGGAGGCGCTCGCCGCCGGGCTGCCTGTCCTGACCACCGCTTCCAACGGGTTTTCGGAGATTCTCACGCCGGGGGAAGAAGGGGAAGTGCTGGCAAACCCGTCCGACGCCGCCGGGCTGGCTCGCGCCGTGGAGGCCTGGAGCGATCCCACCCGCCGCGCCGCCGCGCGCCCGCGCTTGCGGGAGCTGGCCGGGAGGTTCACCATCGAAGCCAACGTCCAGGCGACGCTGGGGGTCCTGGGTTACGCCGGCAAACCAATGGTGGAGGGCCATCGTGCCCACCCCGTTTTTTAGCATGGCGGCGGCCTTTGCGAGTTAGAGCGTTTTTGGGTTATTTTGTCGCAATGATCTGAGAGCGCCGAGGGTTGATGCGGGGCTTTTTGAGCGCAGCGGCTGTATTTGTAAATACAGCCCAAGCGCAAAAAGACGCACAGCGACTCTCGCCGCCGAAGAGCATACGACAAAATAAACCGAAACCGCTCTAGTCAGTAGTGGCGTTTGGCCTCTTTGAGAGCCGGACGACCCCGTTCAGGAGGTTGCTCAATTTCCACACATCGGCCGCCCTGGTTGTTCCCAAACAAACCAAACGCACGCCAGAAAAAATAAAAATCAGGAGAGCACCCGATGGCTACAAAGAAGAAAGGTAAAAAGCAGCAACGGCTGCTGGACCAAATCATCGACGCCGATACCGCCGGAATTACACGTGCCGTTGCAGGTCCCCGTTGGGGGTTGCCTCCACGTCTTTCATGAGAACTTTGGAGCGACGGTGGCTGGCTTCATAGCGCTCCCGCCGCTCGGGGGGGAGGTTCGCCGGGGTGACTTCGTGGTAGCCCCCTTTTTGCTGGAAGAAGGAGAAGGCCTGGGTGGAGAGGGCGAAGATGTGGCGCATCCCTTTCTCCGCCGCCAGCCGCTCCACGAAGGCCATCAATTTCTGGCCGTAGCCCTGGTCGCCGTAGGCTTTGTTGACGTAGAGGCAGGCCAGCTCGGCTTTCCGCTCCTGCGGGTCACAGTGGAGGGCGACGCAGCCGACGAGGGCGCGGTCGATCTCCAGGACCCAGTAGTCGTCGATGCGGGCGAGGATGTCGCTGCGGGTGCGCCGGATGAGCTCCTCGTTGTGGACGCTCTGCCGGATCAAGCCCATGACGCCCCGGACGTCTTTTTTGAAGACGCGCCGGATCTGCTGGTATTCGTTGGAGTAGATCATGGTGCCGATCCCCTCGTGGCTGAAGACTTCGCTCAAGAGCGCCTCGTTGACGAGGCCGTTCAAGAGGTGAACGCGCGGGATGTTGCTGCGGCAGGCGTGCGCGCCGTAGTCGAGCTTGGAGGCGAGGTTCGGCTTGAGCTTGCGGCGCTTGAGGGTCTCTTCCGCCTCATCAATGGAGAGCTGCCGGACGATCTCGCCGTTGACGCAGAGGCCGTCGCCCGCCATGAGGTAGATGATTTTGGTGGCGCGCAGGGCTTCGCCGACTTCGAAGGCGATGGAATCGGAGTTGACCCGGAAGGTCTTCCCCTCGCCGTCGAAGCCGATGGGGGGGACGACGGGGATGATCCCCTCGTTCAAAAAGAGTTGGAGGGCCTGGGTGTCCACGCGCTCGACTTTGCCGGTTTGCAGGTAATCGACGCCGCCCCGGATGCCGAAGGGGTGGGCGATGATGACGTTGGCGTAGGCGGCCCGCAGGTCCACGGAGGTCAGGCCTTGCATGATCTCGTTGGTGATCTGGATGGCGGCTTCGAGGCTCAGTTGGAGCGTTGCCTCGTCGGTGACGCCGGTGCCGTCGGCGTTGGTGATCGCCACGCCGCGCTGGGCGGCCAGCTTCTGGATCTGGTGGGCCGCCCCGTGGACGAGGACGACTTTGATGTTCAGCGAACGAAGTACGGCCAGATCGAGGAGGATGTTGCCGAAGTTCTTGGAGGCGATGACATCGCCGTCCACTTCGACCACAAAGATTTTTTCCCGGAACCGGGGAACGTATTGGAGAATGCCGCGCAGGTCGGAAACTTTCATGAGGGTCCCCGCAAGAAAGAACTTTTTTCAAAAAAACGCAAAGAGTAAAAGCGAGCGACACCGCCCCGGCGTGCGTTTCTTGGAGCACGATGAGCAGAATGACACGTGCGGCATGGGCGGGATTCGCCGGGTTGGCGATGATTCTGGGGCTGGGAATGCCGGGGACGGCGCAACCTCCCATGGCCCCGCCGCCGGCGGGGATGACGTTCGCGCCGGTGGTGGAAAAGGCGGCGCCGAGCGTGGTAAGCATCCAGACCAGCAAGACGGTGCACCTCCCGCGCGGGCTGCGCGAGTTCTTCGGGATGCCGGGGCCGGGGGCGGGCCAGGAACGGGAGCGGGGCCTGGGCTCCGGGGTGAT
Source organism: Verrucomicrobiota bacterium (assembly GCA_037143855.1). Taxonomy (GTDB): domain Bacteria; phylum Verrucomicrobiota; class Verrucomicrobiia; order Chthoniobacterales; family Chthoniobacteraceae; genus UBA695. The sequence goes on along the minus strand of JBAWXX010000028.1, from coordinate 4,456 downwards.
TGTGAGCGAAGACGGGTTTATCCTGACCAACCGCCACGTGATCGAGGCCGCGGACGAAATTTCCGTGCGGGTGGCCGGGGAGAAGGAATCCGAGGCGAAGACCTACAAGGCCAGGAAGATTGGCGCGGACTCGGGGACGGACATCGCGGTGCTTAAAATCGAGGGAAGCCGACTCCCGGTGCTCCCCTTTGCCGACAGCGACAAGGCGCGCGTGGGCGACGTGGTGCTGGCGGTGGGCAATCCCTTCGGGCTCACGCAGACGGTGACCATGGGGATCGTGAGCGGCGTCGGCCGGGGCGGCATGGGGATCGTCGATTACGAGAATTTCATCCAGACGGACGCTTCCATCAACCCGGGCAACTCGGGCGGAGCGCTGGTGGACATGGAGGGGCGGCTCCTGGGCATCAACACGGCCATCTTCAGTCGCAGCGGCGGCAACCAGGGGATCGGGTTCGCGGTCCCCTCCAACCTGGCGCAGGAGGTCTGGAAAAGCATCCGCCAGAATGGACGGGTGATCCGGGGCTATCTCGGCACGGTGGTCCAGCCGGTCACGCCGGAGCTGGCGGCGGCGTTCGGCCTGAAGGAGACTTCCGGCGCGCTGGTGGCTGACGTGGCTCCCGGCAGCCCGGCCGAGAAGGCGGGCCTGGCGCATGGGGACGTGATCGTGGCGCTGGACGGGAAAAAGGTGGAGGCGCCGCGCGAGCTGCGGCTCAAAATCGGCGGGTTGCCACCGGGCACCAAGGTGGGCTTGAAATTTCTGCGCGACGGGAAGGAAAGGGATGCGACGGCGGAACTGGGGGAATTGCCGCAAAAGGAATCGGCGATCCCCTCCAATGGCGGCGCGGAGGGGGCTCCCGCGCTCTTTGAAGGGGTGGAACTGACCGATTTGGACGCGGAGAGCCGCAACGCGCTGTCGGCTCCCCCAGCGCTCCAGGGGGCGCTGATCACGGAGATCGACCCGGATAGCGCCGCTTTCCGCGCCGGGCTGCGGCAGGGCTACGTGATCGAGGAGATCGACCGCAAGCCGGTCAAAACGGCGGCGGAGGCGCTCCGCTTCGCCGGAAGCGTCCCCAAGGGCCAGCCGGTCCTGCTGCGGGTGTGGGGTGAGGGCCAGAGCCGCTACTTCACGCTGGGAGGCAAATAGGATAAAACAACACGGGCCGGATCGCTTGAACGACCCGGCCCGTGGATGATGTGCAGGGATGCCGCGGCCTACGAGAGGCGCGAGGCGAGCAGTTCGCGCTCGAAGATGAGCTCCTTGGGCAGCGTCCTGTAGAGCTTCAGGAACATTTCGTTCTGGAGCAGCAACTCGTTTTTCCACTCGGTCTTGTCGATCTTCTGGCATTCGGCGAGGGTTTCGGCGGTGAAGCCTTCGAGCCCTTCGATGTCGAAGTCCTCAGGAACCGGCATGCGGCCGACGGCGGTTTCAACGGCCTGGGCCGCGCCGTTGCAGCGGTCGACGATCCACTTGAGGACGCGCATGTTTTCGCCAAAGCCGGGCCACATGAAGTGCCCTTCCGCGTCTTTGCGGAACCAGTTGACGTTGAAGATCATCGGCGGGTTGGCGAGGGTTTTGCCCATCTCCAGCCAGTGGGCGAAGTATTCGCCCATGTCATACCCGGCGAACGGGAGCATGGCCATCGGGTCGCGGCGGACTTGGCCCATGCCGCCGACGGCGGCGGCGGTCATTTCGGAGCCCATGCTGGCGCCGATGTAAACGCCGTGGCTCCAGTTGAAGGATTCCATGATGAGCGGCATCGTGGTGGCGCGGCGGCCGCCGAAGATGATGGCGCTGATCGGCACGCCGCTGGCCAGCTCGACTTCGGGCGAAAGCGCCGGGTTGTTCCGCATCGGCGCGGTGAAGCGGCTGTTCGGGTGGGCGGCTTTCTCTTTCGAGTCGGGCGTCCACGGGTTGCCCTTCCAGTCGGTCAGTTTCGCGGGCACCTCGCCGTCCATGCCTTCCCACCAGACGTCAAGGTCTTCGGTGAGGGCGACGTTGGTGAAGATGGTGTCGCGTGAGGCGCTCTTCATCGCGTTCGGGTTGCTCTGGTAGTTGGTGCCGGGGGCGACGCCGAAGTAGCCGTTCTCCGGGTTGATGGCGTAGAGACGGCCGTCGGGGCCGGGACGCATCCAGGCGATGTCGTCGCCCAGGGTGGTGATCTTCCAGCCTGCTTTCTGATACTTGGCAGGCGGGATCATCATGGCGAAGTTGGTCTTGCCGCAGGCGCTCGGGAAAGCCGCCGCGACGTAGTTCTTCTTGCCCTCGGGCGATTCCACGCACAAGAGGAGCATGTGCTCGGCCATCCAGCCTTCGTTGCGGCCCAGGTAGGAGCCGATGCGCAGGGCCAGGCACTTCTTGCCCAGCAGCACGTTGCCGCCGTAGTTGGAGCCGACGGAGGTGATGGCGTTTTCCTGCGGGAAGTGGACGATGAAACGGCGCTCCGGGTTGATGTCGAGCATCGAGTGGGTGCCGCGGTTGAAGTCGCCGCTGTTGCCCAGGTGCCCGTAGGCGATGGCGCCGATGCGGGCCATGATGCGCATGTTCAGGACGACCATCAGGGAGTCGGTGACTTCCACGCCAACCTTGGTCAGCGGGGAACCGGCCGGCCCCATGAGGTAGGGGATGACGTAGAGCGTGCGCCCCTTCATGCAGCCTTTGAGCAGGCCGTCGAGCTTGGCGTGCATCTCCGCCGGGGCGGCCCAGTTGTTGGTGGGGCCGACTTCTTCCTTGGTCGGGGTGCAGATGAAGGTGAGCTGTTCGACGCGGGCTACGTCGTTCGGGTTGGAACGCCCATAATAGCATCCGGGGCGTTTCTCCTGGTTGAGTTTCAACAGGAGGCCTTCCTTCACGGCGAGATCGTAGAGATATTCCTTTTCCTCCTCGGAGCCGTCGATCCAGAAGATCTGGTCGGGCTGGGTCAGTTCCGCCGTCTGCTTGACGAAGTCGAGGACGGCCTGGTTTGTGGGCTGTTGGGTTCCTAATTTAGGCATGGTTTATTATTTTCTTTCGCAAGTGATTCTGAAAGCGAGCAAAGAGGGCCGGGGGGCTGTGTGCCTTTTGCTATCTTCTCACCACGTGTTGCTATGTTGGTTGTTTTTTTGCGATTTGACCAGACTACATTTTTTGGGAGGAGTTACGCTGTAAAAACGCGGTCCACCGGCCGGTCGTGGTCTTCGGTGGGCAGGTGCGGCATGAGTTGTTCGGCAAAGCAGACGCCGAAGGCGGGAGCCCGGAAGTCGGGATGAGCCAGGAGACGGTCGTAATACCCCTTGCCCCGGCCCATGCGGCGGCCATCGGCGGTGAAGGCAATGCCGGGAACGAAGAAGAGGTCGATGGCGCCGACGGGGACGATGTGGTCGTCGTGGTGCGGCGGCTCCAGGAGGTTCCAGCGGGCGGACTCCAGCAGGGCCTCCCGATTGGGCACCCGCAGGAAGAGGAGGCGCTCGCCGTCAATGCGCGGGTAACAGACGGTCCGTTCGCCCAGCACGGCCCAGAGGAGGTCGATGTTGGGTTCTTCGGGAAGAGGAGCAAAAAAGCCGACGGTGCGAGCCTCCTGCCACTGGGGCGTTTGCGAGGCGGCAAGGCAAATCGCGGCGGATTTTTCCGCCTTCACCTCAAACGGCAAGGCGGCGAGACGGACCCGGATGGCTTTGCGAAGTTCGGATTTGGTCACTCGGCTCGGAGTCCCTTGTGGGTCCCGTCGCAACAGGGGGGCGTGTGGGTCTGTTTACAGTTGCAGAGGGCCATTGTGATCGGTTTATCCACGACGATCTTCTCCGGGTGGAAGGCCGTCCCCTTGTGGGAGCCGTCACAGAAGGGCTGCCCCTTGGATTGTCCGCAGGCGCACCAATAGTGGGTGCCCGCAGCCAACTCAACAACCGCCGGTTTGCAATCCGCGATGCGAGGTGTGCTCATAGTTTTAAAAAGGTAAACAAAGGATGGCATGAGGAGCCGCGGGGCAAAAGTCAAGGGAGAACTCAAGGTAGAATGGCATTGCAAAGCTCGCCGCGAAAGAGAAAGACTTACTCGTTCAAACCGTATGAAACCCAAATTCCAGCTCTTTCTGGCGATCATCGCCGCCATCCTGACCACGGGTTGCATCGTGGATCCGTACTACTATCCCCCCCGCGGCCCCGTCGTCGAGGCCCCCTACTATCCGCCCCCCGGCCCTCCGGTGGAATATATGGAGCCCGAGGTGGTGATCGTGGAAGGCGGCGTGCGCCACGACCGTTTCTTCTACGAGCGCCATCCCGAATTTTACTGGCGCGACCGCGAGCGTTACCCGGGCCGTTTTGCCCATCTCCCGCCGCCCCGCCGGGAGGATTCGCGAAAGAAGAAGAGGGACCGCGATCACCACGACGACCGCTAGAGCGTTTTTGGGTTATTTTGTCGCAATGATCCGAGAGCGCCGAGGGTTGATGCGGGGCTTTTTGAGCGCAGCGGCTGTATTTGTAA
>JBAWXX010000027.1:0-41600 GCA_037143855.1 Verrucomicrobiota bacterium | reverse complement strand
AACCCTCGGCGCTCTCAGATCATTGCGACAAAATAACCCAAAAACGCTCTAGCCCAGCGCGGCGCGCCACCGGGCGAGCTGGGCGTGTACGTTGGCGGGGCAGGGGGCACCGGGGTTGGTCCGCGCTTCCAGCGAGCGTTGGACGTTCAGGATGGCGAATACGTCGGCATCAAACGCCGGGGAGAGGGTCTTATAATCGTCCAATGTCAGATCGGAGAGGCCGGTCCCCCGTTCCAGGCAGAGCGCCACCGTTTTGCCGATGATCTCGTGGGCCTTGCGGAAGGGGACGCCGTGAAGGACGAGGTAGTCGGCCAGGTCAGTCGCCAGCAGGCCCCAGTCGCTCACGGCGGCGGCGCACGGGGCCGGGTTCACCTGGATCTCCCGCAGCATCGCGGCGTAAATCTGGAGCGAGGTCTTGACGGTATCCAGCGAGTCGAACACCGGCTCCTTGTCCTCTTGCATGTCCCGGTTGTAGGTCATCGGGAGCCCTTTGAGCGTGGTGAGCAGCGAAACCAGGTTGCCCGCCAGCCGCCCGGTTTTCCCTCGCGTGAGTTCGCACACGTCCGGGTTCTTCTTCTGCGGCATCAGGCTGGAGCCGGTGGTGTAGGCGTCCGAAAGGGTGACGAACTTGAATTCCGCGCTGGCCCAGAGAATCAGGTCTTCGCTCAGGCGCGAGAGGTGTACGCCGATGAGCGCCAGGGCGGAGAGGAGTTCCACGGCAAAGTCGCGGTCGCTTACGGCGTCCATGCTGTTTTGGGTGACGGCGGGGAATTCCAGCAGCCGGGCGATCAGTTCCCGGTCAAGGTTGATGGTGGACCCGGCAATCGCGCCGGAGCCGAGCGGCAGGACGTTCATGCGCGCGCGCGCGTCGGCCACCCGCCCGGCGTCGCGGGCGAACATCTCGACATAGGCCAGCAGGTGGTGGGCGAAAAGAACGGGCTGGGCCCGCTGGAGATGCGTGTAGCCGGGGATGACCACTTCGGCGTTCCGCTCGCCGAGATCGACGAGGCTCCGTTGCACCTCGGCCAGCAGGCGGCCGAGTTCGTCCGCTTCGTCGCGCAGGTAGAGGCGGAGGTCAAGCGCCACCTGGTCGTTGCGGCTGCGGGCGGTGTGGAGCTTGGCACCCGCATCGCCGATGCGCGCGGTCAGTTCCGCCTCGATGTTCATGTGGACGTCTTCCAGCTCTTTTTTCCACGCGAATTTCCCCTGGTCGATCTCGTCGCGGATGCCGAGCAGCCCCGCGCGGATCGCTTCCAGTTCTTCGTGCGTAATCAGCCCGGCGGATTGCAGCGCCGTGGCATGGGCGATGGAGCCGGCGATGTCGTGCCGGTAGAGCCGCCAGTCGAAAGAGATCGACTCGCTGAAATCTTTGAGGAGCTGCGCGGTGTCGGTTTTAAAGCGTCCTTTCCACATAAGGGGGCGATGATGGCAGAGCGGCCGGTAGATTCAACTCTCGTCTTACTCGTGAAGTTACCCGTGAATGACGAGCTGGATATCCTCCGGCAGGCCCGCGGCGACCTGGGCGATGACGTCGCCCTTGAGGATCTTGGTCATACTCATGCGGTGTGAGGAGCCGAGCATCAGGATGTCGATGCCGAGTGTGGCGGCCAGGTCGAGGATGGTTCCCGCCGGGTTGTCGCTGATGGCGTACACGGGCATTACGTCCACACAACGTTGCTCGGCGGCCTTCATGATCAGCGATATGATGGCGGCGGCCTGGGGATCGTCCTGCCATTTCGGATGGCCGCCCCGGTTGCTGGGGGCCGGGCCTTGGGGGAGGTAGACGGCCAGTTCCTTCACATACAGCACGCAGAGCGTCGCCTTGCGCAGTTGGGCCTCGTCCAGTGCGAATTGCAGCACCGGGGTGACGCCCCGCGCGGCGACCATGATTTTCTGACCCTCGGCGAGCCGGGGCTGGAGCCGCTGGATTGACTCCGGTGTGACGATTTCCGCCAGTTCCTTGGAGACTGTCACACTGGTCAGGCCCGCCCGCTTCAAGGCGTACGTGCGCAGTGCCATCCCCAGGCCGAGGACGCAGACGACGAAGAAAAGGGCGTCGTGTTTGGTGTGGGCGAGCGTCACTTCCACCGCGAAGAGAATGACAAATGTGAGGCCGAAGAGCACCCGGTCTACCCAGAGGAACCCGATGGCGCGGTTGAACGTGCATGAGCCAAGGTTGACGGTGATGGCTCCCACGACGCCGATGGCATACAGACCGGCCAGCGCGGCGAAATCGGAGGTCGTGAGCAGGACGGCGATGGGGAGGCTCACGGCGATGATCAGCGGGATCAGCGGCACGCCGTAGCGATTGAGCTTGGTAAATTCGATGGGCATCTCCTCGTCGCGGGCCATCATGAAAAGGAGGCCGATCATGGCGACAATGGCCGTGTTGGCGGCGCTGAGGAGGAGCAGGGCCACGAGCACGCCGATCACCCACCCAAAGACGACGCCGAACCACGGGGCGACGGTGGCGGAGGCGAACGACTCCGCCATGAAGCGAAGCATGTCCTCGCTGTGATTGTTCATGGCCGTCACCCAGTTGGCCCTGCCATGGATGCCGAGGGTTTCCAGCACGCTGGGCAGCGAAACCATGGCCCAGCCGAGGATGGCCGTGCTGACGACGACTTCAAAGGCGATGGGCCAGATGGCCCGCGCGGATTCCCGGTGCACCTTGGGGTGCTCCATCGAAGATCCCGGGTCGAGCTTCATCACGCCGGTCATGTTGGCGATGGCTTCCACGCCGCTTAGGGCCAGGATGACGCCCACGAATTGTTCCCAGACCTTGCCGGGGCTGGTGTGCGGCGGTTCCACGTAGTGCAGCGTCAAATGCGGGATGCTGATGCCGATCAAGACCACCACGGCGATCATCACGGGCGCCGAAAGGAGCACCGCGAAGCTGCCGCTGTGTTTGGGCCCATACCAGTTGATCCACCCCAGGAAGATGAGCAGGCCGATGGTGGCGAAAACGATGTGTTCTTTTAAGAAAGCGATCCAGGCGATGCTTTCCGCCCCCGAGGTCAGGTAACTTAAGCCCGACCAGCCGCTTAACGCCGCGGTGACGGTCAGGTCGGCGATGAGCAGCAGCGCCCCGATCACCGCCAGCAGCCGCCCCTGGGAGCGCGCGGCGGAATAAACGCCGCCGCCGTCGGGGAAGTAGCGGCAGATCACGGCGTAGTTCACCGCCACCAGGCCCGTCAGGGCGCAGACCGCCAGGATGAGCCAGAAAGAAGAGAACCCGGCGGCCAAAAAGGCGAGGCCGGTAACATAGGCTTTGCTGGTGCCCCAGTCCCCGTAAAGCAGGGCGGCGGCGCGTTTCCAATCGACGTTTCTAGGGCGGTGCCCTTCTAGACTAAGTTCCACTGGACGATATGATGAGGTTCTCCAAAACGGCTTCGGAAGCCCTTGGGGAACGACCCTTTTAGGGCAGTTGGCGCGGCAGGTCAACCATGCAGAGACGGAAAGGTGAACGGCCGTCTGCTGCGGCAAAACCTTGAAATTTCCTCTTCTCGGGATTGCCGGGGCGGCTCTCTGCCAGTATACAACACCTCCGTATGCAGACCGCCATTCCTTCGCTGGGCCCTTGCTCGTATCCTTCGCCGTTGACCCGTTGTGGCGAAAACGACGCCTATTTTCGGAGCGACGACGAGCGGGTGCTCTTTGACGATACGCTGGCCGCTTTCAAAAAGGCGGCGGCGCAAAAGGAGCTGCCCGCGAGCTTCGAAGTCGCCGGGCCGCGCTCCAAGATTTTCTTCAACCCGCGCGGGACGAAAGCCGGCATCGTCACCTGCGGGGGGCTCTGCCCCGGCCTTAATGACGTCATTCGCGGGCTCGTCATGGTCCTTTATTACAACTACGGCATCAAGGACATCTACGGCTTCCGTTACGGCTACGAAGGGCTCGTGCCGAGCTTTGGCCGCGTGCCGGTGCAACTGAGCCCCGAGAAACTCGTTTCCATCCACAAGAATGGGGGCACCATTCTCGGCTCTTCGCGCGGGCCCCAGAACGTGGGGGTCATGGTCGATACGCTGGAGGAGATGGGCGTCGATATTCTCTTTGTCATCGGCGGCGATGGCAGCATCCGGGGCGCGGGCGAGATTTCGGAGGAAATCGCCAGGCGCGGCCTGAAGAAAGCCATCGTCTGCATCCCCAAGACCATCGACAACGATATCATGTACGTGGACAAATGCTTCGGCTTTGAAACCGCCGTCGCCGAGGCCGGGAAAGTGATTTCATGCGCCCACGCCGAGGCGATGGGGGCTCTCAATGGCATCGGGCTGGTGAAGTTGATGGGGCGCGACTCCGGCTTCATCGCCTGCCTGGCCACGCTCGCCTGCGCCGAGGTCAATTACGTCCTCATCCCGGAAGTCCCCTTCCAGCTCGAAGGGCCCGGCGGTCTCCTGGCCCATCTGCACGCCCGGCTCAACCTGCGCAAGCACGCCGTCATCGTCGTGGCCGAAGGCGCGGGCAAGAACCTCGTCGGCGAAGCCGGCGTGGACGCTTCCGGCAACAAGAAGCTCGAAGACATCGGCGTCTATCTGCGCGACCGGATCTCGGCCCACTTCAAGGAACTGGGCGTCGAGACCACCCTCAAATACATCGACCCGAGCTACACCATCCGAAGCGTTCCGGCCTCCACCCAGGACAACGTTTACTGTTCGCGGCTGGCCCAGCACGCCGTGCACGCCGCCATGGCGGGCAAGACCGCCATGCTCATCGGCCGGTGGCACGGCAGCTACGTCCACATGCCCATCGACCTCGTCATCCACGGACGCCGGAAGGTGGATCCCTCGGGCGAACTCTGGCAGTCCGTCGTGGAGATCACCGGTCAGCCTCCGCGTTTCCAATAGTCCGTGGCCACCCCAAAAGTGCTGGCGGCAAGCGGTTTTGGCGATGGGTGGTGCCTTTCAGACTTGGGAAAATGGGCTAAAAGCCCTCCTTCCTGGCCAAAAAATGTGGAAAATAGCCATTTTCAGGCCGAATCTACGCATTCGTACGCATTCCCCTTATCGCAAATTAAGGGCATCCTCTAAACCAGCTTTTCCCAATCAGGGGTAGGCGCGTTGGCAGAAGGGGTTAATCTGTCAGCGCGCCTCTTTTTTGCCCTGATGCCCCTTCAACTTGGGCGCGAGGGGGGCTCCTCTCTCCGTGTCTTGTCTTTACTGCACGCCCGGGGTGGTGATGACGGTCGGGCCGGTGGCTCCCGGCGGCGGCATCGCGGCCGAGGCGACCGGGAGGGACTGGCGCGGGCCGACGGCGTTGCGGTAATTCTGCACCGCCTGGAGGATGGAGCCGGCCATTTGCTGGCGGTAGAGGATTGTGGCGATCCGCCGGGCATCGTTCGGGTTGCTCAGGAAGCCCCCTTCGATCAGCACGCCGGGGGTGGCCGATTCCCGCAAGACCACAAAGCGCGCCCTTTTAATTCCCCGGTCGAACATGGCCGAGTTGCAAACCAGCGTGGCGTGGGTGGCGCAGGCCAGCGCGATGTTTTCGGCATCGCGCGCGTTCCCGGTGCACGGGACAAAGTCGGAGAGGGCGGGCCCGTCGGCGGCCATGGAGGGGACGCCCCGGGGGGCCAGGGTGTAGGTTTCCACGCCGGTGGCCCCGTTGCCGCTGGAGTTGAAGTGGATGGAGATAAAGAGGGCGTTGGGGAAGCGGCTGGCGATGGCGGCCCGCTCCTCCAGGGGGACGAAACGGTCGGTGGAGCGCGTCATGTAAACGCGGAACCCGGCCGCGCGCAGCATCTCCCGCGCGCGCAACGCCACGTCGAGCGCGAAGGTTTTCTCGTTGCCGAAGAGGCAGACGGCCCCCGTGTCGTGCCCGCCGTGGCCGGGGTCCAGGATGATAGTGTCGACTTTGGTGGAGTTCTGGATGCGGCTCGGGCGCAAGACCGGCTCCAGCAGTTTGGTCAGGTCCATCCGGGAGATGCTTGGCTGGCCGCCGATTTCCATCACCGGATAGCTCAGGATGAATTTCAGGTTGTTGAGGTAAAACTCACTGGAGCCGACCTCTCCGCGCAGGCTGCGCGCCTGCGTGCGCAACACCAGTTGATTTCCCGTCCGCTGGAGAGCCCCAAGCTGGTAGAACGCGCCGATATTGGAGAGGGTCACGTAATCCCGGCCCTCGTATTTGAGGAGCGTCCATTCGCCGGCGCCGAAGGCGCGCAGGGCAAGGAGGACAAAGAGCAGGATGGGGGCAAGCCGGGACATGCGTTGCAAAGGGTGCCTTTGCAGGAGGGGGCGCGCAAGGGATTTTTTACCTCGCGCCCACACCTGCTCCATTGGGGCGTGTCTAGGAGCATTTCTCTTTTCCTGGCCGCCTCTTCCTGCTTTCCTCAATGCCCGACATGGAACCCCTCAACGAGACGGAAATCGCCGCCGCCAGCACGCCATTGCAGCGGCTGCGGCGGGAACTTAACGGTGTGCTTTTCGGCCAGGAGGCGCTGATTGACGGCGTGCTCACCGGCCTCTTGGCGCGCGGCCACTTGCTCCTGGAGGGGTTGCCCGGCCTGGGCAAAACGGAACTCGTCAAGGCGCTCTCTCGCGCCATGGGGCTCCTGGCCAAACGGATCCAATTTACGCCCGACCTGCTCCCCGGCGACATCACCGGCAGCCCGATCCTCCAGGAAACCGGAGGGCGGCGCGAGTTCGTCTTCCAGCCGGGGCCCCTCTTCGGCAACCTCATCCTGGCCGACGAGATCAACCGGGCCTCGCCCAAAACGCAATCCGCCCTCCTCGAAGCGATGCAGGAGCGCCGGGTCACGGTGATGGGGGTGAGCCATCCTCTTCCCGATCCGTTCTTTGTGGTGGCGACGCAAAACCCGATTGAACTGGAGGGGACCTACCCGCTCCCCGAGGCGCAGCTCGACCGCTTCCTTTTCAAGCTGGACGTTCCGCGCGCCGGGACCGCCGTGCTGGAGGCGATCGTCAACCGGCGCGAAATCGGGGTGGAGCCGCCGGTGGAGGCGGTCTTGACCCCGGGGGAATGGGATGCGCTTTCGGCGCTCGTCCGCCGCATTTACATGCCGCCGGTGGTGGCCAACTACATTGCACGGCTGGTGGACGCGACGCATCCGGGTGGATCGTGCGCGGCGGAGGGGGTCAAATTCGGCGCGAGCCCGCGCGCGGCGCTGGGGCTGGCGGCGGCGTCCCGGGCCCGCGCGCTGCTGGAAGGCCGTCTCAACGCCAGCTTTGAAGACGTGGCCGCCGTGGCCCTGCCGGTGCTCGCCCACCGGGTCCTCCTGGACTTCTCCGCGCGGCTCGCGGGCGAAACCAGCGCGCGAGTCGTCACCCGGATCCTGGCCGAAGTCCCCCGCCAGGCGCGCGAAACCCCCACGACCCTCGCCAACGTATGAACCCGCGTCTTGCCCCTCTTTTGCGGGGGATGGCCTTCCTCGCCGCCCTGGCGCTGCCGCACGCGGCCCGGGCCGCCTGGCAGCAGAACATCGACACCGAGCCCGGGAGCGGCATCGACATCCAGGTGAAGTGCCTCTTTGATAACACCCCGCCGTGTGTCGTCGTCCCGCTGCACATCACCGTCGCCAACCGCTCCGGCCAGGCCGGGACGTGGCGTTTCACCGTCAGCCATTTCATGAAGACGGATGAAGAGTTGCAAACGAAGACGGAAATCACCGTGGGGCCGGGGCAGTCCCGCACGCTGATGCTCCTTGCCCCGGGGGGAGCGGTCTCGTGCGGAAACACCCTGCAAGTGGTCGCCAACGGCCCGGCCGTCCAGGGTCGCCGCGCCAATATCTGCCACCAAACCAAAGGCACCCCCACCGAGACGCTCTTCCTGGCGATGAGCCGCGACCTCGCCGCACGCTCCTGGGAGCCGCTCAAAAAACACATCGAAAGCTCCAAGTGGGCCTTTGACGCCACGCAATTCGACCCCGCCGACCTCGTGGAAGACTGGCGCGCGTATGCAGGGGTGGATTATCTGGCGCTCTCCGAAACGGAATGGGCCAGGCTCGCCCCGGGCGTCCGCGCCGCGCTGCGCCAGTGGGTGGGCATGGGCGGGCGGCTGGTCGTCACCTCGACCGCACCGGCCGCCATCGACTGGGGCGGCGCCCGGTCCCCCTCGGCGTCGGCCAACGGTGCGCCTTACGGGTTTGGCGTTCTGGCCGCAGCCCTTTGGGACGGCAAGGAACTGAAACCGGAAACGCTCGGCCCGCTGCTCATGCAGAAGAAGCCGAAACGGGGCGACGCATTCGACGAAGACAAGAGTTGGAACCTGCTCTCCAGCCTTGGAACCCTGAAGCCCAACACGCCGTTGATCCTCGGCTTTGTGATCGTTTTCGCGGCGCTGGTGGGGCCGGTTAACCTCTTCCTTTTCGCGCCGCCCATGCACCGGCACCGGATGTTCTGGACCACGCCGCTCCTCTCGCTGGGCGGGAGTTTGCTGCTCATTGCCGTCATCACTTTCCAGGAAGGGGTGGGCGGCGCCGGGCGGCGCTTCACGGCCATCCACCTCCTTCCCGGAGCCCACGAGGCGGCGGTGATCCAGGATCAAGCCGCCCGGACCGGCCTCCTCTTTGGCAGTGCGTTCCGCCTCCCGGAGGATACCATCGCCATCCCGCTGCGGCTGAACCTCCCGTTCCAACACCAAAACCGGAACGCATACTCGGTGGAGGGGCGGGCGTTTTCCGGCGATTGGTTTAAGAGCCGCTCTCTCCAGGCCCAGCGGTTTGCCACAATCCGGCCCACGCGGGCTGAACTGGCCGTGGTGAGCCGCGACGCCGCCACTGGCGCGCCCGTGATTGTCTCCAGCATCGAAAGCCCGTTGGAAACCGTCTTCCTGACCGACACCAACAGCACGGTTTGGCGAGCCGACGGGTTGCGCACGGGGGAAAAGGCGGCGATGCGGCCTGTTTCCGTCAAGGAACGGGAGGCCTGGGCCGACGCCACACTTGCCCCGGCCCGGGCCGTCCTGCGTGAGACGCTGGGCAGGATGCCGTTCCAGGAAGGTCATTTCGCCGCCCTCGTCACCCGGCCGAGAACGGAAATGCTGGCCACCCTCCCCTCGCTGCGCTGGCGGGAGGACCTCGTCTTTTATACCGGGCTGGCCGTGGACCAGACGCACGCATCTTCAACAGGAGCCCCCCAGCCATGAGCGAGCCATTGGTGAAAGTGCGCAATCTCACCCGCCGTTTCGGAACGTTGCAAGCGGTCCAGGGGATTTCGTTCGACATTGATCCCGGCCAGGTCGTCGGGTTCATCGGAGCCAACGGCGCGGGCAAGACCACGACGATGCGGATGATGGCCACGCTGGATGTGCCCACCTCGGGCTCCATCTCCATCGGCGGGCGCGACGTGCTGAACTTCCCCAACGAAGTGCGCCGGCTCATCGGCTGGATGCCGGACGCCTACGGGACGTATGAGAACATGACGGCGCTGGAATACCTGGACTTCTACGCGCGCGCCTTCGGCTTCGGGAGCAAGGAACGCCAGGAGCGGATCGGCGAGGTGATGGAGTTCACCAACCTCGCCTCCATCTGCACGCGGCCGATGAACCAGCTCTCCAAAGGGATGGCCCAGCGGCTCTGCCTGGGCCGCACGCTGCTGCACGATCCCCCCTTCCTGATCCTGGACGAACCGGCGGCGGGCCTGGACCCGCAGGCGCGCATCGAGTTCAAGCACCTGGTCCGGCTGCTCGCGCAGGAGGGCAAGACGCTCTTCATCTCCTCCCACATCCTCTCCGAACTGGGGGAAATGTGCGACACGATGCTCTTCATCGACACCGGGCGGATCGTCCACTACGGCTCGGCGGAAAGCCTGCGCACGGGTGGCCTGGACGGCGCGGGCGCGTTGGTGGAAGTGCGCGTGGCGGGCTCGCCGGAGCCGCTGCTGCAATGGGTGGCGATGGTTCCCGGGGTGGCGCTCGCGGAAGCGACCCGCCAGGGAGCGCGCCTGCGCGTGGAGGCGGACGCCCCGGAATCGCTGGCCACTATCCTGCGCCAAATGATCCACGACGGCCTCGCCGTCACGGAATTTCACAAAGAAGAACGCCGCCTGGAAGACGCCTTCGTGGACATCCTGCACAAAGTCGGCGGCCACGGCCCTCACTAAACATTTTCCCATGAACGATTTTGCCGATTGGTTTAGCCCGATCATTGTCAAGGAACTCCGCCAGGGGATGCGGTCCCGCGCGTTCCTGCTCATTTTCCTGGCAATCCAGTTTTTCATGATCGTCTGCGTGATCGGGTCGCTGGGCGACGGCTCCCACGAGGCGGCCGCGGGTTTTTTTTGGACGTTCATCGGCGCGGCGATCCTCTTTGCGATGCCGCTGCGGGGGCTGGCGGCGCTGAACGGGGAGATGAAGGGGAACACGCTGGAGCTGATGCTGCTCACGCAGCTCTCGGCGTGGCGCATCACGGCGGGCAAATGGCTCGCGCTTGTGCTCCAGACGCTTTTGCTGGTTTGCGCGGTGCTCCCCTATGTGGTCCTGCGCTATTTCCTGGGCGGGGTGAACCTGGTGGATGATCTGGTCCTGCTCGGCTTGCTGTTGATCGGCTCGGCGCTGGCCACGGCGCTGGCGATCGGGTTCTCGGGGTTCATGCAGTCGCTCGTGGGTCGGATCGGCATCGGCGTGCTCTTTTTCGCGGGGTTCTACCTGGTGCCCCTCCTTCTCTTTAATATTTCGCGGCGCGGGGGAACGTCCCCTTCGGTTTCGAGTTGGCTGGCGGCCGCCGCCGTGCTGGGACCATTGCTGGTGCTGGAACTCTTTGAGCTGGGCGTGGGCAAAATCGCCCCCTCGGCGGAAAACCACTGCACGCGCAAACGGCTGATCGCCGCGTCGCTCCTGGCTGCCAGCATCCTGCTGGGCCGCGCCTTGCATGAACCGGCGTTCCTGTTGATACTGGGGGGCATCGCCGCCGCGCCGATCTGCCTGGGAGCGCTGGTTGAGGAAACGCCCTTCGTGCCGAGCCTGTACCTGCCTTTCCTCCGGCGGGGCCTGCCGGGGCGCGCCTTCGGGCGGCTCTTTTATCCCGGCTGGGCCAGCGGGCTTTGGTTCGTGCTGCTGGCCATCGCCGCGACGCTCTGGGCCGCACCTTTTTCCTGGACGGACACCTCAACGGCTTTCCGCGTCGCGGCGCTGCTGGAGACGCTTTTCGTGCCGCTCGCCATTGTCCGCCTCTGCTTCCGCCGGGCCGCCAACCTGTTCCCGTTTTACCTGGGCCTGCAACTGATGCTTTTTGTCACGGCGGTGACGCTCTCGGCCAACTTCAACCTCCACGACCCCCATCTGATCTGGGCGGGATGTGTGCCGACGCTGGGCCTCTTCCTGCACCTTTGGGATTACAGCGCGCTGGATCAAATGGCCCTCTGGGCCGCCCTGCTGGCGCTGCTCGGCTTCTTTGCGCTCTTCCTGCTTTCACTCAAGGAATGGAAAACCATCGCGGCGATGGAGCGGGAGGCCGCCAAGCTCAACCTATGATGCCGGTGGACGCCAGTGTCCTGCTCCCCATCCAGGCCCGGATGCAGGCGGCGGCGCGGACGCTGCGGCTGCCGCTGCGCAACCGGGCGTGGCGCGGTATGAACGGGGCGTGGCTGGGAAGGGGCATCGGCAGTTCCATCGATTTCCAGGACCACCGCCCCTATCTGCCGGGCGACGATCCCCGGGCCATCGACTGGCAGGCGTACGCCCGCTCGGGCCATTACACGATGAAGCTCTACCGCGAGGAGGTCTCTCCCGGCGTGGACCTCGCCCTGGATGTCTCGGGCTCCATGGCCGTGGACCCGCCCAAGGCGGCGCGGACGCTGGAACTCTTCGCCTTCGCCGTGGCGAGCGCCCTCCAGGCGCGCGGGGCGCTGCGGTGTTACTTCCTGGCCGGGGAGTCGGTCACGCCGCTCCCGGCGGAAGCCGCGCTTTCGGCGCAACGGGTGGCGGAAGCCTGCCGGGCCGCCGCGCCGGGTGCTGCCTCGGAAGCGGACGTTCCCGCGCTGCACCGCGTCCCGTGGCGGACGGGCTCCCTGCGGGTCTGGATCTCGGATTTGCTTTTCCCCGGCGCGCCGTCGCTCCACGCGCTGGCGGCGGGCAAGGGCCGAGGGGTGGTCTTCGCCCCCTGGAGCGCGGCCGAGGCCGGGCCCGGCTGGGACGGGAACGTGGAACTGGTGGACTGCGAGACGGGCGCGCGCCGCCACCAGCGCGTGACGCCCGGTCTGCTGGCCGCGTATGGCGGGGCATACACCCGGCACTTCGGGCTCTGGCGCGAGCACGCCCGGCGCCTCGGCGTCGCGTTCGCCCGCATCCCGGCGGAACCGGAGTTCCTGGCGGCGCTGCGGCAGGAAGCGCTTCCCCACGGGGCGGTGGAGGCCGTAGAATAAGCGGATGTTGTTTGACGCCGTATTGACTCCCGCCGAAATCGACCTGCTCCCCAACCAGGACCTGGCCGCCACCGTTTGCATCGTCTTTGACGTGCTGCGGGCCACCTCCTCCATGGTGACGGGGCTGGCGCACGGGGTGGAGGAGATCCGGCCCGTGTGCACCATCGAAGAG
The DNA here is from genome assembly GCA_037143855.1 of Verrucomicrobiota bacterium. Taxonomy (GTDB): domain Bacteria; phylum Verrucomicrobiota; class Verrucomicrobiia; order Chthoniobacterales; family Chthoniobacteraceae; genus UBA695. The sequence goes on along the minus strand of JBAWXX010000027.1, from coordinate 29,108 downwards.
GCGCTGGAGCTGCGCACGCAGTGGCCCGGCGCGGTGCTCGGCGGCGAACGCTTTGGTGACCGCATCGAAGGCTTTGACCTCGGCAACTCGCCGCAGGAATACTGCCGCCCCGGGATGCGCCGGGTGGTGACGACGACGACCAACGGCACGGTGGCGTTGCGGGCGTGCGCGGGGGCGCGCGAGGTCTGGGCCGGGGCGCTCTTGAACATGGGGGCCCTGGAGGAACGCCTCCGGCGCGAGGTGCCCGAACGGGTCGCGCTGGTCTGCGCCGGAACGTTCCGCGAACTGGCCCTGGAAGACGCGCTCGCCGCCGGGATGCTCGCCGCCGCGTTTCCCGAGGCGGAGCTGACGGACGCCGCCCAACTCGCGCGGGCGATTTACCGGGAACACCGGGCCGACATCCCGGCCGCGCTGCGGCTGGCCAAAAACGGCCGGACCCTGCTTGCCAACGGGCGGGGCGGCGACGTGGAATGGTGCGCGCAGGTTTCGCGCTTCCCGCTGGTCGGCCTGATGCGCGGCGGCATCCTCCGCAAAGGGTAGGCGGAGAGACGCGGCATCCGGGCGGCGCCCCGGGCGCGAAGGAGAAGAGATATTCGCGCTCCATGAAAAAAAACCTCCTTGTCACCGGAGCCGCCGGTTTTATCGGCAGCCATCTGTCGGAAGCGCTGTTGCGGCGCGGCGACCGCGTGGTGGGGCTGGACAACCTGGACGCCTCCTACGCGCCCGCCCGCAAGCGGGAGAATCTGGCCGCCGTGCAAGCCGCGGCAGCCGCGCCGGATCAATGGATGTTTGTGGAGGGGGACATCCGCGAGCGCGCGCTGCTGGAACGGCTGTTTGGCGAAAACGCCTTCGACGCCGTGGTCCACCTGGCGGCGCTGCCGGGAGGCGCTGCCTCCATCGAAGACCCCTCTCTCTCGGCCGATGTCCACGTGAACGGGACGCTCCAGCTCCTGAGCGCGGCCAAGGAGACCTTCGTGGGCAACTTTGTGTTCGCCTCGGCCGCCTGCGTCTATGGCGACTCCCCGGTGGTTCCGTGCCACGAATCGGACCCGTGCGACCGCCCGCAGACCCCCTACGCGGCGGCAAAGCGGGCCGTGGAAATGCTCGGTTTTAGTTTCCACCACCTCTACAGCCTGAACTTCACGGCTCTGCGCTTTTTCTCCGTCTACGGCCCGCGCTGCCGCCCCGACAGCCTGGCGTTCCAGATCGCCGAGGGAATCCGCCACGGCAAGAAAGTGCGCCTCCACCGCAAGGGGCAAATCCACCGGGACTGGATTGCCGTGGAGGATCTGGTCGCCGGGATCATGGCGGCGGCCGACCGTCCGCTCGGCTACGAGATCCTCAATCTCGGGCGGGGCGAGCCGGTCCTGGCGGCCGATTTCGTGGCGCTGGTGGAACGGCTTTCCGGCGGAAGGGCACATCTCATCCCGGCCCTCCCCCCCGATTTCGACAGCCCGTGCGTGTACGCCGACATCAGCAAAGCGCGCCAGTTGCTCGACTTCACCCCGCGCAGAGCGCTGGCGGAGGGGGTGGAGCGCTTCTGGGAGTGGTACTGCCGTGCGCCGGGAACAGAGTAAAATTAGCGCGTGGAATATTGGGCCAAAAGGCGTAGAGTGGAGTTTCTGCTCTTCGCATGCCTCATTGGAAACAACGTGAAACCCTTTTCGGCGAATACGAACTCGCTTTGAGCCTCCCGGGCCGATGGCAATTGCGCCCCTCGGATTCCCCGTCGCGCTGGTTGTATCGCAGCGCGGAAAAACACAACGAACACGTCACGCTGATCCGGGAGGAGCCGGAGGAGCGGGAAGAGGAGGCGGAGGCGGCATTGCGCCGGTTGGTGATCCGGCAGCGGCGGGCGATGGAACTGGCGTTTGGCAGCGGGGCCGGCCTGACGATGAGCGAGCCCGAATACGGGGAATGGCTCGATGTGCCGCTGATCGTCTACCGCGGCGAGGCGCGCAACGTGGAGCACCGCTTTGAGGTCCGCTTTTTTTGCCAGCCCCGCACGGTCTGGATCCTCATCTACGACGCCTACCGGCTGACGGAAGAGATGGCGCAAGTCCACGCGCAAGCGATCTTCGATTCCGTGGTCCTGCGGTAAGAGCGCGTCTTTCTTTTCTCCCCGTCTCCTCCTTCTATGGTCGATTTTCTATAATCTGCGCTACATCGCCTTGTAGTGGAGGCTGACCATGCGGAAGACTTGAGACGGGCTCTCGGCGCTGAAGTAGATGAGCTGGACGGCATTGCCGGGCTGTACCCACTCGTAGCCCGTGAGGGTCTGGATCACCTCGCCCTGAGGGGTTTTGGAACGGGCAATCAATTTGCCCGGGCCGAACTTGCTCTCCAGGCTCAGCCGGAGCTGCCCCAGGAAGCTGTTGTATTCGGCGTCAAGCCATGAGGCGTTCTGATACTGCAACTCCGCTTCCACCAGGCCGTCGTTGTGGAAGTAAAAGAGGGTCCGCTGGAGGTTGGTCTGGATCAGCCCTTCCACGGTCCAGACTTCGCGGCCGCTGGCGATCCGTTTCTCGACCACCTTTGCGTTGGCCCCTTTGAGGAGCGCGGCCATGCCTTCCTTGGTGACGCCCCACGTGAGGCCGAAGGGGGGCGCGATCGCCTCGGTGGCGCGCACCCGCGCGGGGGCAGCCAGGCAGAAAGCCCAAAAGAGCGCCAGGAAAATGCGATGCATGCAGGGGATTCGGCTACACGCGGGGGGGCCGGATGTCAATTGCACATCTCCCTCTTCTATAGTCTCCCCCTCTATAGTCCATCCTCTCCTCTCCATCTTTTCCTTGGCAGCTCCCCCTTCACCGTCCACACTTCGCCGCATGGATTTTGTTGAAAAAGCCCATCGTGTTTTTGACATCGAACTCGCCGAGGTCCGCCGCGTGGGGGACCGCCTGGACGAGTCGTTCAGCCTTGCCGTGGCAACGATTCTGCGCAGCGTGGAAGCCCACGGGAAGATCGTCGTGGTGGGCGTCGGCAAGTCGGGCCACATCGGGGAAAAAATCGCCGCCACCCTCACCAGCACCGGCTCTCCGGCCGTGGTGCTGAACTCGCTCAACGCCCTGCACGGCGACCTGGGCGTGCTGGCGGACGGCGACGTGATCCTGGCGCTGAGCTTCTCCGGCGAAACCGAGGAGCTTCTGCGCATTCTCCCGGCCCTGCGCCGCTTTGACGTCAAAATCGTCTCCATCACCGGCAACCCGAATTCCACGCTGGCCAAGCATTCCCACGTCCACCTCGACGCCTCCATCGAAGAGGAAGCCTGCCCGCTCGGCCTGGCCCCCACCTCCAGCACCACCGCGGCGCTCGTCCTGGGCGACGCCCTGGCCATGGTGCTCTTGCAGGCGCGCGGGTTCAAAAAAGAGGATTTCGCCCGGTTCCACCCCGGCGGCAGCCTGGGGCGCGCGCTCCTGTTGAAGGTGAACGAGATCATGCGCACGGGCGAGCAGCTCGTCCGGCTTCCGCCCGCGTCCACGGTGCGCGAGGTTCTCAAACAAATGGCCCGTGTCCGCGCCGGGTCCGCCATTCTCACGCATCCCGACGGCTCGCTGGCGGGCATCTTCACCCATGGCGACTTTGGCCGCTATTTCGATTCCGTCCCCGATTTCCTGGAGCGCCAGGTCTGCGATTTCATGACGCCCAAGCCGGTGACGGTGGCCGCCGGGAAACTGGCCGTGGAGGTGCTGCATGTGATGGAGAAACACGCCGTGGACGACCTCATCGTGGTGGATGAAACCAGCGGCAAGCCGGTTCCCGTCGGGCTGGTCGACTCCCAGGACCTGGCCAAGTTCAGACTTGTCTAAGCCGACAACCCCTGCTTTATTAATCTTTCTTAGCTTACCTTTTTTACCACATGGCAGCAGCAAACGATCTCCGCAAAGGCATGGCCATCCGTTACAACGGAAACGTCGCCATCGTCCTTGAAGTCATGCACCGGACCCCCGGCAACCTCCGTGCATTCGTCCAACTCATCATCCGGTACATCGGCACCGGCAAATCCGCCGATGTCCGCTTCGGATCGACCGATAAAGTGGATCTCGTGGAGGTCTCTCGCCAGAAGCTTGAGTTCAGCTATAAGGATAATACCGGCTACCACTTCATGGACCCGGAGACGTATGAGACCATTTCGCTCAACGAAAATCTCCTCGCCGACGCGAAGGATTACCTCGTTGAAAACCTCGGCGTGGAAGTGCTCTACGCCGAAGGCAAGGCGGTGCAGGTGGAAATTCCCTCCACCGTCACGCTGAAAGTCGTCGAGTCCGCCGAAGGCGTCCGCGGCGATTCGGCCAACAACGTCCAGAAACCGGCCAAGCTCGAAACCGGCAAAGTCGTCAACGTCCCGCTCTTCATCAAGGAAGGCGAGATGGTCAAAATTGACACCCGCACCGGCGCTTACCTCGGCCGCGCCTAACCGGCCTTCCTCGCCTTCGCCATGCCACGGCTCCCCAAGCGCCCTGGAACCGCAAGGCGGAAAGTTCACCGGCTTCAATCCGGTTCCGCAGCCCTGTGGGGCGGAGCTGGCTCCCTAGCCGGGCCGGCGGCGGAGCCCATGCCCGGCGCGCGGCCCCGGCTGGTCGTCCCGACGCGCGTTCTCAACACCGTCATTGCCCTTTTTCTGCTGCCGCTGGCGGCCGTCTGGAGCAAGACGTTCTTTTACGTCTTCGCGCGCGAAACCTTGCGCCATGACTACTGGGCCACGGAGGAATTCTGGTTCTTCGCGCTCGGGGCGCTGCTCTGGATCGTCGCCTTCTTCGGGCTCCCGCGCCGGGCTGTCAACTACGCCTATGTCTACGGGCACGAGCTGACCCACGCCATCTGGGTCTGGCTGATGGGGGGGCGGGTCAGCGCCTTCGAGGTGCGCCGCGACGGCGGCCACATCATGACCAACAAGAGCAACGTCTGGATCGCCCTTTCCCCCTATTTTTACCCGATCTACAGCGTCGCCGTCATCATCCTCTACGCGCTGGGCTGGCTGCTCTGGGACATGGCCCCCTATACCCGCTGGCTCTTCCTCGCGCTCGGGATCACGTGGACCTTCCACATGAGCTTCACCCTCTGGATGATCCCCAAGGGGCAGAGCGACCTGGCCCGCCACGGCACGTTTTTCTCGCTGGTCCTCATTTACCTCATGAATTTGGCGGTGATCACCGCGCTCGTCCTGCTGACCGCGCCGTGCGTCACCGTGCGGGGTTTCGGCCGCGAGTTTCTCCACAACGCCGTGGAATTGTCCTCCTGGATCGCCGCGCATTTACGGCGTTGACAACCCTTCCCCAAAACGAATCAAATAAAACCATGCGCATCCTCATCACCGGCGGAGCCGGATTTCTAGGTTCCCACCTTTGCGAACGCCTGATAGCAGCCGGACACGAAGTCCTCTGTCTGGACAACTTCTTCACCGGCCGCAAAGCCAACATCCAGCATCTCATCGGCAACCCGCGCTTTGAACTGATCCGCCACGACGTGATCGAGCCTTTCAAAGTGGAGGTGGACCATATCTACAACCTGGCCTGCCCCGCCTCGCCGCCCCACTATCAGTACAACCCGATCAAGACGACGAAAACTTCCGTCATGGGCGCCATCAACTGCCTCGGGCTGGCCAAGCGCCTCCACGCCCGCGTCTTCCAGGCCTCCACCTCCGAGGTCTATGGCGACCCGGAGATCCACCCGCAAACCGAGGACTACTGGGGCCACGTCAACCCCATCGGCCGCCGCTCCTGCTACGACGAAGGCAAGCGCTGCGCCGAAACGCTCTTTTTCGACTATCACCGGGAAAACAAAGTGGACATCCGCGTCGTCCGCATCTTCAACACCTACGGCCCGCGCATGCTCCCGAACGACGGGCGCGTCGTCTCCAACTTCATCGTCCAGGCGCTCAAGGGGGAGGATCTGACCATCTACGGCGACGGTTCCCAAACCCGCTCGTTCTGTTTCGTGGATGACCTCATCGAGGGCTTCATCCGGTTCATGAACCAGGAGCAAATTGTCGGCCCGATGAATCTCGGCAACCCCGGCGAATTCACCATGCTCCAACTCGCCGAACTGGTGCTCAAAAAGGTGGGCGGCCCTTCCAGGATCACCCACAAAGAGCTGCCTGCCGATGATCCCAAGCAGCGCAAGCCCGACATCACGCTCGCCAAGCAGCACCTTGGCTGGGAACCCAAGGTGCCTCTGGAAGAAGGCATCGAGCGCACCATCGCCTACTTCCGCACTATCGTGGGAGCGTAGCGGTAAAAATGCGCCCAAGTTCCCGGATCGCGCGGATCACGTAATCTCCATCCATGCCGCCAGGTCCAGGGGCAGCGGGGAGTGCCAGTCGAGCGCGCTTCCGTCGTCGTCCTCCAGCCGCAACCGCGCGGAGTGGAGGGCGTGGCGGGGCAAAAGCAGCCGCGCTTCCAGGGCGTCCGTCCAGCCGGTTTCGATGAACTTCAGGTAGCACCGCTCGTCGGGGCCGTAGATTTTGTCGCCGACAATCGGGTGCCCGGCGTGGGCCAGGTGGATGCGGATCTGGTGCGTGCGCCCCGTTTCGGGATATGCCCGCACCAGGGCGAAGCGGTTCCCCGCGCTCGTCGGTTTCTCAAAGCGCCGCTCCACATGGAAGCGCGTCACGGCCTCGGCCCCCTCGGGATGAATGCAACGTTTGAGGTAAATGGCGGTGGGGAGCCGTTCCCCCTGCCGGAGAATCGGCGCGGAAACGGTGAACTCGTCCTGCCCGGGCCAGCCCCAGACGAGAGCGAGATACTCCTTGGCGATGGCCCGGCGCATCATCGCGGTGTGGAAGCGGCGCGCGGCAAGGGCGGTCTTGGCCACCAGGATGAGCCCGCTGGTTTCCCGGTCCAGGCGGTTGACCAGGGAGACTTGCCCGCCGTTGGCCAGCTCGAAGGAGAGGATTTCGCGCAGGCCGTCCCACAACGTCCGGGGCCCGCCCGGCTTCTTGGGATGGACGAGGAGGAACGGAGGTTTATCCACGACCATCCACTCGGCGCTCTCGTCCACGACGGCGAAGGGAAGGCTCATGGAGCGACCCGTTTCCCCGGCAAACAGCACCCCCCCTTGTCCAGCAAGGTTTGAGCATTGCCGGAGCCGAGCAATTTCTGGAGCTTTTCCCGGTCCTTGCGAAAAACGGGCTCGATGGGGAACGCGTCCTGCAGGCAGCGCAGATTCGCCTCCAACGGTGCGGGGCGCTCGTCCGGCAGCGCATAGATCATCCAATTGCGGTAGCGCCGCCCCGTCACCATCCCCCGCTCGCGCAGATAGGCAAGATGCTGGGAGATGAGCACCTGCGACTTGCCCAGTATGCTTTGCAGGTGGCAGACGCAGAGGGGCGAGGCGGCGAGCAGGTTCAAAATGCGCAGCCGCGTGGGATCGCACAGGCATTTGTAAATCTCGATCAATTGCACCCGGGCACGATAGAACGCCTCCAGTAGGCGTCAACCCTTAGTTCCCCGTGGCAAAGAGACACAAGCCCCCTTCTCCCTGCCGCTGCAGGGGTTTTCCCCCCTTCCTGGGGTATGCTACGCAAAAGAACCGCGACCTACTCGGGCAGCAAGGCGTTGGCCTCGCCGTTTTCCTTGGAGTCAGAAGGCCGTTCGAGCTTGGCCCGTTTTTTCTCTTCCTTCTTCTTCTTTTTCTCTAACTCTCTTTTCCGTTTTTCGAATCCGTAATTAATTTTCACTATTTTAAGATTGTTGTTTTTCCCAGGAACTGGGAATCAAACATCCCCATTCAACCACTGATTGAAACGGGAGTCCAATCTCTTCAATAGCGCGCTTGTGCTGCGGGAGAGATCCGTAAATTGCCCCCACTTGGCGGGATCGGCCTCTGGCTCCACCCCTTCGATCTCCCGGATGAATTCTTCCACCAGCGCCGATTGCGCCGGATACGTGGCGCGCAGATGCTCTTTGCAGAGGGCGGCGGTCTGGGCTTGCCGATTTTTGAGGCCGGGGCCCATTACGCAAGGGGATTGGTGGAAGGTTTTGCCATGGAACCGGTGTAGAGCAATTCTTAAAAATCCTTTCCGAAAGAGCTGGGGCGGCACAAGTTGTCTGGCGGCGTTGCGGCGCTTCCATCTCTTGATTCGGAGATTCTTTTCGAGAAATGCTATAAAATAAAAGCGGCGATTGGCCAAACAAAAAAGTCCTCCTCCCCTCGCCAAAAGAGTGCCGGGAAAGCCCCCACCCTCCAATCCCATTGTTCACCGCCGGGATCTCCATGCATCTTCCTCAACGATTCCCTACCGGAAACATGCGCGCCATTTGATAAACGGCCGCTCCAAACAAACGTAAGAAAAAGCGGCAACGCCAATGGAAGAAACCAGCATTCCGGGGAATGACATCCACCAAACCGACTCCAAACCGAACTCCAAGGGTCTGGTCCAAAAAATCTGCTGCCATATATAGATGGAATAGGAAAGCACGCCAAGGGTGCGGACAAATGGATAATTGAGCGCCCGATACACTCTCGCATGAGGCATTATCAAACTCTTTAAAAGAAGTGTTGAAAAACCAAACGCCTGCATGGTGGGCCCAAAGGGAATCGTAACAAACCGCGCCACCATCAAATGATCCAATAGATAAGGGACCAAAATCAAGGCGATAGACACCCCCTCAATCACCCGAGAGTCAGCAATCAAGAAACGTTTGATTTGATCGCGGTAGCGCGCAAAAAGCAAGGCGCCGCCACACCCCACCGCGATACTGTCAAAATATTTAAAGAAAGAAAAATTCGCAAATAGCGGATTCAAAAAAGCCGGATAACTCCTCCAATGATCGACCACGCGAAAGATGGGAGAAAAGCAAATGGGAAAGACGATGGCCCACCAAAGACAATGCTTAAGTTTCATTTTGTGCATCAATGAAAATACGCATGGCCAAAGGAGATAGAATTGCTCTTCCACCGACAAAGACCATAGGTGCCTGCTGATTTGAAGATCCGCTTGAGTGCCGTCAATAAAATCCCTTGTAAATGTAAGACACCCACCCCAAGCAAGGGCGCTTTGCCTGAATGGGGTAAAAATTTGCAAAAGAAAAAGAACCCCTAAAAAAGCGAAATAGACTGGGAGTATTCGGAACGCTCTGCGTAGGTAAAAATGCTTTAGATTCACGCTTCCTTCCCGTTCGCTTTCAGCGATCATCAAATAAGTAATCAGGAAACCGCTAATGATAAAAAAGAAGCGAACCCCAAGATTGCCGTCAAACAGCCATTTAAAAATGGGTTCCCAGGAACGTGGGAACCCTTCCGCCCAAGGGCAATGGGTGCCCAGCACAAGGAGAATGCTTATCGCCCTCCACCCATCGATAGAAGGGAGCCTTGTTCCCGAGGAACCTCGAGAAGGTGCTATTCGCGTTGTTAAAGCTTCATCCATAAAATGTGAGGGGGCCCATCCTCCAGCCAAAAATCATTTCAAACAAGCTATGGCAGTAAAGAGGATGAGAGGCTAGGGGGAGGACTGGGGTTGGGTCAACATCAAAGGATGAGGCTACAGAGCCTTCTCCCTGCCGCTGCAGGGGTTTTTCCCCCTTCCTGGGGTATGTGGCTACGCAAAAAACCGGGACCTACTCGGGCAGCAAGGAGTTCAGAGAAAATGTTTTGCCTTTTTTTTTTCTCAACTCTCATTTCCCCTATCCGCCCAAATAACATTCTTTTACCTTTGGGTCTTCGCGCAGCTTGGCGCAGGTGTCGGCCAGGATGATGCGGCCGGTCTCCAGGACGTAGCCGGTGTGGGAGATTTCCAGGGCGAGGTTGGCGTTCTGCTCGACGAGCAGGATGGTGATGCCCAGGTTCCGGTTCACTTCGACGATTTTCTGGAAGATGGTCTTCACCAAAAGCGGGGCGATGCCGAGGGAGGGCTCGTCGAGCATGAGGCAGCGCGGTTTGCTCATCAGGGCTCGGCCAATGGCGAGCATCTGCTGTTCGCCGCCGGAAAGTGTGCCCGCGCTCTGGCTCTGCCGTTCTTTGAGCCGGGGGAAGATGTCGAAGATATAGTCGAGGTCGGCGGGAAAGGCGGCGCGATCGCCGCGGCGGTAGGCTCCGAGGAGGAGGTTTTCGCGGACGGTCAGGTTGGCAAAGATCATCCGCCCCTCGGGTACGTGGCAGAGGCCCCGTTCGACGATCCGGTGCGGCGGCAGGTGGGTGATCTCTTCGCCGTCAAAGCGGATGCTCCCGCCGCCGGTGCGGACGATGCCGGAGATGGCGCGCAGGGTGGTTGATTTGCCCGCGCCGTTGGCCCCGATCAAGGTAACGATGGAGCCCTTGGGAACGTCGAGGTTGAGCCCGTGCAGCGCGGCAATGGCCCCATAGTTGACGTTGAGATCGCGGATTTGGAGCATGGTCACTCTCCCAAGTAGGCTTCGATAACTTTGCGGTCGTTGCGAATTTCCTCCGGCGCGCCTTCGGCGATTTTGACGCCGTAGTCGAGGACGGCGATCCGCTCGCAGATGCCCATGACGACGCGCATGTCGTGCTCCACGAGGAGCACGGCAAGGTTGAATTTCTCCTGCGTGAAGCGGATGAGCCGCATGAGTTCGACTTTCTCCGTGGGGTTCATCCCGGCGGCGGGTTCGTCGAGGAGGAGCAGTTTGGGCCGCGTGGCCAGCGCCCGGACGATCTCCAGGCGGCGCTGGTCGCCGTAGGGGAGGGCGGTGCATTCGGCGTCGCGGAGGTGGTCGAGGTGGAAAATGGAGAGGAGTTCTTCGGCCATTTCTTCCACTTTCCGCTCTTCTCGCGCGAAACCGGGGCCCCGCCAAAGGGCGTGGGAGATGCCGTGGTGCAGGTGGATGTTGAAGGCGGCCCGCACGTTGTCAAAGACGCTTAAGGAGCCGAAGAGGCGGATGTTTTGGAAGGTCCGGGCGACGCCGCGCGCGGTGATTTGGTAGGGCTTGCGGCCGACGACGGAACGGCCCTCGAAGCGGATGTCGCCGGAGGTGGGCTGATAAACGCCGGTGATGAGGTTGAAGACGGTGGTTTTCCCCGCGCCGTTGGGGCCGATCAGCCCGGCAAGCTCCCCCTGGCTGATAGCCAGGTTGAGATCCGAAACCGCCCGCAGGCCGCCGAATTCCACGGTGGCGTGGTGCATTTCCAAAAGCGGGGTCGTCATGCGCGGCCCCTCCGTTTCAATGCCTGCCACCGTTGCGTCCATTTGCCTCCGCTGGAAAAGAGCCCCTGCGGACGCGTGAGCATGAGGACGATGAGGAGCAGCGAGTAGAGGATCATCCGGTTTTTGATGATCCCGCGCAGGCCGCCGGGGAGCAATTCCCAGTCGGCCAGCGCCCGCAGCCCCTCGGGGAGGATGGTCAATAAAATGGCCGCAAGGATGACCCCCGGCGTGTTCCCCATGCCCCCGAGGATGACGATCACGACGATGTCCACCGAGCGCAGGAAGCCGAACCCTTCCGGGTGGATGAATTGCTTGAAATGGGCATACAGGCCGCCCGCGATTCCGGCGAAAAAGGCGGCGGTGACAAAGGCGATGACTTTGTATTTCGTGGTGTTGATCCCCATGGCCTCGGCAGCGATCTCGTCGTCGCGGACGGTCAAAAATCCGCGCCCGTAGGTGGAGTGGACGAGCAGGACGACGACGTACACCGTCAGCGCGGCGGCCAGGTAGGTTCCAAAGAGGCCGGTGTTGCGGACCGGGATGGAGAGGCCGCGCGAGCCGCCGACGACCTCCATGTTCTGGAGCAGGACGCGGATGATTTCGCCAAAGCCGAGAGTGACGATGGCAAGGTAATCCCCCTTGAGCCGCAGGGAGGGGACGCCGACGGCCAGACCGGCCAGTGCCGCCCCCAAGCCCCCCACGCCGAGGGCGACCACAAAGCCCCATCCCAAAAACACCGTCACCGCCGCGCTCAAATACGCCCCGACGGCCATGAACCCGGCGTGTCCCAGCGAGAATTGCCCGGTGTAGCCGGTGACGAGATTGAGCCCCACCCCCAGGATGATGTTGATCCCGATGGTGATGAGAATGTCGAAGTAGTAGGGATTGATGGCGTCCTGAAACGGCGCGCAAGCCGCGATCAGCGCCACAAAGAGAAGCAACCAGGTCTTCGGGCGGTTCATGGCTAGACTTTCTCCTTTTCCGCCCGCCCGAGCAGGCCGTTGGGTTTGAAGAGCAGGATGGCGATCAGTACGGCGAACGCGATGGCGTCGCGGTACATCGGCGAGACGTAGCCGACGACGAGGGTTTCCAGCACTCCGAGGATGAGCCCCCCGACGACGGCACCCGGGAGGTTGCCGATGCCCCCCAGCACGGCGGCGACGAAGGCTTTGATGCCCGGGAGGATGCCCATGAGGGGGTCGATGCTGTAGGCGGGGTAGTTGATGGCGTTGAGGAGGGCGGCGGCGGCGGCGAGCGCGGAGCCCAGCCCGAAGGTGAAGGCGATGACGACGTCGTTGTTGATCCCCATGAGCGAGGCGGCCACGGGGTTGTAGGAAAGGGCGCGCATGGCCGTGCCGATCTTCGTTTTCAGGACGATGAAGGAGAGGGCGGCCAGGAGCGCCAGGGTGACGACAAAGACGACGACTTGGTTGACGCTCACGGTGAGGTCCCCCAGCCCGTCGATCACGCGGTCAGGGAGAATCTCCGGGAAGAGTTGCGGATCGGCTCCGAAGAGGTATTGGCCGAAGTTTTCGAGGAAGATGGAGACGCCGATGGCGGTGATGAGGACTGTCAGGCGCGGGCGTTCGCGCAAGGGCCGGTAGACGAGCCGTTCGATGACGACCCCCAGCATGGCGCAGACGGCCATGGAAAGGAGGAGGACGGCGAGCGCGCCGCCCGCGGTGCTCCAGCTAAAACGCGACGGGTCCGAACCCTGGGGAATGACCTTCCAGACCCACGGCGCGAGGTACAGGCCCGCGAACGCGCCGACCATGTAAACGTCGCCATGGGCGAAGTTGATGAATTTCAGCACCCCATAGACCATCGTATAGCCCAGCGCTATCAAGGCGTAGATCGAGCCCAGGGAGAGGCCGTTGATGAGTTGCTGGAGAAATTCGGTCACGGTGGCGGAAAGTTGAGAGTGGAGAGCGGGTCAAGTCAAGCGACTTTGAGCGCTTCTCCTCCCTCCTCGTTCCCAAGTTACACTTGGGAACGCACCCTCCCGCGAAGTTGCACTTCGCAAACCCCGCCGCGCGCACAGCATCACCCCCGCCAATCATCACATCGCAGCACCGGCGCCGTTCCACCGCACCACTCGTGGGCAGACGAATACCGCCAGTGCTCCGGTGCGGCCACCAGTCCGCGCTTGACGGGGTTGTTGTGCAAATAGTCCAGCTTTTGCAGCATCATCTCATCACCCACGATGGCCTGCGGATGCGTGCCCTCTTGCCATACTTGATGCGCACTCTCCGTTTTGTGCTCCGCACGCCGATGCCCAAACTGCCGCAGCAGCCATTCGCAGCGCTCGGCTTCAAGTTGCTCCAGAATGCGGCGTGCAGTGTGACGCTTGAGATCCGCCAGCACCCGCGAAAGATCGGGAGCGGCGAGAATGGCGTGGAAATGGTTGTCGAGGATTACCCAGCCGTAGATATTGAGTCCCTTGTGCTCTCGGCAATACGCCAGCGCCTCGACACGAAGATCGCACCGCGCCGCCGTGGTGAACACCGGCAGCCACCCCACCACTGTGGAAGTCACGAAGTGGGCGGCGTAGGGTTCATGGACGCGGTAGCGGCTGCGCATGGTTTACGAGGTGGTTTGGGGGATTTGTCTGCGTGGCGGCGTGGCGAAGTGCAACTTCGCGGGAGGGGCATTCCCAAGTAGAACTTGGGAACGAGGAGGCGGGCCGTTTATTCCAAATCAACCCGCTTGAACCTGTAATCCCGGCACGCATAGGATGCGCTTATACTGGAGCTGTAGCCGCGGCCTCCTTGAAATTCCGTAATTGTCAGGAAACCGGGATCGCGTTTGCCATTATAGCTCACTGCTGTCAGTTCCGCTTTAACTTCGGAGTATTTTCCCGATGCTTCAAAACGGAGCAAATCAACGATCTGCCAGCTCGCTCCCTCGCTCTTTAAAAGGAACAGCACAGCTACAACAGAACGGGTCGCGTCAGTCGGCGGGTGGGCTTTCACCCATACAAGGGCAAGCTGATCATCAACATAAAGCGTTTCGCAGGATTCTATGGCTTTTGCTGGAACAGGCGTTCCCGTTTTCGGGTCTTCCGATTGACCCAATTCCTTGACAGTAAAAAGCGCGGCCATCTCCCCTTTGGTTTTGGCCGGTTCAAAAGACTTTGCGGCGGTGACAAACGCTTCGACGGACTCGAACTTGCTTGAACGGGCAAATTCATCGGCATGAACGCTCAAAGTGAAAGCAAAAACAACCAAAGCCCAAACGAGTTTCTTCATGACAGCTTCCTTTTTAAAATTTCCATTTCCAAACAACCCTCCCTGCAACCCCAAGCTTCTATAGTCTATCATCTCCCCCCTCTATCGTCTCTCTCCCCCTACGGTTCCGCGTTCTCTACGAACTTGAATTTTCCCCCGCCGATGGTCTGGACAACGGCCGGTTTGCTGGCGTTGCGGTTGGCGTCGAGGGTGATTTTCCCTGTCACGCCCGGGAAGTCCTTGACGGCGGCGATGGCGCCGCGCAGGGCGGCGGGATCGGTATTCCCCGCCTTGGTGATCGCCTGCGCCAGAAGCCGCACGGTGTCATAGCCGAGCGCCGCCTGGCAATCGGGGACGAGCCCGTATTTCGCCTTGTAGTTTTTGATGAAGTCCTGCACCGCCGGGGCCTGGTTGTCGGCGGAGAAGTGGGTGGAAAAGTAGCAACCGTCGAGCGTGTTGCCGGCCACTTTCAAGAGGGCGTCTCCTTCCCAGCCGTCGCCGCCCAGGAACGGGACCTTCACCCCGAACTGCCGCGCCTGCCGCCCGATGAGCGCCACTTCGTTGTAATAGCCGGGGAGGAAGACCACGTCCGGCTTGGCCGATTTGAGGGAGGTCAACTGGGCGCGGAAGTCCTTGTCGCCGCTGCTATAGCTCTGCTCTTTGACGATCTGGCCGCCGTTTTTGCTGAAGTAGTCTTTGAAGTAAAAGGCGAGGCCTTTGCTGTAGTCCTGCTTTTCATCGGTAAGGACGGCGGCTTTTTTGTAGCCTTTGGCGAGGGCGAACTTGGCCATGACGGTTCCCTGGAAGGAGTCCATGAAGCAGGTGCGGAAGATGTAGTCGCCAATTTCGGTCACTTTGGGGTTCGTGGAGCCGGGCGAGATCATCGGGATTTTGCTTTCCTGGCAGATTGGGCCTCCTTCCAGCGACCGCGAGGAGGCGAATTCGCCCAGGATGGCGACGACTTTGTCATTGGCGATCAGCTTGCGGACGATGGTGGCCGATTCGCCCGGCGTGGAGCGGTCGTCCTCCACGACCACTTTGAGGGGACGGCCCAAAACGCCGCCCGCTTTGTTGATCTCCTCCGCGCCCATCAGGATGGCGTTATTCTGCGAAATGCCGAAGCTGGCCTGTCCGCCCGTGAGCGAAGCATACTCGCCGATTTTGATTTCCTCCTGGGCGAAGGCGGCGGCTGCCAGGGCGAGGAGGGCGGCAAGGGCTGGAAGGGAAAACCGTTTCATAAATAATGGCTCAAATAAATAGGCGGGAAAGCGGAAAATGCCAATCGGGAAACGCGTTAAACAGGCCTTTGTGAATTTTTTCACAAATAAAGCTTGGTTCGGGCCCTGGTTTTTTTGTATTCGCATCACCTACAACCACGCCTCATCCCGGTGATCGACCACCCCTCGCAATTGAGGGGGCAGGTTCCGCAAAAAACGGAGTGCCTTGAAACAGGCTCTATTGCTTAAATAAGGCGTGCTACTTGAACGGGCCTCAAAAACCCGGTCTGATTGCTACCATAGTGAAAGCCATTATCTCCTTCTACCAGTCGTCAATCGGAAAGAAATGGATCGTCGCCCTCACCGGCTTGGTGCTGGTGGGCTTCGTCACCGGTCATATGATCGGCAACCTCCAGATCTTTCTCGGTCATGAAGCCCTCAATAAATACGCCGCCTTCCTGCAAGGTCTCGGCGAACTCCTCGGGATCATCCGCGGTGTGATGCTCGCCTGCATTGGCGTCCACATCATCACCACGGTGTTGCTCTGGATTCAGAACAACGCCGCCACGCCGCAGAAATACGCGGTGAACAATCCGCAGGCGATCACCATCGCCGCGAAGACCATGATTGTCAGCGGGCTGATTATCGTCTGTTTCCTCGTCTTCCACCTCCTCCACTTTACGACTCTCTCCATCCATCCCGAATGGAAGGGATGGGAAGATCCCGAAGGCCGCCACGATGTCTATTCCCTGGTCATCGCCGGCTTCCGCGACCCGCTCGCCAGCGGCTTTTACCTGCTGGGCCTCTTCCTGCTGTGCATGCATTTGAGCCACGGCATCCAGAGCTTCATCCAGACGCTCGGCCTGCGGAGCCGGAAAATCGCCCAGCCGATTTCCGCCGCGAGCCCTTACCTCGCGGGCCTCATCTTCCTGGGGTATGCTTCGATCCCGGTTGGCTGCCTTCTGGCCCAACATCTTAACCTTCCGTTCCTTCAACCCCTCGCGCACTAACCATGGCCACGCTCGACTCCAAAATTCCATCCGGCCCCATTGAGAAGAAGTGGGCAAAACATAAGTTTGAAAGCAAACTGATCAACCCGGCCAATCGGCGGAAATACACCATCATCATCGTCGGCAGCGGCCTTGCGGGCGCTTCCGCCGCCTCCAGCCTGGGCGAGATGGGGTATAACGTGAAGTGCTTCTGTTATCAGGACAGCCCGCGCCGGGCTCACTCCATCGCAGCGCAGGGGGGCATCAACGCCGCCAAGAATTATCCGAACGACGGCGACTCCGTTCAACGGCTCTTCTACGATACGGTGAAAGGGGGCGACTTCCGCGCCCGCGAAGCCAACGTTTACCGGCTCGCCGAAGTCAGCTCGGCCATCATCGACCAGTGCACCGCCCTGGGCGTTCCCTTCGCCCGTGAATACGGCGGCCTCCTGGCCAACCGCTCCTTCGGCGGCGCGCAGGTTTCCCGCACGTTCTACGCGCGCGGCCAGACCGGCCAGCAGCTCCTCCTCGGCGCTTACTCCGGCCTCTGCCGGCAGATCGCCGCGGGAACGGTCACCATGTATCCGCGCACCGAAATGCTCGACCTCGTGGTCGTGGACGGCCAGGCCAAGGGCATCGTCACGCGCGACATGATCACCGGCAAAATCGAAGCTCACGCTGGCGATACAGTGGTCCTGGCGACGGGCGGCTATGGCAACGTCTTCTACCTCTCCACCAATGCCAAGGGGTGCAACGTGACGGCCACCTGGCGCGCGCACAAGAAGGGGGCGTTCTTCGCCAACCCGTGCTACACGCAGATCCACCCCACCTGCATCCCGGTGCACGGCGACTACCAGAGCAAGCTGACCCTCATGTCGGAATCCCTCCGCAATGACGGCCGCGTCTGGGTGCCCAAGAAAAAAGAAGACTGCGGCAAACCGCCCGGAGAAATCGCTGAAGAAGACCGCGATTACTACCTGGAGCGCAAATACCCGAGCTTCGGCAACCTCGCTCCGCGCGACATTTCCTCGCGCGCCGCGAAACAGGTCTGCGACGAAGGCCGAGGCGTCGGCTCCACCAAGCTGGGCGTTTACCTCGACTTCTCCGACGCCATCAAGCGCCTTGGGGAGAACACCATCCGCGAACGCTACGGCAACCTCTTCGACATGTATCACAAGATCACCGCAGAGGACGCCTACAAGGTGCCCATGCGCATCTTCCCCGCCGTGCACTACACGATGGGCGGCCTCTGGGTGGACTACAACCTCATGTCCAACCTCCCCGGCCTCCATGTCTTGGGCGAAGCCAACTTCAGCGACCACGGTGCGAACCGCCTGGGCGCGAGCGCGTTGATGCAAGGCCTGGCCGACGGCTACTTCGTGATTCCCGCCACCATTGGCAACTACCTGGCCACGCAATCGGGCAAGAAGGTCACCACCGACCACCCCGAATTCGTCAAAGCCGTCGAGGAAGTCAAAGCCCGCACGGAGAAATTCCTCTCCATCAAAGGCAACCGCTCCGTCGATTCCTTCCACCGCGAACTCGGCCTTCTCCTCTGGGAAAAATGCGGCATGGCCCGCACGGAGCAGAGCCTCAAGGAAGCCCTGGCCCGGATCCCGCAAATCCGCGAGGAATTCTGGAAGAACGTCAACGTGCTCGGCGAAAGCAACGACCTCAACCAGTCGCTGGAAATGGCCGGACGCGTCGCCGACTTCCTGGAGTTTGGCGAACTGATGTGCCTGGACGCCCTGGAGCGCCGCGAATCCTGCGGCGGCCACTTCCGCGAGGAATACCAGTTCCCCGACGGCGAAGCCAAACGCGACGATGAACACTTCGCGCATGTGGCCGCCTGGGAATACGTTGGCGACGTCGCCAAATCCGTGCGCCATACTGAACCGCTTGTTTACGAGAACGTCCACCTGGCTGTCCGCAGCTACAAATAACCATGTCTGACCACCTCAATCTGACCCTGAAAGTCTGGCGCCAACGCAATGCGGGCACGCCTGGAAAGTTTGTCGAATATCCCGCGAAGAACATCCCCACGGATTGCTCCTTCCTGGAAATGCTCGACATCGTGAACGAAACCCTCGTTCAGAAAAACGAAGAGCCCATCGCCTTTGACCACGATTGCCGCGAAGGCATCTGCGGCATGTGCTCGCTCGTCATCAACGGCGTCGCCCACGGCCCCGAACGGGCCACCACGACCTGCCAGCTTCACATGCGCCACTTCAAGGACGGCGACACCATCTACGTCGAACCGTGGCGCGCCATGGCGTTCCCGCTCATCAAAGACCTGGTTGTGGACCGCACCGCGCTGGACCGCATCCAGCAGGCCGGCGGCTTCATCTCCGCCCGCAACGGTTCCGCGCCCGACTCCAACTGCGTCCCCATTCCCAAGCAGAACGCGGATTGCGCCATG
This sequence comes from Verrucomicrobiota bacterium, assembly GCA_037143855.1. GTDB lineage: Bacteria > Verrucomicrobiota > Verrucomicrobiia > Chthoniobacterales > Chthoniobacteraceae > UBA695. Next base: position 10,161 of record JBAWXX010000027.1, on the reverse strand, counting down.
GACGCCGCCGCCTGCATCGGCTGCGGCGCGTGCGTCGCAGCGTGTCCGAACTCCTCGGCGATGCTCTTTGTGAGCGCGAAAGTCTCCCACCTGGCCCTGCTGCCGCAAGGCCAGCCGGAACGGACCCAGCGCGCGCTGAAGATGGTCAAAACCATGGACGCCGAGGGCTTTGGCAACTGCACCAACTACTATGAGTGCGAGGCCGTTTGCCCGGCGGAAATCAAATCGTCGTTCATCTCCATGCTGAACCGCGAATACGTTTTCGCCTCCGCCAAAGACGCCGTCTCGGTGATCTAAACGCAGGCTCCATAAAATCCAGAACGAAGCGGGAGACCCTGTGTTTTCCGCTTCGTTTTTTTTATGCATATCCATTAATATCAAACTCCATGCAAGCATCCCTCGGCATTCTTACCCGCCTGACCGCCGCCGTCGCTGCAGTCACGATCACCTCGGCATCCCTCCTCGCGCAAGCCCCGGCACCGTCCCCATCATCCGCCGCCACGGCGACTCCCACGCCCAAGCCCACACCGGTGCCGCGTACCCCGGCAGATGCAATCACCATCCCGGCAGCCGGAAATATGGGCCGGCACGTCCAGTTCATGTATCGGATCACCCAGGGCGAAGCCGGCCTTCTCTTTTTGGGCGATTCCATCACCGATTACTGGCCGCGAACCGGCGAATGGAGCTGGCTGAAATTTGCCCCCTATCATCCGGCCGACTTCGGCATCAGCGGGGAACGCACCGAGCAGGTTCTGTGGCGGATCACCAATGGCGAATTGGACGGGATCAACCCCAAAGTCACCGTGGTCATGATCGGCACCAACAACATCGGCCACTTCCCCAACGAAGAACCCGAATGGGCCGCAGCGGGAGTGCAGAAAATTGTGGAAACGATCCACCAGAAGCTGCCTGCGACCAAGGTGCTGCTCCTCGGTGTCTTCCCCCGGGCCACCAAGGATTCCGTGCTCCGGAAGAAAGTCGAAGCGATCAACGCGATCATCTGCAAGCTGGATGACGGCAAAAAGACCCGCTATCTCGACATCAGCAAAGTCTTCCTCGACGCCCAGGGCGAAATCCCCAAAGACGTCATGCCCGACGGGCTCCATCCCAACGCTCACGGCTACGATCTCTGGTATGAAGCGATGAACCCGCTTCTCACCGAGATGCTTAAGTAGTCACGAAATCCGCACCAGCTCCCACTTGGGCGCGCGGCCCCGGACCAACTCCAGCCAGGCATAGCTGGGGGGCGCCCCGTGGTTGGGTTTGCCGACGCTGCCGGGGTTGAAAAAACGGGTCGCGCCGATCCGTTCGTTGCGCGGGAGGTGCGTGTGCCCGTGGAGGAGAAGGTCGGTCCCTGGCGGGGGCATGAGCGGCGGGATGTGGATGAGGCGAATTCGGAAGCCCTCCCGCTCCAGGTCGAGCACCCAAGGCCAATTTGTGCACCAGTCGCCATTGCCGCGCACGATGTGCAACGGCAATTCCAGGGCGTGCAAGGGGTCGAGCGTGCTTTCGTCCGTCACGTCGCCCAGGTGCCAGATTTCATCGGCGTCCGCGATTTCGCGGGGCAAATGGGACGGCAGGCGGTTGTGAGTATCGGCAAGGACGGCAATCCGCATCCCCTCATCTGAGCAGCCCTCCGGCGGGATGCAAGTCTGCGGCGGCAAAAATGCGCATGCCGCCCCTCCTCTGTTACGTTTTTTTGAGGATTTTGTAGGCCCACAGGAGCACGGCCGCCCCGATGATGGAGCCGATGAATCCGGCGGGCTCGCCCGGGAGATACCAGCCAAGGGCTTGCCCGACAACGGCGGCGAGGACGCCACCGGCAATCCCGAGCAAGGCCGTGGGGATACACCCTGCTGGCCCGGTTCCACTGATGAGGAGCTTGGCGATAGCCCCCACGATCAAGCCAATGATGGCGGCCCAAAGGTAGCGCATATTCTCTCTTCGCGCCGCGGCGCGCCCTTGGATGCCCCCTCGCTGCAGGGGCGCGGACGGTCCGTCAGGCCGCCTGGGTGGAATGGATCCACTCCAGGGCGCGGTGGGCGGCGCGGGTGGCGCTGGAGATGCAGCCTTGCAGGAGGTAGCCGCCGGTGGGGGCTTCCCAGTCGATCATTTCTCCGGCCACGAAGACGCCGGGGAGCCGCCGCAGCATGAGCCCGTGCGTCAGTTCGCTCCAGCGGATGCCTCCGGCCGACGAAATGGCCTCGGTCAGCGGGCGCGGCCCGGTCAAAAAGAGCCGGCAATCCTTGACGGCTTCGGCCAAAGCGGCGGGGGTGGCGAAAGGGCCACGGCTGGCAAGGATGGCGTGGGAGGCCTCGTTCAAACGCCACCGGGCGCGCGCTTCGGACAAAAGATCGGCCGGGTTTTTTCCCAAAGCGCCGAGTTTGGCGAGGAGTTGCCCGGCGGTGAAGGTGGGCTTGAAGTCGATGCGCAGTTCGGCGGTGCCGTGCTGCTTCTTCGAGTTCCGCAAGGCCGGGCCCAGGGCATAGAGGGCGCTCCCTTCCAGCCCGTAACGGGTAAGGAGGAGTTCGCCAGCGGCTTCGGTGCCGCCCGCCCGTGCAACGATGTTTTTGATGGGCCGCCCTTCGGCTTGGGCCAGCACGGCGGCGGACCAGGGGATTTCCCAACCGCAATTGGCCGGTTCCAGCGGGGCGATGGAGACGCCGAGGCGTTCCAAAATGCCGGTCCACCGCCCATCGGAGCCGGTGCGCGGCCAGGAGCCGCCGCCCAGGGCGAGGAGGACGGCGTCGGCCTCAAAGGAAACGGGGGTTTCCCGCGCGCCTGCGGCAAATCCGAGCCGGACTCGGCGGGGGGCTTCGGTAAAGGCAATGTCCGTCCAGCGGTGCCCGAGTTGGATTTGGACGCCGAGGCAGCGGAGCCTCGCAATCCATTGCCGCAGCAAGCGCGCGGCTTTGAGGCCGATGGGGTAAACGCGGCCGGAAGAAGCGGCGAAGGTTTCGATGCCCAGCCCGGCGGCCCAGGTGCGCAGGGCGTTGGCATCAAAGTCGGCCAACAGGGAGGGCCAGATGTCTTCGGGCATCCCGTCTCCGTTGTAACGGGTGGCAAGCCGTTCGCGCGATTCGGCGCGCGTTAAATTGAGCCCGCCGCAGCCTGCCACGAGGAGTTTGCGCCCCAGGGAGGGTTTGGCATCAAAAAGGGTGACGCAAGCGCCGCCCCCCGCCGCGACTTCCGCCGCACGCAAACCGGCCGGACCGCCACCGATGATTGCAAGGTTCATGGGGAGGCAAGATAGCCGAAGAAATCGCGGTTGGCGACGAGGATCTGCAATCGTTCCCCGGCACGGGCGGCCGCGCAAGGGGCTATTCGAACTGATCCTGCTCGGTCAGCTTCTGGATGTGTTTGGAAATGATGAGAACCAGGGCAACCGGCAGATAGATGGCGGTGATCCCCAGGATAGCGTAGAGTTCTTTCCTGGGGTGCATGACATCCGGCAGGCTGGGGATCATCGACAGGGTAAAAACGACGGTGAAAAGCAGGCTGCCGACGAGGATGTATTTCGCCCAATTTTGCCGGAACCAGACGGCGAGCAACAGCCCGGTGGTCCAGACCGCCGTGGCGCCGAGGAAGAGCATCAGATTGCGCTGATGGGCAATCGGGAGACGCGGATAGACGCACAGGAGCATGGTGGAGTCCACAATCCGCAGCCACAGGAAGAGGAGAAAGAGGTGGAGCCGCCCGCTTTGCATCCGGTGGTGGCGGCGGCGCTTGCGGACTTTAAAGACCGGCCCAAACTCCAGATCGGAATCGGAGCGGGAGCGGGTGCGCGGGGAATGTCGATGACGGGTCATGCCACTAAAGGGGGGGGGGACGCGGGAAAGGCGGGGAAAAAACGCGCGATAAGTTAAATCCTCTCCCCCCCTTTAAGGAAGGAAAATTGAGTGGCGGGATGGCTTTTTTCGCCATGGTCCCCCTCTGCTCTTGTCTTCGCTGTGGACCGGAGAATAAATGGGCCCGGGTGTAATACACCATGCGCCACTTTTAGAATGCAACCGATCATGGAAGAGTCTTTGCCGAAACGGAAATTCAAACGCCTTCACCAGGACACCTGCGGCATTTCCCGCAGGGATTACGACAATTATGAGGATGTCCGCCTCGCCTGTGAACGGAAGCTGAGGGAATGGGAGCGGATGGGGGTGATCCAACCCTGGCAGCCCGGGCTGAGCAACGACTGGCTTTTCGCGCGGTAGCGAGCCGCAAAGAACTTGCCCCGGTACGGGGGCGCATTATGCTCTTGCTCAATCGATTTCTCCCCATGCGTTCCTGGCCCCTTTTGCTCGCGTTGCTTTGCCTGGGCGGCTGCATGCGCCCGTTGCCTCCCTATGAGGAGCCGCTGCCGCGCACCCGGTTCCAAAGCGTTCGCACAACGGCCTACACACACTCGGAGCGGGACCATCTCCCCTACGGAAAGGCGACGGCGCTGGGCACCACGCTCCGTTGTGACAAGATCCACAGCGCGGCGGCGGACTGGGCGCGCTGGCCCGCGGGGACCCTCTTCCGCATTCAGGAAACGGGGGAGATCTGCCAGGTGGACGACTACGGCTGGGCTCTGGCGGGCCGCAATACATTGGATCTCTACAAATCTTCCCGCGCGGAGATGTGCCACTGGGGAGTGCGCCGCGTGCATATCGAGGTGCTCCATTGGGGTGACCCGTGGGCAAGCTACCGGCGGCTCAAGCCGGTGAAGCACTACCGCCATGTGCGGCGGATGATGCGGGAAATCCGCGAGTTTTATTGATCCCACTCCGTTTTCTGACGCGGCGCGCCCGGCGCGCCATGGCGCATCGGCCCGCGCCGCTTACGTTGGGCGGGATGGAGAGCAGTGATTTACAGGACGGCGCGCGTCGCCGTGTACGGTCCCCCCGGAAACCCAAACAAAAAGCCACGGACGAAGCGGTGGCGGCCATCGCCACCAGTGCGGGATTGTGGTTTGCCACGTGCGCGAAGATCCTGACCAAGGACCAGCGCCTGGTCACGCCCGACCCGAATGTCTACCAGCTCCGCATCCTGGAGGTCTACGAATGGTGCATGAGCCACGGGACGCCGTGCCGCATCCTGGCGCTCAAGCCGCGCCAGAAGGGAAGCTCCACAGTGAGCGCGGCGGTGGTCTACCACCATTGTCGGCGGTTCCGCTCGCGGGCGTTGCAGATTGCCGACCGCTATAAGAATTCGGACAATCTTTTTGCGATGACGTGCCGGTACGCCGAGCACGACGATTTCCCCTGGCCCCACCAATGGCAGGCCACGGCGACTTCGGCGACGCTGACGCGCAACGGGCGGCTCTGGAGCCGGATCGACCGCGACACGGCGGAAAACCCGCGCGCGGGCCGTTCGGGGACGGTGCAGGTGTTGCATGTCTCGGAGGCGGCCCATTTTGCCAACGACGGGGAGAAGTCGGCGGAGAAAACGATGCTTTCGCTGCTCAACTCGCTGGCGGACGTGCCCGGGAGCGTGGCGATTGTGGAGACGACGGCCAACGGCTCCGCTGGCTGGTTTTACGAGCATTGGCTGGGCGCGGCGACGTTCGAGGAGTCGCTGGAGGGGCGCCGCGGCAACGGGTGGGTGAAGATTTTTGCGCCCTGGTTCGTCTTTGACGACAGCCGGATGGACGGGGCGGCGCTGGAGTTGGAGCCGCTGAACGAGCGGGAACGGCGCGGGGCGACGCTGTTTGGCTGGGACGCAGGCCAGATCGCCTGGCGGCGCTGGACGCTGGCCCAGAAGTGCGCGGGGCGGGAGGATCTCTTTGACCAGGAATACCCGGAGGACGGCCAGATCGCGTTTGTCACCAGCGGGCGTCCCCGGTTCTCGCTGGGCGGGATGACGCGGCTGCGGGCGATGCAGGGCAAGATCGCGCCCCGTTTCGGGTTCCTGCGCGCGGCGAAGGAAGAGGTGGTTTTCGAACCGCACGCGGCGGGTTGGGCGCAGATCTGGGAGCCTCCGCGGGAGGACGGCCATTACCTGCTCTGGTGCGATACGGCAACGGGCCGGGAGCAGACGAGGGAGAGCCGCGACCCGGACCGCCATTCCATCCTGGTGCTGCGCCAGGGATTCGCCACGCCGGAGGGGGAGCACGCCGCCGCGATGCTGGTGGCGCGGGTGCGTCCGCCGTGTTTTGACGACTGGCACATTCTGGAGGAGAAGGTGATCGCGCTTTGCCGCTACTACGGGCGGTGTCTCATCGGGGTGGAGGTGCCGATGGGGTTGACGCTGCTGGAGGGGTTGCGCCGAGCCGGGATGCCGCTTTTCAAGCGCCGCGCGAGCGGTTCGGCCGGGGTGTCGGCGCTGGAGAAATTAGGGTTCCAGAGCAACGCGGCGACGAAGCCGCTGGTGATCGGTTCGCTCAGCCGGGCGCTGGACGGCGATCCGCCGCTGGACATTTACGATCCGCATGTGATCGACGAGCTGGGCAGCTTCGTGATCCACGAGGACGGACGGGAGGCGGCGCTGCCGGGCAAGCACGACGACGATGTGATGGCGCTGGCGATGGCGGTGCATCATCTGCGGTTGGCGCCGCCCTTTCGCCGCGAAAAGCCGCACCACGCCGCGCCGCCGCCGGATTTGCACAGGTGGAAGCCGCTGCACCGGTAGCGGAAAGATGCGGAGATGGGGGGCAGGCCCGTGCGCGTCCTCCTCACCAATATTGCTTCGTCGGCGAACTGGGCCGCGCCTACTGGAAGAACCGGCGGCGCAGCGGGAGAGGGGGGGCGAAAGGGGGGCGGGGAGCGGCTTGTGCGGCGGCGGCGTCCGGGGGCGCGTTGCTGGCAACCGGCGGGGCGCTCGCGGCGGCTTCGTCAAAACCGACCACGCCGATCTCGTCGCCGCGCCGAAGCGTCACCCTGGTCTTTCCGGGGGTTTCGGACCACGCAATGCCCGCGATGGCGAGGCCGTTGGCCGTTTCGCCCGTCTTCAGCGCGAGCCGCAGGCTTTGGTCCCGCGAGGCGAGCAGGACGTACGCGCCGCCGTTGAAACGCACCACGCCGGTAAGGAGCAGGTCCTTGGCGAATCCGGCGCGGTTGTCCGCAGGCGCGCTTTCGCTCGGGGGGGCGAAGGGGGAGTGCGCGAGCATCGCTTCGTAGCGGGCGAACGGTTCTGCTGCGGCGGGCCCGGCGGCGTTTTCCCCGGCAAGGGCAAGACAGGGCCAAGCCAGGAGCGGGAAAAATCTCCAACACATCCGGCGGGGCGATTGGGAACCGGAGAAAACAGGGGAATCGGAAGAGGGCATCGGCAGGCGGCAACATAGCACAGCGCCGGGAAGCGCAAGCCGATTGTTGGCAAAAATTCGCGCGCGAAAATTCTTCCGCTTTCGTACCTTTACAGACGGAAAGAGCGCATCTACCTATTCCGGTGCAATTCCCGACCCGCCTCATACTGGCCCTCGCGTTCGCCCTTGTTTCCGCTGCGGCAGCGCAGGATACGGCCCCGCCTTCCCCCGCTTCGCCCTCCAAGCCGTCGTTGCCCGCCGCCGGCGGGGAGATGATTCCCTATATCGACTTCCCTAATACAGACATCCGGCAAGTGTTGGAGTTTTACGAGGTGCTGACGGGCAAGAAGGCGCTTTACGACAACACCGTGCAGGGAAATGTGCATGTGCGGGTGGGCAAGCCGATTGCGCGGGCGGAGGCGGTGCGGGTGCTGGAGACGGTGTTCGCGCTGAATAATTTCACGTTGATCCCGGGCCCCGGGGACATCGTGAAAGTGATCAACGCGACGAAGAATGTGCGGCAGTTTGATATTCCGATTTTCTCGGAGTTGAACCAGTTGCCGGAAGGCAACCAGGTGGTGACGTTTTTGTTCAAGCTGGAGTATGCGGACCCGGCGGAGGTGAAGGCGGCGCTGGATCAGGTGATATCGGCGACGCCTTCCCTGACGAACGTGGTGGCGCTGCCGAAGTCGCAGGCGGTGCTGGTGACGGAGAACTCCGAGCGCATTCGCGGTCTGGCGCCGATCGTCGCCAAGCTGGACAGCAAGCCGGCGGAAGTGGTGAGCGAGTTTTTTTCGTTGGAGCGGGCGGATGCGAAGGAGGTGGTGGAGAAGCTGGGCAAGATGTTTGAGAAGGGGGGGGCGGCTCCGGCCGGGCAGGGGACGCCCGGGGCGGTGGCGCCGGAAGGGGCAAAGAGCGCGCTTTCAGAGGACTCGCTGATCGTCGGCAAAATCAAGATTGAAGCGGATCTGCGGACGAACCGGGTGCACGTGGTGACGCGGCCGGTCAACCTGCCGTTCCTGCGCACGGTGATTGCGGAACTCGATTCCGCCGTGGCGCAAGGGGAGCCGGTGACGCGGCCGCTGCGGTTCGTCCTGGCGGGCGATGTGCTGGACGTGGTGGCGGGGTCGGTGGCGGAGCCCGGGGTGGAGGTCAAGAAGCTGGAAAAGGAGGAGGCGGAACATGCTTCCGGCGCGGCGAATCCGTTGGGCAACGCCACCGCGAATCTCGGGGACAGCGGCAACGGCGCAAGCGCGGTGCGGAGCTCGGGAACCCGCGTCAACTCCGGCGGCATGACGCCGGGGGCGTTTGGAGCCGGGCGGATGACCATGCAAACCGATACGGCGCCGGAGGGGCGGATGATCCGCAATACGAAGATCATCGCGGACAACCGGACCAACGCGATCATCGTGGTGGGCAACGAGGAGATGCGCAAAAAAGTCTTTTCCCTGCTAGACCAGATTGACGTGCGCGCGCCGCAGGTGCTGCTCACGGCGGTGATTGGCGAACTGACGCTGGACAGCGACGAGCAGTTTGGGATCGATTATCTTTTTAGCAAAGGCAACCTAGGCAAGGCGCTGGGGACAAGCGGCACGTCGGGGCTGCCGTGGAGTGTTCCGGGCATCAGCGGGACGAGCCTCAAAAATATCATTTCCGCGGCGAGCCTGCCGAGCACCGGCGGCGGCGTGACGGGGTTGATCGGGGCGACCAATACGCTCGATCTGTTTGTTTCCGCCCTGCAATCGACGGGCCGTTTTCGGGTCACGTCGCGGCCGATGATCTTCACCAGCAACAATCGCGCGGCCATTATCAGTTCGGGGGAATCGATTGCCGTCCCGAGCAGCATCAACAGCAGCTACACCACTGGCAACAGCCTCGTGAGCACGGCCAGCGTGGATTATATCGACGTGGCGCTGAAGCTCTCCGTGCTCCCGCTGATCAATTCCGAGGGGGAAGTGACGCTGCAAATCTCGCAGGAAGACAACAACACCAACGGGTCCACCACCATCAGCGGCAACGCCATTCCGAACGTCACGACGCGCTCCATCAACACGACTGTTTCGGTCGCCAACGAAGCCACCGTGGTGCTTGGAGGGCTGGTGAGCGAGCAGAAGCAGATCACCGATTCAGGGATCCCGGTCCTGCACAAGCTCCCGCTGATCGGGCCGCTCTTTGGCAGCAAAACGAAAACCATCAAGCGCACGGAACTGGTGGTCTTGATCCGGCCGACCGTCACGAGCGGGCCGGTGCAAGCGGTGAAGGCGGGGCAACGCGTGCTGCAAAAAACGAACTTCCCGCCGGACCTGGACGCGTCGCTCGACCCGCCGGGCGTGCGGATTGAAAAAGCGGTGCCGGTCAGGCCGGCCGCCGCGCCGAAGGCGACGCGATGAAAAGCCAGCCTCTTGTTGATCTGCTGCGGGCCAGCGGCGTGGACGACCTTGAAACGGCGCGCGCGCTGGCGGCCCTGTGCGCGCCGGGAGGGGCGTGGGTGCATGAAGTGCTTAACTCCGGCAAGGTGGATGAAACCCGCTTCACCGAAGCATTGGGGGCGCTTTTTGACACGCCGGTGGAGCCGCTTTCCGCCGCGCGGCTGGATCGCTCCGCGCTTGCCGCTCTGCCGAGCCGGTTCGTCTTCAAACACCACATCCTGCCGCTGGCCGTGGAGGAGGCGACGATCCGGCTGGCCACCTGCGACGTCTTCAACGCCACGGCCCGGCAACTGGCCGCGCAGCTGGTGGGAGGGCGGACCATCGCGTGGGCGCTCGTGCCGCGCAGCCAGCTTTTGCGGGCCATCAAGAGCGCCTACGGCGTCGGTGCGGAGACGTTCGAGGAACTCCTGCAAAACAGCCGTGCCCTCGACGCGGCCGACCAGGAAGGGGCGGCCACGGACCTCAACGCCGCCGACCCGGAAGCCTCCGTCGTCAGCTTCGTCAACCAGGTCA
>JBAWXX010000026.1:0-41681 GCA_037143855.1 Verrucomicrobiota bacterium | reverse complement strand
GAAGCGGAAAACGCCGAGACGTTATGCCCCCTTATTTAATGATCACTACACTAGCGCAGTTTGACCCGGTGGCGCAGGTAGGTGGGAACGTCGAGGTCCTGGCCATCGACGATGGTGGGCTCGCTTTTCTCAAAGCGGCCGCGCGTGACGGGCTCAAATTGCATGACCTCCTGGAGCGGGGCCTTGGCGGCGGCGGGCCCGGGGGCCGCTGGCGCGGGCGCAGGCTCTGCGGCCGGTTCGGCCGGGGCACGGAGCGGGATGCGGCGTTCCATGCGGCGGAACGGGGTGCGGGGGGCCGCTGGCGCAGCCGCGGGAAGCGGCGCGGACGGGGCGGCAGCCTCGGCTTCGGGCTGCGGCTCCAGTTCGGTTGCAGGCTCGCAGAGGGGCTCGGGAGCAGGCTCTGGAACCGGCTCGGCAATCGGCGGTTCCGGCTCGGGAACGGCGGCAGCCTCGGGTTCGGGAGCCGGATCAGATTTGGGCGCGGGACGCTCCGGGAAGGGCCGGTTCCACATCCGGCCGGGAACGGGCGGAGCGATCCGCTCGATGGGAGCCAGGGGCTCGTCGCCAAACAAGGAAGCCTGCTGGGCGGCCAGGCGCAATCCGCGCGGTTTATGATGGATGGGAGCGGCGGCGGGCGCGGGCTCCTCGGCCACGGGGGGCGCGGGAGCTTCGGCTGCCTCCGCTGACGGGGCGGCGAGGTCGAGGCTTTCCAGTGGCTCTTCATCTGGGGCCGCGTCTTCCGCCGGTTCTTCTTCCGGCACAGGCGCGGGGGTCGGTGCAACGGCAATCGGGGCAGGTGCGGGAGCCGGGGTGCGAACCGGGACGTTCTGGGCGGCGGCCACGGGGCGCGGTGGGCGGGGCGCGACGGCGGCGGGCTGGGCCTCGCCCAGGGAACTCAGCACGGTGACGGTGAGGCGTCCGGCCAGTTCGGGATCCACGGCCGCGCCAAAGAGCAGGCGGGTCCGGTCGCTGATGCTCCGGTTCAATTCCTCCATGAGGAGCTGGACTTCGTCGAGGGTGAGGTCGGGGCCGCCGCTGACTTGCACGAGGACGGTTTCGCAGTCGCGCAGCAGGCGGCCTTTGTCCATGAGCGGGTTTTTCAACGCCTGCGCCAGGGCTTCAAAGGCGCGGTTGTCCCCCTCCGCCTCGCCGTAACCGAACAGGGAGCGGGGGGGAACGTCGTGGAGGGCGGCGGCGAGGTCGTCGAACCCGAGGTGGATCAAGCCGGTGCGGCTCAACAACGCGGAGAGGGCGCGGACGCTTTGGCTCAAGGTTTCATCGGCGGCGGCAAAGGCGGTCTGGATTCCGGCCCGGGGGGGGACGGCGTCGCCCATGCGGTCGTTCTCAAAACAGAGGATGGCGTCAGCCTGTTCCTGGAGGGCGGCCAGGGCTTCGGCGGCCTGGGCCTGGCGGCGCTTGCCTTCAAAGCCGAAGGGGAGGGTGACGACGGCGATGACGAGAGCGCCCCCTTCCCGGGCAAGCTCGGCAACGTACGGCGCGGCCCCGGAGCCGGTGCCGCCGCCCATCCCGGCGAGGATAAAAACGGTTTCGGCCCCCTCCAGGGCGGCGCGCAGTTCGGCGGCGGATTCCTCGGCCGCGCCACGCCCCACTTCGGGGTCGCCACCGGAGCCGAGCCCGCGGGCCACGGTCTGGCCAAGCTGGATTTTCCTGCCCGCGACGGAGGCGGCGAGCGCCTGGGCGTCCGTGTGGGCGGCGATGAGCCGGGCCGGGATGGCTCCGTCGAGGGCCAGCCGGTCGAGCGCGTTCGCGCCCGCGCCGCCGATGCCGATGATTTGGATGTTCCGGGCCGGAGCGGAGCCGTTGCGGGAGGTGATCTCGATCATATTGGGGAGGTTTTTTTACCGTTTGCCGAAAATGCCCCGCAGTTTCTCGAAGAAGCCGTCTTTCTGGGGCCGGTTGGCGTAGGCGGCCTGGCCATACCGCAGCAGGCCGATGGCGGTGGAAAATTGGGGGTTCTCCGCGGCGGAGACGAGCCCCGAGGTGGCCCGGGAATGGGCGACGGTGACGGGGACGTTGAAGATTTCCTGCGCGAGCGGCCCGATGCCGCGCATCTGTGAGCAGCCGCCGGTGATGACGATCCCCGCGCCAAGCATGGGCAAATAGGGCTCGCTGTCCATGGCGCGCTTGAGGAGCTCGAAGATTTCGCGCAGACGGTAGTGGATGATGGTGTTGAGGGTTTCGCGCTCGATGTCGCGCCCCGCGAAGCCGGTTTCGTCCTTGAGAAAGATGGTCTCGCCGGGGAGGGCGTTGCCGAGGGTGGCGTCGCCTTCCTCGATTTTGAGCCGGTCGGATTTGGCCATGGGGATGCGCAGGCCCATGGAGATGTCATTGGTGATGTGGTCGCCGCCGACGGCCAACACGCCGCTTTGTTTGACGGCCCCGTCCACATAAACCACGTAGTCGGTGGTGCCGCCCCCGATGTCGATGACGAGCGCTCCCAAGTCTTTCTGTTGCTGGGAAAGGATGGCCTGCGCGGTGGCGTAGCCGTTGAAGACGACGTCCTCGACTTCAATGCCGAGTTCCTTGATGCAGCGGACGGTGTTGCGGATGCGGTTGCCGACGCCGTGGATGATGTGGAAGTCCGCCTCCAACATACGCCCGAGCATCGCGACGGGGTTCAAGACCCCTTCCTGGCCGTCCACGTAGTAGTGCTGGAGGATGGTGTGAAGGAAGGCGTTTTGCTGCGGGATGTTGACGTCGCGGGCGCTGATGGCGACGTCTTCGCAGTCGGTTTCGTCGATCTCCTCGCGGTCTTCGGGGAGGTTGACGCACCCCCGGTTGTTGAAGGATTGGATGTGCGCGCCCGTCACGCCGACGAAGACGGATTTGATGGTGACGTCGCTTTTTTCCTCAGCGTCGGCAATGGCCTCGCGGACGCATTTGTGGACATTCTCGAAATCGACAATTTCTCCCTTGCGGATGCCGACGGAGGGGGCCTGGCCGACCCCCAGGATTTTGATGGGGCCGTCCGGCTTCGCTTCGCCCACCATCACGCATACCTTGGAGGTGCCGATTTCAAGTCCGACGAAGATCTGGTCTTTGGCCATAGGCTTGGGATTACGGGTTGACGGGTTCGGCCCGCCGGATGACTACGGGTTCAGCGTGGCGCACGATGGGCTCGGCCCGTTTGACGGAGAGGGAAGCGGATTTTTTTCGGGCCGATTTCGCGGCCGGGGTGCTCTTGGGCTCCGCCGGTTTGGGAGCCGCTTTGTCGGCGGGGACACTGGCTGCGGGGGAGGCTTCGGCGGCGGGCGCCGCCTCCTCAGAGGCGGCTGGGTCCACGAGCACGGCGGGGATGTTCTTTTCGACCATCAGGTTGACGGTGCGTACTTCTTTCCCCTGGGCGGCGGCGTAGTTGAGGACGGCTCCCAGGCGGTCGAGCTGCTTGCCGATGTCGTCCAGGCCGAAGGTCAGCTTCGCCCGCCGGGCGTCGGTGGCGATGAGGCAGTAGCCTTTGGAAAGATCGACGCTTTGGAGCCGGAAGCGGTTCGCGTCCGAGTTTTTCTGGACGAGCTCCAGCGAGGCGCAGACTTCCGGGGTGCCGACGGTGTCGCCCGGCAGATAGTTCTCCACCGCAACGCCGTAGATGGCGGGCAGGCGCAGGTATTCGGGAAGCTGGCGTTTCGGCTTGAAGAGGACGCCTTTACTGTCGATCAGGAACGACTTCTCGGACGTGGACGGGTCGGTGGTCCGGGCGTCGGCGAGCCACGCCACGGGGCGGCGTTCGACGATGTCGATGGTAATCCGGTTGGGCAGCGAGCGCTGCAACTCCGCGCGCTCCACCTGCGGCAGGGTCATGATGGCTTCGCGGGCTTTGGAGAGGCTGACCTTGAAGATATTTTCGCCGAGGGTGAGCTTGGCCGTGCCGAGGATGACTTCCCGCGAGAGGGCCGCGCCGTCGTCGGTGATTTCGACGGCCGCAAGGTTGTAATCCGGGTTTTTGAGGAACATCCGGTTGACGACTTCGCGCACGCCCACCACGCCGCCGCTGACGATGGCAATGGCGAGGGTGATCTTGCACGCCCAGAGGAGGATGGCGTGGTTGCGCTGCCGGTGGGCCAGTTCGGAGCGGACTTTCACTTCGAGAAGCCCCTGCATTTTGTGCTGGCTTCCACCGGAACGGCGGCGGTTGGCGAGTCGGTTGCGGGAGTTCATTTTTAGAGCTTGTGAAAACGGGCGAGGGAGAGCTGGGCGATTCGTTCGCAAAGGGGGCCGAAGCCGATTCCCGCGGCCTTCGCCGCCTCGGGGAGCAGGCTTGCCTCGGTCATCCCGGGGATGGTGTTGATTTCAAGCACGACGGGCTCGCCGCTGGCGGGCAGGAGGAGATCGACGCGGGAGTAGACTTCCAAATCGAGCGCCCGGTGGGCGGCCAGCGCGATTTCCTGGACGCGCCGGGTGGTGGCGGCATCCAGCGCGGCGGGGCAATAGTGGTCCGCCGCGCCTTTCCCGGTCGGATCCAGGAACGGGTATTTGTTGGCGAAGTCGTAGAAGCCGGCGCGGGGCCGGATTTCGATGATGGGGAGCGCCTGGCCGTCCAGGATGCCGACGGTAAGTTCGCGCCCTTCGACAAATTCCTCCACCAGCAACTCTTTCGCGTACTGGGCGGCGGCGGCGATGGCCGGGGCGGCTTCCGCCTCCGTTTTGACGATGAAGACACCGACGCTGGAGCCTTCGCACGGGGCTTTGAGGACGTAGGGGGGCGGCATTTGCGGAGCCGCGCCCGCCGCGACGATCTCGAACCGGGGCGTGGGGACGCCGCGCTCGATAAAGCGGGCTTTGCTTTGGAGTTTGTCGAAGGCGAGTTCGCTGCCGCGCACGCCCTCGCCGGTGTAGGGAATGCCACGGGCTTCCAACTCGCGCTGCAACCGGCCGTCTTCCCCGAAGGTGCCGTGGATGATGTTGAAGACGAGGTCGATTCCGGCCGGAAGCTCGAAATCGGGCCCGGTGGCGTCGATCTCGATCACATCCGCGCCGAGTTCCCGCAAGGCTCCGGCAACTCCAGCGGCTGAAGCGTGGGAGATGGCGCGTTCGGAGCCGGGCCCTCCCTTGAGGACGGCGATTTTTTTGTGGTTAAAAATCATTTCAGAAAACTTTCCGGTTCGCCGACGATCTGGACTTCGGTTTCCAGCGCGATGCCCCGTTGTTCTTGCGCGGCTTTTTGGATGCGCCCGATCAACGCCAGGACGTCGGCGGCGGTGGCGTGGTCGTCGTTGATGAGGAAGTTGCCGTGGAGGGCGGAGACGGCCGCGCCGCCGTTGCGGGCGGTCTTGAGCCCGAGTTCCTCGACGAGCTTGCCCGCCGGAATCTCGGCGGGATTTTTGAAGGTGCACCCGGCGCTCGGCTCCTTGGGCTGGATGGCCCAGCGTTTGTGCGCGTAGTCGTCCATGAGGCGGCTGATTTCGGCGGCGGCGCGGGGGACGCCTTCAAAAACGGCGCGGGTGGCATACTGGCGGCCCAGGCTGGGAACGCCCCGGTAGCGGATTTCGAGGTCGGCGGGAAGGCGCTCGTGCATCCGCCCTTCGCTGTCCACGGTGCGCAGGGAAAGCACGTTCTGGAAAGTCTCGCCCCCCATCGCGCCCGCGTTCATGCGCAGCGCGCCGCCGACGTTGCCGGGGATGCCTTCCATCCATTCCAAGCCGCCGATCCCGGCGTTCTTGGCGGCCTGGGCGAGTTCCTTGAGTTTGACGCCCGCCCCGGCGGTGATCCGCATCCCATCGACGTGGAGTTGGTGAAATTCGCCCCGTTCGAGGTGGACGACCACGCCCCGGATGCCGCCGTCGCGCACGAGGAGGTTGGAGCCCCTCCCCATCACCATGAGGGGAATGTTCTGCGCGTGGCAATAAGCGGCCAGCCGCGCAAGACCCGCTTCGGTTTCCGGCTCGGCCCAGAACTGGGCGGGGCCGCCGACGCGCAGGGTTGTGTGCTTGGAGAGCGGTTCGTACAGTTTGATGATCCCCTCGCCCATCGCGGCTTGCAGCGCCTCCAGGGCGGCGAGGTCGCGGGCAAGCCACGTCCCCTGCTCGTGGATGTTGCCCGCGCCGAGGCTTAAGAGGCAATCGCCGGCTTGCAGGAGCCGCCCCGCTTCGAGGGTCATCTGGATGCGGTCGGGGACGTATTTGGCCCCGGCGTGGCCGTGGCCGGCCAGCGCGTCGGCGAGAGTCTGGCCGGTGACGCCGGGAATGGGCGGTTCGCTGGCCGGATAGATGCCGGAGATAAAGACGAACTGGGCGTCGTCGAAGGCGAGCCCAAACTGCTCCTTCAATTTGACGGTGCGGGTGTAGCGGTGGGGCTGGAAAAGGACGACGGTGCGAGCCCGGCCGCTGCCGCGCGCGGTGGCGAGCGTGGCGCGGATTTCGCTGGGATGATGGGCGTAGTCGTCCACGACGAGGAATTTCTCGCTCCGGTATTTGATGTCAAAGCGCCGCCGCGCCCCACGGAAGGCGGCCAGGGCCTCGGCGATTTTCGGGAAGGGAATCCCGAGTTCGCCGGCGAGCGCGATGACGCTCATGGCGTTGCTGACGTTGTGGCGGCCGGGGACGTTCAACTCGAGTTCGCCCAGCCGCTCGCCCCGGCGGTAGACGTCGCAGCGGGATTGGAAGTCGGCGGTGCGCAAGCCGGCGAAACGGTAGTCGGCCCCGGGGGCCGCGCCGAAGGAGACGGCGTTGGGGCGCGCCCCACAGAGGCGGGCGGCGTGGGGATCGTCGGCGCAATAGAAAATTTTCCCCCGCGTTTGCTCCATCAATTGGCTGAAGACGGCCTCGATGGCGGCGAGGTCGTCGTAATAATCGAGGTGTTCCTCCTCGATGTTGAGGATAATGGCGTGCTCGGTGTGGTAGTTCGCCAGGGTGCCGTCGCTCTCGTCCCCTTCGGCGACGAACCACTCACCCTCGCGGTCCCAGTGGGCGTTGGCGCCGAGGATCGGGATTTCCGCGCCGACGTAGTGCGACGGCTTCATGCCGCCGACGCGCAGGACGTGGGCGGCCATGGAGGAGGTGGTCGTTTTCCCGTGCATCCCGGCGACGACAATCCCCTTTTTGCACTGCATGATGGCGGCCAGCGCGTCGGCCCGGCGGACCATGCTGACACCCTGGCGGATGGCTTCGTCATACTCGACGTTGCCGGGCCGGATGGCGGAGGAATAAATCACCAGGTCGGCGTAGTGAATGTTGGCGGCGTTCTGCGGCTGGTGAAACTCCAGGCCCAGGCTGGCCAAGCGGCTCACTTCCACGGTGGTCACTTTGTCGGAACCGGAGACGGTGTGCCCCATGGCCAGCAGCAGCCCGGCGATGCCGCTCATGCCGGAGCCGGCCACGCCGATGAGATGGATGCGGAGTTCGCCTCCCACCAGCATCTCGGCTAAAAATGTGCTCGTATCGTTCATTTCAGTCTTTCAATCGTGTCCGCAACGCAGATGGCGGCATCACGCGGAGCCAGGCTCCCGCACGCTTTGGCCATGATCTGGAGCCGCGCCGGGTCCTGGATGAGCTTTCGGATCGCGGAGGCCAGCGCTTCGCCCGTTGTTTGCGACTCCTTTAATAGCGCAGCCGCCCCGGCTCGGGCAAATATTTCCGCGTTGAATTGCTGATGATTTTCGGCTGCGGCGGGATACGGGATCAAGAGCGAGGGGAGGGCGAAGTGGGAAAGCTCCGAGAGGCTTGCGGCACCGGAGCGGGCCACGGCAAGGTCGGCGGCGCTGTAGGCGGCCTCCATCTGGTGGCAGAAGGGGGCGACATGGGCGCGGACGCCCGCCGCGCGGTAGGCCTGTTCCATCGCCGGGGCGCCGCCCGCGCCGGTGAGGTGGATCACCTGGATGCCCGCAAGCCCGCCCCCAGAGGCGGCGGCCCGGGCGGCTTCGTTGATGCCGTGGGCTCCCTGGCTCCCCCCCATGATGAGAAGCGTGGGGGTTCCCGGTTGCAGCCCAAAGGCGGCAAGCGCCTCCTCGCGCGGAAGGCGCCGGGAGAGGGAGCGCCGGATGGGCGTCCCGGTGACTTCACAATGGGCGCGCGGAAAATAGCGCTGGCATTCCGCGAAGCCCAGCAGGACAACATCCACAAGCCGGGCGTTGAGCCGGTTGGCTTTGCCGGGAATGGCGTTGGACTCATGGACAAAGGTGGGCACTCCGCGCAGTTTCCCGGCAAGGATGGGGGGCGTGGAGGTGAACCCGCCCATGCCCAGCACGGCGTCGGGCCGGAACTCGGCGAAAATCCGGCGGCACGGGGCGAGGCTGGCGTTGAAGCGGCGGAAGAAGGTGAGCATCGCCGGGGAAAACAGCCGGGGCATGCCGACGCTGGGGAGTTTCTCAAACCGAAATTCACGGCGGCCCTGGATGGCGAGGGCGTCGACCTCCTTTTCGGAGATGAAAATGAGCACCTCATGCCCGCGCTCCAGGAGGACCTCTCCCACGGCCAATGCCGGGAACAGGTGCCCGCCCGTTCCGCCGCCTGCAATTGCGATTTTCATAGATCAAAAGTCAGCCGCAATAAGGCGCAAAAGAGGGAAGACAGAAAAACCCTCGAATTTTTCAGATTTCTTCCCTTCGTGCCATCGTGTGAGAATAAGAAAGCAAGGCCGGAAAGCTGGGCAAGGAAGTGACTCCAAAGCTTTGCCCCAAACAGGATGCAAGGGATAATGTCTCCCTTAGCCCATTTTCCACACGAAGAAATGAAACTTCTGAAAAATCTCAAAGCCGGTTGGCCTTGGCTCGCTTTTGGTTTTTTACACGAAGGCACGAAGAAGAGACAAAAGGCCGGCGAGATGAAAAAACACATCTCTCTTTTCCCGAGTTCCTGATTCTCTTTTTTCAAAATCTGCGTCATCTGCGGATCATGCCTTTCAAATTCTAGGGGTCATCAACGAGCGCGGCCTAGTGGTGGCGCGCACGGGTTTTTCCGCGCCGCCCTTGCGGTAAATGCTGAGCAGGATGCCGACGCCCAGGAGGCAAAAGAGAAGGTTGGAGCCGCCGTAGCTGATGAAGGGAAGCGGGATGCCTTTGTTGGGAAGGACGGCGGTGGTGACGCCGATGTTCATCGCGGCCTGGAGGGCAAGAATGACGGTGATGCCGACGCCCATCAGCGTGCCGAAACGCTCGCGGGCATTGAGGGAGATGGCGATGCCGCTGATGATCATGACGACGTAGCAAAAGACGATGAGGAGCGTAAAGACGAGGCCGAGTTCCTCGCCGATGGTGGGCAGGATGAAGTCGGTGTGGGCTTCGGGCAGGAAGCTGAATTTCTGCCGTCCGTTGCCTAGGCCCAGGCCGTCCACGCCGCCGGAGCCCAGCGCGATGAGGCCGTTCCACTGCTGGTAGCCGCCCCCTTCCTTGTGGTTCTCCAGATCCAGAAAAGCGAGCAGGCGCTTGAGACGTTCGGGGATATGGATGGCGGCGAAAAGGATGCCCGCGACGCCGAGGGCCGGCAACGGCAGCAGGTAGCGCCATTTCGCCCCGGCGACAAAGAGCATGACGAAGGTGGTGCAGCCCAGGATGGCGGTGGTGCCCAAATCCACCTCGGGCGCGATGAGCGCCAGCAAGATCCCGACGATCCCGAGGGGATAGATGATCCCTTTGAGGAAGGTGGCCGATTCGGCCTCGAAACGTTGATACCAAAAGGCGAGGAAGGCGATGGCGGCGAGTTTGCCGAGTTCCGAGGGCTGCAAGGAAAAGGCCCCCAGCCGGATCCAGCGGTGCGAACCGTTGACTTTCGGAAAGGCAAAGCAGACGACCAGGAGGGCGGCCGCCAGCACGAACCATAAGAGCCAGGTTTTTTTCCAAAAAAGGTAATCCACACGCGCCGCCGCGATGCAGAGGATCACGCCGAGGCCGAGCCAGATGGCCTGGCGTTTGACGAGGTAGGCCGGGTCCCACAGGATTTCCTTGCCCCCTTTTTCCTCCTGCGGGAGGTCCTGCGCGGCGGCAACGGCCTCGGTGTTGGGTCTGGATTTTTTTACCTTGAAGGCGTCCCGGCTGAACGACCCTGTGCTAAAAAGCATGACCATCCCGATCACCACCATGGTGGTCACGGAAAGGAGCAAGCCCAGGGCGGCGAATTTCATACGGGGGGGGATGGAAAATGCGGCGTTAATTGGCCAAGGCGCGCGGTTTGACCGGGACGTGGAGTTTCTGGCCGATCCGCAGTTTTTTCGGATCGTCAATCTTGTTCAATTTGAGGAGGTCGTCATAGGCGACGTGGAGTTTCTTGGCGATGGCAACGGGGGTTTCCCCCTTGGCGACGGTGTACAGGGCGCCGGAGTCCTTGACTTCCGCGGCCACGGGGGCGGCGGTGGCCGTTTTTTTGACGGGCTCGGTTGTAGCGGCGGGGGCTGGCTGCGGTTTGGCGCGCTGGGCCGCGGCCGCTGGCACGGCGGGCGGCGCGGCAAGCGCGGGCGCGGCGGCGGTTTTCTTGGAAACCGGCGGGGCGGGGCGATGCGTCTTGATGGAGTCGAACATGTACACGCCGGCCGCCGCGATGAGGTGAAGCAGGACGACGACAATGAGCGCGGTCTTGAAGCTGGTGGTCGGCTCCTCGTCTTCCTCAATGGAGGGAGCCCGGACGCCGCGCCGCGCGACGGCGGCCTGCAACCGCTGCCGGGCGGCGGAGGCAGCGGGTCTGGACGGTTTCCTGGGAAAGAGTTGCGTGAGTCTCATAAGGCAGAATCAAGGGTGGATTGGACAAGATTGCGGAATTGGTTCCCCCGGTCGGCATAGCTCTTGAACATGTCAAAGGAGGAGGTGCCGGGGGAGAAGAGGACCACGTCGCCGGAATGGGCCTTGGCACGCGCCAGCCGGACGGCTTCGGCGAGATCGGCGGCGCGCTCGCACGGGACGCGCGCCCCCCACGAGGCGGCGATGCGTTGCGCCATCTCGCCGATCAGGACGACGCACCGGGCTTTGGAGGCGACCAACTCGGTGAGCGCGTCGAACTCGAAGCCTTTGTCCTTGCCGCCCGCGATCAAGACGACGGGGCGGTCTTCGGAAAGGAGGGCTTTCTCCAACGCGTCGAGGTTGGTGGCCTTGGAGTCGTTGATGTACTCGACGCCGTCGAGGATGCCCACTTTTTCGCACCGGTGGGGCAGGGCTTGGTAGGTGCGCAGCGCCTCGGTCATCGCCGCGAAGTCGAGACCGCGCACGGCCCCCACGGCCAGGGCGGCCATCAGGTTCTCGGCGTTGTGCAGGCCGCGCAACTGGGTATCGGCCAGCCGCAGGACGGGCTTGCCATGGAAATGGATGACGCCGTCGCGCAGGTCGAGGTCACCCCCCCGGCGATAGGCGCTGAAGGTGATTTTGCGGGCTTTGAGCGGCGGGAGATTGTCTTCGAGCTTGACGATGGCGGCATCCTCCGCCGCCTGGTTGTCGAAAATACGGAGCTTGGCTGCGTAGTATTCCTCCATGGAGGCGTAGCGGTCGAGGTGGTCGGCCTGGAAGTTGAGCCAGACGCTGATGACGGGCCGGAAGGCGCGGATGGCCTCCAACTGGAAGGAGCTGACTTCCAGGGTCATCACGTCGAGGTGTGCGCTCTCGCGGACGCGCGCGGCGAAGGCGGGCCCGATGTTCCCCGCCGCGAGCGTGCGCACGCCGCAGGCGTTGAGCATCCGCTCGACCAGCTGCGTGGTGGTGGTTTTGCCGTTGGTGCCGGTGATGGCGATGACCGGGCAGGCGCACAGGGAGTAAGACAATTCCAGTTCACCGATGAGGGGGATGCCCTTGGCGAGGAAGGCGCGCACGAGGGGCACGGCGGGGTCGATACCGGGGCTGAGCACGCCGAGATCGTAGACGGTGGCGTCGGTGTCGGCCTCCGCTCCCAGCAAAACGCGGGCTCCGGCGGCGCGGAGGCCTGCGGCGGCGGCGCGGAGGCGGTCGGAGCCGCCGCTGTCGAGCACGGTCACGCACGCCCCTTCCTCCAGCAGCCGCCGGGCGGCGGCTTCGCCGCTCGATCCGAGGCCGAGGACTGCGATCTGTTGGCGTGCGTAGGAAGATTTCATCAGCGGAGTTTGAGGGTGGCCAGGCCGAGGAAGGCGAACATGATCGCCAAAATCCAGAAGCGGACGATGACGGTATTCTCTTTCCAGCCGAGCAGCTCAAAATGGTGGTGGATGGGCGACATGCGGAAGATCCGCTTGCCGGTGAGTTTGAAGCTGGCGACTTGCAGAATGACGGACATCGCCTCAATGACAAAGATGCCGCCAACGACAAGGAGCAGGAGTTCCTGCTTGGTGCAGATGGCCACGACGCCCAGGACGCCGCCGATGGCGAGCGACCCGGTGTCGCCCATGAAGACGCGGGCCGGGTAGGCATTGAACCAGAGGAACCCCATGCCCGCGCCCAGCAGCGCCATGCACAGGACGGTCAGTTCGCCCGCCTGCGGGTAAAACGGGATTTGCAGGTACGCGGCGATTTTGACGTTCCCCGCGGCGTAGGCAATGAGCCCGTAGGCAAAGGCGGCAGTGATGGTGCAGCCGGTCGCCAGGCCGTCGAGGCCGTCGGTGAGGTTGACGGCGTTGGAGGTGCCGACGATCACCAGCGCGAAGAAGAGGAACGTGGCCCAGCCGAGGTTGTGGATGAGCGCTTCCTTGTAAAACGGGACGAAGAGTTCCTTGGCCTGGATTTGCAGCGCCGGGCTGAGGACGAAAAACGCGGTCACGACGGCCGCGAGGGCGAATTGCGCCAGCAGCTTCAGCCGCCCGGGCAGGCCGTCGGACTTTTTCTTGGTGACTTTGAGGTAATCGTCCACGAACCCGACGGCGCCGAGCCAGAGCATGGAGCCGAGGGCCAGCCAGATAAACGCATTGTCGGGCCGCGCCCACAGGAGGGTGGAAAGGGTGACGGCTCCCAGGATCAGGACGCCCCCCATGGTGGGGGTGCCCCGCTTGCCGCCGTGCAGTTCGGCGAGTTTGTGGACTTCTTCCTTGGTGCGGATGGGCTGGCCGATTTTGAGGCCGATCAATTTCCGGATGACCCAGTTGCCGCAAAGCAGGCAAAGCAGGAACGAGGTCATGGCGGAACCGATCGCCCGGAACGTGATGTACCGGAAGACGTTGGTGCCGTCGATTTCCTTGAGCCAGATGTGGATGTAGTAAAGCACGGGATGTTTTTTAAGAGGCGGGGGGCTGGAAGGCGGGGTGTTCGAAAACGCGCTCCATGCGGGCGGAGCGGCTCCCCTTGAGGAGAACGAGGTCGCCGGGCCGGGCGCGTTCGGCCAGCAGCGCGGCGGCGGCGGCGGGATCGGGAACGTGGCGCACGTCTTTCACCCCCCCCTGGCGGGCGGTTTCGGCCATCTGCCCGGCTTCTTCCCCGCCAACGGCGATGAGAAGGTCCACCCTCGCGTCGGCGGCGTCGCGGCCCACACTCCGGTGGCCCTGTTCGGAAAGCGGCCCCAGTTCGCCCATCCGCCCGAGCACGGCGATGCGGGCTCCCTCCACGGGGAGCACGGCCAGCGTGCGCAGGGCGGCGCGCATGGAATCCGGGTTGGCGTTGTAGCTGTCGTCCAGGAAGTGGATGCCCCCGAGGGTCTTGCGTTCCAGGCGGCCGTGGGTGAGGCGGCTCTTGCAGAGGCCTCGCGCGCCCTCGGCCAGCGGGATGCCAAATTCCCGCCCGGCGGCGAGTGCCAGGAGGGCGTTTTCGATCATGTGCAAGCCTGGAACGGGGAGGACGACTTCGGCCTCTTCCCCCCCGGCGCGGACGCGGAAGCGGCTCCCCTCCAGGCCGGAAGCCAGCAGCGTGGCGCTGACGTCGCCCCGGCCGATGCCGCTGCGCACGACGCGGGCGCGGGTGCGGCCGACGATGGCGTCGCTGAACTCATCGCGCGCATTGAGGACGAGGAACCCGGAGGCCGGGAGGGCTTCGGCGAGTTTGCCCTTCTCCTGCGCGATCCCGGCGCGGCTGCCCAGAAACTCGACGTGGGCGGTGCCGATGTTGGTGATGATGGCGGCGTCCGGCGCGGCCAGGGCGGCCAGCGGGGCGATTTCGCCCGGGTGGTTCATGCCCATTTCGATCACGCCGATGGCGTCGGCGGCGCTGGCGCGCAACAGGGTCAGCGGCAGGCCGATGTGGTTGTTGAAATTCCCCTCGGTCTTGAGGACCCGGTAGCGTTCGCCCAAAACGGCGGCGGCGAAATCCTTGGTGCTCGTTTTGCCGGTGCTGCCCGTCAAGGCCAGCACGCGCAACGGGAGGGAGGCCCGGTAGCGGGCGGCCATCGCTTGCAGCGCCCGGAGCGTATCCTCCACGCGCAGGAGGGCGAACCCGGCGGGCGCTTCGTCCTCAAAAGCGGTGTCCACAACGGCTGCCGCTGCTCCGGCGGCGGCGGCCTGGGCGACGAAGCGGTGCCCGTCAAAGCGCTCGCCGCGCAAGGCCACAAACAGGTCGCCCGGTTCCAGGGCGCGGGAGTCGGTGCCCACGCGCGTCACCGTCCGGGCGGGGTCCGGGCCGGTCAGGACGGCGTGCGTCCATTGGGCAAGCTGTTGAAGGGATGTCGGGTCCACTAGGGGGTCAAAGGAAGGTTGCAGGTTGCGGGAAGGTGGTTTGGCGCAGATCGCGGGCGCAGGGCGTCCCGGGCCAGGCGGACCGGAAACGGACCCGCGCGAACCGGACGCCGCGCGTGCGGCGGCTCAAATCGAGGCGGGAAATTCCAGCATCCTGGACGGGGATGCAACTGGCAATCCGAGGGCTCCATTCCGTAGGCATGAGTAGAGGGTTGTTAGGGTTCCATTTCCACGGGTTTGGCTTCGATGGCGGCCCGCGCAATGGCGAGGTCGTCAAAGGGGACGGTGTGATCGGCAAATTCCTGGGTGGTTTCGTGCCCTTTCCCGGCGATGAGCACGATGTCGCGCGGCCCGGCCAGGGAGATGGCGCGCTCGATGGCTTCGCGGCGGTCCACGAGGACCTCGTGGTTCTTGCCGTGGAAGCCGGTCTGGATCTCCTGGATAATGGCTTCCGGCGATTCCTTGCGCGGGTTGTCGGAAGTGACGATGGCCCAGTCGGCCTGGCGCTCCACGGCAGCGGCCATGAGCGGGCGCTTGGCGGTGTCGCGGTTGCCGCCGCACCCGAAGACGACGATGAGCCGCCGGGGGCCAAGGTCGCGCAGGGTTTTCATGACGTTGGTCAGCGCGTCGTCGGTGTGGGCGTAGTCCACGAAGACGCGGAACTGCCGCTTGACGGGCACGGGCTCCAGGCGGCCGGGGACGCTCGGGGCGTCCGCCAACGCGCGGACGGCGGTGCGCAGATCGACGCCGAGGGCCGCGGCTCCGGCCAGCGCGCCCAGGGAGTTATAGACGTTGAACGCGCCAATGAGAGGAAGCCGGACGAGGTAGGTTTTCCCCTGGGCATCCAATTGATACTGGGTGCCGGAGATGTCGCTCTTGACGGCGCTGGCGCGGAAGTCGGCCCGGGCGTTCATGCCGTAGGTGACGACGGGGAGCTGGGGGACCTCCTTGGCAAGGCGCTGGAGGAGCCGCTGGCCCCAGCGGTCGTCCAGGTTGACGACGGCTTTCCCCTTTTTGCGGGGCTGCCCGGCCATGCGGGTGAAGAGGGTTATTTTTGCCTCGAAGTAGGCCTCCATCGTGTGGTGGTAGTCGAGGTGGTCCTGCGTGAGGTTCGTAAAGATCGCGGCGTCGTACTCGACGTTCCGGTCGCGCCCCTGTTCCAGGGCGTGGGAGGAGACTTCCATGGCCACGGCGCGGCACCCGGCGGAGCGGATCTGGTAGAGGAGTTCCTGCAAGTCGAGCGACTCGGGCGTGGTGCGGGGGGCGGGCAGGATGCGGTCGCCGATTTCGTAGCGGATGGTGCCGATCAACCCGGCCCGCAGTTGCACGGCTTCGCACAGGTGTTTTAAAAGGAAGGCGGTGGTCGTCTTGCCGTTGGTGCCGGTGACGCCCGCGACTTTGAGGCCCAGGGAGGGCCGCCCGTAGAACTCGCTCGCCAGGTCGGCCAGGGCGTTGCGGGCGCTGGGAACGACGATCAAGGTGGCGCGCGGCTGCTGGGTCTGCGCTTCCTCGGTGACGACGGCGACGGCCCCGCGCTCGATGGCCGACTCGATGAATTGGTTGCCGTCGGTTTTTTCGCCGCGCAGGGCGACAAAGAGGCTGTTCTTCTGGGCCCGGCGGGAGTCGTAACAGAGGGAGGCGATTTCCCGCTCGGTCGTGCCGATGGTCAGCACGGCGGGGATTTTGGAAAGAAGGGCTTTGAGTTGCATGTCTGGTTTGGTTTAACGGCCCATTTTGGCAATCGCTTGCGGCGCCGGTTGCTCCACATCGGGCGGAAGATTGAGGTAATGGGCGGTCTGTTCGCCGATCCGGGAAAAAGAGGGCCCGGCGACGAGGCCGCCGTAGGTAAGGTTTTCCGCCGCCTTGGGATCGTAGGCCATGACGAGGCAGACGACCTGTGGATCGTTGGCGGGGAAAAAGCCGACAAAGGAGGTAACGTAGCGGTTGTCGTAATAGCCGCCGCCGTTGGGCTTGGCGATGTTGGCGGTGCCGGTCTTGCCGCCCGCCGAGTAGCCGGGGATGGTGGCCGGGAAGGCGGTGCCCCGTTTGCTGATGACTTCCTTCAACGCGGAGCGGAGCTTGGCGGCGGCGTCCTCGCTGACGACCTGGCGGAGCTGCACGGGGCTGAAATCGACGATGGATTTGCCTCCGCCGTCCACGACGGAATCGACAATCTGCGGCATCATCAGCTTGCCGCCGTTGGCGATGGCGCTCATGGCGGCGACCATCTGGATGGGGGTGACGCAGACCCCCTGCCCCATCGGCATCCGGGTGATGGTCAGCACGTTCCACCCGGCGCTCTTGGGGGAGTGGACGATGCCGGCGACTTCGCCGGGGAGGTTGATGCCGGTGCGCTCGCCAAAGCCGAAGGCGCGGACGTATTCGTAAAAGCGCTGCTCGCCCAAGCGCATCCCGAGCTTGGCGGCGCCGATGTTGCTCGATTTGACGACGACGTCAAAGACGCTCAGGTCCGGGTGGTCGCAGTGGCCGTGGTCCTTGAGGATTTTCCCGCCGTAGCTCCAGCGCCCGCCTTCCAGGCCGATCATGGTGTCGAGGGTGACGAGCTTGTCGTTGAGCGCGGCGGAGACGGGGACGATTTTGAAGACAGAGCCGGGTTCCACGACGTTGATGACGGCGCAGTTCTTCATCGTCTCGTGCTTGATTTCCAGGGGCTTGCCGTTTTGGGTCGAGCCGCGGCTCAAATCATTGGGATCAAAGCACGGCCGGTTCGCCATGGCCAGGATGCGCCCGGTCTTGGGTTCCATCATGATGGCGGTGGCAAACTCGGGGCGGTATTGTTTAAAGAGATCGTTCAGCTCCGTCTCGACGATATGCTGGATTCGCATGTCGATGGTAAGCCGGACGTTGTAGCCGTCGCGCGCGGTCCGTTCCTGCCCCCGGTAGGGGACGATTTCCTTGCCGGTGCGGTCGCGCTCAATGTAGCGGAAGCCGTCGTAGCCCCGCAGCCATTTGTCCATGGAACGCTCGATCCCCTCGACGCCCATCCGTTCGGTTTCCTCCACGCCGTTGATCTGCGTCCGCTTTTCCCCCATGAACCCCAGCACGTGGCAGAGGGCTTCGTTATTGGGGTAAACGCGGCGCGAATCGGGCTCGGGGAAGATCCCCCGGACCGCCTTCTGGGTCCGCTTCTGGTAATCCTCCAGGCATTGGAAGACGGCGGCGGCTTCCCCCTCGGTGAGCGACCGTTTCAAGACGACGTATTTGCGGGAGGTGTCGAGCTTGGGCAGCAATTTGGCGCGGTCCATCTTCAGCGGCCCGGCGAGCAGGGCGGCGATTTCGGAGGGGGGGACTTTCCCGGCGGCGATGACGCTCCCATCGGCGACGAGGGTGTTCAGCGGCTCGTTGGCGGCGAGCAATTCGCCGTTCACGTCGCGGATCTCCCCGCGCCCGGCGAGGATTTCCTGTTTTTTGACATGCTTCTCGGCGGCGAGCCGTTCAAATTTCTCGTGCTGATCGACCTGGAGATAGACCAGGCGGGCGGAAAAGCCCGTGAAACAGCCGATCAAGCCAAAGCAGGCAATGATTGCGCGTACTCTGGCGGTGGAATTCATCGGCGGGCCCCTTCGTTGGATACGGCGCGGATTTCGCTGCCGCCCGCGTGGCGCGGGAAGTCCACGTGCACGATGCTGGCCGGGGCGATCTTGATCATCTTGATCGTCCCGTCATTGCAGCATTTCTGCAGCGCGGCGTAGGTGGAAAGCTGGGCGATGCGGCCTTTCAGGTCCTCGTTCTTGCGGACGAGGCAGGCCAGCTCTTCCTCTTTGAGCCGGATGGTGGTGCCCCGGTTGAAAAGCTGGTTTTTGTAGTAAATCCACGTCAGCCCGCCCAGCAGGGCGAGGATGGCGATGAGGAACCACGGCGAATACGCCCCGACGGGGACGGTATTCTCAAGACGACGGCGGCGGTTAGTGGACATACGTTTTGAGCGCGACGCGCAGTTTGGCGCTGCGGGAGCGCGGGTTGCGGGATTGCTCCTCTTCCGAGGCGACGGCAGGCTTCGGGGTGAGGAGGCGGAATTGGAAGGCGGGGTTGCGGCGCGGCGCGGGCCATTCGGGCCGGTCGAGCCATTCCTGGCTGCCGGTTTTGAAGTAATTCTTCACGATCCGGTCTTCCAGGGAGTGAAAGGTGATGACGCCCAGGCGGCCGCCGGGGGCAAGCCGGGCGGAAAAGGCGGCCAGGGCGGCTTGCAGAACTTCCAGTTCCCGGTTCACGGCGATGCGCAGGGCCTGGAAAACTTTGGTGGCCGGGTGGGCGCGGCCCCGCCGGGGGTGGACTTTCTCGACGCTGTGGACAAGGTCAAACGTGGTCTGCAAGGGGCGGATTTCCCGGTCGTGGACGATCTGCTGGGCAATGCGCCGGGATGCTGACTCCTCGCCGTATTCCCGGAAAATGCGGATCAGCTCGTCCGCCGGGGCGGTGTTGACGAGGTCGGCGGCGGTTAAGGGAGCGTCCGGGTCCATCCGCATGTCGAGGGGGCCGTTTTCCTGAAAACTGAAGCCGCGCTCGGGAGCGTCGAGCTGCCAGGAGGAGACGCCGATATCCAGGAGCGCGCCGTCGATCAGCCCCACGCCGAGGCGGTCCAGCACGGCGGCCACGGTTTCAAAATTGGCCCGCACGGCCTGGAACCGCTCTCCAAAGCGGGCGAGCCGTTCGCGCGCGAACGCCAGGGCCTGGGGGTCCTGGTCGAGGCCGATGACGCGCGCCCCGGCTTCCAGGAGCGCTTCGGTGTGGCCCCCTCCCCCGAGCGTCCCGTCCACAAAAAGCTCCCCGGGCGCGGGCGCAAGCAGGGCCAGCGTCTGGGCCAGCAATACGGGCTCGTGATGGAAGGTGGACGTGGGATGTTGGGGTTTCAAAGCATTCCTCCGCCGCAACCCGGGGGCTGCGGCTTTCCTATCCTGGGCTGGGGGCGCGATCATAGGCCAAGCCTGTTCGCAAATTCCTGGGTATCCGCCGCTTCGGCGGCCTGCTGGGTCTCCCACCTCTGGGAGTTCCAAATCTGAAACTGGCCCATGACACCGGCCAGCGTGACTTCGCCCTGCAATCCCGCCTTGGCGCAAAATTCGGGCGGCAGCACCATGCGGCCCTGCTTGTCCACACAGCAGCGCTGGGCGCCCGCGGTCACTTTCCGAATCCACTGCTGGCGCACGGGGAGCGCCACGTCCGCGAGGGCTTCGATGCCCATGACGGTCTTGTCTAGCTCGTCGGGGGTCATTACAATGACATGATCGCCCGACGAATGCAGACGCACATACAAAACCCCCTCTTCCCCGGAACGCCAATCGGCCGGGATGGTGATCCGATTTTTCGAATCAACTCCATGCCGGTACTGTCCGGTAAACTTGATGGAATTGTAGGCTTCGGAGGGCATTGGGTGGAATAGCGTGGGATTTTAACCCATTTCCCTCCAATTTCAACCACCATTTCTGTATGAGAACCATTTTTCGTGTCCTCGGTTATTTGCGCCGCTACCCCCTGCTTGCCGCCGGAACCCTCAGTTGCGCCGTGCTGATGACCTTGATGGTCATCGTCTTCCCGAAAGTCAGCCAGTTGGCGGTGGACGATGTGGCGCACGGCCGGGGCGGCCGGCTCCTGGGGCTGACGGCCCTCGCGCTCCTGGCGTTTTTTATCCAGAACCTTGCCAACGCCTTGCGCATCCGCCTGAACAACACGTTTGAACAAAAGGTGATCTTCGACCTCCGCAGCGATCTCTACGCCCACATCCAGCGGCTGCCAGTCGGTTGGTTTGACAACCGTTCCACGGGCGACGTGATGACCCGCCTGCTGGAGGACGTGACCTCCATGGAAAGGGTGCTCATCGACGGGATCGAGCAGGGGGTGGTCGCCTTGCTTCAGGTGGGCATCGTGGCGGGGGTCTGCTTTTTCTACAACGCCCGGCTGGCGCTTCTGGCACTCTCCCCGGTCCCGTTCCTGGCGGCGGGGGCGCTCTGGTACACGCTCACGGCCCACCGGCGCTACCAGCTCCAGCGGAAAGCCTCCTCGGCGATGAACTCCCTGCTGCACGACAACCTGGCCGGGATCCGGCAAATCAAGACCTACGTGCGGGAGGAAGAGGAGCATGCCCGGTTCAACCGCGTCAGCGGGCAGTTGCGCGACGCCACATTGCGCATCATGCGGGCGTGGTCGCTCTACAACCCGTCGATGGATTTCTTCGCCTCGTGCGGGATGGCGCTCTTGATCGGCTTTGGCGGGAAGGCGGTGCTGGACGGGTCGTTGCAACTGGGCGACCTGGTGGCGTTCCTGATCCTAGCCCGGTTCCTCTACGAGCCGATTGGGCGGCTCCATCAGTTGAACCAACTCCTGCAATCGGGCCGGGCGGCGGCAGAGCGGGTCTTCGAGATTCTCGACACGGAGCCGGAAGCCAACGCGGCGGACCCGGCCCGGGAGATCGAGCGCTCGCTCGCCCAGGCGCGGGCATTCCGGGGGGATGTCCGGTTCCAGAACGTCCACTTCGCCTACGCGGAAGAGATCCCGGTGCTCCACGCCATCAATCTCCACGCCCGGCCGGGCGAAACGGTGGCCCTTGTCGGCGCCACGGGGGCGGGCAAATCGACCCTGGTCAACCTGCTCACGCGGTTCTACGAGTTCGACGACGGGGAAATCCTCCTGGACGGCTGCCCGCTCAAAGACATCCCCAAGGATGTGCTGCGCGAGGCCGTCGGCATGGTGACGCAGGAGAGTTTCCTCTTCAACGGGAGCCTGCGGGAAAACCTCCGCCTCGGCAACCCGGAAGCCAGCGACAAAGAGATGCTTGCCGCGCTGGAAGCAGCCAACGCCCGCGCGTTTGTGGACCGCCTGCCCGAGGGACTCTCCACGGTGGTCGGCGAGCGCGGCGTCAAACTGAGCGTGGGCGAGAAACAGCGCGTCTCCATCGCCCGGGCGCTCTTAAAAGACCCGCCGCTCCTCGTCCTGGACGAAGCGACCGCCAGCGTGGACACGGAAACCGAGCGGCAAATCCAGCAAGCCCTCGAGCGGCTCATGCAGCACCGGACGTGCTTCGTGATCGCCCACCGGCTCTCCACCGTCCGGCACGCCGACCAGATCCTCGTCCTGGAACGCGGCCGCATCGTGGAGCGCGGCACGCATGAAGAACTCCTCGCCGAAGGCGGCATCTACGCCCGCCTCTGCCGAAACAGTTTCCTCGGCAGCGGCGCGCTGTATTTGTAATGGCCCGTCCTGTGGCCCTGTCTCGCACCCTCCATGCGCCTT
Organism: Verrucomicrobiota bacterium; assembly: GCA_037143855.1. Lineage (GTDB taxonomy): Bacteria > Verrucomicrobiota > Verrucomicrobiia > Chthoniobacterales > Chthoniobacteraceae > UBA695. Next base: position 19,940 of record JBAWXX010000026.1, on the reverse strand, counting down.
GCATGGGGGGTCGAGGGCGGGAAATGGCAAAACTTAACGGCGATGCGCCAGCGCGTAGGCGCGCACCAGGTTGCGAATCATCCTTTGGTAGCTCGTCTTCCGCTTTTTTGCCTCCGTCCTAAAAAAAGCCAAGGCGTCATCATCAACGGCCAGCGTGATTTTGGTCTGGCCGCCCATCTTTCCTGCCAACTCTTCAAGGGGAGGCATTTCCTCCGGTTTCGGGAAAAAATCCGGCACGCGATGGAGATTCCCGACAACCTCGCCCTCGTCGTCTTTGTATTTAGTGGGAGTCAATACTTTTATATGTATTCTTGAGCGAGGGGAAAAAAGCGCCTCTTCCACGATCTTCCCTTCTCCGCGTCTCCCCATCTCCGCGTCTTTCCTTTCCCCTCGCCCGAATTCCGCCTATATTACGTCTTCTATGTCCGATTCCTTCGTCCATCTGCACCTGCACACGGAATACTCGACCCTCGACGGCGCGGTGCGCATCCCCGACCTGATGAAGAAGGTGAAGGCATTCGGGATGCCAGCGGTGGGGCTGACAGACCACGGGGTGATGTATGGGGCGGTCGATTTTTACCAGGCAGCGCACAAGGCGGGAATCAAGCCGATCATCGGCTGCGAGGTCTACATGGCCCCAGGCTCGCTCTTTGACAAAAAGGCGGGCAACGCCCGGGAGGCGGCTTTCCATTTCAACCTGCTGGCGGAAAACGAGGAGGGCTACCGGAACCTGGTCAAGCTCGTCTCCATCGGCCAGCTCGACGGGATGTATTACAAGCCCCGGATCGACCACGAGCACCTGGCCCAATATTCCAAGGGGCTGATCGGCCTGAGCGCCTGCATGAAAGGAGAGGTCTCCATGGCGCTCCAGGAGGACCACTACGCCAAGGCCCGTGAACTGGCGGCCACCTACCGGGACATCCTGGGGCCCGGGAACTTCTTCCTGGAGATGCAGGACCACGGCATGGAGGCGCAGCGGAAGATCAACGCCTCGATGCCCCGGCTGGCCAAGGAACTGGGGCTGGGCCTCGTCGCCACCAACGACGTCCACTTCCTGAACCGGGAGGACCACGAGGCCCACGACATCCTGATCTGCATCGGCACCGGCTCCAACGTGACGGATGAGCGGCGAATGCGCTACGGCACGGAACTCTACTTCAAATCCGCCGCCGAGATGCGGGCGCTCTTTGCCGATCACCCGGAAGCCTGCGACAACACGCTGCTGATCGCCGAACGCTGCGGCTTCAAGCTGGATACCTCGCCCAAATACCCGAACTTCGAGCCGCCCGCCGGGAAAACACAGAACCAATACCTGCGCGAGATCGCGGAGGCGGGCATCCGGCGGCGCTACGGCGCGCAAGCCGGCAGCGAGGAGGTGCGGGCGCGCTATGCGAAGGAACTGGACGTGCTCGAAAGCCAAGGGTTCGTCAATTACTTCCTGATCGTCTGGGACTTCATCAACTGGGCCAAGGAACACGGGATCCCCGTGGGGCCCGGGCGCGGTTCGGCGGCCGGTTCGCTGATCGCCTACGCCATGGGGATCACCGACATCGATCCCCTCCAGTTCAAACTCCTCTTCGAACGCTTCCTCAACCCGGAGCGCGTGAGCCCGCCCGATATCGACGTCGATTTCTGCCCGAACCGGCGCGCCGAAGTCATCGAATACGTCCGCCAGAAATACGGCGAGCGGGCGGTGTCCCAAATCATCACTTTCGGCACGCTGGGAGCGAAATCGGTGATCCGCGACGTCTCCCGCGTCATGGGCTGGCCCTACGGCGACGCCGACCGCATCGCCAAGATGATCCCGAACGAACTCGGCATCACCCTCACCGGCTACGAAGAGAAAGACAAGGAAACCGGGGAGATGAAGCACGTGGACGGGGCCATCGACAAGAACCCGGAGCTGAAAGCCGCCGTGGAGAACGAACCGGTCACGCGCCACATGTGGGAAGCGGCCACCAAGCTGGAGGGCCTCACGCGCGGCGTCGGCGTCCACGCCGCGGGCGTGATCCTCGGCTCCGGCGACCTGAGCGACTTCATCCCCCTCACCCGCGCCAACGACGGCTCCATCGTCAGCCAATACTCCATGGCCCCTCTCACCGAGGTCGGCATGCTCAAGTGCGACTTCCTGGGGCTCAAAACATTGACCGTCATCACCGACGCGCAAAACCTGATCCGCAAACACACGCCCGCCTTCGACATCAGCGCCATCCCGCTTGACGACAAGGCCACCTACGACCTCCTCAACCGGGGCGACACCTGCGCGGTGTTCCAGCTTGAATCCGGGGGCATGGTCAACGTCTGCCGCCAGTTCGACCTGACGAACATCGAAGACATCAACGCCATCCTGGCCCTCTACCGGCCGGGCCCGATGGACCTGATTCCCGACTACATCAAGCGCAAAAAAGGGGCGAAGGTCAAATACGCCCACCCGCTTCTGGCCAAGGTCTGCGGGGAAACCTACGGCATCTTCGTCTACCAGGAGCAGGTCATGCAGGCCGTGCAGGTGCTGGCCGGCTACACGCTGGGCGGCGCCGACTTGCTGCGCCGCGCCATGGGCAAAAAGGACAAGGCGAAGATGGCCAAGGAACGCATCACCTTCGTGGAAGGGTGCCAAAAGCTCAACCACATCCCCGAAGCCAAGGCGAACGAGATTTTCGATTTACTGGAAAAATTTGCCGGATACGGCTTCAACCGGTCCCACTCCGCCGCCTACGCCTGGGTGAGCTACCAGACGGCTTTTTTAAAAGCCAACTACCCCGTCGAGTTCATGGCGGCGGTGATGAGCAACGAAATTTCCAACACCGACAAAATCAGCGTCTTCGTGGCCGAGTGCGAGCGGATGGGAATCAAAATTCTCGAACCGGACGTGAACAAAAGCTCGCTCAAGTTCGCCCCCGAGGCGGCCGCCCGCGATCTGCCGCCCAAGGCCGACGGAACCCCCTACCACGGGGCCATCCGCTATGGGCTCGCCGCGATCAAGAACGTGGGCGAAGCCGCCATGGAATCGGCCATTGCCGAACGCGAGGCCAACGGGCTCTTCACCTCCCTGGAGGACTTTTGTTCCCGGGTCGATTCCAAAAAGATGAACAAGAAGGGGCTGGAATGCCTCGTCAAATGCGGCGCGTTCGACTTCACGGGCGTGGAGCGGGCTCAGCTCTTTTCGGAGATCGACGGCGCGATGGCCGCCGCCGCCAGCGCCCACCGCGACCGGGCGCAGGGGCAGCTCGGGATGTTCGACATTTTTGAAACCGGCCCGAAACCGGCGCGCAAGGCGGGGAGCGTCGTGCAGCCGTGGAGCCAGGGGGAGAAGCTCGCCTTCGAAAAGGAACTCCTCGGGTTCTACGTGACCGGCCACCCGCTGGACGAATACCGGGCCACCCTCGAAAGCGGCAAATACGTCGCCATCGCCAGCCTGCCGGAGCAGGCGGACAAAAGCACCGTCACCATCGCCGGGGCCCTCGCCAGCGTGGAACGGAAGTTCACCAAAAAGGAGAGCAAGCCGTTCGCCATCGTCGCGCTGGAAGACCTGACCGGCTCTCTGGAGGTGATGATTTGGAACGAGACGTTCAACAAAACGCAATCGCTACTGGTGCAAGGGGCCGTCGTCTCCATCACCGGCCGCCTGGACCTGCGCGAGGAAGGCCCGCGCCTGACGGCCAACGAAGTCAAGCCAGTCGCCAAACCGGAAGCCCCCCAGAAACCGCTTGTCCTGACCCTCGACCGCGCCACCGCCACCCCCGAAGACCTCGACCGCATCCGCGACATCCTCTGGCAGCACCCGGGAAGCCGCCGCGTCAAACTGCGCGTCACCGGAGGCGAACGCGAGCCCGTCTGGATCCTCCCCTCGCAGGAATTCCGCGTCAACGCGCAAGCCGAAGCCGCGCTAGCCCCGTGGATCGCGGGGCGGTAGGAACGGAAAAGTGTTATCCGCAGATGAACGCAGATTTTTTGAGGCTCGCGCAAAGCAAAGACGAGGAAGTTTTTCCTTTGCGCCTTTGCGTCTTTGCGTGAGATTCTTTGCACCATGCAATTGACCGACGAACAGAAACGGGAAGTCGCCACCTGGATTGCCAGCGGGGCGAAACTTTCGGAAGTGCAACAGCGCCTGGCCGAGGCATTTGGCATCCGCCTGACTTACATGGAAGCCCGGTTCCTCGTGGATGATTTGAAGCTGGTGCCCAAGGAGCCCAAAGAACCCGAGACGAAGGCGGCGCCCGATGCCGCCCGACCGGCCGATGCCGAGACGGACCCGGAACCCGCCCCAACCAGCGGCGTCTGCGTGGAGGTGGACAGCATCATGCGCCCCGGCGCGCTGGTAAGCGGGCGGGTGACGTTCAGCGACGGTGTGACGGCGGATTGGTCCCTGGACCAGATGGGCCGCTTCGGGATGCTCCCCTCGCAGAAGGGCTACAAGCCCTCCCCGGAAGACCTGGCCGAGTTCCGCAAGGCGCTGGAAAAGGAGCTCGCCCACCAGGGGCTCTAACAAGCGTGGCGCTTGACCCAATTCGCGCTACCGCGCGTTGCGGCGGCTTACGCATGCCGCTTCGTGAAGTTGGCGCAGTTTGAGAAAAAGAGAGGCTTTTTCCAGGAGGACGGCACCCTTTTTCTCTTTCCTGAGTTCCTGATGGGCACCCCCTGATTTCGGGAGAAGAAACGCCTTCTGGCTTTCCGGGCCGGTCAGTGGTAATAAGATGGCATGGAAAGTCCACGGATTCTCGCGTTTGCCGGTAGCTTGCGCACCGGGTCTTACAATAAACAGCTCCTCCGGCTTGCCGTCCAAGCGGCGCGCGCGGCAGGCGCGGAGGTGACGGAGATCGATTTGCTCGATTTCCAGTTGCCGCTGCTCAACCAGGACGACGAAGACGCCCACGGGCTCCCGGAAAACGCCAAAAAGCTGAAGGCGCTCTTCCTCTCCCACCACGGGCTCTTGGTCGCCTCACCCGAATACAACAGCTCGCTTTCGGCGGTGCTCAAAAACACGCTCGACTGGGTTTCGCGCTTGGAAACGCCCGAGGAAAAGCCCCTGGCCGCGTTCACGGGCAAAACCGCCGCGTTGCTGAGCGCTTCGCCGGGAGCGTTGGGAGGGTTGCGGGGGCTCGTGCATCTGCGCGCGGTTCTGGGCAACATCGGGGTATTCGCCGTGCCCGCCCAGGTGTGCATCCCGAAGGCGCATGAGGCGTTTGCGCCGGACGGAGCGCTTAAAGATCCCCACCACCAAGCGTCTCTGGAGGCCCTGGCACGCAAGCTGGTGGACGTGACGCGCAAGCTCGCCTGAACAAGCGCAAAAAAACGCCGGGACCCATCCTTGGGCCCCGGCGTCTGGTTCTTGTTTTCTCTATGACTTAGAACACGAAGCGGACACCCACGCGCGTCATGTTGACGTCGTTGCGCTTGTTCGACCCGATGTCACGCAAATCCAGGCCGTAGTTATTAGCCAGATGGCGAAGGGCGTCATTATTGTTATCATTGCTGCCGCTCATGAACTCCCAGCGCCAGTCGGTGAAGAAGCCCATGTACGGAGTGACGCGGAATTCCACGCCCAGGCCGATGTGGCCGAACCCGGTGGCCTCTCCGTCGAAGACGCCGCCGCCGCCGCCGAAGATATACGGCGCCCAGCAGATTGGCCCTTCAAACGGATAACGCAGGATCAGGCTTCCCGACACCTGGTTGGCAGCTTCCCGGTGCGTATTGTTGAAGGATTTACTCTTGCTAAGGATATACGCAGTGGTGGTGTTGGTCGCGGGGTCCGAGTTCACCAGGGCCAAGTTGACACCGGCCGCTTTCGCCGCCGCCTGCAAGGTCGGGATATCCACCGCAGTCCCGTTCGTATTCACGCTCTCGCTCGCGCTGGCGCTCCCGAATGCTCCGCCATCGCAGCCGTTCCACCAGTTGCCTTCCACGCCGATACCGAAGTATTTGGCGAAGAAGTAGTTCAAGCCGACGCCGCCGCCACTCCCATCGTGGAAGTACTGCGGCACGGAGCCGGTGGCGGAGGCGCGGTCCACCAGCGTGCTGCCGACGACGGGAAGGAGGTCGGTTGCGGTGGTGTTGGTGAACGGATCGGAGGTGAAACGGTCTGTCGCGGACCGCGTACCTTGATGCGACGCGTCGTTGTAGGAATAGAAGAGGTCCAATTGCCATTCCTGATCCCTAAAGCACGGCGTGACGCACGGCTGTTTGTATTCCTTTGACGTCACCACGGTGGTGGGGCCGGCCAATGACGTCCCCGCAACCGCAAACGCCGCCAAAGCGCTGAGTGTGATTTTTTTCATCATGATGTGGTTTTTCGTTGGTTTGTTTCTTTTTGTGCGATGGCAAATCGCGCGGTCCCAAGCAAAGGAAAGTTCCGGGGTGCAAGCAAGCCGTTTTAACCCGGTTGGCGGGGTCAGGGATTGTCTGATATAGCTCATTATCAACGAGTTGCGACTTTCGTTTTCTTCGGGACATCCACTGCCGCCCCGGCGTGCGAAGTGGGAAAAACGCCGGTGCCTTTCCCCGGCCGGGGGGAAGAAAATCTTGGGCGGCGGACCCTCCACACAGCTCCCCTTTTGACCAGGTCGCGTGCGTGCGCGCGTGAGAAAAACGCTCCCAAGCCCATGGAAAAGGGTTTTTGAGAGATGCTCTAAAGTTTGCGATTGATATTATCTGCCAGCGTCTTAGAGTCACCCTCCTTTCGCCAAAATACGCGCCTCCATGTCCCACTCCTTCGAAATGAAAATTTTCAGCGGTTCCGCTCACCGCGAATTGGCCCGCCGCATCGCCCAATTCGTGGGCGTTCCCTTTGGGGACGCCACGGTCGATTCCTTTCCCGACGGAGAAACTTTTGTCAAAATCAACGAGAACGTGCGCGGACGGGATGTCTTCCTTGTCCAGCCGACCTGCCCCCCCACCAACCAGAACCTCATGGAGCTGCTGATCATGGTGGACGCCGCCCGCCGGGCCAGCGCCGCCCGCATCACGGCCGTGATCCCCTTCTTTGGATACGCCCGGCAGGACCGCAAGGACCAGCCGCGCGTGGCCATCACCGCCAAGTTGATCGCCAATCTGCTGACCGCCGCCGGAGTGGACCGCATCCTGACGATGGATCTCCACGCCCAGCAGGTGGCCGGGTTCTTCGACATCCCGGTGGACCACCTCCAGGCCCTGCCCGTCATCCACCGTTATATTGCCCAGAAGCATCTCGAAAATCTCGTGGTCGTCTCGCCTGACGTGGGCGGCGTGAAAAACGCCGGGCACTACGCCGAGGCTCTCGGCGCCAGCCTCGCCATCGTGGCCAAAAAACGCAAAAGCGCCACGGAGATCGAACATCTCCATGTTATCGGCGACGTAAAGGACAGAAACGTCTTCATCGTGGACGACCTGACGGAAACCGCCGGGACGCTCACCAGCGCCGCCACGATCCTCAAAAAGCACGGGGCAAAAGCCATTTACGCGGCCGTCTCCCACGCCGTGTTGTCCGACCTGGCGATTGAACGGTTGAAAAAATCGGAAATCGTCGAACTCATCACCACCAACAGCGTGCCGGTCCAACAATGCGACGGCGTGCCCGTCACCGTTCTCTGCGTTGCAGAACTCCTCGGCGAAGGGATTAAGCGGATTCACCATAACGAATCCGTCAGTTCGCTATTTGAACTCAAAGGAAACAAGTAAGCTATGGCCAAACAAGTGAAGCTCGCCGCCCAGACCCGCCCAGAAACGGGTCGCTCGGCGGTCAAAAAAATCAAAAGCCTGGGTTTTATCCCGGCAGTCATCTACTCCCACGACGAAGCGCCCGTCTCCCTGAAAGTCAGCGAGCGCGACATCACCACCGTGCTTTCCCATGCCGTGGGCGAACACCTCTTGGTTGATCTCGAAATCGCGGGCGCCGCAAACCGCCTCGCGCTGATTCAGGAAGTCCAGCACCACCCCGTCACCCAGAAGGTGCTGCATGTCGATTTCCACGGCGTTTCGGCCAACGAAGCCATTGAATCGAGCATCCCGATCGAAGCCGTCGGCGAAGCGGTCGGCGTCAAGAGCGGCGGCCTCCTCGAGCAACTCCTGCGCTCCTTGACCGTCTCCTGCTTGCCGCAGGACCTGCCGGAGAGCATCGGCGTGGACGTTTCCGCGCTGGCCATCGGCGATTCTCTCCACATCAAAGACATCAAACTCCCGGCGGGCGTAAAGGCCGTGGACGACGCCGACAAGACCATCTTCCTCGTGGCGGAACCGACGGTGATGGCCGAACCGGTGGCCCCCGCCGCCGGAGAAGCCCCGGCGGCTCCCGAAGTCATCAAGGAGAAAAAGCCCGCCGCCGAAGAGAAGAAATAATTGGACGCCGCGCGGCAAAGCTTTCGCCTCCTTGTCGGGTTGGGAAACCCGGGGCGGGAATACGAGCGGACGCGGCACAATGTGGGGTTTATGGTGCTCGACAAACTGGCCGCCCGTTCCGGAGCCTCGTGGCGTACGGAAAAGCCGTGGAAGGCGCAGATCGCCGACTGCGAGGGCGTGGTTTGCTGCAAACCTCTGAGCTACATGAACCTCAGCGGCGTCCCCGCGCACTCCGTGGCGAGCTTCTACAAAGTGCCCCCGTCCGAAACCCTGGTCGTCTACGACGACCTGGCGCTGCCCCTGGGCAGGCTCCGGTTCCGGCCCAACGGCTCCGCGGGCGGGCATAACGGGATGCAGTCCGTCCTCGACCAGTTCGGCACCCAGGAAGTGCCCCGGCTGCGCCTCGGCATCGGCGCGGCCAACGGCGGCATGGTCGGCCACGTCCTGGGGCGTTTCAGCGCGGAGGAGCTTCCCGAATTGGAAGCCACCCTCGACCGGGCCGTGGAGGCCATCCAATTTGCCCAAAATCACGGCTTGCAAGCCGCCATGAATCAATTCAACTAAAAAGACCATGAACCGTTACGAAGCACTCCTCATCCTCAACGTCAAAGGCGGCGACGAAGCCGTCAAAGAAACCATCGAACGCCTGGAAGGCGATTTCGCCAAAGAAGGCGCCAAGATCGAGTCTGTCCAGAAGATGGACCGCCGCCATTTCTCCTACGTGGCAGGCAAAATCGACTCCGGCTACTACGCGAACTTCATCTTTGAAGCCACCCCGGACGTCCTGGAGAAACTCCGCATTAAGTTTAAACTCGACGCCGAGGTCTACCGGCAGGATTATAAAAAGCTGGCGGCCAAAAAAGCCGCTCCCGCCGCGTAAAGCGAGCGGGCTCCGCAGCCCCCATCCCATTTTAACCGCAACCCGGAGGTATTTTTCCCATGGCCAGTCTCAATAAAGTCATGCTGATCGGCAATTGCACCCGCGATCCCGAAATCCGCTACACGCCCAAAGGCACCGCAGTCACCGAGCTAGGGCTGGCCGTGAACCGGCGCTACACGGCGGACAATGGCGAAAAGCGGGAGGAGGTCACCTTCATTGACGTCACCCTGTGGGGAAAAACCGCGGAAGTCGCCGCCCAGTATCTCAAAAAAGGCCGTCCTCTTTTTGTGGAAGGGCGTCTTCGGATGGATACGTGGGACGACAAGACGACCGGCCAGAAGCGGAGCAAACTTGGCGTCGTGGGAGAGAGCATCGAATTTCTCAACGCCCGCGAAGGCGGTGGCGCACCCGGCGGCGAATACGACGAAGCCCCGCGCCAGTCGTCACGCCCGCAGCAGCAGCGCCCTCCCGCAGGCCGCCCGGCCAGCGCCCCCAAGGCTCCGTCCGACCCCGACCTGGACGTGGAAGAGGACGACATCCCGTTCTAACCCATCCCAAAACAACTTGATCAAGCGCCCGCAATCGAAAGGTTGCGGGCGTTTTGCGCATTTGGGAGAACACTTTTATACCAAATCTTTGAAATGGCGGGATTTTAGAGCGTTTTAAATTGAAGTGTTTACACGCTGCTCGGCGGCGCGGGCCGATGCGCGGTCTTTCAAGCTCGGGCAGTATTGAAAAATACAGCCGCTTCGCTTGAAGAGCCCGCGCATCAACCCCCGGCGCTCTCGTATCATTGTAAACACTTCAATTTAAAACGCTCTAGAGCGGTTTCGGTTTATTTTGTCGTATGCTCTTCGGCGGCGAGAGTCGCTGTGCGTCTTTTTGCGCTTGGGCTGTATTTACAAATACAGCCGCTGCGCTCAAAAAGCCCCGCATCAACCCTCGGCGCTCTCAGATCATTGCGACAAAATAACCCAAAAACGCTCTAGGACACCGGGACTTTTGTGCGGAGCAAGGCGCAAGGCGGAGGCGCTATCCGTAGATAGGGGTTCCGCCTGACAACGCAGCCCTGCACAAAAGGGCGTGATTCATACTGTCTGGATATTGATGAAAGTTGGTATTAAATCATCGCCTCCACAGTTTCCACGACCGTCCTGACGCAACCAAGACAGGTCTTGTGCAAACAGTCGCCTTCCTGGTAGGAGCGCTGGCCTTCCGGCGTGTTCAGGTCGCGCCCTTTCAGCAGTTCCTTGCAAAGGCAGGAGCCATGTTCGGTTTCAAAGCGCGCCATCAGTTCCCGCACCCGCCGGTAGGTTTCCTCCGTGACTGTCTTCTCCTGCCCTTCTCCCCGCCCATACTTGAGCCCGAGGACGAGGATGCCCCCGCTGACGGCTCCGCAGACTTCCTGCTTGCGTGCCATCCCGGCCCCGAACCCGCTGGCAAACTTGAGGGCCGTGTTTTGGTCGAACCCGAGATCCTCGCAAAAGGCATAGAGCACCGCCTGGGCGCAGTTGTAACCGGCGAGCATCTTCTCCTCTGCAACATCGCTGCGTGTTTTCATAGGCTCCCTTTCGATCAATGCTCCCAACGCTGCCCCATCCCACCGCGTCCCGCAACCTTTTCTTCTGACTGGGCCAGCCGCCGCAATCGCGCGGTAGCGCGAAATGGATCAAACGTCACGTTTGGCCTTGCCTTCGCCCAGTGGCCAGTGTAGAGAAGCGGACAGTGAAACTTTCCTTGCATTGGTGGCGTTAGCAGACGGGCTTGCGGCTTTGCCGCGGTCGACCGCTACGTTTCGCCCATGCGTCGAACTCCTCGCCCGATGATTCCCAAACTGGATCGTCGGGCTTTTTTTATTACCTCATCCCGAAAAAAACCGACATGAACCTCGATTTCAAATTCAACAGCGACGGGTTGATCCCGGCCATTGTCCAGCAGACCCAGAACGGCAAGCCGAACGCGGGCCGCGTGGTGATGATGGCCTGGATGAACCGGCTTTCCATTGAAAAGACGCTCGAAACCGGGTTCATGCACTACTGGAGCCGCTCCCGCCAGAAACTCTGGTTCAAGGGGGAGTCGAGCGGCCACACCCAGCGTGTCATCCGATGGTTCGCCGACTGCGACGTGGACACGCTGCTCTTTGAGGTGGACCAGGAGGGAGGCGCCTGCCACACCGGCTACGCTTCCTGCTTTTACCAGGCTTTCGGACGGGATGGATCGCCCGAACCGATCACGGAAACGCGTCTTTTCGATCCGGAAAAAGTTTACGCCAAGTGACTACCCATTTAATTTCGCCCAGCCGCGAGGAGTTTCGCGAACTGGCGCAACGCGGCAATCTGATCCCCGTCAGCACGGAGCTGATCGCCGACGCGGAGACGCCGATCTCCGCTTTCCAAAAGCTCGACCGCGGGGGCGAGACCTTCATGCTCGAAAGCGCCGAGAACAGCGACGAAGGGGGCCGCTATTCCTTCGTCGGCACCGACCCGCGCATCCTCTTCCAGGCCCGGGGCCGGGAGATCACCGTCACGGAGAACGGCGAATCTCGCACCTACGAGGCGGAGGGCGACCCGCTCCACGCCTTGGAGAAATTGATGAAGCGCTTCCGGCCCGTCGCGCTGCCGGACCTGCCCCGGTTCTCCGGGGGAGCCGTCGGCTACATGGCCTACGACATGGTCCGCTTCTTCGAGCCGACCATTGGCGAGCTGCCCAAAGAGCAAAACCCGCCCAACGACGTGCCGGACATGGTCTTTCTCATTACGGACACGCTCCTCATCTTCGACCACCGCCTGCGCCGCCTGCGAATTCTCTGCAACGCGCTGGTGGAGGGGGACGCGGACACCGCCTACGACATCGCATGCGAGAAGATCGAGGCGCTGATGGAGCGCCTCGCCCGGCCCGCGTTCCTGCCGCCGGTGAACATCCACACCAGCGCCAAGCCGGAGGAACCGCGCAGCAACACGACGCGCGAAGCGTTCTACCAGATGGTGCGCGACGCCAAGGAATACATCCAGGCGGGTGACATCTTCCAGGTGGTGCTTTCCCAGCGCTTTGAGACGGATTTCGAGGGCGACCCGCTGCAAATCTACCGGGCGCTGCGTTACATCAACCCGTCCCCGTATCTCTTCTGCTTCAAGTTCGGCGGCGCGTTCGCGCTCGTCGGCAGCTCGCCGGAAGTCCACGTGCGGGCCATCGAGGGGAACATCACCATCCGCCCCATCGCCGGAACCCGGCGGCGCGGCGCAACCTCACAGGAGGATGCCGCCAACGCCGAGGAACTCCTCGCGGACCCGAAGGAAAAGGCGGAGCACCTCATGCTGGTGGACCTGGCCCGCAACGACGTGGGGCGGGTTTGCGAATTTGGCACCGTGCGCGTCACCGACTTCATGACCATCGAGCGCTACAGCCACGTGATGCACATCGTCTCCAACGTGGTCGGCAAGCTGCGCCCCGGCGCCAACGCCTACGACGTGCTCCGGGCGACGTTCCCGGCAGGCACCGTCTCCGGCTCGCCCAAGGTGCGCGCCATGCAGATCATCAACCAGTCGGAACGCAGCCGCCGTGGCGCGTATGCGGGCGCGGTGGGGTATTTCGGCTTCGACGGCAACCACGACTCCTGCATCACGCTCCGCTCCGTCCTGCTCAAGGACGGCAAGGCGTTCGTGCAGGCGGGCGGGGGCAACGTGGCCGACTCCACCCCCGAGGGCGAATACCAGGAGACGGTCAACAAAGCCATGGCGGTGATGCGGGCCATCGAGCACGCCAAGGGGATCGCCGCCGCGTGCCACCATTAACCGGAGCTTGCCATGTTACTCGTCATCGATAACTACGATTCGTTCACCTACAACCTGGTGCAATACTTCGGCGAACTCGGCGCGGAACTCGTCGTCAAACGCAACGACGAGATCACGCTGGAGGAGATCAAGGCGCTCCATCCCGAGCGCATCTGCATTTCGCCCGGCCCCGCCACGCCCAAGGAGTCGGGGATCAGTTGCGACGTGATCCGCACCTTCGGACCGCGCCTGCCGCTCCTGGGCGTCTGCCTGGGGCACCAGGCCATCGGGGCGGTGTACGGCGGCGACGTCGTCCGCGCCGGGCGGCTCATGCACGGCAAAACCTCCCCCATTCTCCACGACGGGAAAGGGGTTTTCGCCGGATTGCCGAGCCCCTTCGAGGCGACGCGCTACCACTCGCTCCTGGTCAAGCGGGAGACGTTCCCGGCGGCGGCGCTGGAGATCGCCGCGGAGACGGCCGAAGGGGAGATCATGGGGCTGCGGCACCGGGAATACCCGATCCACGGCGTCCAGTTCCACCCGGAATCGATCCTGACGCTGGAGGGGAAGCGGCTGTTGCAGAACTTCCTGGATTTGTAGTCTCACGCAAAGACGCAAAGGGGGGAACGGGAGGGAAAATAAAGCGGCGTGCGTCAGCCGCCGCAGCGCGCGGCAGGTCAAGCGGCACGCTTGCTTATTGAGACGCGTCTCGGTTTAGTTTTAGAATAATTCTTGATCTCAAGTAGCTCTTCCCGGATATTGGGCTCACTCTGAACACGCCGAGTATGCCGCCGCAATCCGAGACTTCGCAAGACGCCATGACGCGCAGCGGGATCCGTCTGACCCCGCAGCGCCGCTATGTCTACGAGGCGCTGATGGAGCGGCGGGACCACCCGACGGCGCTGGAAGTCTTCCTGCGCGCCAAGACCCGGATGCCCTCGCTCTCGCTGGCGACGGTCTACAACTGCCTGGACGCGCTGACGGAATGCGGGCTCATTCGCCAGGTCAACTGCGACCGGGCCTCCTCCCGCTACTGCCCAAACCTGATCCCCCACGGCCACTTCTTTTGCAAGGAATGCGGCGTCGTCTTCGACGTCCCCCTTGATCCCTCACGCGAAACGGCATGGGAAGTGCCCGCCGGCACGGTGGTTTCCCATGCCGAAATCAACCTGCGCGGCACGTGTGCCTCCTGCGCGCAAAGCCACCCCACCTCCACATTATGAAGTCACTCGTCATCAAAGATCTGCACGCCAACATCGGCGACCGCGAAATTCTCAAAGGCCTCAGCCTGACCATCGAGCCGGGCAAGGTGCACGCCATCATGGGCCCCAACGGGTCTGGGAAAAGCACGCTTTCCAAGGTGATCGCCGGGCACCCGGATTACACGGTGACAGGCGGCGAGGTGCTCCTGGACGGCGAAAACATCCTGGGCCTGGAGCCCGACGTGCGCGCGCGCAAAGGGATCTTCCTCGCCTTCCAATACCCGATGGAGGTGCCGGGGGTGACGATCGCCAATTTCCTGCGCGCCGCCGTGGCCGCGCGGCTCCCGGAGGGGGAGGAGCTGGAGGCGACGGAGTATTACTACCGGCTCTACGAGAAAATGGACCTGCTGGAGATGGACCGGGCGTTCACCTCCCGCTCCGTGAATGACGGGTTCTCCGGCGGCGAGAAGAAACGCTGCGAGATTCTCCAAATGGCGATGCTGGAGCCGAAATACGCCATCCTCGACGAGACGGATTCCGGCCTCGACATCGACGCGCTGCGCATTGTCTCGCACGGCGTGAACACGCTGCGCAGCCCGGAGCGCGGGATGCTGCTCATCACACACTACCAGCGGCTCCTGGATTACATCGTGCCCGACGTGGTGCACGTGATGGTGGAGGGCAAGATTGTGCTCACCGGGCCGAAGGAACTCGCGCTCGAACTGGAAGCCAAGGGCTACGACTGGGTAAAGGAAGACGAAGCCGCGGCCGTCTAAGGAGAACGCCATGTCCCAACCGAAAACCGAACTCAACCTGGACCGGAGCGTGGGAGATTTCTCCTACCCCGAGCACCATGCCTTTGACGCGGGCTACGGCCTCACCCCCGACACGATCAACTATATCGCCGACGTGAAGGGAGAGCCGGAGTGGATTCGCGCATTCCGGCTCAAGGCCCTGGACGTTTTTCACGCCAAGCCGCTCCCGACACACTGGGCGACGAAGGATCTCGAAACCCTCGATTTCGACAAGATCCGCTATTACCTCGCCCACGGCCAGCGCCCCACGCGCTCGTGGGACGACGTGCCCGACGACATGAAGCAGACCTTCGAGCGGCTCGGCATCCCGGAGCAGGAACGCAAATTCCTCGCCGGGGTGGAGGCGCAGTTCGACAGCGAGGCTGTCTATTCCAACATTAAAAAAGCGGTCGGCGAACAGGGGGTCATCTTTGTCGGCTCCACCGAGGGGCTCATCAAGCACCCGGAGATTTTC
This sequence comes from Verrucomicrobiota bacterium, assembly GCA_037143855.1. Classification (GTDB taxonomy): domain Bacteria; phylum Verrucomicrobiota; class Verrucomicrobiia; order Chthoniobacterales; family Chthoniobacteraceae; genus UBA695. The sequence goes on along the minus strand of JBAWXX010000026.1, from coordinate 4,509 downwards.
CGCAAATGGTTCGGGAAGGTGATCCCGACGGGCGACAACAAGTTCAGCGCGCTCAACAGCGCCGTTTTCAGCGGCGGCTCATTCATCTACGTCCCGCCGGGGGTGAAGGTAAAGCACCCGCTGCAAGCCTACTTCCGCATCAACGCGGAGAACTTCGGCCAGTTTGAGCGCACCCTCATCATCGCCGACGAAGGCTCCGAGGTGATGTACATGGAAGGCTGCACGGCGCCGAAGTTCGAGACGGCGACGCTCCACTCGGCGGTGGTCGAGCTGGTGGCGATGAAAGGGGCGAAGATCCAATACGTCACTGTGCAAAACTGGAGCAGCAACGTCTTCAACCTTGTCACCAAGCGGGCGCTCGCCCACGAGGAGGCGGAGGTGAAATGGATCGACTGCAACATCGGCTCGCGGCTCACCATGAAATATCCCGGCGTCGTCCTCAAAGGGCGCAAAGCGCGCGGCGAGGTGGTTTCCATCGCGCTCGCCAGCAACGGCCAGCACCAGGACACCGGGGCAAAGATGATCCACGCGGCCGACGAGACGACCAGCAACATCATCTCGAAATCGATCTCCGCCGGAACGGGCCGCGCCACCTACCGGGGCCAGGTCCATGTGCCAAAGCATTTGAAGGGGTGCAAAAATAATACGGAGTGCGACGCACTTCTCATCAACACGGACAGCCGCACGGATACGTATCCCGCCATCACGGTGCGCGGAACGGGCAACGCCGTGCAGCACGAGGCGAGCGTCAGCCAGATCAGCGCGGAGCAGATTTTCTATATGCAGCAGCGCGGACTCACCGAAGGCCAGGCGATGAGCCTCTCCGTCAATGGCTTCGTCAACGACCTCGTCCGCCAGTTCCCGATGGAATACTCCGTGGAACTCAAACGCTTGATCGATCTCGAAATGGAGGGGTCTGTTGGTTAACTCACGCAAAGGCGCAAAGAAGAAAAACATGAGCACCCTTTTATTTACTGACGAAGCCGCGCGCACAGCAGCACGGCAACAGTTCGATGCCCTCCCGATGCCGGGGCGCACCGACGAGACGTGGCGGTTCGCCAATTTCAAGGCGCTGGATCTGATGCCGTTCGCGGAACCGACCGCCCCGTTTTCCGGCGACCGCGACCGGATTCTGAAAGGCTCCGCGGGGCTCGCGGAGGCGGCAGGCAAGATGGTTTTCGCCAACGACACGCTCCTCTCCCGCGAGGTGCTTTCCAGGGAACTCGCGCGGAAAGGCGTGATCTGGGAGCCGCTGGAAACGGCGGCGCAGGCCCACCCGGAGCTGTTCCGGCAACACTTCATGGCCCACGGCGCGCCGCTCGGGAGCGCGAAATTCGCGGCGCTGCACGCGGCCCGCGTCCGGACGGGGACGTTCCTCCACGTCCCGGCGGGCGTGGAGATCGGCCTCCCGATAGAGGTCTTCCACTGGCTCTCGGGGGAGAAAAATGCCACGTTCCCCCACACGCTCTTGATCGCGGGAGAAGGGAGCAAGGTGACGCTGGTCGATTATTTCCAGGGGGCGGAACCGGACACCGCCGGGCTGGCCGTCGGCTTCAACGATTTGTATGCCGGGAACGGAGCGCAGGTGAACTATGTCTGCGTGCAGAACTGGAACCGCGCGACGCTGGCCATCCAGGTCAACAACACGCTCGTGGGGCGCAACGCCACCGTGAAAAGTCTGAATGTGAACCTGGGCGGCCGCTATGCCCGCACGGAAAGCGCCAGCCGCCTGGCGGGCGAAGGGGGACGCAGCGACATGCTCGCGGTCACGGCCTCGGATGGCGGCCAGGAATTCGACCAACGGACGTTCCAGGATCACCTCGCGCCGGGGGCCTCCAGCGATCTGCTGTATAAAAACGCGCTCGACGGCGCTTCCCGGACGATCTTCGCCGGGATGATCCGGGTCGAAGCGGGGGCGCACCGGACGGACGCCTACCAAAAAGTCCGCAACCTGCTCTTGAGCGACGAGGCGGAGGCCAACTCGATGCCCGGCCTGGAGATTCTCGCCGATGAAGTCCGCTGTTCGCACGGCGCGACTTCGGGGCAGATCGAGGCGGAAGAATTGTTCTACCTCCTCGCCCGGGGCATTCCGCAACGCGAGGCCCAGCGGCTGATCGTCCACGGGTTCCTCCAGGAAGCCATCGACCGCCTGGGCGACGCCGCCCTGGGTGCCCGGCTGGGCGAACTGGTGCGGGCGAAGCTGGGGAAATAGGCTCCAGGTTTCTTTTGCCGCTTCTTTGCGTGAGTTTTTCGCGGCTTCGGCTAGGTTGGCGGCCGACCCATGTTCGCTTTTGTCCTGCGCCGTTTCGCTTCGATGCTGCTGGTCCTCTTCTGCGTCGTTTCGATCACGTTTTTCCTGATGCGCTCCGCCCCGGGCGGGCCGTTCAGCCGGGAGCGCGAACTGCTGCCTGCGGCGCGCCAGGCGCTGGAGCTGAAATTTCACTACAACGGGACGCCGTGGCAGCAATACACGGCCTATCTGGGACGGCTGGCGCACGGGGATCTGGGCCCTTCCACCCGCTACCGCAACCGGACGGTGAACGAGTTGCTGGCGCAAACGCTGCCGGTCTCGGCGGTGCTGGGGGGTGTTGCTTTTCTGCTCGCCACGGTGGGGGGAGTCACGCTGGGGGGCTGGGCGGCGGCCCGGCGGGGTGCGCCGGAGGAAACCGGGGTGATGGTCGCCTCGCTGCTGGCGATTTCGATTCCGACGTTCGTAACCGGGCCGCTCTTGATTCTCATCTTCGCGCTCTGGCTGGGCTGGCTGCCGGTGGGCGGCTGGGGCAGCCCGGCCTGCTTGTGGCTCCCGGCGGTGACGCTCGCGGGGCCTTACGTGGCCTACATCGCCCGGCTGACGCGCACGAGCATGCTGGAGGTCTTAAGCCAGGATTACATCCGCACGGCGCGCGCCAAGGGCCTGGCGGAATGGCGCGTCGTCGCCCGGCACGCGGCCAAGGTGGCGCTGCTGCCGGTGGTCTCGTTCCTGGGCCCGCTGGCGGCGAATCTGCTCACCGGCTCGATTGTGGTGGAGACGATTTTCAACATCCCGGGCGCGGGCGGGTTTTTCGTGAACTCGATCCAGAACCGGGACGGTTTTTTGCTGGAGGGCGTGGTGATTGTCTACTGCGCGCTGTTGGTCATCCTGAACCTGCTGGCCGACCTGGCCTACCCGTGGCTGGACCGCCGGATCAAGCTCTATGAATCCCGCTGAGTCTCCCAATGCCTGGCGACGGCTCCTGGCGCGCGGGGGGGCTGTTCGCGTCTCGCTGATCGTGGTGGCGCTGGTGACGCTGGCCGCCGTGTTCGGGCCGATGCTGCTGCCCGGCTCGGCCGGGGAGGTGAGCGCGGCGCAATTCGCCGCCCCGTCGTGGGCGCACCCGTTCGGGACGGATCTGCACGGGCAGGATATGCTTTACAGGGTGTTGAGCGGGGCGCGCGTTTCGCTGGCGGTGGGGATCGCCGGGGCGCTGATCGCGTTTTTCATCGGCACGGCGTACGGGCTGGTGTCGGGCTACGCGGGGGGCAAGACGGACGGGGCGCTGATGCGCTTCGTGGAAATTCTCTACGCGGTGCCGCGCCTCATCATCCTGCTCATCGCCATCAACGCCTTCGACGCACGGGTGAAAACGTGGCTCCTGGACGCGGGCGCGCCGGGGCTGGTGAATTATTCGCGGATCGTGATCCTGGTGCTTTCGCTCGGGTTGATCGAGTGGCTCACCATGGCGCGGATTGTCCGGGGCCAGGTGCTGGCGCTCAAGTCGCGGCAGTTCGTACTGGCGGCCCGCAGCCTGGGCCAGAGCCATTGGAAAATCCTGACCCGTCACCTGCTGCCGAACCTGCTGGGGGTGGTGATCGTGTACCTGACGCTGACGGTCCCGGCGGTGATCCTGGACGAGTCGTTCCTGAGCTTCCTGGGCCTGGGCATCCAGGCACCGCAGGCAAGCTGGGGCTCGCTGCTGGCCGACGGGGCGCAGGCGATCAACCCGGTGCAAAGCTACTGGTGGCTGCTGGTCTTCCCCGCCACGGCGATGAGCGCGACGCTCCTGGCGCTCAACTTCCTGGGCGACGCTCTGCGCGACGTGTTGGACCCGCGCCAGTAGAAGACGCGGAGACGGGGAGAGAGCGGCGGCCCCCTTTTTTCTACCAATGACACCGTTGGATTGGCCTTATTGTCCCAAAGGGACAACCCGAAAGTAGCCCGGCGTTTTAACGCCGGGTCCGCGGGAAACAACGCTTCGTCCCGGAGGGACGTTTGATGGGGGAAAATGACGCTCATTTTCAACCGTCCCTGCCGGGACGTAAGGCTTCGCTCTCCCTACCCGGCGTTAAAACGCCGGGCTACTCTCAGAGCGTCCCCATGGGACGCGAAAGCGAAGCCCTCCGCCGTAAAGCCCTCTGCCAATTCTACCAAATAAACCGTAGAGATGGCATTACACCAATGACACAGTTGGATTGGTCTTATTGTCCCAAAGGGACAACCCGAAAGTAGCCCGGCGTTTGAACGCCGGGTCC
>JBAWXX010000025.1:0-41963 GCA_037143855.1 Verrucomicrobiota bacterium | reverse complement strand
ACCACATTCCTCGCCCCCCTCCTTCGTCTCCAGCTTGCGCGCTAAACAGGAACACGGGCTGGGTTTCCAGTCCAAAGACGGCCTAGAGCGTTTTTGGGTTATTTTGTCGCAATGATCTGAGAGCGCCGAGGGTTGATGCGGGGCTTTTTGAGCGCAGCGGCTGTATTTGTAAATACAGCCCAAGCGCAAAAAGACGCACAGCGACTCTCGCCGCCGAAGAGCATACGACAAAATAAACCGAAACCGCTCTAGGGCTGTAAGCCCGACGCCTCCTTGCTGGATAAGGTGATTCCGATGCGCCGGGCTTACAGCCCTGACGGGTTGCTTCGACCTAAACCTTGGCCGTTGGCCAAGGCTGGTATGCGGTCGCGCCGTTGGCGCTAAAGAAGGAACTTCCCAATCTGCACCACTTTTCATCACGCCCGAGGGGGGCTCCTCCCCATTTTTGCCACTTGCGGGTGAGCCGCTGGAGCCCGCTCCCGAGGGGCAGGGCGAGGGCTTCCTGCGGGGTGAACCACCGCAACTCCAGGCTTTCTTCACTGCACGCATGCCGGGCTCCGGCGGGCGCGGCGAGCAGGAAACGGACGTCGTAGTGGAAATGAGCCGGTTCGCCGGGGCGCGCCGGGATTTCGTGAATGTCGAGGTCGAAGGGCGTGGCTTGGAGGGGATGCAACCCCTCGATGCCGCTTTCCTCCAGGGCTTCCCGTTGCGCCACGCGCAGAATATCGGCGTCTCCCTCACAGTGACCGCCAAACTGCATCCAGCGGTTGAGCTTGCGGTGGTGATGGAGCAGCGCCCGCTGCCCATCGGCGCTCAGCACGAGCGCGCTGCCGGTGAAGTGGGCGGGGAAGGCGTTCCGTTCAAAGCAGGGCCGCCCGGAACCGAGCAGTTCCAGCATCTGTTGCCTGTGGGAGGTTTCTTGCGGATCGCCGGGGAGATCGAGCGCCGCGAGCAGGGCGCGAAGTTCGAGTCGATTCATGCGGGCATGCGGGGGCGGCGCTCACTCGGCGAGACTGATGAAAAGTTTGCGGCCTTTGAAGGTGATCCCATTGAGTTTTTCCAGGACGTGCGCCGTGTGCTCGCCGGCGACATCGACGTAGGAGGTTCTGGCGAGCAGCCGGATCGCGCCAATGCTCCCCTTGGGAATCTTGGCCACGCCAGCGATGACGCCGACGATGTCGCCGGGGGCGATCTCGTGGTCGCGCCCGGTGTTCATCGAAAGCCGGACCATGCCCGGTTCGTGGGAGACTTTGCTGGGCTCCTCTTCCGCTTTGGGGGCGCGTTCCCGTTTGGGCGGGCGCGCCTTGCCGATCAACTCCCGCAGGTCGCCCCCCTCTTGGGGAGCGTTCTTGGCGAACCGCTTTTTCTTTTCATACGGGCGCGGTTCGGGCGCGGCGTCAAAGCGGCGTTCCGCCCGTTCTTCGCGTCGCGGGGGGATGGAAAGGGGTTCCGCTCCGGCGGCGCGCGCCGGTTTGTCGTTGCCAGCCAGGTGGAGCAGGGCGGAGGCGATGTCGGTGGGGGTGTGGCCTTGGTCGAGGAGTTGGTCGATCCACTCATCCTGGCGTTTGTAATCGCCGCTTTCGAGTGTCTCGCGCAGAAGGTCAAAGAGGGCGCTTTCCCGTTTTTGCTCCACTTCCTCGGCGGTGGGGATGCGGGCCCGGAGGATTTTCCCCTTGGTGGCGCGCATGATGTTTTGGAGCTTCCAGATTTCGCGGCCCGCGACGAACGTGATCGCCTTGCCGCTGCGGCCCGCGCGTCCAGTGCGGCCGATGCGGTGGACGTAGTCTTCGCTGTCCTGGGGCAGGTCGTAGTTGAAGACAACCTCGATGTCGTCCACGTCCACGCCGCGCGCGGCGACGTCGGTGGCGACGAGAAATTCGAGCCCGCGCTTGCGGAACTTGGCCATCACGCGCTCGCGCATGGCCTGGGACATGTCGCCGTGGAGCTTGTCGGCGGCGTAACCGCGCGCCGTGAGGTGTTCGGTCAGTTCATCCACCATCATCTTGGTGGCGCAGAAGATGAGGCCGAATTTGATGTCCTCCAGGTCGATCAGGCGGCAGAGCACCTCCACTTTCGCGCGCCGGTCCAGTTCATAATAGACCTGCTCGATATTGGGGACGGTGAGGGTCTGGTCGGCGATGCGGATGTTCACCGGGTTGCGCATGAAGCTCTCCACCAGGTGCCGGATGGGGGCCGGGAGCGTGGCGGAGAACATCACCGTTTGGCGTTCCGCTGGCATCTGGGAGAGGATGGTCTTGATGTCGTCGATGAAGCCCATGTCGAGCATCCGGTCGGCTTCGTCGAGGATGACCATCTTGAGGTGGTCGAGCTTGAGCGAACCCCGGTCGAGGTGATCCATCACGCGGCCGGGCGTGCCGATGATGATTTGCGATCCCATCTGGAGGCCCCGGTACTGGCGCTCGTAGGATTGGCCGCCGTAGATGGGCAGTTCGCGCACGCCGCGTTTGAAGAAGGCGAGTTTGGCGACTTCCTCGGCCACCTGCACGGCGAGTTCGCGCGTGGGGCAGAGGATCAGGATTTGCGGAGCCCGCAGCGCGGGGTCCACGAGCTGGATGGCGGGCAGGGCGAAGGCGGCCGTTTTTCCCGAGCCGGTCTGGGACTGGCCGAAGACATCCGCGCCGCCGAGGAGAACGGGAATCGCTTCCGACTGGATGGGCGCGGCCTCTTCGTAGCCGACTTTGGCCACCGCTTTGAGCAGTTCCGGCGCAAGGCCAAGCTCGGAGAAAAGTTTCTTTTGCATCCAGGCTTGTACGCCGGGATGCCCGGGGATGCGAGTTTTATTCTGCCTCGCTCAACGCCATCTCCAGATCCGGGGCGGCTTCGTCCACGGCTTCCACCGACTTGCCGTGGCGGTTGCGGGCCAGGAGGATGTAGATGGACGGGACGACGAAGAGGGTGAAAGCCGTGCCGATGATCATGCCCGTCACCAGCACCACGCCGATGCTGTTGCGGCACGCGGCTCCGGGGCCCTTGGCGAAGACGAGCGGCAGGTGGCCCACCACGGTGGCCGTGGTGGTCATGAGGATCGGGCGCAGCCGGGTGGCGGCCCCTTCGATCACGGCTTCCAGTTTCGTGCGGCCCTGTTCCTGCAACGTGTTGGCGAACTCGACGATGAGGATGCCGTTTTTGGCGATCAGCCCCACCAGCGTGATCAGGCCGATCTGGCTGTAAATGTTGAACGAGGTGAACCCGAGGAAGGTGAACAGCAGCGAGCCGGAGAGCGCCAGCGGCACGGAGCCGAGCAGGATGATGAGCGGATCGCGGAAGCTCTCAAACTGCGCCGCGAGCACCAGGAAGATCAGGAGGATGGAGAGGCCCAGGGTGACGGTCAGCTTGTTCCCCTCCGTGTGGAGCTGCCGGGCTTCCCCCGCGTAGTCGAGGGTGAAGCCCTTGGGGAGGATTTTGGCCCCTTCGTCTTCCAGGATCTTGAGCGCGCTGGCCAAAGGGAATCCCGGCGGGATGACTCCCTGGATGCGCGCGGAGTTGAGCTGCTGGAAGCGGTTCAAGGTGCGCGGTTCGGTGGTCTGCTTGATATCGGCAAAGGTGGAAAGCTGGACGAGTTTGCCGTCCGGGCCGCTGACGTAGAGATTTTTGAGCTGCTCGGTGGTGAGCCGCTCGGCCCGCTTCACCTGCGGGATCACCTTGTAGCTGCGCCCCTGGATGCTGAAGCGGTTGACGTAGTTGCCGCCCAGGTAGGTGCCAAGGTCGGCCCCCACTTGCGAGAGGTTGAGGCCGAGCGCGGCAACCTTGTCGCGGTCAAAGACGACTTCCGCCTGCGGCTGGTCAAACTTCAGGTCCGTGTCGGCAAAGAAAAAGATTTTGCTCTCCTTGGCGGTGGTGACGAGCTGGTTGGCAAAGCCAAGCAGTTGATCCGGCTCCGCGGTGGAGGAGAGAGAGATTTCCACGGGGAAGGCGCTGCCGCCGGGGAGGGCGGCCGGGGTCATGGTGATCAGGTTGACGCCCGCGACCGTGGCGGCCTTGGCGGCGACTTCGCGCTCCATCTGCTGGGTGGTGCGGTGGCGCTGGCTCCACGGCTTGGCGACCATGCCGACGAAGCCCGAGTTGGGCATGGTGACCTGAAAGACGTGGTCGGTCTCCGGGAAGGATTTGAAGAGTTGGTAGAGTTTGTCGGTGAACAGGCCTGTCTGCTCGATGGTGGAGTTGGGCGAGGCCTGGACGATCCCGAAGACAATCCCCTGGTCTTCCTTCGGCGCGAGTTCCTTGGAAGAGAAAAGATAGAAGATTGGCAGCGGCAGGACGATCAGGATGGCCAGGGTGATGGTGACGGGCCACCATCGCAGCGTATTGGAGAGCGTGCGCCGGTAGGCCTCGCGGAGCCCCTCGAAGCGGTGGTTGATCCAGCTCGCGTAGCCGCGGTGGGAGTCGCCCGCGCGCAGGAGCTTGGAGGACATCATGGGCGAGAGGGTGATGGCCACCACCCCCGAAACCACGACAGCCCCGGCCAGCGTGAAGGCAAATTCCCGAAAGAGCGCGCCGGTGAGCCCCCCCTGGATGCCGATGGGGGCGTAGACGGCCGCGAGCGTGATCGACATGGCGATGATCGGCCCGAGCAGTTCCCGTGCGCCCTTGATGGCTGCCTGGAAGGGAGACAGCCCCTCCATCAAGTGGCGCTCCACGTTTTCCACCACCACAATGGCGTCGTCCACCACCAGGCCGACGGAAAGCACGATGGCCAGCAGGGTCAGCAGGTTGATGGTGAACCCGAAGACGAGCATCAGGAAGGCCGCGCCGATCAGCGAGATCGGGATGGCGACCACCGGGATCAGGATGGAGCGGACGGTGCCCAGGAAGAGGTAGATGATGAGCACCACCAGCAGGAGCGTTTCGAGGAGGGTCTTCCAGACTTCATGGATGGCGTCCTGGATGTATTCGGTGTTGTCGTGGGGAATCGTGACTTCCATGCCCGCCGGGAGCTGCGCGCGGATGGAGGGGAGTTCCGCCCGGACGGCTTTGATGACGTCGAGCGAGTTGGACGTGGGGAGCACCCAGATGCCTATGAAGGTCGCCTTCTGGCCGTCAAAGCGAACGTCGGCGTCGTAGCTTTCGGCCCCGAGTGTGACGTCGGCGATGTCCTTGAGCCGGACGATGGCTCCGTTGCTCCGCCGGATGACGAGCTGGCTGAACTCCTCGGCCGTTTTGAGGTTCGTGTTGGCGACGAGATTGACGGAAATCATTGAGCCCTTGGTGGCTCCCAATGCGGAAAGGTAGTTGTTGGCGGCAAGGGCGGCGCGGGCTTCGGTGGGGGAGATGTTTAGCGCGGCCATCCGGTCGGGCTTGAGCCAGATGCGCATGGCGAAGGTGCGCGCCCCGAGGATGTCGGCCCGCTGGACGCCGCTCACGGCCGTCAGCTTGGGCTGCACCACGCGGGTCAGGTAATCGGTGATCTGGTTGGAATCGAGGTCCTTTGCGGAGAAGGCGAGATAGAGCGAGGCGAAGCGGTCGTCGCTAGTTTGCAGGTCGATGACCGGCTCCTGCGCATCGGTGGGCAGGTCGTTGCGCACCTGGGCGACTTTGGCCTGGATTTGGGTGAGCGCGGCGTTGGTGTCGTAGTTGAGCTTCAGGTGCACCAGGATGGTGCTCACGCTTTGCGCGCTGGTGGACTCGATGTAGTCGATGCCGTCGGCGCTGGCGATCACGCGCTCCAGCGGCGTGGTGATGAAGCCGCGTACGAGGTCGGCGTTGGCCCCCACGTAGGTGGTCGTTACGGAAACCACCGCGATGTCGCTGCGCGGGTATTGGCGGATATTGAGGATCCGGGTCGCCTGGAGTCCCGCCAGCAAAATCAAGAGGCTGATGACGGAAGAGACGACCGGGCGCCGGATGAAGAGGTCGGTGAGGTTCATGCGGGGCTATTCGAGGGGCGGCTCCGGCGGCTTGGGGGCTTGGGCAGGGGCGCGCATGAGCCCCTCCTGGATTTTTTGCAGCAGGCGCACGAATTCCTTGCGCTCGCTCTTGGTCAGGGGGGAGACGACCCGGGAGATGGCTTGGAAGCATTCCGGGACCATCGTTTCCATCCGGGCCCGGCCCCGTTCCGTCAGTTGGATGTGGGTGGTTCGGCGGTCCTGGCTGTCGGGTTCCCGGGAGATCAGACCGTCTTTTTCGAGCGTATCGAGGAGCCCCGTCATGGTGGCGCGGGTGACGCCCGCCTGTTCGGCGAGGGAGGCCGGGGTCTGGATTCTGAGCCAGGGACGGTGCAGCAGCATCATCACGGTGAAACGTCCCTGGCTGATATGGTGGCGGTGGAGAAAAACCTGGTTGTCCGCGGCAACAAGGTCCGCCGTCCGCAACAGATGCAAAAAGGCTTCGTTGGCGGAGGGTTCCAGGGTGGGGTAGTGCTTGGCCGCTTCCAGGAAGCACTCATACTGAGGGATGTCTTTGAGCATTAAAAGCGGCATGGCGGTAACGTTGGTGGTTAGGGGGCTAATAATTTAGCTGCCTAATTATCAGGAGGCTTACCGTTCTGTCAAGCTCTTCCCCCTGGCGCTCTTTTGTGCCGGATGGAGGGTTTTTTCTCGAAATGCTACGTCTATTTCCTTACAGTTTCCTTTTGGCAACAGAAGCAACCCATTGAGCTGCCTGAACTTCCATAGAACGACTTCCGCGAAAGGGCGATCCCCGAAGGAGCGAAGCCTTTGGTGGAGGATTGCTCTCGGGCTCCTGGCGGTTGGGCTTCGGGCCGAGGCCACTCTCGTTCTGGACGATACCTTTTCGGACGGCGAACGGGTGACGCAATCCGCGCCTTCTTCGGCGCACTGGTATCTTGGAGGAGCCTCCTCCAGCGCCACCGTGACGGATGCCGGGCTGACCTTCCAGGATGCCTCCGCCGGGCAGGCCACGGCGATGGCCAATTTCAATCCGGTGACGCTGCAAGTGGGCCAGTCGCTGACATTGAGCTTCACCTACAGCTTTGCGCAGACGGCCACGGGCGACAACAACTTCCTGTTCGGGCTGTACAACTCCGGCGGTTTTTCCCTGGCGAAAGACGGCCTCGGCTTTAACAACGCCCTCTTCAATAACTACACCGGCTACGCCACTTCGGGCGTCTTTGGCGTCGATCCCTCCGGCCCAGGGCGCGATCACATCGAGACGCGCGACAAAACCGGCCACAATCTGCTCTCGATTGCCACCTACACCGAGGGGATGGAACACATCCAGCGCGGCGGGGCGACGCCGGGGCAAATGTACGAGGCCAGTATGGCGATTGCCCGCACGGTGGAGGGGATCACGGTGGAGAGCCGGATTGGCGCCTCCGATATCGTGCAGACTTACACGGCCGGCCTGTTCACGACGTTTGACGCCGTGGGGATTTTTGCCAGCGGCAACACCGGCGTGTTCACCATCGACGACGTGAAGCTCGATTACGCCGGGCTGCCCGAGCCTTCCAGCTTCCTGGCCATCACGCTTTTTGGAATGGCCGTTTTCAGCGGAGCGATCTGGAGCAAGCTCCAGGGGGTAAAAAAGAACGAGAGCTGACATCCCCGAAGGGCGCAGCTCTCGTTCCAGTGATTCGCCACGCACTGCGTGGGCAAAAGACTATTTGGCCTTCTTGCAGCAGGGGGTCTTGACGACCTTGCTGTCCGTAGGAGCGACAACAGTCTTGTGAGTGCAGGCGGTGAGGGTAGCCACGGCAAAAACCGTAGCGAGGAATATGTGTTTCATAGAGGCGGCAATTGTTTCCACCTTTTTCCCAGTAATTCAAGATCAGATTGAAAAAGAATGCGGGGGATTGAGGAATTTAGTCATTTTCGCACGGGACTTTACGCCGAATCGGCTTGTGCGGCGGGGCGAAAATGGCGAAAGTGGCGCTGCCTATGAAAGCTTTGCTGCGCGTGATGTTGGCGGGGATACTGATGGCGGGAGCGTGGAACGGCACGGCTCGGGCGGCGGAGGTCGTGGTCATCCCCATCCAGGGGGAAATTTCCCAGGCCCGCTTCTTCTTTCTGCGCCGGGCGCTCAAGGAAGCCCAGCGCGAAGAGGCGCGGGCCATCGTGCTCGACATGGACACCTACGGCGGCGAGTTAACGGCCTGCGTGCAAATGCAGAAGGCGCTGGCCCAGGTGAAGCTCCCCACGCTGGCCTATATCAACCCGAACGCCGGATCGGCCGGAGCCCTGATCGCCATCTCCACCCAGCGGATTTACATGGCCCCCATCAGCGCCATCGGCGCGGCCGCCCCTGTGTTGCCGGGGGGGCAGGACCTCGGCAAGACGATCGAGGACAAAACGATATCCTACTACTCCGACTACTTCGCCAGCGTGGCCAAGGAGAACGGGCACAACCCGGATATCGCCCGGGCGTTCATCAACAAGGACAAAGCCGTCGTGGTGGGCGGGCAGACGCTCCACGAAAAAGGCTCCGTGCTCACCTTGAGCGCGCAGGACGCCGTCAAGCTGATCGACGGCAAGCCGGTGCTGGCCGCCGGGATTGCCTCCTCCATCCCCGATCTGCTCTCGCAGGCGAAGCTCGGCGGCACGTGGCGGCGGGTGGAGCCCACCGGGTTTGAGATGTTAGCCTTCTGGATCACCACGCTGGCGCCCCTCTTTTTGCTGGGCGGCATCCTCGGGGCGTATCTGGAATTCAAGATGCCCGGGACGGGACTGCCTGCGATTGCCGCCCTCCTCTGCTTTGGCATTTTCTTCCTGGGGCATTACATCGCCGGGCTGGCCGGATGGGAGGCCCCGGTGCTCTTTTTGCTCGGGCTTGCGCTCGTGCTGGGCGAGCTTTTCATCCACCCCGGCACCATCCTGCCGGGCCTCACGGGCGCGGCCCTGATGGTGGCGGCCATTCTCTGGGCCATGGTGGACCGCTACCCCGGCGCGCCGCTGCTGCCGGAGCCGGAAGCCCTGCTCCTGCCGCTGGCGAAACTTGGAATTGCCGTGGGGCTCGCCGCGGCGATGATCGCCGTCCTGGCCAAATACCTGCCCAAAGCCTCCTTCTTTCGCGGGCTGGTGTTGGCAACGCGCCAGCCCTCCGGGGCGGCGCTTCCCATTGGCAAAAGCGAGTTCACGCGGCTTTCCGTGGGGGCCGAGGGAGTTGCCCGCTCCATCCTGCGCCCCAGCGGCAAGGCGGAATTCGGCGGGGAGCTCTACGATGTGATCACGGCCGGGCAGTTCGTGGACCCCGGGGTGCGCGTCCGCGTGGCCGCCGTGGAGGGAGCGCGGATCATCGTGGAACCGGTCTGAAGAAGACGCGGAGAAGGGGGGGCTCACGCAAAGGCAAAACCCCCTGCGTCCTCTTGTCCGTTTACTTCTGAAAGATGGCCTTAGCTTAGAGCATTCCCGAGCTTACGGAGTCCCTTAGTGTGAGAGTTCTTGGCGAAGCACGCGGCGCAGGTAGCGGCCCGTGTAACTTTCCTCAATCTCCGCGATCTGTTCCGGCGTCCCCTCCCCCACAATCCGGCCTCCGTCCGCGCCCCCTTCGGGGCCGAGGTCGATGACCCAGTCGGCGCACTTGATCATCTCCAGGTTATGCTCGATGACGATGAGCGTGTTGCCCGCGTCGCGCAGCTTGAGGAGGACCTCCAATAATTTGTGAATGTCGGCGAAGTGCAGGCCGGTGGTCGGCTCGTCGAGGATGTAGACGGTGCGGCCGGTGGCTTTCTTGGCAAGTTCCGCGGCGAGCTTGACGCGCTGGGCCTCGCCGCCGGAAAGCGTGGTGGCGGCCTGCCCAAGGCAGACGTAGCCGAGGCCCACGTCCTCCAGCGCGACCAGCTTGTCGCAGACGGTCGGAACGTTGCGGAAGAACCGCGCCGCCTCATCCACCGTCATATCCAGTATGTCGGCGATGTTCTTGCCTTTGTAGGTGACTTCGAGCGTTTCGCGGTTGTAGCGGCGGCCGTGGCAGACTTCGCACTCCACGTACACGTCGGCGAGGAAGTGCATTTCAATCTGGATGACGCCGTCGCCCGCGCAGTGTTCGCAGCGCCCCCCCTTGACGTTGAAGGAGAAGCGGCCGGGCTCGTAGCCGCGCACGCGCGAGGCGGGCAACTGCGCGAAGAGGGAGCGGATCGGCCCAAACGCGCCGGTGTAGGTGACGGGGTTGGAGCGCGGGGTGCGGCCAATCGGGGTCTGGTCGATGACGATGGCTTTGTCCACCTGGTCGAGCCCGAGGAGGGAGCGGTAGCTGCCGGGGCGCTCCTTGGAGCCGTAAAAGTGCCGGAAGAGGGCTCGCTGGAGGATGTCGCCGACCAAGGTCGATTTGCCGCTGCCGGAAACGCCGGTCACGCAGGTGAAGCAGCCGAGGGGGAAGGAGGCGGTCAGGTCGTGCAGGTTGTTTTCGCTCGCGCCGGTGATGGTGAGCCACCCACTGGAGAGGGCGCGCGGATCTTTTGCCAGGTTCTTCTTTCCCGCCGGGACGACGCGGTGGCGCGGGACGGGGATGGACAGACGCCCGGTGAGGTAATCGGCGGTGAGCGAGCCGGGGGTGGCAAGCACCTCCTCCAGCGTCCCCTGGGCGACCAACTGCCCGCCGCGCACGCCCGCCCCGGGGCCGAGATCGACGATGTAATCGGCGGCGCGGATCGTGTCTTCGTCATGCTCCACGACGATGACGGAGTTGCCCAGGTCGCGCAGGCGGCGCAGCGTGCCGATGAGGCGGTCGTTGTCGCGCTGGTGCAGGCCGATGCTCGGCTCGTCCAGGACGTAGAGGACGCCCGCGAGCCCGGAGCCGATCTGCGTGGCCAGCCGGATGCGCTGGGCTTCGCCGCCTGAGAGCGTGCCGCTCTCGCGGTCGAGGTTCAGGTAATTGAGGCCGACTTCGTCCAGAAAGCTCAGGCGAGCCAGGATTTCACGCAAAACTTCGCTGGTGATGACGCGCTGCTGGGGGGTCAGCGCCAGATGCTCCAGGAAGCCTTTGGCGGCGCGGATCGTCAGGCCGCACAACGCCTGGATGCCCAGCTCCCGCCCCCCTTCGCCGGTGAGGGTGACGGCCAGGATTTCGGGCTGGAGCCGCGCGCCGCGGCAGACGGAGCATTCGCGCCGGCTCATGTAGGCGCGGATTTGCACCCGCCGCAGTTCGCTCGCGGTCTGTTCGTAAAGGCGCTGGAGGTTGCCCACCACGCCTTCAAACGGGCGCTCGATGCGGCTCTTGCGCGTCCCGCTTTCCATTTGCAGATCGATGCAGCGGTCGCCGGTTCCGAAAAAGAGGGCGTCTTGGAAACGCTGCGGCAGTTCCTCAAACGGCGCGTCCAGGGAAACGCGGAACGCGCGGGCCAGCGCGGCCAGGATTGCCCGGTAATACCCGGTCATCCGCTTGGTGGCCTTGGCCCACGGGGCGACGGCTCCCCCGGCGAGGCTTTTGGAGCGGTCGGGGACGATCAGGTCGGGATCGCACACCAGTTCCGTCCCCAAGCCGTGGCAGGCGGGGCAGGCTCCCAGGTGGCTGTTGAAGGAAAAATGCTTGGGCGTGAGCTGGGGGATCGTGAAGCCGGTTTCCGGGTTGGTGAAATCGGTGGAATAGCGGTGCGCGGTCCAGCCCGTTTCCCCCGGGGCCTGGCTGAGGGCGAGCATCCGGCTGCCGCCCCATTTGAGGGAGGTTTCCACGGAATCGGCGAACCGCTGGCGGGCACCCGCGCGCACGATCAGGCGATCCACGACGGCTTCGATGGCGTGCTTCTTGCCCTTGTCGAGCTTCACCGGCTGCTGGGGGTTGCCGAGTTCCACGATCTCCCCGTCCAGCCGCGCGCGAATGAACCCCTCGCGCTTGATCTTCTCCAGCACGTCGCGGAACTCCCCGGCCTGCCCCTCCACGAGCGGGGCGAGCAGGATGAGCCGCGTCTCCTCCGGGAAGGCGAGCAGGGCGTCCACAATGGACTGCGTGGTCTGTTTGAAAACCGGCGCGCCGGTGGACGGGTCGTGCGGCTGGCCGATGGCGGAGTAGAGGACGCGCAGGTAATCGTAGATTTCCGTCGTCGTGGCGATGGTGGAGCGCGGGTTGCTGCCGGAGGAGCGCTGCTCGATGGCGATGGCGGGGGAGAGC
Source organism: Verrucomicrobiota bacterium (assembly GCA_037143855.1). GTDB lineage: Bacteria > Verrucomicrobiota > Verrucomicrobiia > Chthoniobacterales > Chthoniobacteraceae > UBA695. The sequence goes on along the minus strand of JBAWXX010000025.1, from coordinate 29,945 downwards.
CCCTCGATGAAGTCCACGTCGGGCTTCTGCATCTGGTCCAGGAACTGCCGGGCGTAGGCGGAAAGGCTCTCCACATAACGGCGCTGGCCCTCGGCGTACAGGGTGTCGAAGGCAAGGGACGACTTGCCCGAACCGCTCAAGCCCGTCATGACGACGAGCTTCTGGCGGGGAATCTCCAATGAAAGATTCTTGAGGTTATGTTGCCTCGCCCCTGTGATTTTGATTGTCTCCGCAGCCATTTTGCAGGATTTGTGGGAATCATCACCAAAGCACAATGAATCCGCCAGCTCCAGAGATAACTTCGGCAGAAAAGAACCCCGTCCATTTTACCTACGAGGAATGGATGGATTTCCGGACGCGCTACAGCGAGATGAAGCACTCCATGAACAACGCGCTCGCCGTGTTCCTGGCGCTTGCAGAGCTCTCGCAACGCAACCCGGATAATTACGAGAAGCTGGCCAAGTCGGTCACCACGCGCACGCCGGAAATCGCCGCGATGATCCAGGAATTTTCCACCTACCTCGACACCAAGGGGCCGCCGCCGCCTTTGCGGTAGCACGCTCTAATCCCCCGCGCTTTCTTCCTCAGCGGGCGCCTCTGCCTTGGGCCGTTTGGGCTTCTGCGGCTTTGATTCGTCTTTGAAAAGCTCTTTGAGCACCTGGCCGACCAGCGGCGCGGCGACGGTGCCGCCGTGGCTGTTCTTTTGGTTCACGTCGCTTTCGTAGAGAGCGGCGAAGGCGTATTTGGGCACGTCGGCCGGAGCGAATCCCGTGAACCACGCCGCGTTGCGCCCGGCGGTCTTCGGCCCCCATTCGGCGGTGCCGGTCTTGCCCGCGACCTCGACATTCTCCACTTCGGCCCGGCTCCCCGTGGCATGCCCGCCCGTCACCACGTCGATGAGCCCCTTTTTCAACGCGGCAAGGTGGTCGGGATTGATTTCGACCTGGTCTTTGATGCGGACATCGTAGCCGGTGATGATTTTGTCGTCCAGGCCCTGCACCTGGAGCACCAGGCGCGTCTGGTAGAAGGTGCCGCCGTTGCCAACGGCTCCCATGGCTTGCGCCATCTGGAGCGGCGTCACGAGCAGGAAGCCCTGGCCGATGGAAAAGTTCGCCAGGTCGCCGTCGGTAAAGCGGCGGCCTTCCTTTTTCTTCAAATAGTCGGAGGTGGGAACGAGCCCGTCGGCTTCGGAACGCAACGGGATGCCCGTTTTGACGCCGAAGCCGAAGCGTTGCGCCCATTCCACCAGCGGCTTGGAGCCGGTCTTGATGCCGACCTGGTAAAACCAGGTGTCGCACGATTGCTCCAGCGCCTCGGCGAGGGTGAGCATCCCGGCGTCGGTTTTCTTCCAGTTGCGCATGACGATGTTGCCGACTTGCATGGAAGGCGGGCCGGCAAATTCGTCCTCGGGCTTGATCGTGCCGCTTTCCAGCGCGGCGAGGCCGACGAAGGTCTTAAACGTGGAGCCGGGCGGGTAGGCGCTGCGGAAGGCGCGGGGGATGAGCGGGTGGTTCGGGTTGTCGTTGAGGGCCTTGAACTGCTCCGCGGTGATGGCGGGGATGAAGACGTTCGGATCGTAGGATGGCCAGGAAGCCATAGCCAGGATGTCCCCGGTGTTCGGGTCCAGAAAGACGAGCGCGCCCCGTTTGACCCCGCGTTCCAGGGCTTTCTCGCACAGCCGCTGGAGCCGGATGTCGAGCGTGGTGACGACGTTGTAGCCGGGCTGCGGCGGAACGGTCACTTTCTCGTAGTCCTTCTTCCCCCTGGCGTCGAAGTGGAGCGTGATCTGGCCGGGCTTGCCGGTGAGCTGTTCGTTGAAGGCCGCCTCCAGGCCGTCGCGCCCCTCCGCATCAGCCCAGAGCGGCTCGTTGTTATCCACCGGGCCGTCGGGGATCGGACCGGAGCGCCCGGCATAGCCCAGGATGTGGGCCGCGAGCGCGCCGTTGGGGTAGGAGCGGACGTACATCGGGTGCAGAACGAGCCCGTCGCCCATTTTCCCCTTCAACGCCGCTTGGTCGGCGGAAGAGACATCCTGCAAAATATCGAGCGGGAGAATGCCCCGGTTGCGGTAATGGCGCTCGATGGCTTTGTCGGAAATCGTTATTTTCCGCCCGGTGAGGCGCTCGGCCTTTTCGATCTCGCCCCGGGCGAACGCGACGGCTTTGGCGTCGGAGTAATCCAGCGGAGTCGGGAAACCGACGGCGAGGTTCTGGCAAACCCGCGTGACGGCCAGGGGCTCGCCGTTGCGGTCCACGATCTGCCCGCGCGGAGCGGGGATTTTGAGCGTGTAGGTGCGGGCGAACTTTTCCGTCAGCCAGGCGGGCTTGATGGCCTCCTCCTGGGCCCAAAGAGGGCCGCACAAGGAGACGAGGCAGGAGAGAAAGACGATCCGGCGGAACATGAGGAGCGCCATCTTACGCCCCCGCCCGCATTTCTCAAGCGGCTTCGGCGGTTCACCCACGGCGCACACGCCAAAAGCATTACACCACAGATCCCCATGCCCCGCAGACAGGGCTCCCAGCGGCATGAAAATGGCGCTTTTAAAAGGTGTGCGCCCTGTCCCCCCCTGCAATCTCGGCTAGACCATGCGAGATTTACCGGGTAAACCTCCCCGTTCCGATGTCTTGCAAGAGCTTGCTCCTCAAACTGGCCGAACGCCTCGTGCGCACGGTTTACCGGCTCCACGTCCGTGGAATCGAGAACCTGCCGCAAGGCGGCTGCCTTCTTGTGCCCAATCACGTCAGTTGGGTGGACGCCATCCTGCTGCAAGCCGCCTGCCCGCGTGCGATCCGGTTTCTGGTGTACGAGCCAATTTACAGGAACCCCCTCCTGCACCCCCTCTTCCGCCTCCTGGGGGCGATCCCCATCTCCTCACGCAAAGCCAAGGACGCCCTGCGTGCGGCCTCCGCGCGCATCCAGGCCGGGGAGATCGTCTGCATCTTCCCGGAAGGGGAGCTTTCCCGCACGGGGATGCTCCTGCGGCTGCGGCGCGGCTATGAACTGATCGCGCATGCCACCGAGTGCCCGGTCGTCCCCGTCTGGCTCGACCAGCTCTGGGGCTCCATCTTCTCCTTCCAGGGGGGGCGTTTTTTTAAAAAGCTCCCCCGGCGCATCCCCTACCCCGTCACCCTCGACTTCGGCGAGCCGATGGCGCACGACCGCGCGGGCATCGCGCTGTTGCGCCAGCGGATGCTGGAACTGGGCGAAGCCGCCTACCAGCAGCGCCCCCTTCTCCACGGCCACCTGGCGTTCGCCTGCCTGCGGGGCTTGAAGCACCATCAATTTGAAACCGTCGTGATCGACGGCATGGACGGCTCCCGCATGAGCCGGGGGATGATCCTCTCGGCCGCCATCGTCCTCTCCCGCTATCTGAACGCCCACTGCCCCAACAAGCGGATCGCCATCATGCTGCCGCCGGGCCGCGCCGCCGTGATCGCCAATCTCGCCGTCATGCTGGCCGACAAAGTCCCGGTGAACCTCAACTTCACCGCAGGGAGCGCGGCGATGGCGTCGTCCGTCCAAATTGGCGGCCTGGAAGACCTGCTCACCGCCGGGCCAGTGCTGAAACGCTTTGGCGATCTCCCGCTTCCCCCGCATTTGCTGTTGCTGGAGGAAATCCTCCCCCCGCTGCGCGTCAGGACTCTTTGCTGGCGGGCCGTGGTGGCGCTCACCCCCTGGTGGCTGCTCGCCCCTCTGCTGCGGATTCCCCGTCGGGGCGACGACCGGGAAGCCGTCGTCCTCTTTACCAGCGGTTCGGGCGGCGAACCCAAGGGCGTCGTCTTGAGCCACCGCAACCTGCTCGCCAACGTCGCCCAGTTCAGCGAACTCCTCAACCTCACCCCGCGCGACGGCCTCCTCGCCTCGCTCCCTTTTTTCCACTCCTTCGGCTGCACGGTCACGCTCTGGTATCCGCTCATCGAGCGCATCAAGATGGTCACCTACCCGAACCCGCTGGACGCGGAGAAAAACGCGGAACTGATCCAGAAACACAAAATTACCGTGCTCCTGGCCACCCCCACCTTCCTGCGCGGCTACCTGCGCAAAGCCCGCCCCGAGCAGCTCGCCTCGGCCACCCTCGTCATCACCGGCGCGGAGAAACTCCCTCGGGATGTGGCCAACGCCTTCCAGGAGAAATTCGGCAAGGAAGTGATGGAGGGCTACGGGCTCACCGAGACCGCCCCCGTGGTCGCCGTCAACCTCCCTGAACCCCGCAAATCCAAGCCCGAGGACGAAGTGCAGCCTTCCTCGCGGCCCGGCTCCGTCGGCAAGCTCGCCCCCGGCATCGCCGCGCAGATCCGCGATCCCGAAACCGGCCGCATCCTCTCCTGTCACGACACCGGGATGCTATGGGTCAAAGGGCCGAATATTTTTGAGGGCTATCTCAACGACCCGGCGCGAACCGCCGAGGTTCTCCAAGAAAAATGGTTCAAAACCGGCGATCTCGCCCGGTTTGACGAAGACGGCTTCCTCTACATCGAGGGGCGCGTGGCGCGGTTCTCCAAAATCGGCGGCGAAATGGTTCCCCACGAGGCGTTGGAAACGAAAATCCAGGAGGCGCTTGGCGGCGGCAACGAGGAAACACGGAGCCTCTGCATCGTCGGCGTTCCCAACGCCGCCAAGGGCGAGGCCATCGTCCTCTTAAGCACCCTGGAGATCGATCTTTCCAAACTCCGTTCCGAACTGCTTGAACGGGGCGTGCCGCCGCTCTGGATTCCGAAAATCATCCACCGCATCCCCGCCATCCCGGTGATGACCAGCGGCAAGCTCGACCTGCAAGCGTGCAAAGCCGCCGCGCTGCAAGCGTGACGCGTGACCCAGATCGCGCTACCGCGCGCTGCGGCGGCTGACGCGCGCCGCGCTGGCCGCCGTGCGGTAGCCCCCCGTTACACCACTTCCACCGGGCACTTGGGCAGGGCTTTCAAAAACGCCGCACCGTAGCTTTTCGTGAGGATGCGGGGGTCGAGGATGACCACCATCCCGGTGTCCGATTTCGTCCGAATCAGCCGCCCCACGCCCTGGCGCAATTTAAGAATCGCCTCGGGCAGCGAGTATTCGGAAAAGGGATCGCCCCCCTGCCCCTGGATCACTTCCAAGCGCGCCTCAATGAGAGGGTGGTCGGGCACGGCAAAGGGCAGCCGTGTGATGATGACGTTGGAAAGCGCCTCGCCGGGCACGTCCACGCCGCTCCAGAAACTGTCGGTGCCGAAGAGGACGTTGGGCTCCCCTTCTTTTTTGAAATCCTCCACCAGCCGGTGGCGCGACATCCCCTGGCCCTGCACCAGCAGGTTCCACCCCTGCTTGTCGAACGGCTTGCGGAGCCGCTCCGCCATCGCCTGCAAGGTCTTGTAGGAGGTGAAGAGCACAAACGCGCGGCCCCGGCTCATTCCCACGAACTTCTCCACCTGCGCGGCCAGCGCCTCCTCATACCCGGCGTCGCGCGGGTCGGGCATCTTGCGCGTGACGTAGAGGCGCATCTGCTTTTCGTAATCGAACGGGCTGCCCACCTGTTCCGCCGTCACTTCCTCCGCGCCGACGCGGTTGCGGAAGTAGTGCATTTCCGCGCTGCCCACCGAGAGCGTGGCGCTGGTCATGACACACGTGGAGCCTTCTTTGAAGAGCATCGCCCGCAGGTGCGCGGCGATGTCCACGGGTGCCGCGTTGAGCGCGCAGAACTGCCCCTGGCGGCCGGTCTTCTCCACCCAGTAGACGTGCTCTTCGGCGCTCTGGGAAAGGAATGTGGCGATGCCCAGCCGGGTGTCCCGAACCTTCCGGCCCATTTCCTGAAGCTCGGCCTTGGTGATCTCGTCCTCCACGTTTTTGAGCACCGCGACGATCAGCGCCTGGAGTTCGGCGAGCTTCTTGGTGATCGTGTCGGGCACCAGGTCGGGCTGCCGGATGCGCACCTCGCGCCCCTTGGTGAAGGGGGCTTTCTCGGCCACGGCGTCGAAGAATTTGTCCACCTCGGCCAAAAGCGCCGTCACCTCGCGCACGCCGTCGGGGTTGCGCAGCGCGGTAAAAAGCCCCTTCTTGGTCCGCTCGTTGTAAAGCCGCTGGAGGGCGTATTTAAGGCCGAATTGGGAAATATTGATCCCGATCTGCTTGGCGGCCACGCCTTCCACCGTGTGGGCTTCGTCGAAAATCACGAAATCGTTGGCGAAAATGTAGCCGTCCTGGTCCTGCGCCTCGTCGGCCGACCCGGCGTTGAGGAAAAAGAGGGTGTGGTTCATCACCACCACGTCGGCGGCCAGGAGCCGCTTGCGTGCGAGCTGGTAAAAACAGCGGCTCCCCTTGCCGCCGCAGCTTTTCACGGTGCATAAGTGGGGTTCGCTGCACACCTGCGCCCAGACGGCCGGGTCCGGCTCCACGGCGAAGTCGGCCAGCGAACCATCCTGCGTCGTCTTGGACCACTCCCAAATCCGCTTCAGCTCCTCCTGCTCGGGCGAGGTGAAAAGATCGCCCGGGCTCTGCATCGCCCGCTCCAGGCGGCGCGGGCAGAGATAATTCTGACGGCCCTTCCAAAGCGCCACCTCGAACTCCACGGGGAGGATTTTTTGCAAGATCGGGATGTCTTTGTAAACGAGCTGCTCCTGGAGATTGATGGTGTAGGTGGAGATCACCGCCTTCTTTTTCCGCTCCAGGGCAAAGAGAATCGACGGCACCAGGTACGCGAGCGATTTGCCGACCCCCGTCCCGGCCTCCACCACCAGGTGCCGCTCCTCCGAGAGCGCCCGGGCCACCGCCACCGCCATCTGCTGCTGCTCGGGCCGGTATTCGAAATTGCGCGCGACGGCAAGCAGCCCGTCCGGCGCAAAAATCTGCCGGACGCGCTCCACAAACTCGTCACCAATCTGTTCCCGGAAGGCAATCATGGAAACCGCTAAAATGCCCCCCATCCCCCACTCGCATCAAGCGCGCACACAGAATTTCTCACGCAAAGACGCAAAAAAGAGGGCAAAGGCATGCAATAAAATCGCTCCCTTTCCCCCATTTTCATGCCGCGCGGCACCCCGTCTACAGGCCATGAGGATCTTCCTTCCTTTGCGCCTTTGCGCTTTGCGTGAACATTTTTGGGCCCTCGTTTCGCCCAGAGGTGCGGATTTATTGGAAATTCCCGCGCGAATGCTCTAGTAAGGAACTTCGCCCATGATCCTTCTGGACCGTTACCTCCTTCGCAGCTTCCTCACCCCGTTCCTGCTCTGCTTTTTCGGGTTCCTCTCCATTTGGCTTGTGTTCGACCTGCAAAGCAACACGTCGGACTTCATTGAAGCCCATGTCTCGCTGCGATGGGTGGTCGCCTATTACCTGACGCAAGTGCCGCAGTTCATGATGATCTGCATCCCGGTTGGCCTCCTGCTGGCGCTCCTGTTTTGCTTGAGCAAGATGTCCCGCTCCAACGAGATCATCTCCATGCTCACCGCGGGCCAGAGCCTCCCGCGCCTGCTGCTGCCGCTCATCCTCACCGGCATCATCCTCACCGGCGTCTGCACGGCCCTCAACTACACCCTGGCCCCCCATTCCGACTCGATCAAAAAGGCGCTGAAAAACGGCATCAGCAAGAAGAAAGACAAAAACCTCTCCCTGACCGGCCAGGTCTTCCGCAACCGCGGCGACCGGCGCACCTGGTATGTCACCACCATGCCGGCCAGGGCCGACGAATACGACCCCCTGCTCCACGGCGTCTACATTCTCGAACAAAACGAAGCCGGGGCCATCGTCGCCAAATGGTACGCCTACACGGCCCGCTACAAGCCGGAAACCAAAACGTGGCTTTTCTTTAACGGCAAAGCCCTCCAATTCGCGCCGGACGGCTCCCTCCTCTCCGACAAATCCTTCCAAACCCTGCAACTCAACGGCTGGAGCGAAACCCCCTGGCGCATCGCCAGTTCCAACCTCGATCCGCAGGGCCTCTCCGTCCCGGAACTGCGGGATTACCTCCGGTTCAACGCCGACTTCCCGGATGCCCAGCTCGCCCCCTACCGGACGCACCTGCAATACCGCTGGGCGCTTCCCTTCCAATGCTTGGCCGTCGTCCTCTTCACCGGCCCGCTAGCCATCGTCTTCTCCCGCCGGGGCGTGCTCTCGGGCATCGCGGGAGCCATCTTTCTCTTCGCCGGGATGACGTTCTTCACCTTCCTCATGCTCGCCTTCGGCAAAGGAGCCCGCGTTTCCCCCGCCGTCGCCACGTGGACTCCCCTGCTTCTCTTCGGCGGCATCGGCCTCTACCTGCTTTACCTGAAGGCGACCAACCGGGAATTCCCCAAGCTGGCCGACCTCTTCGCCGCCAAGCCGAAGCCCCGCTAGACCATGGCCAACGAATGGGAAATCAAAGGCCGCAGCACCGTCTGCACCGCCACCGGGCGGCCCTTCGCCGACGGCGAGTTTTTCTATACGCTCCTCTTCCTGGAACGCGGGGGATTCCGGCGCGAAGACCTCTGCGAGGAAGCGTGGCAGCAGCGCGACCCGGCAAAGCCCCCCTACTCCTTTTGGCGGAACAAGTTTGAAGTCCCGCCGCCCGCGGCGCCCGAGCCGCTCGGCAAACAGAACGCCGAGACGCTCCTGCGCCGCTACATGGGCGAGCCGGGGGAGGAACACGCCAACGTCCGCTATTTCCTGGCCCTCATCCTGGAACGCAAGCGCCTGCTCAAGCCCGTGGAAGTGAAGGAGGAGGACGGCAAACGGCTCCACCTCTACCTCCACGCCAAAACCGGCGAGATCTTCGTCATCCCCGACCCCCAGTTGCGCCTCGACCAGATCGAAAGCGTGCAGGCGGAAGTGGCGGGGCTGCTGGGATAAGATGAAGAGGAGATAATAGGAGATAGAGGGGTGAGATGATAGACGGGGCCATGGCTCGCTTTCTCTCCTATCCTCTTCCTCTCCTCCCTCTATAATCTAGATAGTCTTTCTTAAAAAATGCTCCCCTGGTTCCAAGACCGTTTCCCGCTCTACCTCGCGCCGATGGCCGGAGTGACGGACAAGATTTTCCGCATGCTCTGCAAGGAGCAGGGGGCGGACGTGATGGTCACGGAATTCGTCTCCGCCGAGGGGATCTTCCGCAAAAACGCGCGGACGATGGAATACCTCGACTTCGCCCCCGTCGAGCGCCCGCTGGGCGTCCAGCTTTTCGGAGCCGACCCGGAGCATCTGGGCGAGGCGGCTCGGATGGTGCGCGACTGGGTGCAGCCCGACTTCCTGGACCTCAACTTCGGCTGCCCCGTCAACAAAGTCGTGGCCCGCAACGGCGGCTCGGCGCTGTTGAAAGACCTTCCGTTGCTGGAGCGCGTCGCCCAGGCAGTCGTCCAGGCTGCGGCTCCCTGCCCCGTCACCGCCAAGATCCGCATCGGCTGGAGCCGCGACGCCGTCAACGCGCTGGAAACCGCGCGGATCCTGGAAGAGGCAGGCATCCAGGCGCTCGCCATCCATGGCCGTACGAAGGACATGGGGTATTCCGGCGAGGCCGACTGGGCCGTCATTGACCAGGTCGCGCGCGCCGTCCGCATCCCCGTCATCGGCAACGGCGACATCCACAACGCCCATGACGCCGCCCGGCGCAAGCGCGAAACAGCGATCGCTGGCCTCATGATCGGCCGGGGAGCCATGGCCGCGCCGTGGATTTTCCACGAGATAAAAACTTTTCTTGCCACCGGCGAACTGCCGCCGCCCCCGCCGCTGGCCGCCCGCTGGGCGCTCATCCGGCGGCATTGCGCCCTGGCCGTGGAAGCGCGCGGCGCGGAAAGCCCGGCGATCCACTCCCTGCGCGCCCGCCTGATGGCCTATTCCCACGGGATGCCCTGCGCCAAAGCCCTGCGCGCCCGGTTCGCCAGCGTCGAAAGCCTCGCCCAGCTCGACGCCGTCATCGCCGCGAGCTTGGCGGGGGAGAATTAACCGCAAAAAAGAGGCGCGGAGAGTCGTTACGGCCGCGCTTTGGTGCGGGCTTCCCAGGGCCAAAGGGCGAAATAGGTCTTTTACCCCGTCTTTCTTGCATTTTTTGGCACTCATTGAGAAATCCGTCAATGCTCTTTTAAAAGAGCTGCCGGAACACGGTTTCACGGCATGGTTTCGCCGATGGCCCATCCCCTCAATATTATCGGCCCCCAAGTTCGGGCGTTGCGAGAAGCCGCAGGGCTAACCCAGGAACAACTCGCCGCCCGATGCCAGCGGCTTGGGTTGGACATTACACGCGGCACGCTGGCCAAGATCGAAGCTGCCGTGCGCAGCATAAGCGATCATGAAATCCCCTTTATTGCCCGCGCGCTTTCTGTGTCTCTCGACGTCCTTTTCCCGGACAAGTTGCTTGTCGTCGCACGAAAAGCGCGCAATCCCAATGGCGCGCGCCGGAAAATCAAACGCACGAAAGAATAGTTATGCTCATCAACGGCCATCCCGCTTAATTTTTTCCTCTTTGCGTCTTTGCGTGAACCCAAAAACCGCGTCGCCGCGCCCCTGTGCCGAAAAATCTTCGCTCGCCGCCCGGTCTGTGCTTCAAAAGAAGGCGACATGATTCCGCCGCCTCTCTACGACCACGTTGTTCGCCCGCTCCTGTTCCAGTTCGATCCCGAGACGATCCATCATGCCGTCATGCAGGCGTTGCGGATGCTGGCACAGATTCCGTGGCATCCCACGCACGACCCGAAGCTGGAGCGGACGGTCTTTGGCCTGAAATTCCCCAATCCCGTGGGGCTCGCCGCCGGGATGGACAAAGAGGGGGAGGCGCTCCCGGCGTGGCAGACGCTCGGGTTCGGCTTTGTGGAGGCCGGGACGATCACCGCGCACGCCCAGCCGGGCAACCCGAAGCCCCGCATCTTCCGCCTGCCGGACATGGGGGGCCTCATCAACCGGATGGGGTTCAACAACAGCGGGGCCGACGCCGTGGCGCAACGGCTGGAGCGCCTGAAAGCGTCGGGGCGCTGGCCGTCGATCCCCATCGGCCTCAACCTCGGCAAATCGAAGGTGACGCCGCTGGAGGAAGCCACGCAGGATTACCTCCGATCTTTTGAACGCCTCTTTGAACTGGGCGACTACTTTGTGCTCAACGTCAGCTCGCCCAACACCCCGGGGCTGCGCACGTTGCAGGGGAAGGCGGAACTCGACGAACTGCTCGGCGCGGTGATGGCCGCCAACCGGGCGAAACCGTCGCCCAAACCGCTCCTCTTGAAGATCGCGCCCGACCTGGAATGGCCGCAAATCGACGAAATCCTGGAACTCGTCACCGCGCACGGCCTTGCGGGGTTGATCGCCACCAACACGACGCTGGATCACGCGTGCGTCCCGCCGCAGCGCGACCAGACCGGCGGCCTGAGCGGCAAACCGCTCCGCGCCCGCTCCACAGAGATCGTCCGCTACGTCTGCAAGCACCTGGATTTGCCCGTGATCGCCGTCGGGGGCATCTTCGACGCCGACGCGGCCCTGGAGAAACTGGACGCGGGAGCCGCGCTCGTGCAGCTTTACACGGGCTTCATCTACCGGGGTCCGGCGCTGATCGGCGAAATCTGCCGGGCGCTCCAAAAGCGTTAATGCCATGCCTTCCATCGATCCATGCCTCGCTGACAAAGCCCTCGCCGGAGAGCGCCTCACGCCCGCCGACGCGCTCGCCCTGTACCGCGCCCCGCTGGAGGAACTCGGGAGCCTGGCCAACGCCCGCCGCAAGCAGATCAAAGCCGCGGCCTACGGCGGACGCGGCAACGAGATTGTCACCTTTATCGTCGACCGGAACATCAACTACACCAACATCTGCAACGTCTACTGCAAGTTCTGCGCCTTCTACCGGACGGAGCGGGACGCGGCGGGCTACGTGATCTCGCGGGAAGAGATGGACGAAAAATTGCAGGAGCTCGCCGGCATCGGGGGCGTCCAGGTCCTCTTGCAAGGGGGGCACCATCCCTCGCTCGGGATCGACTGGTATCTCGGCATGCTCGCCCACATGCGCGAGCGTTTTCCCCAGATCGCCATCCACGGCTTCAGCCCGCCCGAGTTCCAACATTTTGCCCAAACCTTCGGGATGCCGCTGCGCGACGTGCTCGTGCGCTTCAAGGAAGCCGGGCTGGCCTCCATTCCCGGCGGCGGCGGAGAGATCCTGGTGGACCGCGTGCGCGCGCAGATCGCCCCCCGCAAGTGCAATACGGACCAGTGGCTCGAAGTCATGGACGTGGCCCACGGCCTAGGCCTCACCTCCAGCGCCACGATGATGTTCGGCCACATCGAGACGGTGGAGGACCGCATCGAACACCTCGCCCGGCTGCGCGCGCAGCAGGACCGCTCGGGCGGCTTCACGGCCTTCATTTGCTGGACATTCCAGCCAGAGAACACCGCGCTGAAGGCGCAGACGGTGGGGGCCGTGGAATACCTGCGCACGCTCGCCGTGGCGCGGCTCTTTTTGGACAACTTCCAGAACATCCAGAGCAGTTGGGTCACCCAGGGGCCGAAGATCGGGCAAATCTCGCTCGAATACGGTGCGAACGACTTCGGCTCGGTGATGATGGAGGAAAACGTCGTCAGCAGCGCCGGGGCGCATTTCCAGCTCCAGAAAGAGGAAATCCGCGCCCTCATCCGCGAGGCGGGCTACGAACCGCGCGTCCGCGACACCCGCTACCGGCTGCTGGATTGACGCAGGATAACGCCCCCTCTTTTCCCCGCGTCTTTCTTCAGTTGCCGGAAGGGGATTTCAGGCGCACATTATTTTTGGCAGTTTTATGAAACGGGCGCTCGGCATCGAAGGCGGCGGCACGAAAACGGAGTGGCATTATTTGGACGACTCCGGGGGGCCCGCGCGCAGCGGAATACTCCCGCCTGCCAATCTGCGGCTCATCAGCGACCCCGCCCTGGAACGGATCTTCCGCGTCCTCCCCTCCGATCCCACCCACGCCGGGGTCTTCCTGGCCGGGTGCGCCACGGAGGAGGATCGCCGCCGCCTGGCGGCCTGCGTGGCGCGGGTCTGGCCGCAGGCAAAAGTGGTGGTCGGCAGCGACCGCGAATCGGGCTTTGCCGCGGCGTTCGGCGCAAACGACGGCGTGGCGGTGATCGCCGGGACCGGCTCCGCCATCACCGGCCGCCGCGACGGCCGCGTGGAAAAAGCCGGGGGCTGGGGCCAGCTCCTGGGCGATATCGGCAGCGGCTACCACCTGGCCGTCCAGGCGTTGCGGCACGTGCTCTGGACGTACGACCTGACCCGGCGCGTAACCCGCCCGGGCGAAAGCCTCCTTTCCGCCCTCGCGCTCAACCGCCTGGAAGACCTGGTGCGCTGGGCCGAGGAGGCGGACAAACTCTCCGTCGCCCAGCTCGCCCCCGTGGTCTTCCAGGCGGCGGAAGAGGGGGATGCCGAAATGGCGGTCATCCTGGACCGGGGGGCGGAAGCGCTCGCCGACGGCGCGTGCGCGCTCATCCGGCGGCTCGGTTTTGAAATGCCACCGGAGATCAAATTGCAAGGCGGGCTCTTCATCCATCACCGGGACTACGCGCAACGGTGCGCGCGGCGGATCGCCGAAACGTGGCCCAAGGCGCGCGTAAGCGTCTGCACGGAATCGGGCGCGGCCGGATCCCTCTGGCTGGCGGCGCGCGAACTGGCCGCCACGCAGCCCGTGGAGCCGGAGATCGACCTCACCGAGCTGGCCGGGGCGCTCACCGAACAGCCCAACCCGCGTTCGCAGGGCCTCGACGCCATGAGCGCGCCGGAGATCGTCGATTTGTTCCTCGCCGAGGAAGCCTGCGTGGGCGACGCGCTCAACGGGGCGCGCACGAGCCTCATCACCGCCGTCGAACTGACCGCCGACGCCCTGCGCAACGGCGGGCGGCTCTTTTACGTCGGCGCGGGCACCAGCGGGCGGCTCGGCGTGCTCGACGCCAGCGAGATTCCCCCCACCTTTGGCGCTTCGCCGGAACTGGTGCAAGCCGTCATGGCGGGGGGCTCCGCCGCGCTCTACCGCGCGGCGGAAGGCGCGGAAGACCAGATGGAAGCCGGAGCCCTGGCGATGGAGGAGCGCGGCGTGCGTCCAGGCGACACCGTCTGCGGCATCACCGCCAGCGGGCGGACGCCCTTTGTGCTCGGCGCGCTCCACCGGGCCCGGGAAATAGGAGCCCACACACTGCTCCTCTCGTGCAACCCGGCCCGGAGCCGCAACAGCGCGCCCTGGGAGGTGGAGATCGACCTCGCCACGGGGCCCGAACTGCTCGCCGGCTCCACCCGGCTCAAAGCCGGGACTGCCACCAAATGCGCGTTGAACATCCTCTCCACGGCCGTCATGGTGCGGCTGGGGAAAGTGCGCGGCAACCTCATGGCGGGCGTCATCGTCACCAACGCCAAGCTGCGCGACCGGGCCATCCGGCTCGTCGCCGCCCTGCGCGGCCTCTGCCGCCCGGAAGCCGAGGCGCTCCTGGAGGCCAACGGCTGGGACGTCCGGCGCTGCCTGCCGCCGGGGTGAAGAAGACGCGGAGATGCCGCGCGCGGGCCCCCCGGCATAGCCGCCGTCTTCTCTTGCGTGCGGGGCGGTTTTGGCGGAAACTGCTCCCTTTCGACTTTATCCATGCAAGCTGAGATTTCCAGGCGGCGGACGTTCGCCATCATTTCGCACCCCGACGCGGGCAAGACGACGCTGACCGAAAAACTCCTGCTTTACGGCGGCGCGGTCCAGCTTGCCGGGTCGGTGACGGCCCGCAAGAGCCAGCGCGCGGCCACGAGCGACTGGATGGAACTGGAGCGCAAGCGCGGCATCTCCATCAGCTCCACCGTCCTGCAATTCGACTACGACGGCTACCGCGTGAACCTCCTGGATACGCCGGGCCACAAGGATTTCTCCGAAGACACCTACCGCGTGCTCACCGCCGTGGACGCCGTGGTGATGGTGATCGACGCGGGCAAGGGCATCGAGAGCCAGACGCGCAAACTCTTCGAGGTCTGCCGCCGCCGTGGCGTCCCCATTTTCACGTTCATGAACAAGGTGGACCGCCCGACACGCGACCCCATCGCGCTGGTGGACGAACTGGAAAGCGTGCTCGGCATCGGGGCGTTCCCGGTCAACTGGCCGCTCGGCACCGGCTTCGGCTTCAAAGGGGTCTATGATCGGCAGGAGCAGCGGTTGCACCTTTTCGAGCGGACGAAGATGGGAGCCTATCGCGCGCCCGTCACCATTACGAGCCTGGACGAGCCGCTCGTGCGCGAGCAGGTGGACCCGGCGGACTACGCCCGTTTTGTCGAGGAACTGGAGATGCTGGAATTGGCGGGCAGGGAATACTCGGACGCGGCGGTGCTCTCCGGCGCGTTGACACCGGTCTTCTTCGGCAGCGCGATGAACAACTTCGGCGTCCAGTTGTTGCTCGACGCGTTTTTGGCAAAGTCCGCCCCCCCCGCTCCGCGCCGTTCGGCGGAACGCCTGGTGCAGCCGCACGATCCGGCGTTCTCCGGGTTCGTGTTCAAGATCCAGGCGAACATGGACCCGAAACACCGCGACCGCATCGCCTTCGTGCGCGTCTGCTCGGGCAAGTTTGAGCGCGACATGACGGTGACGCACGCGCAGACGGGCAAGAAAGTCAGGCTTTCCAGTTCCCATAAACTATTTGGCCAGGAGCGCGAGACGGTCGATGAAGCCTACGCCGGGGACATCGTGGGCATGGTCGGGCACTCGGAGTTTGGCATCGGCGACACGCTCACCGAGGAATCGGGCATCGTGTACCAGGAAATCCCTCGCTTCGCCCCGGAGTGCTTCGCCTATTTGCAGAACCCGAATCCCGGCAAATACAAACAGTTCCGGCAGGGCCTGGAACAATTGTTGCAAGAAGGGGTCATCCAGGTCTTTTACCTGCGGGATTCCGACCAGCGCATCCCGCTCCTGGCCGCCGTCGGCCCGCTGCAATTCGAGGTGGTGCAATACCGGCTGGAAAGCGAATACGGCGCCCCCTCGCGGCTGGAATCGGTGCCGTGGGAGATCGTCAAATGGCTCAAGGCGGGCACGGCCCCCGCGCAGGTGAAAGAGCTGAAACTCCCCACCGGCTGCCGCATCGCCTACGACGCCGACGAACAGCCCGTGGTGCTCTTCCCCAGCTCCTGGACGATGAATTACTTCCTCCAGCAGAACCCGGCCGCGCCATTGTTCGATTTGTCGGCGGATTCGAAGATCTGAAAATTCTCACGCGAAGCAAAGGCGCAAAGGGATTTATCTCGTTGCGTCTTTGCGTGAGACTCCATCCGGCGCGTTCTTTGCGCGAGAATCTTTTGCCTTTCTTCTCGCGCGAGGTTCTAATCACCCCCATGGCATTTCCCGAATCTCTGCAAGCGGTCTGGGCGCCCTGGCGCGTGGAGTATTTTTCCATCGATAAATCGCACGATTTTCTCACGGAAGCGGCGCAATCCTGCGACGACCGCTCCCATCTCGTCGTGCGGCGGCTCAAGGAGACGTTTCTCCTCATGAACCGCTATCCGTACACCGTCGGACACTTGATGGCGGTGCCGTACCGGAAGGTGCCGGATATCGCCGATTTGACCCCGGGCGAGCAGGCGGAGCTTTGGGACCAGGCGGCGTTTGCGCAGAAGATTCTGCGTAAGATCGTCCACGCCGAGGGGTTCAACGTGGGGCTCAACCTCGGCAAAGCCGCTGGAGCCGGGGTGGCGGGTCACTTGCACCTGCACATCGTCCCGCGCTGGGAGGGGGATAACAACTTCATGCCCGTCCTCGGCAACGTACGGGTCATGGCGGAATCGCTCGAAGCCCTCTATGCCAAGCTGATAGAGGCGACAGCGACGCAGACCGCGTAATCAGCGCACCTGCTCCAAACAAAGGCAACCAACCGAAGCGGCGCGCGTAAGCCGCCGCAACGCGCGGTAGCGCGAATTGGGTCAAGCTTCAAGCTTGTAATGGATCTCCGATTGGGCTCGGAGGGTGTTGGTCGCCTGCTCCGGCGTCAGGTCGCGTTGCGCCTCGGCGAGCATCTCGTAGCCGACCATGAATTTCTTGACGGTCGCGGAACGGAGCAGCGGGGGGTAAAAGTGGGCGTGCAACTGCCAATGCGCGCCGTCTCCTTCCCCCGTGGGCGCGCCGTGCCACCCCATGGAATACGGGAAGTTGCATTGGAAGAGGTTGTCGTAGCGGGTGAGGAACCGCTTCAAAATGTCCGCAAGCGCGGTGCGCTCCGCGTCGTTGAGATCCGGCAGCCGCAAGACGTGCCGGCGCGGCAATAAAAGGGCTTCGTAAGGCCACGTCGCCCAGTAGGGAACGACGACGGCCCAATGGGCGTTCTCCACGATCACCCGCTCGCCCCGCTCTAGTTCCAGCTTGAGATAGTCGGCCAGCAAGGGGGTGCCGTGCGCTTGCAAATAGGCGCGCTGTTGGGCGTCTTCCTTGCGCGGTTCGTTGGGGAGGAAATCACTCGCCCAGATCTGCCCGTGCGGGTGCGGATTGGAACACCCCATGATCTCGCCTTTGTTCTCGAAAACTTGCACCCAGCGGTAGCGGCAGCCCAGTTCCTCGGTCTGGCTTGCCCAGACATCCACCACCCCGCGGATCGCCTCCACCGGCATTTGCGGCAGCGTCAGATCGTGCCGGGGCGAGAAGCAAATGACCCGGCAGGTGCCGCAAACCGGCTCGCCGCGCAGGAGTCCCCCGTCGCTGAAAGCCTCCCCCGTTTCGGGCAGGAGGGCAGCGAAGTCGTTGTCGAAAACGAAGGTGCTCTTGTAATCCGGGTTGCGTTCGCCGTTCATCCGCTGGTTGCCGGCGCAGAGAAGGCATTTCGGGTCGTGCTCGGGACGGACTTCCACCGCGGCGCTTTCCTGTTTGCCCAGCCAGGGCCGTTTGGTCCGGTGTGGGGAGACAAGAATCCAGTCTCCATTGAGAGCGTTGAAGCGGCGGTGAGGATGATCAAAAGCGGGCGATGTCATTTTCGAAAAAGATGTGAATGGGCATTTTAGGGAATGTTGTTCCCGAAGTCAGTACCTCTTTCGCTCATTCCATCAGGAAAAAGAGGGATTTTTTGGTTCATCGCGGAAGTTTCTTCACTAGACGCCGGAGAGGCGGCGGGATCAATAAAGGATAGAGGGGGCAGTAAAGAATAAAAAAAGGTAAAGGGGGCAGCCTCAGTATTCAGCTATTTCGGCCCAGAGTGGCAGGCGCTCATTGCGTCTATCTACGCCGCAATGGACGCCTCGGGAATCGTCCGGGTGCCCTGCCTGCTCATGGATGCGGCGGACTTCACCCTTCCCATCCCCACGAGCTTTGAAAACCCTGTGACGCCATGAACCGGCTGACGGGCATCCTGCTGCATCCTGTCTGCGCGCTCCGCAAACTATGTTCAGGAAGACCAATCGGCTTTCATGTTCGAGGGATTTACAGGGGCGTTTCGCGGCACGTGATAAGCATTTTAGTGCCCCGTTAACGCCCAACGGCGTTTTTGTAGGTCGCAATTATCGCGGTTGAAAATCACCGTAAGTTGTTCGCCATCACAGAGTTGTGATGGCGGAGTCTACGGGGCTCGAACCCGCAACCTCCGCCGTGACAGGGCGGCGCTCTGACCGATTGAGCTAAGACTCCGTTGCAGCCGGCCCATTATGAGCCGGGAGCGCAGAAACTAGCGGGATGTGGCGGGAGGTGCAATCAGATTTTGGAAAAAATTGCGCGTCAATGTTGCCAAGACGCCTCCCTCCATTTAGAGATGCCTGCGCAATGTCTCAGGTTTTGGCTGAATCTCCGGTTCCACCCTCCATCCCCACCGCGCCCTCTTTGGCGCGCGTACGCCCCCGCGCGAAGTTTTTCTTTGCGGGCGACGAGAAGTTTTTCCTCAAGGGGGTCACTTACGGGCCTTTCCGTCCCAATGCCGATGGCGACTTCCTCCCCACGCCCGAGCGCGCGGCACAGGACTTCGAACTGATGCGCGAACTGGGGGTGAACATCATCCGCGTTTACCACGTGCCGCCCCGGTGGTTCCTGGATGTCTGCCGCGATCACGGGATGCGCGTGATCATTTCGATCCCGTGGGCCGAGCACGTCGAATTTCTCAACAACCGCAAGATCCGCAAACAGATCGTCAAGACGATCCGTGAAGCCGTGGCGCGCAACAAGGGGCACGAGGCGATCTTTGCCTACCTCGTCGGCAACGAAATCCCGACCACGATGGTCCGGTGGCTCGGGGCCAAGCGGGTGACGTATTTCGTGGAGGAACTCATTAATATCGCCCGCTCCGTGGACCCGGAGCCGATGTATTCCTACGCGAGCTATCCACCCACGGAATACCTCCTCCCTTCCAACGTCGATTTCTACACCTTTAACGTCTATTTGGAGCGGCGGCCCGACTTTGAGCGTTACCTGGCGCGGCTCCAGAACCTCGCCGAGGACAAGCCCCTCATCATGGGCGAGTTTGGCATGGACACGATGCGCAAGGGGGAGGACGCCCAGGCCGAGGTGCTCGACTGGCACTTTGACTGCGTGGTGCAGGGGGGAGCCGCTGGAACCATTTTCTTTTCCTGGACGGACGAATGGTTCACCGGCGGCCATGAGATCGAGGACTGGGAGTTCGGCCTGGTCTCGCGCGATCGGAAGCCGAAAAAGGCGTTTCACGTGCTCCAGAAAAAATTGACCGGCGCCGGCGCGCAGACCGAGCGGGTCCAGTTGAAGTCCTATCCGCTGGTCTCCGTGGTCGTCTGCTCCTACAACGGCGGCAAGACACTGAAGGACTGCCTGGAATCGCTCGACCTCCTCAATTACCCGAACTACGAGGTGATCCTGGTGGACGACGGCTCCAAGGACGACACGCAGGAGCTCGTCAAGGCGTTTGAAGCTTACCGCGTGCGCCGCAGCGCCGCCGACGGGCGCAAGCTGCCGGAGTTCCACAACATCATCCAGAAAAACATGGGCCTGAGCTACGCCCGCAACGTGGGAGCGTACGCCTCCAAGGGCGACGTGATCGCCTACACGGACTCCGACTGCATGCCGGACCCCGACTGGCTCTATTACCTCATTGGCACGCTCTTGAGCGGCGATTACTGCGGCGTGGGCGGCCCGAACATCGCCCCCCCCGCCGTCAACTGGGTGCAGGCGGCTGTCGCGGCCGCTCCGGGCGGCCCCGCCCACGTGCTGCTCACCGACGTGGTGGCCGAGCACATCCCCGGCTGCAACATGGCCTTCCACCGCTGGGCTCTGATGGGCGTCGGCGGGTTCGACACGGAATACCGGAAGGCGGGCGATGACGTCGATTTCTGCTGGCGGCTGCAAACCAACGGCGGCGTGATCGCGTTCAGCCCATCCGCCATCGTCTGGCACTACCGGCGCTTCACGCTGGATGCGTTCAAGAAACAGCAAGACGGCTACGGCGAAGCGGAGTCGATGCTCCGCTTCAAGCACCTCATCTTCTTCGGCCCCACCGGCACGGCCAAGTGGAAGGGGCAGATTTACGGCTCCCCGCGCTTCACGTGGCTTTTCAACCGGCCCATCATCTACCACGGCGTCTTTGGCCAGGGGTTGTTTCAGTCCATTTACCCGACGCCGCAATCCGACGTGGCCGCCTACGTCAGCAGCATCGAATGGGTGACGCTCACGGCTTTCATCTTCGTGCTTTCGATCACCTTCCCCTCGCTGCGGATCGTCCCCTACCTCATGTTTGGGAGTACCTTCCTGGTGGCCCTCTCCTACATGATCCACGCCCGCATCGAGCCGAGGCACGACACCATCCGGGCGCGGCTGCTCGTCGCCTTTCTGGCCCTCGTGCAGCCCCTCTCGCGGGGCTGGGCGCGCTACTTCACCTGGCTGAAATACAAGCAGACCCCGCAGACCGTCATTTCGCGCCCGGAAGCGACCCTCGGCCGCCGGGGCGCGGGAGCGTTCGTTTCCAAACTGACCTTCTGGAACGAAACCGGCGTGGGCCGCGAGAAGCTCCTGGAGGAAATCTTCGCCACGCTGGAAGCCGAGGATTGGAGATACTCCACCGACACCGGCTGGAAAAGCTGGGACGTGCAGATCTACGGCAACCAGTTCTGGAGCATCAGCCTTGGGACCGTCACCGAATACCACGGGGGGCCGAAGTGCCTCACGCGAGTGCGGCTCAACTACAAGCCGGTGGTGACCACCGTTCTTTCCAACGCCATCCTGCTCTCCATCCTGCTCTACAACATCCACGAGTCCGGCTGGGGGCACGACGCCTTCCGGGGGCTCTACGGAATGTACGGCCTCTTGCAGGCATGGCGGGCGTTCCGGCTCAAACGGCGCGTTGCCGCGCTCGTCACCGCCGCAGCCACCCGCTGCGGGCTGACCCGCGTGACCGGCAAGCAGAGCAAACCGGCGCCGAAGGCGTAGGCAGGGGGGGATTGTGCGCCCTACAGCGCCACGCCAACCTCCACGGTCGGAATGAGGTGCATCGTTTTGAGCGTCTCCGGGTCTTTGTGATAGCGCTTGATGCCGCTTTCGCTGAGCGCCGCGGCCGGGATGTTGGTGAGGAACTCGGCGAAGCTTTTCTCGACGCCGTCGCGTTGGAGCATCTGGCCTTTTTTCGTGGCCCAGAATTCCTCCTGGATGTTGGCCAGCGCGCGCACGGCCTCGTCGGGCCCCAGGTTTTCGCGCCGGGCCAGCGACCAGACGAGCGCCGGGTCATCCGGCAGACAGACGGGGAACGGGACAAAGGGGGCTCCAGCCGCTTCCTCCTCCTCGGAGCCGGGAGCGACCACCTTGACCTCGGTGTTGACGATGTGATCGGGGAGCGCGATTTCCACCGCCACCGCCTTGCCGTCTTCCTTCGGCGTTACAACCACATTTTCCTCGCCGAAGTTCCCCACGAGCTGGCTCTTGAATTCCTCCACCGTGGCCGGTTCGGCATCGGGAAGGGACCCTTTTTCGCAGAACTTTTCAAACGAATCGAGGCTCTTGAAGAGGCGCACTTCGTTCAAGACCTGCTCGTAAATCGAGTTGGCCAAATGCGGGTCGGAGATGGTTTTGGGCAGGATGCGCTGGAGAACGGCGAGAAAACGGGCTTCGTCTAGTTTCGAGGATTTCATCGGGAAAATTTTTGGAGGGGGGATTGTTTAATCCCTCCGGGCGGTTTCGGCAATGGAGGAAATGGGGCCTCCGCTCCGCAAAGAGAAAGCTGCGCCAAAAAGGCGCAAAAATACAGAGGGAGGAATCCGCAGGCCGCCCTACCGCGTAGCGATTTCTTTCCTGCGGAGCGCAGCGAAGCCAAGTTGCGGAGCCCGGAGGCTTTGCGAGGGGATATTTCGCAGATAGAGGCAAATCCTAACGAATTCCCCTCTTCTTTGCGTCTTTGCGTGAAACTTAAAAATTCGTTAACACATCCCAACGCGATGCGTCAGACCGCCCCGATCTTCCCGGCGGCTTCTTCCAGGATGCGGGCGCTCCGCTCGATGGCTTGGTGTTCTTCTTCCGTGAGCCCCGGGTGCACGGTTTGAAGGATCCCTCCGGCTCCGACCACCCTGGGCAGCGAGAGGCACGAGGCGCTGGAATGTTCGGATGGCGGCAGCGGGGCCGAAACCGTCAGGACGGCCCGGGCGTCGTCGCGGATGACCCGGACGAGGTGGGCGATCCCCGCGCCGATGCCGTAATAGGTGGCCCCCTTCCCCTCGATAATCCGGTAGGCGGCGCGCCGCACCGCGTCGTCGATTCGGGCTTTCGCTCCCGCCGTGATGGGGCGACCCATTTGCGCGGCGAATTCCTGGACGGGCAGGCCGCCGACGGACGCGCTCGACCAGATCAATACCTCCGAGTCCCCATGTTCCCCGAGGACGTAGGCATGGACGGATTGCGCCGCCACCCCGACGTGCTCCGCGAGCAGCGTGCGGAACCGGGCGGTGTCCAGGATGGTTCCCGTGCCGAAGACTCTTCCGGGCGGGAGGCCCGAAAGCCGGCAAGTCACGGTCGTCATGATATCGACCGGATTCGTCGCGACGACGAGGAGCGCCCCTGGGGAAGCCGCCATCACCCGGGCGATGACCTGGCTGAAAACCTGCGCATTGCGGGAGAGGAGTTCCAGCCGGGTTTCGCCGGGACGCTGCCCGACACCGCAGCAGAGCACCACCGCTTGCGCCCCTTCGAGAAGCGCGTAATCGCCCGCGCTGATGCGAACGGGACGGACGAAGGGGGTGGCATGGAGAATGTCCTCGGCCTGCGCGCGGGCCAGCTTCTCGTTGAGATCGACAAGCACCACCTCGCTGGCGGCTCCGCTCATCACAATGGCGTATGCCGCGCTGCTGCCGACAGCCCCGCTTCCAACAATGCCAATTTTCATAGGTTTTCCTTTTCGGCGAAGATCGAATGCATTTCACCATAGAGGACACAGAGGTCACGAAGAAAGGCGCAGGTTTTTTTACCCCCTTTCTTTTCCTTCGTGCTCTCTGTGGTGATTGAGATGCGTGCGGCCGCGCGACTTCTTCGATTTCTGCTTGTCGGGCGGCGGCGGGCGGATCATGCTGGGAGTTTCCTATGGACGTTCCAAAAGTTCTTGTTGCCGATCCCATTTCCGAACGCGGTGTAGCCGAGCTGGCCGCAGGCGGAGCCCTTGATGTCACCGTCAAAACGGGTCTCAAAGAAGACCAGCTTCTTGAGATCATTGGCGAATACTCCGGCCTGGTCGTCCGCAGCCAGACCAAGGCCACGGCGAAGCTGCTCGCCGCCGCCACCAAGCTGCGGGCCATCGGCAGGGCGGGCGTCGGCGTGGACAACGTCGATGTCGAAGCCGCCACCAAGCACGGCATCATCGTCATGAACACCCCCGGCGGAAACACGATCTCCACCGCCGAGCACGCTTTTTCTCTCCTCATGTCCCTGGCCCGCAACATCCCGCAGGCCCATGGCACCATGAAGGCCGGCAAGTGGGACCGCAAAAAATTCGAGGGCACCGAGCTCAGCGGCAAGACCCTCGCCGTCATCGGCATGGGCCGCATCGGCACGGAAGTGGCCAAGCGCGCCATAGCCTTCGGCATGACGGTGCTCGCCTACGACCCGTATCTCTCCGCCAGCCGGGCCAACGCGCTCCAGGTGGAGCTCGTCGAGAACCTCGATGACATCCTCCCGCGCGCCGACTTCATCACCCTCCACATGCCCTCCACCCCGGAGACGCACCACATGCTCAACGCGGAGAAAATCGCCAAGATGAAAAAGGGCGTCCGCATCATCAACGCCGCCCGTGGCGACTTGATCGAAACCGACGCCCTCTGCGAAGCCCTCAAAAGCGGGCAAGTGGGCGGAGCCGCCATCGACGTTTACGAAGTGGAGCCGCCGCCCGCCGAATTCCCGCTGCGCGACCTCCCCAACGTCGTCCTCACCCCGCACCTGGGCGCTTCCACGGTGGAAGCCCAGGAGAACGTCGGCATCGAAGTTGCCCAGTCCATCCGGGCCGCCCTGCTCCAGGGCGAAATCCGCAACGCCGTCAACATGCCGAGCATCGACGCAAAAACCCTGGCTGCCATCGGCGGGTTGATCGACCTTGGCGACAAGCTGGGCCGCTTCCTCTCGCAGATCGGACCGAAACGGGCCGAGAAACTGACCATCGCCTACAGCGGCGACATGGCCGACCTGAACACCACCCCCGTCAGCCGCTCCATCCTCACCGGGTTCCTCAAAGCCGCCGGCGGTGACGAAGTGAACATCGTCAACGCCCCCGCCTTTGCCCAGACCCTCGGCCTGAAGACCACCGAAACCCGGCTTTCCGCCAAGAGCGACTTCAGCGAAGTCATCGAAGTCACCGCCAGCACCGATGGCACGAGCGTCTCGGTCGCGGGCACCATCTTCGGCAACAAAGCGCGGATCGTGCAGATCAACGGCCGGTACGTGGAAGTCAAACCGGCGGGCGTCGTCCTCCTGTTGGAGAACCGCGACCGGCCCGGCATCGTCGGCCACTTCGGCACCGTGCTCGCCGAGCACCACATCAACATCGCGGGCATGTCGCTGAGCCGCAACCAGGCGGGCGGGGAAGCTCTCACCGTGCTGAACCTCGACACGCTCCCCGGCAAGGAAGTCCTCGACGCCCTCCTGGCGCTCCAAGACATCAAGTCCGCCAAGGCGATTGTGCTGTAGCCTCAGCGCAAGATTCTTTGCAAAGGGATTCCGGTTCGCCGGAATCCCTTTTTTGGCGGCGCAACCCGCCTACGGCTCCATCCGCACATACCCGGCATACCAAGCCACGAGATCCGGCCCTGCCGCCATCCAGAGGAGCGCCCCCAGCGCCAGATACGGCCCAAAGGGGATCCGCCCCGAGGCGTCGCGGCGGCCCGCGAGAATCATGGCCACACCCACCGCCGCCCCGATGGCCGATGCCGCGCCGATGGTAAAGAGCACCGCCTTCCAGCCCAGGAACGCCCCGATGCACGCGATAAATTTCACGTCGCCAAAGCCCATGGCCTCGCGCGGCACCACCATTGAGCGCGCCTTGCCCGAGATCACGGCCAGGGTGTCCAGGAGGATTTCCCGGTCCGGCAGCACCAGCCGGTTGAAGAAAAACCGGAGCGTCACGCCGGGAGCGGCCTCCTCGCCAAGCGGCTGCCCGTCCACCTCGGGCGACTCTGTTTCCATGACAAGCTGGTCGCTCTCCCGGGAAAAAATGTCGCTCCAGAGCATCTTCTCCTCCCCCACCACGAACTCCGCGTCCTCCCCGTTCCGGGTCCAGGAAAACAGCATGGGCGGATCAAAAGTGTGCTTTTTCTTGCCGAACGCCAGCTTCCCCGCCTCCACCACGCCCCAAAGCAAGAGACACCCCAGCGCCGCACCCGCCGCCGACCAGAGAAGCCCCTTCCAATGCGAGCCCTCGCCCATCAACTGCGGCAGCGCCGTGCTGAAAACGAGCCCGGCGGCCACCCCCCCCAGCGTCAGTTCGTCCGGGATAATAAAGTGATCAAAGTCGATAAATGTCGCAGCGATGAGCAGGCCCGCCAACACCCAGTAAGGCAGCGCAAGCGCCAGCGTTCCCCCTCGCATCGAGAGGTTCCAAACCCACAAAAACAGCAGCGCGCTCAGCAATTCCACCACAAAATAGCGAAAGGCGATCGGCGCGCCGCATTTCGCGCACTTCCCCCGCAGCAGGAGCCAGGAAAAAAGCGGGATGTTCTGGTGCCAGGGAATCTGCGCCTTGCAATGGGGGCAGAAGGAGCGCCGGGGCTCATTCACGCTCAGCCCCGCGGGCAGCCGGTAGATCACCACGTTGAGGAACGAGCCGACAATCGCGCCCAGCACGAACGCGAAAACCTGGAAAAGCGTGAGGAAGTAAATGGGATGCACAGCCGCAGATGAACGTCCGAACGGGCCTCCAAGTCAACAGCGGATCACATGCGGCCGTTTTTTCCCGGAGGGACGTTTCAGTAAACCCGATAAAGATGTTTTTTCTGTGCACAAAAACTTTGCGCAAAGGCAAAAACCGTCCTAGGAATCACTGATGAAAGCGACACGGGATGAGATGCGAGCCAGTTTCGCCGGATGCCGAAGCCGTTCCGAGCGGCGAGGGCAGACGGCAAAAATCGCTCGCAGATAACCCATGGCGATTGAATCAGTGATTCCTTAACTAACCTCCTATGCCCGACAAAAACGAGCCCGAAAAAATATGGGACGAATATGATTGGGAGCGCTTTCTCCAACAACAGGACCGCAAAACCGAGCGGTACATGGAGTTGCTGGAAAAATACATCGACGACCCCGAGCGCGACCAGATCATCGCCCAGGAAATGGGCTGGCCGAACCCCGTCGAAAGCCACGACTTTGACTGGAACGACCTCCCCTTCGAGTCAGGCGGCGAGGAGGAAGAGGACTGTTTTGAAGCCTCCGCCGACGCCGGCGAGGAGGAAGAAGAGAGCGGAGCCCCGGAGAGCTTTGAACTGCACCCCCTCTACCAGGCCAGCTTCGCGCTGACGATCTGGATCGACCAGATTTTCGACGAGCTGGGCGACCTGCAAAACGCCCCCGCCGCAGTCAAGCTCGCCACCAACAGCGCCGTGGCCAGCGCCAAACTGGCCGCCGCCCTCAGCGATGACGACGCGGAGGAGCTCGGGATGACCATCGCCTACCTGAAGAGAGCCCTCAAAGCCATCACCAATGCCATCGACGCCAGCCTGCTCTTCGCCAAAGAGGCCCCTTTAAGCTCGCGGCGGCGGCGGCAACTCCACGCGCGGCTTTTCCAGGTGCGCGACGGCATCATCGAACTGATGGGCGATTACCGGTGCGAATGGCGGCGGCGCTACGGAGCGTAAAAGGAGAGATTTGAAGACAGGGACTCACTCCACAGCGGGCTGGAGTTTTCCTGATGGTTGTTTTTGCCCCTGTTCCTTAGAGCGGTTTAAATTTTGCTGTTTACACGCTGCTCTCACATCATTGTAAACACTTCAATTTAAAACGCTCTAATGATGTTTTCCACTCCGTATTTGGAAGTCATCCGGCGAAGTTCCACAATGGGGCTGATCTTCACCTGTTGCAAAAAACGATAATATTCCCCGCCTGCATTATCAAGCACCCGGCAATGGCGAACGGATACGGCATCAACGATTGTGGGATCGGTGCCGAGTTGCGTCCGGGTTATTTTTCCCATGGCAAAGTCGGCGCCGTAGCCACTGACACTCTCGGAAAAGAGATGACCGGCCACCTCGAGCAGCCGCCGCGAGAGAATGGGAGCCATGAGTTCCACGGTATTCAACTTGCGCGTTTCTCCCCGCGAATCCGCGAACAAGACGGGATGCGCAATGTACGAGTCCTTGGAAAGACCGGGCTGCGCCATGTCGAGTCCCATCTCGTCCACGATCTCAAAAAGGAGATTTAAATCATCCACGGTGGTGAGAATATCGTCGTCCAGCAGCATCCAGTAATCGTAGGCTCCGATAATCTCGGGAAAATGCTGCATCATGTGAGCTATCGCCGCAGCCCCAGACCCTCCCCCGGTCTGCCTCAGCACAAGATCGCTCCCTTCAGGCGCCTCGGATTGCTCCTGAAACAAATTGACCACCAAATCCCATGTGCGGGGGGCTTGCGTGAACCATTCCCGATGAATCGAACGGGCGCTGCATTGCAGGAAAACGGCAAACCGCCGTCCCCCCGGGCGCGAATCCTTGATAACCCTCATCCCCGTCCGGTCGTAAAAGCCCTTTTGCATTTTTTGGAACGCCTCCAGGGTAGGATAAGCCCCCGCCGTCGCCTTGGCTCCCGCATCGAGAAAGTGCACCAGCGGATTTTCTTCCGCACTCAAAGCGTGCGCGCGGCGGTACATCCGGGAATCGAACAACGGATTCGGATCCCAATCCTTCCGGGCTCCTATTTCCACATAATGCGCAATGGGGTCGGCCGCGGAAGCCGCCTTGGGGTAGCGGCGTTGGTACCACGCCGCATCGAAATACCCGGAGCGCCGGATCTGATCCACCTGGCTTTGGAGCACAGGAGACACCACCTCCTTCGTGCCAAAAATCGCCTTGCACCGCTTGCGAATGGAACGCCCCTGCCGCCGCCAAAATTCCGCCCACTTCAACTTTATCCAGAAGGAAGATACCGCGCGAAAGAAGTGCAGGAACCAGCGCTTCCTGGCAAGCGTCTCTTTCAGTTCGGCAAGTTCAGCCCGCGTCTCATGGAGTGCCTTCTCCAGAGCGGCGATATCGCGTGAGAACCTTGCCTGGCGTAAAGCAGAGCAGAGTTTCTGTGTTTTCTCTTCAGTCACACTAAAGGTCTCAACAACGCACTCCGCAAAGTCAACACAACAGTTGCGCCCCGGCCCGCAATGGCGCAAAGTTCCCCTCACCGCGCCGGGGGTTTGCCCAGCGCCGCCCTTTTTAGACGCCTCTCCTTGAATAAAACGCCGTCCGATCCGTCTCATCCGATGCAACCGGAAGATTGTGGGCCGTCCGAAGACGCCCAGCTCGTGGCCCAGTGCCAGAAGGGCGACTGCGCCGCATTTGACCGGCTGGTGACGAAATACCGGAACCAAGTGTACGCGACAATCTACAACCTGGCGCGCAACCAAGACGATGCGTGGGATCTGGCTCAGGAAACATTCCTGAAAGCCTGGCGGCATATCGCCCATTTTCGAGGCCAATCGAAGTTCTCCACATGGCTGCACCGGATCGCCACCAACGTCACCATCGACTGGGTCCGGCGCAAACAGACCGCCTCCGGCGTGGAATTTGACGACACCCTGGGGCTCCCCCCCATCGCCGCCGGGTCCGCCACCGCTCCCCACGCGGCTCCGCCCCCCCGGCAACGCCTGGAAGCGGGCGAAATCCAGGACCGCATCGACGCCGCCCTCCAACAACTTTCCCCCGAGCATCGGGCCGTCATCCTCCTGCGCGAGGTGGAGGGGGCGAGCTACGAGGAGATCGCCGAAGCCACCGGCTGCACGCTCGGCACCGTCATGTCCCGGCTCTTTTACGCCCGCAAGAAACTCCAAACCCTGCTCCGCGATGTTTACGAAACCCTCTGAGCCCTCCTTCGAGGCCCAAACCGCAGCGTGGATCGACGGCGCGCTGCCGGAGCGGGAGCGGGTCGCCTTCGAGGCCGAATGCCAACGCCGCGGCATCGCTCCCGCACAGGCCGAAGCAGACCGCCTCCAAGCCCGGCAATTGGGCGGCCTGCTGCGCCGCCATGCCGCCGCCATGGATCATCCCCTCCCCCATCCCGACTTTTTCAACGCCCAGCTCCTGCGCCAGATCCAGGCCGAAACGCCGAGCCCGCAGAAAGCCCCCCTCCTCTGGCCATTGCGGCGGCTCGTCTGGGGGGGGCTGGCCAGCCTCGGCGCGGCGGCTCTCCTCTTTGCCGGGTTCGTGCTGCCCTCCCTCCACCAGCCCGGCCCACCGCCCGAATACTACGCGCAGATCCTCAACGCCCAAACCGCCGATCCCACGATTTCAGCCGTGGCGATGCACCCGAAAAACGAAAACATCACGGTCCTCTGGATCGACGGCCTGGACTACGTGCCGGCGGAAAAAGCGAAAAACTAGAGCTTTTAAATTGAAGTGTTTACAATGATCTGAGAGCGCCGAGGGTTGATGCGGGGCTTTTTGAGCGCAGCGGCTG
>JBAWXX010000024.1:0-45186 GCA_037143855.1 Verrucomicrobiota bacterium | reverse complement strand
AACCCTCGGCGCTCTCAGATCATTGCGACAAAATAACCCAAAAACGCTCTATTTCCCGGTTGCCGCCGGGGCCTCTTTCTCGTGGACGAGTTTCCGCCAGGGCAGATCCTGGACGTCGAAGAAGGTGACGTAGAGGATGAAGCCGATGAGCAGCAGGGCGCAGGCGCTCTGGACGGTTTCCAGGACCCGCAGATTCACCGGCTTGCGGCGGATGCTCTCGATGATGGCGATGACGATGTGGCCGCCGTCCAGGACGGGGAAG
This sequence comes from Verrucomicrobiota bacterium, assembly GCA_037143855.1. Classification (GTDB taxonomy): domain Bacteria; phylum Verrucomicrobiota; class Verrucomicrobiia; order Chthoniobacterales; family Chthoniobacteraceae; genus UBA695. Next base: position 44,924 of record JBAWXX010000024.1, on the reverse strand, counting down.
GGGAGCAAGTTGAGGAGGGCGAGGTTGACGTTGAAGAAGACGCTGAAGGCCAGGGCCATGCGCCAGCCGTGCTCGCTCTGGAACATGGCATAATAGATGCGCCCGATGCCGACGGGACCGCTGAAGTGCTGCGCCTTGACGTCGCTCTTGGGCGAGATGAGGGCGTCGATCATGTTGACGATGGAGGTGGCGCTATCCACGATTTGTTGCGTGGGCGTGGGGTGGGCCAGGGTGATTTTGCGGTCCCACTCGATGCCGATGCGCGGCCTTTGCGCTCCTTCTTCCGAGGGAAGGGGGCGGGGCTGGATGGAGAAGTTGAGCCTCTGGGCGCCGCGCTCGATGGTCAGTTGCACGGGTGCCGTGGGGGCTTTCTCGATGGCTAACGCAAGAACGGCCGGGGTGAAAATGCGCTGGCCGTTGACGTAGGAGATGGTGTCCCCGGGGCGGAGCCCAGCTTCGGCGGCCGGGGAGCCGGGTTCGACGCTCTTGATTTGGGTGGGGAGCGCCGGGAGAATTTGCACTTCGCGCAGGCCCGACCGCTGCCAGCCTTTGCGGGTTTCCTTGGTCCAGCCGGATTCCAGGGTCAAAGTCTGCCCGTTCCGTTCGATCTGGAAGGGAATCTTGTCTCCCTCGCTGCGGACTACGAACCAGACGACGCTGTTGATCATGCCGACGAAGCGGCGGACTTTGTGGCCATCCACGGCGAGGATGCGGTCGCCCGGTTGAAGCCCGGCCTTTTCGGCGGGCGAGCCCGGCTCGACATACCCGATGGTGGTGGTCTTCTCCTGTTCGGAGACGGGTTTGCCAACCCAGTAGACGCCGCAGGCGAGGACAACGGCGAGCAGGAAGCTGAAGAGCGGCCCGGCAAAGGCGACAATCGTTTTATCGAGCGCGCTGATGGAGGGAAGCGTTTCGCGCGGCACATCGGCTTCCCCCTCGATGATGTCCATGGGGGCAAGCTGGGGCAGTTTCACAAAACCGCCCGCGGGGATGGTTCCGAGGGAATAGAGGACGCCGTTGATTTCCTTTTTCCAGAGCGGTTTGCCAAACCAGACGCCGAATTCCTCGATTTTGAGGCCGCGCCACCGGGCGGCGAGGAAGTGGCCCCACTCGTGAGCGATGATGATGGCGTTGAAGAGGACGACAACTTCCAGCAGGACGAAGAGAAAGTTCAACAGGTAGAGCAAGGTGGACATAGAAAAAGTTAGGCGGATTGGGCGATGCGTTCCATCGCGCACGCGCGCGCCCAGTGGTCAGCTTCGAGAATAGCATCGAGCGCCGGGGTTGCAACGGTCCGGTGGGCGTCCATGACGGCGGCGACCGTTTTCCAGATGCCGGGGAAGGAGAGGCGGCGCTCCAGGAAGGCGGCGACGGCGACTTCGTTGGCGGCGTTCAAGACGGCGGGGAGGGTGCCGCCGGCCGCGCCCGCCTGCCGGGCGAGGACCAAGGCGGGGAAGACTTCGGGGCGGGGGGCTTCAAATTCCAGCCGGGAAAGGGTCGTAAAATCGAGCGCGGGCAGGCTGTTGGCGACGCGCTCGGGCCAGGTGACGGCGTATTGGATCGGGAAACACATGTCCGAGCGGCTCAACTGGGCGAGGATCGAGCTGTCGATAAATTCGACCATGGAATGGACGACGCTTTGCGGGTGGACGACGACGTCGATGCGCTCGATGCCGACGTTGAAGAGCCAGCGAGCCTCGATCATTTCCAGCCCTTTGTTGAAGAGGGTGGCGCTGTCGATGGTGATTTTCGATCCCATGGACCAGGTGGGGTGCTTGAGCGCCTGGGCGGGAGTCACGCTTTCCAGGCTCTCGGGGGTGCTTTTGCGGAAGGGGCCGCCACTGGCGGTGAGAAGCAGGCGGCGCACATGGGCGGGATCGCGCCCTTCCAGGCATTGGAAGATGGCGTTGTGCTCGCTGTCCACGGGGAGCACGTTGACCCCCTTGCGCCGGGCGGCTTCCATGACGATCTCGCCCGCCATCACCAGAATTTCCTTGCTGGCGATGGCGAGGTCCTTGCCCGCTTCAATGGCGGCCAGGGCCGGGCGCAGGCCGCCGGTGCCGACGATGGCGATGAGAACCATGTCCGCTTCCGGCAGCGTGGCCAGTTCCACGAGCCCGCCCTCGCCACGTAGAATCTTGCGGCACGGGTCCAAAGCGGCGGGAACCTCCTCGCCGGTGACGCATAGGGCGGCCTCGGGGAACTCCCGGGCAAGTTCGCTCAATTTGGCCAGGTTGCGGTGCGCGGAGAGCCCGACGATCCGCATCCGCTGCGGAATGTCGCGGGCGACTTTGACGGCGCTCTGGCCGATGGATCCGGTGGCTCCTAAGACAACGACGTTTTTCATCCCACTCTGATAACGGCTCTAAGATAGAAGAATAATAGCGGCGCGGTAAAGAGCAGGCTGTCGATCAGGTCGAGCGCGCCGCCGATGCCGGGAAGGAAGCTCCCGGAGTCTTTGGTGTCGGTGCTCCGCTTGAGAATGGATTCAGCCAGGTCGCCCACGATGGCGGCAAAGCCGAGCAGGAGGCCCAGGAGGGTGGCATGGGTCCAGTTCAGACGGCTCAGATGGTGGGGCATGAGCCCAAACATGCCGTAACTCCCCAATAGCGAAAAGGCCATTGCGCCCACGAAGCCTTCCCAGGTTTTCTTGGGGCTGATGAGGGGGACCATTTTGTGCCGCCCGATAAGGCTTCCGGTGAGGTAGGCCCCCATGTCGCTGAATTTGGTGACGACGATCAGGTAGAGGACGTAGAACTGGCCGGTGACGTGATGATCCACCGAGCGCGGCAGGATATACACGATTTTGTTCATGAAGTTGAACATCCAGATGACGTAGAGGAGCCCGAAGAGGGTAAAGGCCATGGTGGGCAGCGGCTCCACGTCGCGCAATCCCTTGAAGATCTGCCGGGTGAAGACGGTGAGCAGGAAGCCGAGGAGCGAAATCATTTCCCAGTCGTAGGACTGGGAGGGCCCCACGGAGCGGTAATAGTGGAAGGAGCCCCCCAGCAGGACGGCGCCGCAGATCATGCCGACGATTTTGAAGTTAGGCAGCCCCTTGTGGTCGAGCATCCGGTAAAACTCCCACAATCCGGCGAGCGCGACGGCGGAGAGCATGGCGAAGAAGCCGACTTCGTAGCCGGAAAAGATGGTCCACAACACCACCGTCCAGAGGACGAGGGTGCTGGCGAGGCGGGAGAGGAAAACAGGGGTCATGCCGAAAAACTCCGGCGACAATCCGGGAATAGCCAAGGAATGGCAAGAGCAAACAAGCGTGCCGCTTGGGGCGCGCTTCGCGCTACCGCGCGTTGCGGCGGCTATCGCGCGCCGCTTCGGTAGGTTGGCGCCATTTTCCTTGTTACAAGGTATTAGTTCGCTTTCTTTTTCGCCGGGTGCGCCACGGAGGCAACGGGCGCGGGGGTGGCGGATGCGGCGGGGCTCGGCTTTGCCACCGGGTGGTCCATGGCGATCAACTCGCTGACGGTGACAAATTTGTATCCCTTGGCCAGCAAGCCGTCGAGGACCTCCGCCATGGCGTCCACGGTTTGGGCGTGGATGTCATGGGAAAGGATGATGGCGCCGGGGCGCGTCCCCTCCAGGATGCGGTGGGCGATGACGGAAGCGCCCGGTTTCTTCCAGTCGTTCGGGTCCACTTCCCAGAGAATGACTTTGAAGCCGAATTGTTCGTTCGCCCATTTTTTCTGGCGTTCGGTGAAAGCGCCGTAAGGTGGACGCAGGATCTTCGGCTTGATGCCCGTGATCTCGAAGACGGTGTCCTGGGTTTGCTGGAGCTGGCTGCGAACGGCGTCGTCGGATTTCTTGGAAAGATCGGGGTGGTTCCACGAGTGGTTGCCGATTTCGTGGCCTTCGGCGACTTCCCGTTTCAGGATTTCGGGGTTGTCCTTCGCGTTTTCGCCGAGGACGAAGAAGGTCACTTTGATGTTCCGCTTGGCCAGCATGTCCAGCAGGCGCGGGGTGGTGGCTTTGCCGGGGCCGTCGTCGAAGGTGAGGGCGATGTAAGGGCCGTCGGTGTGGACGGAACTGTAGGAAAGACGCGGACCGGCGTGAGGTGCTGCGGGGGTTTCCATTTTCGCGGCGGGGGTGGATTCGGCGTATTGGGCTTCAGCGCCGAGGGGCATGAGAGCGGAGAGGGCGGCAAATGCGAGAAACGAACGGATCATTGGGTTGGTGGTTGAGAATTACAAAAAACGTTCCAGAAGGATGCCCAGTTTTTGGACGGTTTGCGGGGGCCAAACTACCTTGTCCGTGGCGAGGGCGTTATCCAGGGCAAAATGTTCGGGCCAATCGGCAACGGTGGGCATCTGGGGGATGAGCCGGGCGAGGAGGGCCTTTGCGGTGGCGGCATTGTGGGCGACGTGCCCCATGACGGTCTGCGCTGTGACCGGCTCCTCTTCCTCGCGCCAACAGTCGAAGTCGGTGACGAGGGAAAGGGTGGCGAAGGCGATTTCCGCTTCCCGCGCGAGTTTGGCTTCGGCCAGGTTGGTCATGCCGACGATATCGAAGCCGAGCCGCCGGTTGGTTTCACTTTCCGCCCGGGTGGAGAAGGCGGGGCCGTCGATGTTGACGTAGATGCCGCCGTTGTGGCAGGTGATTCCGGTTTCGCGGGCGGCCTGGGCGATCAAGGTGCGCAACGGGGCGCTGGTCGGGTGGGCAAAGGCGATGTGGGCGACGATGCCGCCGCCAAAGAAGGTGTGCGTGTCGCGCCGGCTGGTGCGGTCGTAGAATTGGTCCGGCAGGACGATGTGGCGCGGGGCATACTGGGGTTGCAGGCTGCCGACGGCGGAGACGGAAATGAGCCAGCGCACCCCCAGGGAACGTAGCGCGTAGATATTGGCCCGGTGGTTGATCTCGCTGGGCAGGATGCGGTGGCCGCGGCCGTGGCGGGGCAGGAAATAGACGGTCCGCCCTTTGAGTTCGCCCCGGACGATGACGTCACTGGGGGCGCCCCACGGGGTTTCCACGCGCAGTTCGGTGGGGTTGGCGAGACCTTCGATTTGATACAGGCCGCTGCCCCCGATGATCCCGATGTCCGAATTTTGCATGGTTTCCCCAAATTAAAGCACCGGTGCCGGGGCCTGAAAAGGATTTGGTTGGGGAAATTAAGCCCAGCTCAGTGATAGGACGGCGGGCTGGTCTTTTTGGCGATTTTCTCGCGGCCCATCTCCAGGATGTGGCGTTCGGAGCGCGTGAGGCTCTGGATGCCTTCCCGGGCGATTTTGTCCAGGATCGGGTCGATCTCCTGGCTGATGAACTCGGTGGGCCCCATCCGTTCCTGCCGTTCGCGCAGCCGGCGGCGCTCCCGCCACAGGCGTTGAAACCAGAAGGGGCCGCCGAAGCCGAGCCGCCGGGTGTAGAACCAGCCGGTGAGCGCGCCGCCCAGGTGGGCCAGGTGGCCGATCTGGCCGCCCCAGCCGGTGGCGGCGAAGAGAACGGAGCTGAGGATGACCGCCCGCCCAAGCCATTTGGCCCGCATCCGGACGGGGATGACAAAGTAGATGAGCGCGGTGATTTCCAGCTCGGGGAGCATGGTGGTGAAGGCGAGGAGCACGGCGCAGACGCCAGCGGATGCGCCCAAAAGCTGGATGTCCGCGGGGCCGAGGAGCAGTTGCACGATCCCGCCGAAGAGCCCGCCCAGGAAGTAAACCCCCAGCAGGTGCTTGGGCCCGCAAACGGTTTCCACTTCCGGCCCGACGAAGTAGAGCCCGAGGCAGTTGACCGCCAGGTGGAGAATCCCCATGCCGAGGCCGCCTTGCGCCACGCTCCCGCCGTGCAGGAACATGTAGGTCAAAAATTGCCAGTAGTAGTGGTCGGAAAGAACCCCCTCGCGGCTGAGGGCGAAGACGGATTCCGGCCACCCGGGGAAAAGGAAGTCGATGCTCCATTGCAGAAGCGTTACCGCCACGTTCAGGGCGATGAGCACCGTGACGACGGAAACCCGCCGATATGGCCGGGGGAACGCTGGACTTCCAAACTCCATGGGTGTGCCTGGTTGCGGGGGCTCGCTTCTGATAGAGGTATCGGATTGCGGAAGGCCCGTGCGCGCGGGAAAGAAAAGCTTACAGTTTCTCCAAAAGGCAGCCGAGGTTGTCGGCGCAGATTTGCGACCAGCTCTCCAGGCGGTCGCGCCGGGCAAGCAATTCCTCGCGGGTGAGGAAGTCGAGTTGGGTGATCATCTGTTCGCGCTTGGTAACCTGGTCGGTTTCGAGGTGAAAGACGTGGACGACGCCGAGGTGGACCTGGCCCACGGCGTTGGAGTCGTCATTGAGCAGGGCGACAATGTGGTTGGTGTAAGGGCTCAGGACGTTGATTTCTTCGGTGACTTCGCGCTGGACCCCGGCGAGGTAGGCGTCGCGGTCGAGGGCGAAGAGATGTTCGTCGCCGTCGTTCATGTGGCCGCCGATGCCGATGGAGCCTTTGGCGGCGAGGCGCTGTTCGCCCGCCTTTTTGCCGCGCACGTAGTGGAGCACCCGCCCGTTGTGGACGAGGAGGACGTAGGGGATGATCTGCTTGAGGTCCGGGTTCGTCTCGGCGGCGGGGCGCGGGGTAAAGAAGTTGTGTTCGCGGGCCAGCAGTGCCGGGAGGTAGTGTTCCACGTTGAAGTTCAAGCCCTGGAAAGCGCCAAGCTCTTCGAAAAGGGAACGCCGCACGACAAGGATCATTTCATCGGTCATAAATGGCAGTTTCGCGGGGAGTGCGCCCGGATTCAATGCGGAAGTGCAACGAAAAAGGGCGCGGGATGAATTTCCCGCGCCCTGGATTGTTGTTGGGATTGTTTCGCTGCCTATTTGAGGAACTGCGACCAATCGACGCCGCGCATGTCTCCGGTTTTGAGGAACTGCTGGTGCATGGCAAACGCCGCGCTCAAGGCTTGCGGGGTGTGGCTGGACGGGAAGGCGTCGATGTAGGCGTTGAGCTGGGCCTTGTATTCCGGGTGCGCGCACTTGTCGATGATGAGGCGGGCGCGTTCCTCCGGGCACTTGCCCCGGAGGTCGGCGATGCCCTGCTCGGTGATGATGGCCGAGACGGAGTGCTCGCTGTGGTCCAGGTGGCTGGCGAAGGGGACGATGGCGCTGATGGCCCCGCCTTTGGCGATGGACGGGCAGGTGAAGATCGACAGGTAGGCGCTGCGGGTGAAGTCGCCGGAGCCGCCGATGCCGTTCATGAGCTGCTTGCCCATGATGTGGGTGCTGTTGATGTTGCCGAAGACGTCGGCCTCGATGGCGGTGTTGATGGTGATGAGCCCCAATCGCCGGACGACTTCCGGGTTGTTGGAGATTTCCTGCGGGCGCAGGAGGATGTGCGAGCGGAAGAACTCGAGGTCGGCGTAGATGGATTGCAGGATTTCGTTGCTCACCGTGAGCGAGGAGCCGCTGGCAAACTTGACTTTGCCGTTGCGGATCAGCCCGATGACGGCGTCCTGGATGACTTCGGTGTACATCTCAAATGCCGGGATGCCGGGGTGGACGCCCATGGCCCCCAGGACGGCGTTGGCAATGTTGCCGACGCCGGATTGGATGGGCAGGAATTCGGCGGGAATGCGCCCCGCTTTCATCTCGGAGGCGAGGAAGTCGGCGACGTTCTGGCCGATTTGCTTGGTGACCTCGGAGGGCTCGTCAAAGCCGCCGGTTTCGTCCGGCTGGTTGGTTTCCACGATGCCGACGATTTTCGACGGATCGACTTTGATGGTTGCTGAGCCGATGCGGTCCGAAGGTTTGTAGACCGGGATTTCGCGCCGGTGGGGCGGGTCGAGCGGCTCGTAGATGTCGTGGAAGCCGCGCAGCGCCTTCGGATGGTTGCTGTTGAGTTCGATGATGATTTTGTCGGCCAGGCGGCAGGCGGTCGGGACGATGCCGACGCCGGAGGTGACGACGATTTCGCCTTCCGGGGTCACGTCGCACGCTTCGACGATGGCCCACTGGACTTTGCCCAGGAAGCCGTAGCGCAGGTTTTGCGCGACGACGGAGAGGTGCATGTCAAAGTAGCGGGTTTTCCCGGCGTTGATGCTTTTGCGCAGGTCCGCGTTGGCTTGGTAGGGCGTGCGGAAGGAGATGGCGTCGGCCTGGGCGAGCGCGCCGTCGAGGGATTTGCCGGTGGAGGCGCCGGTGACGACGCCGACTTTGAACGGTTTACCCTCGGCGTGGATTGCCTTGGCGCGTTCGGCGAGGGCGAAGGGGACGGCTTTGGGCGAGCCAGCGGGGGTAAACCCGCTGAAGGCGATGGTGTCGCCGTTGTTGATAAGAGAAGCCGCTTCGGCGGCTGTGAGTCTAGGCAGTGGGTTGGACATAAAAACAAAACCGGCACGGAGGATTTACCTGCCGTGCCGGGTTGACGGAATGATCGTCGCGGTTCGGTGAAAGGCGATCAACCCGGTCATGTGAATGGATGGTGAGTTGGTTTTCGGTGATCGAAAGGCGTGGGTTGACGGGAATCGGTTATTCGATGCGGATAAGGCCCTGGCCTTCCTGGACGGCGGTGCCGACGGTGACAAGCACTTCGGCGACTTTGCCGTCCGCCGGGGCGTTGATGAAGGTGTTCATCTTCATCGCTTCCAGGGTGGCGACTTGCTCGCCCGCTTTGACTTCCTGGCCGACTTTGACGTTGATGCCGACGACGTTGCCGCCCAGCGGGCTGACGATGACGCCGGGGCCCGCCGCGGTGAGGGCGGAGGCTGCGGAGACGGGGGAGGAAGCGGGAGCGGAGACAGCGGCGGAGGCCACGGGAGCCGAACCGGCGGCTTCGTTGGGCAGTTCGACGGTGACTTCGTAGGTTTTACCTTCGACGGTAATGCGTAAGCGTTTCATGGGAATTAGCGAAGTTTGTGGGAGGCGAAGATGTGGCGGCGGCCTTCGAGGGCCCACGCCATGCGCGCTGCCTCGGGGGATTGGCCAGGGTTGATTTGGCGGATGGAGAGAATTTTGGCGGGGGCTTCAATCGCAGCGTGGATGGCGGCCGTGATGACGGCGACCAGCGCGGCGTTTTCGGCCGAAATCTTGGTGGGTGTCGCTTGACTCATAAAAATAGGTGGCGTGGCTGTTGGAAGCGGGCCGGTTCCGCCATAAAGAGAACAATATGGCGGAAACCGGCCGGAGTTTCCAGCGCTTTAAAGCGGGATGTTGCCGTGTTTTTTGGCCGGGCGGATCTCGCGTTTGCTGAGCGTGTTGCGCAGGGCCCGTGCGACGACGGCCCGCGTTTCGGAGGGCTCGATGACGTCGGTGACGCTGCCCATGCCGGCGGCCTGGTAGGGCGAGGCGAACTGGGCGCGGTATTCGGCGATCAGTTCGGCCCGGCGGGCTTTGGGGTCGGCGGCGTTCTTGATTTCATCCTTATACAGGATGCCGACGGCTCCTTCGGCGCCCATGACGGCGATTTCGGCGGTCGGCCAGGCGAAGACGGCGTCCGCTCCCAGTTCCTTGGAGCACATGGCGATGTAAGCGCCGCCGTAGGACTTGCGCATGATGACGGTGATCTTCGGCACGGTGGTGGAGGCGTAGGCGAAGAGCATCTTCGCGCCGTGGCGGATGATGCCGCCGCGCTCCTGGGCTTTGCCGGGGAGGAACCCGCCGGTGTCCACGAGGGTGACGAGCGGGATGTTGAAGATGTTGCAAAAGCGGATGAAGCGCGCTCCCTTGTCGGAGGCGTCGATGTCGAGCGTCCCGGCCTTGTAGGCGGGCTGGTTGCCGACGATGCCGACGACGATGCCCTGGATGCGGGCGAAGCCGATGACGAGGTTCTTGGCCCAGTCCATCTGGACTTCAAAGAAGTCGCCGCCGTCCACGAGGCGCTTGATGACGTCGAGGACGTTGAGGGGCTGCTTACCGTCCGCCGGGACGAGTTCGTCCATGCCGGGGTCGTTGGTGAGGTCCAGCGGCGCGCCGAGGTGGTGGGGCGGGTCCATGATGTTGTTGGACGGCAGGAAGCTGAGGAGCTTCTTGGCCAGCGCGATGGCGTGGGCGTCGTCGTTGGCGACGAAGTGGATGTTGCCGCTGACGCTGGCGTTGGCCGCCGCGCTGCCGACTTCGTCCATGGTGACGACTTCGCCGGTGGCGGCCTTGATGACTTCAGGCCCGCAGATGAACATGTTGGCCTGCTTGTTGACCATGATCTGGAAGTCGGTCAATGCCGGGGAATAGGCCGCGCCGCCCGCGCACGGGCCGGCGATGATGGTGATCTGCGGCACGACGCCGGAGGCTTCGACGTTCTTGAAGAAGACTTTGCCGTAGCCGGAGAGGGAGCTGATGCCCTCCTGGATGCGCGCGCCACCCGAATCGTTGAAGGAGAGGACGGGCATGCCGTTCTTGATGGCGTATTCGATGGCGTCGCAGATTTTCTCGGCGTGCATGTTGCCGAGCGATCCGCCCGCGGTGGTGAAGTCCTGGCTGAAGGCGGCGACGGGGCGGCCGTCCACTTCACCCACGCCGGTGACGACGCCGTCGGCGGGGAGGACTTTGTCGATCATGCCAAAGAGGGTGGCGCGGTGGGTGGCGTGTTGACCGAATTCCTGGAAGGTGCCTTTGGCGAAAAGGTTGTCCAGACGGTCGCGCGCGGACATGAGGCCCTTCGCGTGGCGTTTTTCGATTTTGTCTTTGCCGCCGAGATTGATTGCGGCTTCGCGCCGTTTTCTCAGCTCATCTACGAGGTGTTTTTCGATGGCCATGGTGTGTTTGATGGTAAACTTAGATTAGAGGTTGGTTGTAAAACGAGATCAATATTCTTCGGTTTTTTGCGGTTCAGTAATCCATCTCCGGCTTGGGAAGACCGGCCAGGGTTTGATCGTCCAGCCGGACGGTTTCTTCGTGGTCGGCGGTGTCCGCGCTCCAGTGGTAAAGCAGCAGTTGGCGGTCGGCGTCCCGGGTCAGTTTTTCTCCGGTGAAAACGTGGAGGCGCACTTTGGGGAGGTCGCTTTCGGGGCCGTGCGCAATTTGTCCGGCGGTTTTAGCATCGGGGTCGTAATGGAAAAGGATTTTGTTTTCCCCTTTTTTTAGCCCGCCCACGATGATTTGGAAACCGCTCATGGAGGTCAACTCGTTGGGAATGCCGTTGACCGTGACGACGAGTTTCCCCTTGGGGTTATACCATTGGATCTGCCCGATGTAGTCGGCTGGGGTCGCCTCGGGCGGCATGGCGGGCGTGTCGGCGAATTGCGCAAGCTGCGGGTCGTCGAGAAAGCTTCGGTCCCCGGCTTCGTATTTGGCCGTGAGGCTGTCATTGACTTGCAAGCCCGCGCCCAGCAGTTTCCAAGCGTCTTTTTGGCGGATGAAGTCGGCCTTAAGGAAGCCCTTTTGCGTCTTGTCCGGCCTTGAGGGCCAAGCGTAGGCGTAAGCGTAGAGAAGAAAGGCTTTCCCGTCTTTCTCCTTTATGCTGAGAAAGGTGAGTTTTTCAAAGGGGATGGGGCTGTTATGGGCGTAAGCCTCCCAGAAAGGGTCGCTCGCCGAAGCGGGCGGAAAGTGCTGTTTGAAGGATACCGCCATGTTGTGCATCGTGGCGAAGGCGACGCTTGCCATGGCGGATTTCACCTTCGGGAAGTCGCGGGCGGCGGCTCCGTCCTGAAAGGTGCGCAAAACGGGCTCCAAATCTTCCCGTGTGGGAGGCTTGGCCTGCGCGGTGAAGGTGCTACTTATCAGCAAACAGGCCGCCAAGGCCCATGCCGCGAGGCGGGTGGGGAGGGCAGAGAGGCGGGAACAGTAACTGCCTTTACCTTCGTGCCTTCGTGCCTTCGTGCCTTCGTGTGAAGAAATAGAAGCAAGGCAAGGCAAACCAGCGTGGGGATTTCCAACAAAGCGGATTTCTTCGTGAGACAAAGAAACAAAGCGAGGGGTCACCTCATCCGCTCTGTCTGCCAAGGCGTTCCGATAGAAACTCCGCACTCGGCTATCCCTCCGCGACTTCTTGTTTTCACACGAAGGCACGAAGGCACGAAGGCACGAAGGAAGAGGACGGCTCTTCTGTTCGCGCCTTCGTGTGAGATTCATAGAATGCGGTGATTCCAGATTATGGGCGTTGCCGCAGTTGCTATTCGGTGCAGAGCTCGGTGAGCACGCCGAAGGTGTTTTTGGGGTGGAGGAAGGCGACTTGTTTGCCGTGAGCCCCGGGGACCGGGGTTTCGTTGAGGAGCCGCACGCCGGCGTTCTTGGCCTGGGCGAGCTGGCCCATGATGTCGTCGGTGGCGTAGGCGACGTGGTGGATGCCGCCGTTGGGGTTCTTTTCGAGATACTTGGCGATGGGGCTGTCGGGGCTCATCGGTTCGAGCAGCTCGACATGGGTGCCGCCGACGTTGAAGAAGGCGGTGCGCACTTTTTGCGAGGGGACTTCTTCCCGGTGTTCGCATTTGAGCCCGAGGGCTTCTTCGTAGTATTTCACCGTTTCGTCGAGGGAGTGGACGGCAATGCCGAGATGATCGATTTTGTTAATCATGGTGGGTTGTGTAGGCGTTAAAGAGTTGTTTGACTGCGGTGGCGGCGGAGAGATTCCCTCCCAGGACGTCGCGCTCGATGGTGGGCCACAGGGCGCGGGTGCCGGGGTTCCGGGTAAAATCGTCCCAGAGTTGCTGGCTGAGCATGTCTTCGATCCAGTCGAGGGTCTGGCGGTTCCGGTTTTCGGCGAAATAGCCGCTGCTCCGGGTGAAGTCGCGGAAGGCTTCGACGACTTCCCAGGCTGCGCGGATGCCTTTGTTTTCGAGGCTGGAGCAGGTCAGCACTTTCGGGCTCCAGCCGGGGGTGGGGGGGGTGAGGTAGTGGAGGACGCGGACAAACTCGACGCGCGCCGCTTCGGTGCGCGGGATGTTGCTCCCGTCGGCTTTGGTGATGAGGATGGTGTCGGCGAGTTCGATGATCCCTTTTTTGATTCCCTGCAATTCGTCCCCCGCGCCCGCGATGAGGAGGACGAGGAAGAAATCGACCATGGAGCGGACGGTGGTTTCGCTCTGGCCTACTCCCACGGTTTCGACAAGGACGGCTTCGTAGCCCGCCGCTTCGCAGAGGAGGATGGTTTCCCGGCTCTTGCGGGTGACGCCCCCCAGGGTTCCACTGGAGGGCGAGGGACGAATAAAGCAATTTTCTTCCCGGCAGAGCATTTCCATGCGGGTCTTGTCCCCCAGGACGGACCCTCGGGAAAGGGTGCTGCTCGGGTCCACGGCCAGGACGGCTACTCGTATTCCCTCGCGGCAGAGCATGCAGCCGAGCGCCTCGATGAAGGTGCTCTTCCCCGCGCCGGGGACGCCGGTGATGCCGACCCGGATGGACCTCCCAGCGTGGGGAAGCGCCTGGCGCACCACTTCATCGGCGAGCGCGGCGTGCTTGGGCGCGTTGCTCTCGATGAGGGTGATGGCCCGGCCGAGGTGCGTCCGGCTGCCGCTGCGCACGCCTTCGACGATTTCCCTCGCGCGGGCCTCGATACTAAGGTCGGGCTCGCGGTGGGAAGCCGGCGGATGAAGGGCGGGCGCTGCGGCGGTCATGCGCTTTCGATTACGCTTTGGAGCGCTTGGCGAGTTCCTCGAGGATTTTCTCCGCAGCGGTCGGGATGACGGTGCCGGGGCCGAAGATGGCGACGGCGCCCGCCTTGTAGAGGAAGTCGTAGTCCTGCGGCGGGATGACGCCGCCGACGACCACGAGGATGTCCTCGCGCCCGAGTTTCTTCAACTCGGCGATCAGTTGCGGGACGAGGGTCTTGTGACCCGCGGCCAGCGAGCTGACGCCTACGCAGTGGACGTCGTTTTCAACCGCTTGCTTGGCGGTTTCCTCGGGCGTCTGGAAGAGCGGCCCGATATCGACGTCAAAGCCGAGGTCGGCATAGGCGGTGGAGACGACTTTCGCGCCCCGGTCGTGACCGTCCTGGCCCATTTTGGCGATCATGATACGCGGGCGGCGGCCTTCGGCTTCGGCGAAGGCGTCGGTGAGTTTGCGAACGCGGGTGACTTCCATAGATTCGCCGAATTCCTTGCCGTAGACGCCCGAGATGGAGCGGATGACGGCGCGGTGACGTCCGTAGATTTTTTCCAGGGCGTCGGAGATTTCGCCGAGGGTGGCGCGCACGCGGGCGGCTTTGACGGCGAGGTCGAGGAGGTTGCCGCTGCCGGTGGCGGCGGCGTCGGTGAGGGCGTCCAGGGCGTGATCCACGTCGGCCTGGTTGCGCTCGGCACGGATTTTCTGGAGCTGGGCGATCTGGGCGTCCCGGACGGCGCTGTTGTCCACTTCGAGCGTCTCGATGGCGGTTTCTTTTTCCAGCCGGTATTTGTTGACGCCGACGATGGTTTCGCGGCCGCTGTCGATCTGCGCCTGGCGGCGCGCGGCGGCTTCCTCGATGCGCATCTTGGGGAGGCCTTCGTTGATGGCCTTGGTCATGCCGCCGAGAGCCTCGACTTCCTGGATATGCGCCCAGGCTTTTTCCATGAGGTCCTTGGTGAGGGCTTCGACGTAATACGAACCGGCCCACGGATCGACGGTGCGGCAAATCCCGGTTTCTTCCTGGAGGTAGAGCTGGGTGTTGCGGGCGATGCGGGCGGAGAAGTCCGTCGGCAGGGCGATGGCTTCGTCGAGCGAGTTGGTGTGCAGTGATTGGGTGTGCCCAAACGCGGCGGCCATGGCTTCGACGCAGGTGCGCACGACGTTGTTGAACGGGTCCTGCTCGGTGAGGCTCCAGCCGCTGGTCTGCGAGTGGGTGCGCAGGGCCAGGGATTTCGGGTTCTTCGGGTTGAACTGGCTGACGATCTTCGCCCAGATGACGCGGGCGGCGCGCATCTTGGCGATTTCCATGAACATGTTCTTCCCTTGCGCCCAGAAGAAGGACAACCGCGGTGCGAAGGCGTCGATGTCGATGCCCGCCTTGATGCCGGTACGGATGTATTCCAGGCCGTCGGCGAGGGTGTATGCCATTTCCAGGTCGGCGGTGGCCCCGGCTTCCTGCATGTGGTAGCCGGAGATGGAGATGCTGTTGAATTTGGGCATGTTCTTCGAGGTGAACTCGAAGATGTCCGCGATGATCCGCATGGAGGGCTCCGGCGGATAGATGTAGGTGTTGCGGACCATGTATTCCTTCAGAATGTCGTTCTGAATGGTGCCGGTGAGCTGCTCCTGTTTCACGCCCTGTTCTTCGGCGGCGATGATGTAGAAGGCGAGCACGGGAAGAACGGCCCCGTTCATGGTCATGGAAACCGAGATTTTGTCGAGCGGGATGCGGTCGAAGAGCGCCTTCATGTCGAGGACGCTGTCCACGGCGACACCGGCCTTGCCCACGTCGCCGACGACGCGGGGGTGGTCGCTGTCGTAGCCGCGATGGGTTGCCAGGTCGAACGCGACGGAGAGGCCGCGCTGACCGGCCGCGAGGTTGCGCCGGTAGAAGGCGTTCGATTCCGCGGCGGTGGAGAACCCGGCGTATTGCCGGACGGTCCAGGGCCGGGCGACATACATGGTCGCATACGGCCCGCGCAGGTTGGGGGCGATGCCTGCCGTGTAGCCGAGGAGGTTATTCCCGGCGAGGTCGTCGGCGGTGTAGACGGAGTTGACGTCGATCTGCTCCACGGTGCGCCAGACGGCGTTTTGGAGAGCGGACTTGTCCGGAGCGGCGGGGGCTGCGGTCTCGGTCAGGTTGAGCGCGCTAAAATCAGGTATCTTGCTCATGCTAGAAAATTCCAAGTTTGGTTGCGATGCCGCTCAGAACCTGGAAACAGTTCGCGCGGATGTGGATGAACTCGCCGACGCCCGCTTGTTGGAAGGCTTCGATGTGTTCGGTCGGATACCCGGCCAGGACGACGTGGAG
The DNA here is from genome assembly GCA_037143855.1 of Verrucomicrobiota bacterium. Lineage (GTDB taxonomy): Bacteria > Verrucomicrobiota > Verrucomicrobiia > Chthoniobacterales > Chthoniobacteraceae > UBA695. The sequence continues at coordinate 29,153 of JBAWXX010000024.1, read as the reverse complement.
GCCCGCCGCTTTGAGCTTGGGAGCCAGGGCCGGGACGATTTCCGGATAGGTGTCGTCGGTCGAGCAGATGACAGCGACGGAAGCGCCGGAGGCGATGGCGGCGGCTGCCGCTTCGTCGGCGGTTTGGAAGCCGCGGTTTTCGAGCACTTCATATCCGCCGGCCTGGAAGAAGCCGGTGGAGAAGTCGGCGCGCGCTTTGTGCTGGCGCAGCGGCCCCATGTTGGCGAGGAAGATTTTCTTCTTGGCCGAGGCGTTGACGGCGGCGCGCAGGTTCTCGAACGGTTCGGCTCCGCGCACGGGAGCGAGCGTTTCAATGTTGGAGGGCACGTGGACTTCACCCGCGCAGCAGCATTTCGGGGCTTTGCCTTCGAGCGGTTTCTCGGTTGCGTTGGCGTAGACGTTGACGCCGATCAAGGAGAGGCGGCGCTGGGCGACCTGTTCGGCTTTCTTGGCGGCCACGGCTTTCACCTGCTTCTGCGGGATGCCCGCTTCGAGGGCTTTGATCATGCCGCCCGCTTGCTCGACCTGTTGGAAGAGGGTCCACGCGGCCTCGGCGAGTTGCGCGGTGAGCGTCTCGATGTAGTAGGAACCGCCGCCGGGATCGACGACGTGGTCGAAGTGGCACTCTTCGGCGAGAATGAGTTGCGTGTTGCGGGCGATGCGCTTGGAAAATTCGTCCGGTTCGCGCACGACGGCGTCGAACGGGTTTACGTTAATGATGTCGGCTCCGCCAGCGACGGCGGAGAGGGCTTCCGTGGTGTCGCGCAGCATGTTGACGTAGGGGTCAAGCTTGCTCTGGTTCCAACGGGATGTGGTGGCGTAAATCCGCATTTTCTGCGAATCGGCGTTGCCGCCGCAGGCCGCGACGATCTTCGACCAGAGGAGACGGGCCGCGCGCAGCTTGGCGATGGCCATGAAAAAGTCGGCCCCCATGGCGAACGAGAAGGTCAATTTTTGGGCCATGGCGTCGATGCTGACGCCGCGCTTTTCGCCCTGGCGCAGGTATTCCACGCCGGTGGCGAGGCCGAAGGCGAGTTCCTGCACGGCGTTGCCGCCCGCGTTATGGTAGATGAGGGTGTTGACGCCGACGGACTCGGCGGTGGCAATTTCGTCCAAGGAGGCGTCCAGCGGTTTTTCCAGGACGCCACGCACGAACCGGAAGATGGGGTCGATCATCGGCGGCGTGCATTTGCCGCCGTCGCCGTAGATTTCCCATTTGTTGGTGGTCTTGGTGCCGCGCACATAGGGGGCCTCGCCCGGCAGGGAGCCGAGGTGGGAGACTTTTTCCAGGTCTTCCTTGCGGTAGATCGGCTGGATCTCGATGCCTTCCAGGGTGCGGGTGATTAATTTTTTCTCGAATGGCGCGCCTTTGAGGCTGGCCACGGCTTCCGCTTTCCAGTCCTCATAGGACGGAATGGGGAACTCGTCTAGGGTGAGAGGTTTGGTTTGGCTCATGTTATTTGGCTTCTTCTACGACGACTTCGTGGCGTGCTCCGTCGATGTTGAGGACGTATTTGCGGCCCACGGCTGCGGCAGCCGCGGCGCTGGGGGCGGCGGCGGGCTTGGCGATGGGAGCCGGTTTCTCGCCCTTGAGGACTTTTTCGAGTTCCAGCGGGAACATTGCGTAGAGGACGGCGTTTTCGTCGCTGTCTTCAAAGCCCTTGGCTTTCAGCTCGGCTTTGAGCTTGGGCATGCGGGGTTCAAGCAGGTCGGCGGGACGGCCTTGGACGGGCTGCTGGCCGGTTTTCTCGATGGCCAGCTTGAGCACCTCGGGGTCGATGGGACCCGGAGGACGGCCGTACTTGTTGAGGGCGATGTCCATGGCGGGCTGGGAGAACATCTTCCAGCGGCCGAACTTGACGTTCAGCATGGCCTGGGTGCCGACGATCTGCGAAGTGGGCGTGACGAGCGGGATCCACCCGAGGCATTCGCGGACGTAGGGGATTTCCTTGAGCACGTCGTCGAGGCGCTCCGACATACCCTGCTCCTTGAGCTGGTTGCGGAAGTTGGAGAGCATGCCGCCGGGAACCTGGTATTGGAGGATGTCGGCGTCGGTCTTTTCGTTGTTCGGGCTCGTGAAGGCGCCGAGTTCCTTGTAGACCTTCTCCAGGTGCTCGCGGATCTGCGGGAAATCGCTCATGTCGTAGTCGGGACGGCGGTCGCTGTTGTCAAGCATGGCCATCGTGAGAAGGATGTCCGGCTGGCCCGTGCCGTTGGCGAAGGGGACCATGGAGCAATCGACCGCGTCGATGCCGTTTTCGATGGCGGCATAGTAGGCGGCGGGGCCGTAGCCGACGGTGCTGTGGGTGTGGATGACGATCGGGATTTTGACCTTCTCCTTGAGGGCCTTGACGAGAGCGCCCGCGGTGGAGGGGGAGATCAGGCCCGCCATGTCCTTGATGCAGATGGAGTCGCAGCCGAGTTTCTCCAACTCGATGCCGAGGTTGACGAACGCTTCGAGCGTGTGGACGGGGCTGATGGTGTAGCAGATGGTCCCCTGCGCGTGCTGCCCGGCCTTCTTGACCGCCTTGATGCAGGTGACCAGGTTGCGCGTGTCGTTGAGGGCGTCAAAGATCCGAAAAATGTTCATGCCGTGTTTGGCGGCACAGGCTACGAAGGCTTCCACCACGTCGTCGGGGAAGCTGGTGTACTGCACGATGTTCTGCCCGCGCAGAAGCATCTGGTGCGGAGTTTTCGGGGCGAGCTTTTTGAGCGTGTCGAGGCGGTCGAACGGATTTTCGCCCAGGAAGCGCAGGCAGGCGTCGATGGTGGCTCCTCCCCAGGTTTCGAGCGAATAGAACCCGATCTTGTCCAGCAAGGGGGCAATCGGGATCATTTGTTCGGTGCTCATTCTCGTCGCGGCCAGCGACTGGTGGCCGTCGCGCAGGACGGTATTGGTGATTTTAACCGGTTTCATGGAAGGCATTGTGGAGCTGCTATTAGAAGTGAAAATAGTAGAATCTTGGCTCGGGCGGCTGCGCATTTGTTGTCAAGGGCAAGCCAAATCTTGTTTGTCAGAAGGAACAGGATCGGGCCGTCCTCAACGGCTGGACGTGGTTTTTTTCACGGCCCATCATTTTTTTCTCTGAGAAAGTTAGAGCATGTGAAAAAAATCACAAGCGTATCTTTCCTGTTTTTTTGGAAGAGGAGGTTGCTCCTTGCCCGGGGGGGAAATCTGCGCCAATCTCTGGGACTTTTTCTCTGTATAAGCCGATGAATGTTGATGCTGAACGCTTTGGCGGCCTGGGCCGCCTTTTTGGACGGGCCGCGCTGGAACGGCTCGCGCGCGCCCACGTGGCCGTGGTCGGGGTCGGGGGCGTGGGTTCCTGGACGGTGGAGGCGCTGGCCCGCTCCGGGGTGGGGCGGCTGACGCTCATCGACATGGACGACGTTTGCATCACCAACACGAACCGGCAGCTTCCGGCGTGGGAGGGGACGGTGGGACTTCCCAAGGTGGAGGTGCTGGCGGAGCGGGCTCGCCTCATTCACCCCGGCTGCGCGGTGGAACCGCTGGGGGAGTTTTTCCTGGAAAGTTCGGCGGATCGGCTTCTTTCGCCCGCGGGCCAGCCGTATGACTGGATCGTGGACGCGGTGGACCGGGCCGCCATCAAGGCGCTCCTCATTGCCAAGGCGCGGGAACGGGGCATCGGGGTGGTGACGGCGGGGGGAGCCGGGGGACGGCGCGACGGGACGCGGGTCCGTTGTGGCGATCTCGGGAGCACCGGGGGCGACGCGCTTTTAAAGCAGGTCCGCCGGGAACTGCGGCGCGGCTACGGCTGGGCCAAGGGGGGATGCGATTTTGGCGTCCCGGCGGTCTATTCCAGCGAACCGCAGATGTTTCCGCAACGGGACGGGACGGTCTGCGCCACGGCGGAGGCCGGGGAAAACCTGCGCATGGACTGCGCCAGCGGCTACGGCGCGGCCTGTTTTGTCACCGGCGCGTTCGGCTTCGCTGCAGCCGGGGAAGTGGTCCGGCGGCTGACGATGGAGCCGTGATTTTGGATGATTATTTTGCCGTCTCCGCCAGTTCCAGCCGCGGCGCGTCGCCCCAGAGGTCTTCCAGGCTGTAAAGCTCGCGTTTGACCTCGTGGAAGACGTGAATGACGACGCTGCCGTAGTCGAGGACGATCCATTGGCTCGTCGGGTAGCCGTCCACGGCGTTCGGTTTCACGCCGTGCTCCGTGCAAAGCCGGTCGGAAATTTCCCCGGCGATGGCCTTGAGCTGCGGTTCGGAAGATCCCGAGCAGATGACAAAGAAGTCGGTGAAGGTGGAGATGCCCCGCAGGTCGAGCGCGACGACGTCTTCGGCTTTTTTTTCGGTGGCGTAGGCGGCGCAGAGGCGGGCAATGGCTTCGGAGGTCATCGGTAGAGAGAGTTCTGGATGATTAGGTCGTGGACTTTGTCCGGCACCAGATAACGGATGGACTGGCCGTTGGCAATGCGCTTGCGGATTTCCGTGGCGGAAATATCGATCCGGCGGTGCAGGGTGAGGAAGGGGAGGGGCGTGGCGTGGGCGCTGCGGCAAAGGACGACAAAGGTGGCCAGCCGCTGCAATTCGTCCGCCCGCCGCCAGGTGGAAAGGGTGGCGACGTTGTCCTCGCCGATCAGGTAAAAAAACTTGGCCTTTGGCCCGAAGCGTTCCCGCAGGGCAAGCAGGGTGTCGATGGTGTAGGAGACGCCGGAACGGTCCACTTCCAGTTCATCCATGTCGAAGCGGGGTTCGTTGGCGATGGCCGCCCGGAGCATTTCGGCGCGTAGCGCGGCCGGGGCGGGAATGGTGGCCGCCTTGTGGGGAGAGAGGGCGTTGGGGATAAAATAAAGCCGGTCCAGCCCGAGGGATTCCACCGCTTCGCGGGCCAGGATGAGATGGCCGTTGTGGATGGGGTCAAAGGTGCCTCCGTAAAATCCGAGTTTCATAGGGTCTGCGGTGAAACGAATTTACCGCAGACCGGGCGGCTGCGCCAGAAATTACGGGTAGAGCAGGTACGGCTTGCGTTCGTCCACGAAACGGGCGTTGGCGGGAGCCCAGCTTGCGATGATGCGGGAGGGGGGCACGCGCCGCTCGATGGCGCCTCGGATGGAATTGCTGCCGTAGCATTTATAGAAAATGTCGTATTTGCTGGGCGACCCGGCAAAGAGGCTCCGCGGAGCGGATTTCTGGGCGGCGGCCAGGATATAGACGCCGATGGCGCAAAGGTCGGCCTGGGCATTGGTGTCGATGCGGAGTTGCGCCCCTTGGAAGCCGCTCTTCGCGTATTCGCTGAAGCTCACGCCGGGCAGGTCGCACGAGCGGAGGTAGGAGGTGAAGCTGTGGGCGTCGGTCCACTTGCACGCCGCGACCTGGAAGGGCGCGGGGCCTCCGCAGCCGGTTTCGATCCCCTCCACTTCCCCGGCCAGCCCGGTGGCGACGTAATAGAGAGGGGAGTTGGCGTAGGGGATATTCGGAGACGTGGCGATCCAGGGGAGCCCCGTCTGGTTCCACGTCATGCCGCGCTCCCAGTGGTGCATTTTGACCACCGTGAGGGCGCACTTTGGCTGCACCCACCCCTTGGCGTTGGCCATTTGCGCCAGTTCCCCTGCGGTCATGCCGTGCACGTAGGGGACGGGCAATTGTCCGACAAACGAGATCCACTGGGGCTCCATGGGCGGGCCTTCCACGCGCAGCCCGCCGAGCGGGTTGGGGCGGTCCAGGACGATGAAGGGGATCCCCGCTTCGCCCGCCGCCTCCATGCACTTGACCATGGTGGAGATGTAGGTGTAGGAGCGGCTTCCGATGTCCTGCATATCATAGACGAGGACGTCCAGCCCCTTCAACATGGAGGGCGTCGGTTTCCTCGTCGGGCCGTAGAGGGAATAGCACGTCAGGCCGGTGAGGGGGTCCTTGCGGGCGGGGACATATTTTCCCGCGCCCACCACGCCGTCGAGGCCGTGCTCCGGCGCGAAGAGGGCCACGAGCCGGACGCCCGGGGCTTTGGCCAGAATTTTGCGCGTTTTCACGCCATTGGAGTCGATTCCCGTGTGGTTGGTGACGAGGCCGACCCGCTTGCCCTGGAGGAGGGAAAAGCCGTGCTGCTTGAGAACGTCGATGCCGACTTCCACCTTCTCGGCGCGAGCCCCCGTGGCGAGGCAGAGGCAGAACAGGGCGAGGCAAACGGGGAAAATCGGACGGGATTTCAATTGAATGCGGGCCATAAAAATCTAGGGTTTCAATGCTATGGAACGTACGAAAATCGGTCAACTATTGCTCTCGGGGGTTCCCGGCCCGGAGCTGGACAGCGCGAGCGCGGCAATCTTCCGGCGGGTGCAGCCGGGCGGTTTCATTTTGTTCGGGCGCAACATGAAGTCGCCCGCCCAACTTCGCAAGTTGATCGATGATTTGCGCGATCTTTCTTCCACCGAGCCGGTCATCACCATCGACCAGGAGGGAGGGCGCGTTTCCCGGCTCCGCGAGATCGGCAGCGAACCGCCCAACGCCCAGCAACTGCGGGACAAGGGGGACGTGGCACTCATTCAACGCCACGGCCACATCACCGGGCGGCTTTTACGGCTTTTCGGGTTCAACCTCGACCTCTGCCCCGTGCTCGACATCTCCTTTGACGACGACGCCGACAACTCCCTGCGCGGGCGCTGTTACGGCAAGAACGTCGAGCAGGTGATCCGGCTGGCCGGAGCCTTCAATGAGGGGCTCCGTGCGGAGAAAATCGCCAGTTGCGGCAAACATTTCCCCGGCTACACGTGCGCCAGGATCGACGCCCACCACGAATTGCCAGACATCGACCGGACGCGGGAACAGCTCGATGCCGACGAACTCGCCGTCTTCCGGCATTTCGCGGACAAGCTCGATTCCATGATGATCTGCCACGCCTACTACCCGGCGCTGGAAGCGGGCCGTACCCCGGCGTCGCTCTCCCACGCGATCATCACGAACCTGCTGCGCCAGGAGTTCCACTTCAGCGGCCTCGTGATGACCGACGATCTCGATATGGGGGCGATCTTGAACCACTACGGATTGGAAGAGACGATCCGGCTGGCGATCACAGCGGGCAACGACATGGCGATGATCTGCCACCGCGTCCCCTCCGTGGAAGACGCCTGGAGGACGCTCGACCACCTCCCCTCGGCGGACCTCGACCGGGCACTGGAGAACGTCCACCATTTCAAGACAAAGCTGGCTCCGCCGGACCCGTTCAGCGTGGAGGAGTTTCAGCGGCGCGATGCGGAGGTCTGGCAACTGCGCGTGGACACCCTCGGCGAGGAGAAAGCCAAAGAGCGCAGCCCGGAGAACGGGAAACGCTCGCCGGTGGAGACATACTGAGGCTGAGGAAGACGCGTCTCCGCGAACATACAAGTGTCAAGCTGGCCCGCCTTGGCACAACGCATTTCCCCGCTCTATCTCCCCCAGAATGCAAATCCACGATGAAGTGTAAAAAAAGGCTTGCCTTGTGTAACGTGTATTATGTTACACCATACACATGCTTCCTTTCGTCCTGTCATTTTCAGCCGATCGCCCCATCTACGAACAGGTCGTCTATGCTGCAAAAAAAGCGATCGTCTCCGGACGCCTGAAGCCTGGCGACCGTTTTCCAAGCGTGCGCCAACTCAGCCAGGAGTTGCGCATCAATCCCAATACCGCACAGAAGGTCGTCGCCACTCTCACCGAAGAGGGGCTTTTGGAGATCCGGCCGGGTCTTTTCACCCTCGTGGCCCGCAACCAAGGCGCGACTTCCACTGCTGGCCGTCAAGCACTCCATGCAGCGGCCGAGCGCTTGGTAGTGGAGTCCATGCGTTATTCAACGGGCTTGGGACAAATCCACGAAGCCATCGATTGCGCCTGGAGAAAATTAAACAACCAACACCATGATCATCGAAACCCACCAACTTCATAAACGCTACGGCAAGCAGACCGCCGTGGCAGGATTGAACTTGCAGTTGCCCGAGGGATGCATTTACGCATTACTCGGGCCCAACGGAGCCGGCAAGACAACGACTTTGAAAATGCTCATGAATCTTGTCGAGCCGACTTCGGGCTCTGGCTGCGTTCTGGGCGCCCCCCTCCAGCGCATTGGGAGAGCCGAGTTGCAGCAGATCGGCTATATCTCGGAAAATCAGGAAATGCCCGAGTGGATGAGAGTGGAAGACTTTCTAGCCTTCTGCCAGCCTTTCTATCCGTCATGGGACCAGGAGCTTTGCAACCAAATGGTGGCCAATTTTGAGCTGCCGCTTGGAAGAAAGCTCAAGGAATTGTCGCATGGTTCCCGGCTGAAGGCCTCGTTGGTGTCCTCGCTGGCCTACAGGCCTCGCCTCCTGGTGATCGATGAACCCTTTGGTGGACTCGACCCGCTGGTTCGTGAGGAACTGGTTTCAGCGATTCTTGCATGTGCGGGGGATGGCAATTGCAGCACCATCATCTCCACCCATGATATTGCCGAGATCGATCGAATCGTTGATCGGATCGGCATTCTGAAAACGGGAACGTTGATTGTTCAAGAATCACTGAGCGAGCTTCAACAGCGTTTTAGACGCGTGGTGGCCCGAATTGAGGATGCCGCCATCACTCAATCTCCTTTGCCAAGCTGGCTTGATCTGCAGGTGGATCTCCCCATGCTTTCCTTTGTCGAAAGCCAGTATTCGGCCGAGCTGGGCGAGCGGGTTCGAGCCATTTATCCGCAGGCCTCAGAGATTGAGGCCAAGCCCATGAGCCTGAAAGAAATCTTTGTCAGCCTCTCAAAAAACCAAAACCTCTAATACCTATGCAGCTCAACCTCATTTCTCATTTGATTTGGACCGACCTTCGCCGCAACCGCTCGTTGCTACTCTTCTGGATTGGATTGCTTGGTGTGCTGTTTGCCTGTTTCTGGCCTTTTTTAGCGATGTCCACTCCGCAATTAGATGAGATGGCCAACACAGGCCAGATGCCTATGCGGGAGGCATTCACCGCGATGGGCGCTGTTGCCGTCTGCAGCCTTTGGGCGGGTTTCCTGATTTTGCCGGGAATTCTTCTGGAACATCCTTCCTCAGTTTCGACGACATTCTGGCTCACCCGCCCAATCGGGGTCGGCAATTTGCTGGCTGCCAAAGCGATTGTTCTGGGATTTTTTCTGGTGTTGCTGCCGAGTGTAGCAGATGGAACCTTAACGATGGTAATTGCCCATGAACCATGGGGTGAGTCCTTGAGCGTTACCTTACAGGAGATGGAGATCTGCCTGCGGCAGGTTGTGTTCCTGAGTGCGCTCTGTTCTCTGACTCGCAGGCGGTCTCAGTTCATTAAATGGGCCTTCACTGCTTATATTCTCCAAATCATTTGGAACATGCTATTATTGGGGCGCTGGCACCAGCTTCTTCTGCCCGTTTGGCGATTCGACTTTCATATGGGGAGCTTTTCTTCGAAGCTTATCCCGGCATCCATTCTGGTTACCGTTGGCTTCTTCGGAGTGATTCTCCACCAATATTACACGCGCAAGACGCGGACTTCTCTTGTTCTGTTTGTGGCGCTGTTTCTGCTTGGGCCAATAGTTACCTTGGGGCAATAGCGGAACTGCGTCCAGCAATCGAAGCCCTTGGCGGCTCGCTCCGCGCCGTGTCTCTTGACCGCCGCCAAAAATCCGCCCGCGAAAAAAATCCCGAGTAACTGGCGGAAGATGCGGATAAACCTAAAAACGGTAATGGGAGGGGATGAGCTGACACAAGATACTGAGTCACTCGCGGCCAGTAGATTGTGGCAGATCGCCCCGATCCATTGCCGTTTTTAGGTTTAACTTCTTCACGATGGGGAGCCTCCTGGCTCAAGTCTGTTTTTCATTTCACCTTCAGGCTGCCAGTTCGGGGTTCCCCGTTCCAATTTTCCGTTCTTGCCCTTCAAGCCTGTTTTGGACATGAGTGAGCTGATCCTCAAGCGACTCGACATCGAAGTGTCAAATAGGTCCGCCTTGGCGCAACGCATCCCCCCTCATTCCACACAGTTTCACCCAATTTATGCCCCCCCAGCAATTGCAGATCTTACGATTGGGCTTCCTGTTCCTTTGTAGCAGTTCGCTTCTTGCCGCTCCCGCCGCCGCTAAGCCTCTTGGTGCTCCAGTGCACGCTACGGCTGAAACGGCGGGTTCCGCGTGTTATGTGAAAAAGCCGCAATGGGGGCTGACCATGCAGGCCTCGCGCGAGGCGCTTCTGGCGTCTGGAACCGGATCGGCGCAGGATATTTTGGACAGGATGGAGAACGATTTCCCGATGCAGTGGGACTGGCTGCTCCAAGACGCGGGGGGCGGAGCCAGCCAATGGTTCGACAAGAGCAAGACGGCGGAAATAACGGGGTCCATGATCCGTCATGTGGTTGAGGAACTGGGCAGCGAGGGGAAAGCCTTTCAGTCGGAGCTAAATGGACTGGTCGCAAAGGCGCTGCCGCCCGAGGACGCGCAGTGGTTGGATCTTTACGAGAAAGCCTGTCAGCGGCGGCGCGAGTTGCGTCTCAAGCCACTTAGCGTCAAGCCCCAGTCGATCGTCTTCACCAAGCATTACAACCTTGGTGGCTCCCACTACGCCTACACCGAAGGCCAAAGCGATGCCCAACACGAGCGGCATTTTATCCCGGGCTCCTCGCTTTGCCTCCTGGAGATGGATGGCGCTGGTCCCCGGGTGCGCACCTTGCTCAAGGACGACCAGGGGGTGATCCGCGACCCGGCTGTGTCCTACGATGGCAAGCGCATCCTCTTTGCCTGGAAAAAGTCCGACCGCCAAGACGACTACCACCTCTATGAAATGGAGGTTGAGAGCGGCAAAACCCGGCAACTAACCTTTGGCCTGGGGTTCGCCGACTACGAGGGGACCTACCTGCCCAACGGCGATATTCTGTTTAACTCCACCCGCTGCGTGCAAACCGTCGATTGCTGGTGGACGGAGGTTAGCAATCTTTATACCTGCAATAAGGACGGGAAGTTTCTGCGCCGCATCACCTTTGATCAAGTGCACGACAACTTTCCCACGGTGCTCGACGACGGTCGGGTGATCTATACGCGCTGGGAATACAACGATCGCGGCCAGATGTATCCCCAGCCGCTTTTCCAGATGAACCCCGATGGAACGGGACAGACGGAGTTTTACGGCAATAATTCGTGGTTCCCGACCTCGATTCTCCATGCACGGGGAATCCCGGGCACGCAGAAAGTTCTGGGGATTCTCAGCGGCCACCACTGCAAGCAGGTGGGCAAGCTGGCAGAGATCGACCCTGCCAGAGGGCGGCAGGAGGCAGACGGGGTGCAATTGATCGCGCCCGTGCGAAAAACCGTGGCGGAACGGATCGACTGCTACGGACAGAAGGGAGAACTATTTCAATATCCCTATCCGCTGAGCGAGGACACGTTCCTCGTTACCTACCATCCATTGGGATATGACGCCAAGACACTGCGCTTCAAGGTTTACTTCATGACAAGAGACGGGCGCAGAGAGATGCTGGCTGCCGACCCTTTGATTTCCTGCAATCAGGCCGTCCTCCTCGCTTCCCGGCAGCCCCCTCCCGATCGGGCCAGCATGGTTGATTACCGCCAGAACCTTGGCACCTATTCCATGCAAAATATCTACGCGGGCAAGGCGTTATCCGGCGTGGAGAAAGGCACCGTCACGCGCCTCCGGGTGGTGGCCCTTGACTACCGTGCCGCAGGGGTCGGTTCCAACAGCAATGGAGGGCCGGGCGGTGCCGGTACGGTCAGCACCCCGCCTTCCATTAATAATGGCAGTTGGGACCCAAAAATTGTCCTAGGCGAGGCCACCGTGTACGAAGACGGTTCGGCATTCTTCCGAGCCCCTGCCCGTATGCCGCTCTATTTCCAGGCGCTGGACAAAAATGGGCACGTGGTGCAGACGATGCGTAGCTGGTCAACGCTTCAACCAGGAGAGAATGCCTCCTGTGTCGGCTGCCATGAAAACAAAAACGTTCCGGCTCTCGCCACACGCAAAACCACTCAAGCCACGTTGGCGGGGGCGGAATCCCTGAAGCCTTTCTACGGTCCTGCGCGACCCTTTAGCTTTTCACGGGAAATCCAGCCCATCCTCGACCAGAAGTGTGTCAGTTGCCACAACGAGCGTCCCCCGGTTGCGCAAGTTCCGACCTATGAAAGGGATCGCAGCACCGCCCCCGCGGCCGAGCCTGCCGAAACGCCCGGGCCAGTTGCCTCGGCCGACAAGTTCAGTCTTCTGGGCGACTCCACTCTGTATTACCAATCAAAACGCCACTGGAGCGATGCTTACCTCTATTTGACAAATCACGGGAAGTCCAACGCCTCTGTGAACTGGATCGGCGCCCAATCCATTCCGCCCATGCTCCCGCCTTACTTCGCGGGGTCCGCCAAAAGTTCCCTTCTTGGGATGCTGGAAAAGGGCCATCATGACGTGAAACTCTCCCGGGAAGAATTCGACAAGATCGCCTGTTGGATCGACCTCCTCGTTCCCTATTGCGGCGAGTACACGGAAGCCGCCGCATGGACTCCGGTCGAGTTTTCAAATTACGACTGCTATTTGCAGAAACGCAGACAGATGCAGGAGTTGGAGCGCGCAGGAATCGAAGCCATGCTGACAGCGCAAAACGGACCGCAACCCCCGGTGAGCCTCAAGGTCATTGACGCCGCAGGCAACAGCGTGGCACTTGAGCGCCCCTTGCAGCAAGGGGATCGGATCGAAATCACAGGTCCTTCTTACATGATGCTCGGACTTAGCCCACAACTGCCTGAATCCCTTGTTTACAGCCCGGAGGGGCGGATTGAGTTTCCTGTGCCGCTCTCTCCTAAAGAGGTCAAAGCTTATCCTCCCAATGCGTTTGCGGGTGGAAAGCCTGCTTTAAGCGCCCGACCGGCTACCGCCGCAGAGATCGCCGCCGATCGCAATCTCGCCCTCAACCCTTATGACGTCCGCGGCCTATCGACGTTCTTTCCTCACGCCACCTCGAACAGCGAATGCCGGGAAGACCCGGTTTTCGCTGCGCGCAATGCCATCGACGGATCGCTGGAGAACCGCCACCACGGCGGCTGGCCCTACCAATCCTGGGGCCCGGACCAACGCGCTGATCTCTGGTGGAAAGTTGATTTCGGACGGCTGGTGGAGATTGACAAACTGGTGCTGACCGTCCGCTCCGACTTTCCGCACGACAAGGTTTGGTCCAGCGCCACCGTGCTCTTCGCCGACGGATCCACGGAAAAGATTACGTTGCGCGCGGTAAAAGAACCGCAGTCATTTGCCTTTGAAAAACGTAAGGCAAGCTGGGTTGAACTAACTGATCTGGTCCAGGAAAAACCGCCTGGCTGGTGCGCCTTGTCCGAGGTGGAGGCATACGGCCGCGAGGTTGCCCGCCCGATGCTGCCATGTGCCTCGACTCATTGAGGAAAATGCCTTGCTGGCTGCGCCATGCGGCGGAGAGGGTAGAGGGGGCAAAATGAAGTATTCTGTCAAGTGTCAAGAGTTGAACGTTGACCATTCCTTGCCCCCATTCCCCACAAACATTCCCTCTTTCCTTTAAGCGGGCAGCCCTTCGTCCGCCGCGGCTTCCAACCGTTCGCTATGCAAATCGCCGCTTTTGCCGAAGCTCTCGGCGACGCTCGGGACGGGGTTGGCGTTGGCGGTGCCCATGATGTCGTTGCTTTCCTGGGAGCCTTCGCGCTTGGTGAACTTGACGCTCACCAGCTTCGAGACGCCGTGTTCTTCCATCGTGACGCCGTAGATGATATCCGCCTTGGCGATGGTCCGCTTGTTGTGGGAGATGACGACGAACTGGCTCTGCGAGACGAAACGGTCGAGGATTTTGATGAACCGGTTGATGTTCGATTCGTCCAGCGGCGCGTCCATTTCGTCCAGGATGCAGAACGGCGACGGCTTGACCATGTAGATGGAAAAGAGCAGCGCGACCGCCGTCATCGTTTTCTCGCCGCCGGAAAGGAGCGTGATGGAAGTCAACTGTTTGCCGGGCGGCTTGGCGATGATGTCGATGCCGCTTTCGAGCGGGTCGCTCTCGTCCAGCAGGACGAGGTTGGCTTTGCCGCCGCCGAAGAGTTCGCGGAACATCTCCTGGAAGTTGACGCGCACCTGCTCGAACGTGTCGGCAAAGAGGGTTTTGGTGGTGTGGTTGATCTTGGAGATGACTTCGAGCAGTTCGCTCTTTGACTTTTCCAGGTCGGCGTTTTGCTTTTCCAGGAATTGGTAGCGCTCTTCGAGTTCGTCGTATTCCTGGATGGCCTCCACGTTGACGGGCCCCATGGCTTCCAGCTTCGCGTCGAGTTCCTTGATGAGGCGTTCGACGAAGTCCCAGTCCGGGCCGTCGCCGTTGCTTGGGATGGACGCGGAATCCGCGTCGGTGGTGTCCGGGGCGGCTTCCGGCGCGTCCGATTCGTCGTCGCCGGGGGCCGTTTTTTGTTTCTTTTTGAGCTCCCGGATGGTGGTGGAGAATGTGTAGCTGTCGCTTTGGAACTCCCGGATGTCGAGTTGGTAGCGGTGCAGCACGCGCTCGGCGAGGGCTTCGATGCGCAGGGCAAGTTGCGAGGCGCGGACTTCGAGATGGGTGTGTGTTTCGTGCGATTGGCTTACCTCCAGCCGGACTTGGCGCAGGGCGGTTTCCAGCGCTTCCACCTGGATGGCCGTCTCGGAGCGCTCGGCCAGGAGGCGCTGCACGTGGGCTTCCGCCTCGCCCTGGCGGCCCTCGGCCTGCGTGATCCCGGCCTGGATATTTTCGGAGTCTTCGGCCAGTTGCGCGGCTTTGGCGGTGTAGGCGTCGATGTCGCGGCGGCGTTGCTCGATCAGCTCCCGTAGCTCGGCCATGCGGGTGTGCATTGGCTGGCGCTGGTTTTGCAGGGAAAGGTAGCGTTCGCGCTCCGTGGCGGCGCGCACGCGCAGTTCGTTGAGCTCGCTCGTGAACATCGACTCATTTTCGCGCAACCCGGCCAGGCTGTTTTGCAATTCGCCCTGGCGCGCCTGCTGAGCGCTGATCTCGGCGGAGGCGGCTTGCGCCTCTTCTTCGAGCCGGGCGAGTTTTTCGACCGCTTCGTCGTGGCGGCGCTCGATGGCGTCGCGTTCCGCGCCGTAACTGTCCAGTTTGCGCTGGGTTTCCTCGGCTTCGCGGCCAAGGGTGTCGATGCGGCCGCGCAGGTGTTGGAGGGTGAGTGTAAGCGTTTGGGCTTCGTCCCGCGCCTCCTGCTGGCGCTGCTGGGCCGTTTCAAGCCGCTCGGCGGCGGCGTGGCGGCGGAGCGTCATTTCGGCCAGCGCGTTGCGGATGTCCGCTGCTTCCGTTTCCAGTTCGGCGATTTGCGCCTTGCGCCGCAGGACGCTGGAGCCGGTCTCGTCCTTGCTCTGGCCGCCAAAGAGGATCCCTTCCCGGGTGACGATCTCGCCCGCCAGGGTGACGAACTGGCAGCGGAGCGTGGTGTCGAGGCTCAACTGGCCGACGGGCCCGGCGGCGGCAAGCCGCAGCGCGGTTTCGAGGTTCTCGACGATAACAACCCCGGCCAGCAGTTGCCGGACGAGCGGTTCGACGTCGGCCTGGCATTTGACCTTGTCGATGGCCCAGCCAAGCGCGCCGGGCGGCAATGTGGAGGGAGCGCCGGAATGGGGGGCGGAGGCCCAAAGCGGGCGCAGGGCGAGGGAAGCGCGGCCCAGCTTTTTGGCGGAAAGGGTCTTTGCCACGGCCTCGGCCACCAGCGTGTCTTTCATCACGATGGCCTGTAAATTCTGGCCGAGTGCGGCTTCGATGGGGACGATGTGCGCTCCAGGGACTTCCAGGAATTGCGCCAGCGCGCCGAGGATCGCCGGTTTGTAAAACCCGGGGTTGTCGAGCCCTTTCAAGACGGCCTGTGTTCCTTCGGAGAAGCCTTCGCCGTCGGCGTTGAGCTGGCGCAGGACGTCGAGCCGGGATTCGCGTTCCGCGAGGCGGCGGTTTTCCGCGTTGAGGTCTTTATCCAGGAGGGACAATTCCGCCTGCCCATTGCGCACCAGCGTTTCGGCTTCGGCGGCCTCGGCCTTGCGGGCTTGCAGGGAAGCGGTCGTTTGCTCGATCTGCGTCGTGGCTTCGTTTTCCTGGATTTGGAGCGCTTCCCCGGCGTTGCGGAGACTCGTGATTTCCTCGCCCATGATGGCGAGCCGGGCTTGCGCGCCGTCGCGGGCGTTGACGCACGCGGCGATCCCGGTGCGCAGCTCGGCGAGCCGCGTTTCCATTTGCGCGATCTGGGCGAAGGCAGCCTGCTGCTGTCGCTCCAACTCGACGCGCTGGGCCGTCAGGTCGCCCGCCGAAGATTGCCGCTCCTGCAACTGCGCTTCCTGGGCCGCCAGCGTTTCCTGGAGGGTTTCCAGTTCATGGTCGGCCTGCTCGATTTGCTCCTGTTGAACCGTCAGCCGCTCGTCGGAGGCGGCGATGTCGCCTTCGTAGCGTTCCACGAGCGCCTTGCATTCGGCGAGGCGTTCGTTGTTGAAGCCGATGCGGCTTTCTCCCTGCGTGATGCGGTTGTGAAGTTCGTTGACGGCCTGGCGCGCTTGCGTGAGCCGTTCTTCGAGCGCTTCGAGCCCCCGGCGGCGCTCCGCCACGGTCCGCTCCTGGGCCTGCACGTTCTGGTCACGCTCTTCCTGGCTGGACTGGAGCCGGGCGCTTTTTTCCGCCACTTCGCACCGTTCGTTTTCCAGTTCCCGGTAGAGCCGCTGGCTGTTGTGGGTGTCCAACACGCGCAGGTCGGAGAGCATGGCCTGGTAGCGGCGCGCCTTGGCGGCCTGCCGCTGGAGGGAGCCGATCTGGCGCTTGACCTCGCGGATCACGTCGGTGAGCCGGAGCAGGTTCGCCTCCGTCGCCTCCAGCTTGCGCAGGGCCTCGCGGCGCTGGGCCTTGAATTTGGTGATCCCGGCGGCCTCCTCGAAAATGGCGCGACGGTCCTCGGGCCGGGAGGAGAGGATCTGGTCGATCTTGCCCTGCTCCATGATGGAGTAGGCGCTACGGCCCACGCCGGTATCCATGAAGAGTTGATGGATGTCGCGCAGGCGGCACGGCGTTTTATTGAGGAAATACTCGCCCTGGCCGTCGCGGTAGACGCGCCGGGTGATGGTCACTTCGTTCCAGGCGACACCCAGGTCTTTTTCGCAGTCGGCAAACGTCATGGAAACCTCGGCCATGCCGAGCGCGGGCCGGGAATCGGTGCCCGAGAAAATGACATCCGCCATCTCGCCGCCCCGCAGCGCCTTGGCGGACTGCTCGCCCAGCACCCAGCGCACGGAATCGAGCACGTTCGACTTCCCGCAACCATTGGGGCCCACGATCACCGTCACGCCCTGGTCAAACGTCAGCACCGTTTTGGCGGCGAACGATTTAAAACCGAGGATTTCGAGCGACTTGAGATACATGGGAGGCGAGGGGCGGAATTTATAGAAGCATTTCTCCCCTCGCAAGGAAGAAGCGGCAGGTTGTGTTGCGGCCCTGGAGGGATTGCATGTCGTGCAGCTTTGAGCGCCGAGTTGCGCAAACCCGTCGCGCGCACTTTGGATTCATACCAAATCTTTGAAATGGCTGGATTTTAGGACGCCGGGATTCATCAGTTGCGTGACGCCCCCGAGCAGGGCGCCATTTTTATGCCGCGTGGAGCCCCGTCTGCGAGGCATGGGGATCTCTGGTGAAATTCCATTGGTGCCAAGTGAGGCTTCTCTGGAAAACGCATTTGCGTCCCAGCCAATGTGCCCGTAGCATCTCTCCTCCCTCCCCGATGAACGAATCCGGCAAAGTGGCGCTCGCAACCGCGCTTTCGGTGGCGATGCACGTCAGTTTATTTGCGATCCTGGCGCTGATGCCGGGGGCTTCGGCTGTACCGGTGCCGGAGCCGCCGCCCGCCGAACCCCCGTTGGAAGTGACGCTGGAAGCCGCACCTCCGCCGGAGCCGTCCATGCCTTCGGAGCCGATAGCCGCCGTCCAGCCCCCCTCGCAGCCGGGGGCCATCCAGACGCAGATCGACCCGGAGAATCTCAAAAAAGCCGAGCGTCCCCCGGAGCACCCGGTCGCCATCGCCGCCCATGATTCCCAGGCCTCCCCGGGGAAAGCGGCCCCCACGCCGGACGATCCCTCGGCGCTGACGCTCGCTTCCGCGGCCGAACCGGAGGGCGAGATCGGCATCGACGCCCTTGGCAACTATGGCAAAGCCGTCGGCAACGCCATCGGGGCGCGATGGGAATTTTACCGCCAGAAAGAAACGCTCGACGTGGGCGAGGTGCGGCTGAAGTTCACGCTCGACGCCCAGGGGCGCATCTCCGGCGTGCAGATTCTCTCCAACACCGCCAAACCCGCCAACGCGGCGGTGGCCGTTCGCGCGGTGCAAGAAGCCCGGATCCCCCCGATCCCCCCCGAGCGGCTGTCTCAACTTCCTGGCGGCCGCACGGAGATTGTGTATAGCTTTACCAGTTACTAACTTATGATCGCCTTTTCCATTTTGCAGTTCATCGCCCACGGCGGGTTCTTCATGTATCTGCTGCTGCTTTGCTCCATCGTCTCCGTGGCCACCATGATGCTGCGGGGCTGGGCGCTCCGGCGCGAAACGGTGATCCCGTCGTGGCTCTGGAACCGCATCGAAGCGCTGCAACCGGGCGAAAACGGCCCCGCGCTGGAGCGGCTGGGGCAGACGGTGCGCGCCGATCCCTCGCCGCTGGCCCGGATCACCGACGTGGCCGTCAACCACCTGGAATGGCCGCGCATGGAAAACATGGAGGCCGTGCAGACACGCGCCCGGCACGAAGTGATCCGCATGGAAGCGGGACTCGTGATCCTGGAAGTGATCGTCGGCATCGCCCCGCTGCTCGGGCTCCTGGGGGCCGTCTCGGGCCTCGTCGCCGTCTTCAGCACCATGGGGGCCAGCGAAACGATCACCGACCCGCGCGGGATCGCCAAGGGGATCGCGGAAGCGCTCAACACCACCATCGCCGGCCTCTCCATCGCCATCCCGAGCCTGATCGCCTACTCCTATTTTTCCAAAAAGGTGGAGACGCTCAGCGTGGAGATGGAGGCCATCATCGGCGAATTGCTGGCCAAGTGCTACTCGCGCAAGAACCGGGCGCGTCCCGCCGTGGCTGCGGCGGCCAGGGAGGGAGAGGCGCTCCCATGAAGTTCTACCAGCGCAAACGGCGGATGCCCGCGGTGATCATCGTCTCGCTGATCGACATCTTCGCCATCCTGCTCATTTTCGTCATCGTCACCTCCACCTTCCGGCGTTCGCAACCGGCGGTGACGATCAAGCTGCCCGAGTCCTCCTCCTCCGCGACGCAGCCCCGGGCGCAGGCCCCGAACCTGGCGGAACTGACCGTTTCGCCCGAGGGCGCCGTGACGCTCGACGGGGAGGCGGTGCCGCTGGAGGAACTGGCGGAGAAAATCCGGGCGATCACGGCGGCGAAGCGCCCCCTGGCGCTCAAGGCCGACACCCAGGCCCCCTTTGGCGTCATCGTCCGCGTGTTGGACGGCTTGAAAGCAGGCGGAGTTTCGGGTAACTTGCCGGCCTTCACCGAAACCATCAAAGGGAAATAACACTGTGGAAATAGTCAAATATGGAACCCCCGTCCTTCGGGCCAAAGGGGCGCGCATTGAAACGATCACCGACGAGATTCGGCAATTGGCGGATGCGATGATTGAAACGATGCACGCGGCCAACGGCGTCGGGCTGGCCGCCCAGCAGGTGGGGGCCGCCCTGCAATTGGCCGTCATCGACGTTTCCGGCGTGGACGACCGCCCCAGTGTGATGCGGATCAACGGCACGGAGGTCAACGTAGACGACTGGATGCCGATGGCGCTGCTCAACCCGGTGCTGGAACTGGGCAAGGAGAAGGAACCGGGCCAGGAAGGTTGCCTCAGTTTCCCGGACATCAGCGCCGATATTCCGCGCTCGGTGAAGCTCAAGGCCAAGGGGGTCTTAATTGACGGCCGCGAGATCGAATTTGAAGCCGAAGGCTTCCTGGCTCGCGCCCTGCAACACGAGGTGGACCACCTCAACGGCATCCTCTTCATCGACCGGATGAACTCCGCCGCCAAGGCCGGGATGTCGGGCCGGCTCAAGCGCCTGCAAAAGCGGGCGTAGAAGAAGACGCGGAGACGGGGCAGCACACTAAAACAGCAGCTCGTCGAGCATGGCGAGGCTCATCCCCCAGAGGGCGCGGCCGCCCAGCGGGTAGCACGGGAGGATGTGCCGGGGGTCGCGCGGATGCGGCATGGTGGTGCGGTTGGCTCGGTTGAGAAAATAGCCGAGCGGCACCCAGCAGGCGGTGGCCACTTCCTCGTTCTGCTGCACCACGGCCGGGTGCACCAGTTCGTAAACGAACGGGAAAATGCTCAGCGGCAGCGGTTGCTGGAGCGAACGCGCCCGGATTTCCGAAAGCGCCCCGATGCGCCGCGCGCAGGCGTCCAGGGAAAGGCCCACTTCCTCGCTGGTTTCGCGCACGGCCGCCCGCTCCGGGGAAATATCCACCGGTTCCAGGCGTCCGCCCGGGAAGCCGAGATGGCCGCTCCACGGGTCCCGCGGATCCTCGGCCCGCCGGATGATGAGGATCTCCTGTTTCCGCCCCGCTCCGTATTCCCGCAGGATGATCGCTACTGCCGCGTGCCCCAGCCCGTCGGATTCCGGCAAAAAACGGGGGGTGTGCCGGGCAAGTTTTTCCCGGATGCGGGCGAGATTCGGCAGAGGCGATTCGGAAGGCGGCATCGGCGTCGGCATGGCAAAAGATTTCACGAATAAGATCGGATGACTACCCAATTTCAGGCGGATTTGCGGGGGACGCTGCCGGAAACCGGGATTGCATTCCGCGCGTTTTGGCCTTTTGATGCGCTCCGTATGCACGACGACGCCTGTTTGATCCTGATCCCCCACGGGAGCCGGAACGAGGAGTGGCTTGCGCCCTTCCGCAAGCTGGCGGACGATTTGCGCGCGGAACTGGGGCCGGAGGCGGTGTATCTCTGCTTTATGGAGATCGCCCAGCCCTGCCTGATGGACGTGGCGCGCCAGGTGATGCAAACGCGCGTTCGCAAGTGCCGCCTCCTCCCCCTCTTCCTGGCCCGGGGCTCGCACGTGGAGCAGGATATCCCCGCCCAGGCGGCGGCGGCGAAGGCGGCGTTCCCGGAATTGGCGTTCGAGCTGCTGGAGCCGATCGGCCTGCACCCGGAGTTCCTGGAGCTGCTGCGCCGGGTGATCGCCGGGTTGTAGTCCGCTGCTTGAAAGAGTTGACCCGCGCAGGGGATACGCTATTTTCAACGCACTTTTCACAAGATGGAGGTCTGCCCCGGATGCCGAAACTGGAAATTCCCCGCAAAGCCGTCTACCGGCTCTCGCTCTACTACCGCGCCCTGCAACGGTTGAAGGCGAACGCCGTGGAAACGGTCTCCTCCGCCGCGCTCTCCAAGGCCGCCGGGGTGAAGCCCACGCAGCTTCGCAAGGATCTGGCGTACTTCGGGCAGCTCGGCACGCGCGGGCTGGGTTACAGCGTTTCCCATTTGACACAGACGCTCATGGAGGCGCTCGGGACGGCCCGGTTGCAGCCGGTGGTCCTGATTGGCGCGGGCCATCTCGGCTCGGCGCTCGTGCGTTACCGGGGGTTCGAGAAGGAGGGGTTTGAGATCGTGGCCGCGTTTGATGCGGACCCCGAGCGCGCCCGGGATGTCGCCCTGGGGCTCCCGGTGCTGCCCATGGCTTCGCTGCGGGAGTTCGTGCGCGAGAAGTTGGTGAAGCTGGCCATATTAACGGTCCCCGCGACGGTGGCCCAGGAGGTGTGCAACGAGTTGGTGGAGTGCGGCATCCAGGCGATCCTCAATTTCGCGCCGACGATTCTCCAAGTGCCCGACGGCGTGGTGGTGAACAACGTCGATCTCGCCATTGAGCTGGAAAACCTGAGCTATTTTATCCGGTGAGGAAGACTTGAGATGGATCTCTCCCTTGCCAATCCAGCCGCGGGAGCGTGGGCGTTGATGGGGATTCCAGCGGTGCTGGCCATCCATTTTTTGCAGACGCGCGCGCGGCCGCTCTCCGTGAGCACGCTCTTTTTGCTCGACCGGCTCGCCCCCCGCAGCGCGGACGGCCGCCGTTGGGATCGGCTGCGCTCATCGCTCCCCCTCTGGCTCCAACTGGCCGCCGTCCTCCTGCTCGCGTGGCTGCTGGCGCAACCCCTCCTCCTGCGCCGGGACCCGGCGCAAACGGTCCTGGTGCTGCTCGACAGCTCGGTTTCCATGCGGGCGTTTGAGAGCCCGCTGCGCGAGACGCTGCCGGAGCGGCTGCGGTTGCTCGCGCGCGGGGCAGCGCAGACGGAGTGGCTGCTTTTGGAGACGGACCCGGCCGCGCAACGGCTCTATGCCGGGGGACAACTGAACGGCCTGAGCGCGGCGCTGGCCCAGTGGCGGCCCCGGCTCGGCACGCACGATTTTCAGCCCGCGCTGCGCGCCGGCATGGGGCTCCTCAAGGGGAGGGGCGTGTTGCTTTTCGTCACCGACCGCCCCGTGGCGGTGCCGCCCGGTGTCGAACTGCTGGCCGTGGGGCATCCGTTGGAGAACGTGGGATTTTCCGGCGTCCGCGTGGACGAACAGGGCTGGGAGGCGCTGGTGCGGAACTTCGGGACCGCGCCGCAACGCCGCGCGTGGCATCTGGAAGCCCGCGACGGCCAGCGCCTGGGCGAAGACCACCCTCTCCTCCTGCCCCCCGGCGGCTCCGAGACGCTTCGGGGGACGTTCCTGCAACCGGCGGTGCGCGTGGTCCTGGACGGCGACGCCTTTCCCCTCGACGACACGCTCCCGCTCGTGCGGCCCCAGCCGAAGCGCCTGCGGGTGGAGGCGGCGGGGGACGTGGAGCCTCTGAAGGGTTGGCTGGAAGCGTTTTTCCGTTCCGAACCGGCCCTGGAACGCGGGGGCTCCCCCGGCCTGCGCATCGGGTTCTTTGATCCGCAGAGCGCCCCGCCCGTTGGCCCCGCCGCGCCGTCGCCCCCGGCCATTCTTTTCGCAACCGGGAAGCCGGACGCCGCCCCGTTGCTCTCGGGCGAGATCGTGGCGGAAAAAGATCCTCTTACCGCCGGGCTGGCCTGGGCGGGGTTGCTGGTTTCCGGCGGCGGACCCGCGCCCGTGCTTTGGCCGGGGGACGCCGTGCTGCTGTGGCAGGGAGAACGTCCGCTTCTCATCCGGCGCGGCGGGAACCTGCTTGTCGCCTTCGACTTCGCGCGTTCCAACGCCGCGCGGCTCCCGGCTTTCGTGCTCCTGCTGCACCGCTTCGTGGAGGCCGTGCGGGCGGCCACGCCGGGGCCCGAGACCGGCAATTTTGAAACCAACCAGCCCCTCGAAATCGCCGGATCCCGGGCGGGCGATCCGGCGCGCGCCCCGGTGGAACCGGGCTTTTTCGAGGCGGGCGAGGAAAAGGCGCGGCTGACGGGCGCGGCCCATTTCGCCGATCCGCGCGAATCCGACTTCCGCGACGCCGCTTCCGTGGATCACCTGGACGCGGCGGTGAAGGCGCAGCGGGAGCGCCAGTCCCGGCAGGACCCGCTCACGCCCGTTTGGGTGCTCCTGCTCGGGGGCGTCATGGCGGCCAACTGGATCCTCACGGAGAGGAGGGCTGCTTAACGATGCACCTGGCCGCTCCCGAATGGCTGCTTTTTTCCCCCGTGCTGGCGCTGGCCGCGTGGCGCTGGAGCGCGCTGCGCGCGCCGTTGCGCGTGGTGTGTTTGGTCTTGCTGATCTGCTTTGCCGCCCGGCCCCAGGTGCAACGCTGCGGGCGCGGCCTGGATGTCTGGGTGCTGGCCGACCGTTCGGCCTCCGCCGCCGAAAGCGTGGGGCCGCGGCTGGCCGAGTGGGAACGGATTTTGGAGCGGTCCAAGAGCCCGGATGACCGGCTCTTTTGGGTCGATTACGCCACCGAGGCGTGCTTGCGCGAGCTGGGCGAATCGGTCGGCAGCCCCGAGGCGACCCGGACGGCGCTGGCGGCGAAGTACGCGCTTTCCCAAATGCCGGGCGACCGCGCGGCCCGCCTCCTCGCGTTGACCGACGGCTACGCCACGGAGCCGGTGGAGGACCTCGCCGAGCGGCTCCAGCGTCAGGGGGTTCCCCTCGATTACCGGCTGGCCAGCGAGGGGACGCTCAGGGATTTCCGCGTCGAGACGCTCGCGGCACCGGCGCGCGTCCGTCCGCTGGAGCCGTTCCTGGTCGAGTTGCGCGTGCGCGGCCCTGGCACGGAGGCCGTTCCGTTCACGCTTTCCCGCGACGGCCAGCAACTCACCCAGGGCAGCGTGGAAGTGCGGGGAGGCCGGGGTATCGTCCGGTTCACGGACCGCGTGGCCGCGCCGGGCGGGCACCGCTACAGCGTCCGCATTACGCCCGAGCGGGACGCGCACCCCGGCAACAATACGGCGGAACGCTGGGTCGAAGTCGCGGGCGGCCCGCGCGTGCTGCTCGTCACCGCCTACATGGACGACCCGCTGGCGGCGGCGCTCCGGGCGCAAGGGGTGGAGGTGGAGACGGTCCTGGACTGGAGCCGCCTCGACGCCGGGCGCTTGCAAGGGGCGCGCGCCGTGGTCCTCAACAACGTCCCCGCGTTCCGTTTGCCGAAGGCGTTCCTGGGCGCGCTCGATTTTTTTGTCCGCGCCCAGGGGGGCGGGCTCCTCATGGCGGGGGGGAAAGCCAGCTTTGCCTGCGGCGGCTACTTCGGCTCCCCGCTGGCCGACCTGCTCCCCGTCTCCATGGAGCTGCGGCAGGAGCAGCGCAAATTCGCCACCGCGCTCGTCGTCGAGATCGACCGCTCCGGCAGCATGGGGATGCAGATGCCGGACGGAACCCAGAAAATCCAGCTCGCCTCCGCCGGGGCGGCGCGGGCGGTGGAACTCCTCGGGCCGGGCGATCAGATCTCCGTTGTGGCGGTGGATACGGAGCCGCACGAGATCGTCCCGCTCTGCCTCGTGGGCAAGGACGGCGCGGAGCTGTCGTCGGTTGTTCGCCGGATCACCAGCGCGGGCGGCGGCATCAATGTCTACACGGCGTTGAAGGACGCCTATGCGCGCTTGAAAAAATCTCCCTCCGGCCAGCGCCACGTCATCCTTTTTGCCGACGCCAACGACGCCCTCCAGGAAGTGGGAGCTTACAAGGAAATCCTCGCGCAGATGCGCAAGGAGCAGATGACCGTCAGCGTCATCGGCATGGGGACGGATCACGACAGCGGCGCGGAATTTTTGCAAGACGTGGCGGTGCGCGGCGATGGCCGGATCTTTTTTGCGGCGGACGCGGGCGAACTCCCCTCGCTTTTTGAGCAGGAGACGGTGGCCGTGGCCCGGTCGGCCTTTGTGGAGGAACCGCCGCCCTTGAAGCCGCTGGCGGGTTGGGCGGAACTGGCCGCGCGCCCGTTGCGCTGGCCCGGGAGCGTGGACGGCTTCAACTTGAGCTACCTGCGCCCCGGCGCGACGGCCGCCGCCGTGACGGCCAACGAAGACGCGGCTCCGCTGGTCGCCTTCTGGCAGCGCGGGGCGGGGCGGACCGCCGCCGTGACGTTTCCGCTCGGGGGCGACTTTTCGGGGCAGGTCCGGGCCTGGGCCGGATACGGCGATTTCGTGCAAACGCTGGTTCGCTGGGCCATGGGGGAGGCGACATCCCCGGGCGTGGCCGTGCGGGCGGAGGTGGACGGCGGGACGCTCGTGGCCGATCTCCTCTTTGACGCCTCGTGGGAAAAGCCGCTCGCGCAGCACGCGCCCCGGGCCGTCCTCGCGGGCAATGGCGGGAAACCGGGGGAAGAACGGACGCTCGTCTGGGAACGGATGGAGCCAGGGCGCTACCGCGTGAGCGCGGCGCTGGAGCCCGGCGAACTGGTGCGCGGCGCGGTGCAGATCGGCGCAACCGCGCTTCCCTTCGGCCCGTTGCAGGCGGGCGCGGGGGCGGAATGGGCGTTTGACCCGGCGCAACCGGCGGCGTTGGCGGCGGTTGCGCGGGCCAGCGGCGGCGTGGAGCGGCTGGAATTGACAGGGATCTGGAACGCGCCCCGGCCGCCCCGCTATGGCGACGTGCGGCATTGGATACTGCCCCTCCTGCTCCTCCTCTTTTTGGCCGAGACCTTGCGCACCCGGCTGGGCGTCCCATTGCGCTGGGGTGGCTGGTTCTCCGGGATTACCGGGGCATACCGGACGCCTGCCGCGCTCCGGGTCAAGGCTTTCCCTGCGCCCCCGCGCGCGGAAGCGCGGGAAGGCGCGTCTTCCCAGCCCGCTCCTCCTCCACAGCCGGAGACGCCCTCCCGCCGCGAACGGTTCCGTCGTGCGAAACGGCGCGAATAGAGCAATTCTCAAAATCCTTTCCGAAAGAGCTGGGGCGACACAAGCCGTCTGGCCGCGTTGCGGCGCTTGCGCCTTGTCGCCAGCTCGTGGCGCTCCCATCTCTTGATTCGGAAATTCTTTTCGAAAAATGCTATAAAAAGCCGCGCAAAACGGCCTTTGTTCTTTTTTCAGGCTGTTAGAGCGTTTTTGGGTTATTTTGTCGCAATGATCTGAGAGCGCCGAGGGTTGATGCGGGGCTTTTTGAGCGCAGCGGCTGTATTTGTAAATACAGCCCAAGCGCAAAAAGACGCACAGCGACTCTCGCCGCCGAAGAGCATACGACAAAATAAACCGAAACCGCTCTAGTTGAAACGCTCTATTTCCGCAGTTTGGCGAAAATCCCGGCCAGGCGTTCCAGCGCGGTCTCGATCTCCGCTTCGCCGGTCCCTTTGCCGAGCGAGAAGCGCAAGCTTGCCCGGGCGATTTCCAGCGGGCTCCCCATCGCCAGCAGCACGTGGGAGGGTTGCGGGGAACCGGCCATGCAGGCGGAGCCGCTGGAGACGCAAACCCCTGCCAAGTCGCAATGAATGAGAAGCGTTTCGCCGTCCAGGCCGGGGAACGAGACGTTGAGCGTGTTGGCGAGCTGGAGCGCGGGGTCATCCCATGCTCCGTTGCGGGCGGCCCGAGGGAAAAGCGCCGCGATGCCCTCCCAGAGCCGGTCGCGCAAGGCCGCCAGGCGCGGCGTTTCCGTGGGGAGGGCGTCCACGGCCAGTTGCGCCGCCGCCGCCATGCCCGCGAGGAGCGCCGGGGATTCCGTGCCCGGCCGTTTGCCCCCTTCCTGCGCGCCCCCAAAGAGGATCGCCTCCGGGGCCAGGCCGGGGCGCACCCAGAGCGCCCCCGCTCCCTTGGGGCCGTGAAATTTGTGCGCCGCCAGCGAGAGAGCGTCCGGGGCATCCGGGCCGTCCACGCGCACCGGCAGCTTGCCGAAGCTCTGCACCATGTCGCTATGGAACGGGACGCCCCGTTCCCGGCAGAGCGCGGTCAGCTCGCGCACCGGCTGGACCGTCCCGGTTTCGTTGTTGGCGGAGTGGATCGAAACCAGTGCCGTCCCGCCCGTGAGCGCGTCGCGGAGCGCCTCGGGATCGACGATCCCCCGGCCGTCCACCGGCAGCCGGGTGACGCGGAACCCCGAATGGCGTTCCAGGAAATCGGCCGCGTGCAAGACCGCGTGGTGCTCGATCTGCGATGTGACGATGTGCCGCGACATGCCCGCGCGGACGCGCGCCCCGGCCAGGCCGATCACCGCCAGATTGTCCGCCTCCGTCCCGCCGCTGGTAAAAATCAGGTCGCGGGCATGGCCCCCGAGCAGCCCGGCCAGCCGGTCCCTCGCGTCATCCAGCCCCGCCAGGGCATCGCGCCCGGCGGCGTGGATGCTGGAGGGGTTGCCAAAGCGCCCCGCGTAGCCGCCGGAGAGGAACGGGAGCATCGCCGCGAGCGCCTCCGGGGCGAGCGGGGTGGTGGCATTGTGGTCCAGATAGATTCGGTGCATCGTCGGGGAAAGGAAATGAAGACTACCTCCGGGCTGGACGGCGGCGCAAGGGTCCGTATCTTGGATTTCCTATGCAGCCCAACCTACCGCGCGTCGTCATTGGCATGAGCGGCGGCGTCGATTCGTCCGTCGCCGCCTACCTCCTCAAGGAGCAGGGGTACGACGTGGTCGGCATGACCATGAAAGTCTGGCTCCAGGACTGCATCGCGCAGGCCCAGGACGCCTGTTGCGGCCCCTCGGCCGTCGCCGACGCCCGCGCCGTGGCCCACGCCATCGGCATCCCGCACTACGTTCTGGACGAGTCGGCCGATTTCAACCAGACGATTGTCGGCTACTTCGCCGCCGAGTACGCCGCCGGCAGGACCCCCAATCCGTGCATCCTCTGCAACGAGAAAGTCAAATTCGGCAGCCTCTGGAATAAAGCCGCCTCGCTTGGCGCCGCCTTTCTCGCCACCGGCCACTACGCCCGCGTGGAACAGGAGGGCGCAGGGGGGCGTTTCGTCCTGCGCAAGGGGGCGGATGCGCGCAAAGACCAGAGTTACTTCCTCTTCAGCCTTAGCCAGGAGCAGCTTGGGCGCACGCTTTTCCCGCTGGGCGGAATGTCCAAGCCGGAGATCCGCGCCATCGCGCGCCGGATCGGACTTAAGGTCGCCGACAAAGCCGACAGCCAGGAGATCTGCTTCGTCCCCGGCAACGACTACAAGGCGTTCCTGCGCCAGCGCCTGGGCGAGGGGGCGTTCCACCCCGGCGGCATCTACGACACCTCCGGCAAACGGCTTGCGGACCACCAGGGCATCGAGTTCTTCACCATCGGGCAGCGCAAGGGGCTCCCCGGCGGCTCGCCGCGGCCGCTGTACGTCGTCGATATCGACCCGGGAACCGGCGCGGTGATTGTCGGCGGCGCGGAGGATCTGGCGGCGGAGGCGTTCCGCATCGAGCGCTGCAACTGGCTGGACGGCGAATCGTCCGCTTCCTTGGAAGTCACCGTGAAAATCCGCCATGGCCACCCCGGAGCCGAGGCGACGGTGACGCCCTTGGAAAACGGCGCGGCGGAAGTGCGGCTGCACGTCCCGCAACGGGCGGTGACGCCCGGCCAGGCGGCCGTCTGTTACGCCGGGGACCGCGTGCTGGGCGGCGGCTGGATCACCCGCCGTGTTTAGAGCGGCTTAAGTTTTTCTGTAGCCGCGCTTTGCGGCGGCGCAGACCGTTGCGCGGTTTTTTTCCTCTTCGCGCGCGGTCATGCGCGCTGATGCATGCGATAGACCTTCCCGGCGGAATCCGCACCTACCAGCAGATCGCGCCTGCTCCATAACCGAGATGTAGCAGCAAAAACAGATGTCCAGAATTCTGCGAACAAATGTCCAAAGAGGCA
>JBAWXX010000023.1:0-45704 GCA_037143855.1 Verrucomicrobiota bacterium | reverse complement strand
CACCCGTTCCCATTCCGAACACGGAAGTGAAACGCTGCAGCCCCGATGGTAGTGCATCTATAGGTTGTGCGAGAGTAGGACGTTGCCAGTTTAATGACCCTCAGTCGTCTAAAAGCGACTGAGGGTCTTTTTTTGTTTGCGGGGCATTTTCACTCGCCTCCAAACGCGATTTACAAGAGCTTCGAGCGTCGCCCGCAGCCAGCAATGAACCGCTCCGTTGCCATTTTTGCATTTTTCGCCTTCACCGCATGGGTCTCGGGAGAAGGTATCCCCAAAGGCTTTATCGTGATGGAGTCCTCGCACTCCCCCGATCACCGCTATGGCGTGACCGTTCCTGTCTTCGACTTGGAACATCCTGAAAACGGACCCGCCGATTTGCGAAATGGTCTCGTGGAGTTGAAAACCGGTCGCGTTCTGGCAAAAATTCAAGCGGAAGAAGGATATGACCGTCTCCTAAATTTCAGAGAAACCCTCCCGGCCCGTTGGTCGGCAGACAGCGCTCTGCTGGTCTGGACTGTGGCAGGGAAGTGGTTTCCGACGGCTCTGGTCGCTCTAAAAATCGAAAAAGGCGAAGCAAAGTGGCAGGTGGACATTTTGAAAACCGCCCAAAACGCCATTCTCGCTCGCACGAAAAAAGCGGCACCGCGGCAATATGCGGCGACGAAAAAGCAGAATGCAGGAAACGGCTCCGCCTATCCCGAAGGTTTCACCGTCGATGCCGCTGTGCTGGACCCTATTTCGTTCCCGTTGCGTGTTCATGCGACGCTCACGGCCAACCCGAAACAAATGGAAAGCCTCATCAACCTGGATTCGCATTTAGACGCCGTCATTACTCCGGAAGGAAAATTTGTCGTGACGGACTTTCAGCTTGAGAAAAAGCGGGAGTGAAATGCCGCTGACGGGGAAAAGGGGATATTTTTCCTACGTATTGGTTCCCGCCTTCCGAATTGACCTCGACCCGCGCGTCCTTTAGGCTGGCAGGTCTTCCATGAAGATTAAGCGCGCACTTATTTCTGTTTCGGACAAAACCGGGCTGGCTGACTTTGCCCGTGAACTCACCCAACTTGGGATCGAAATCATCTCCACCGGCGGCACCGCCAAACTCCTGCAACGCGAGGGGATCGCGTGTACGGAAATCTCCGATTTTACCGGCTTCCCCGAGATGCTCGACGGCCGGGTGAAAACCCTCCACCCGAAGGTCCACGGCGGTCTGCTTTACCTGCGCGACAACCCGTCCCATGTTGCCCAAGTGGAAGCCCATGGCATCCAGCCCATCGATCTGGTCGTCGTCAACCTCTACCCGTTCGAGGCCACCGTCGCCAAAGAAGGCGTTATCCTGGAGGAAGCCATCGAGCAGATCGACATCGGCGGCCCGTCCATGCTGCGGAGCGCCTCGAAGAACTACCGCTCCGTCACCGTCGTCGTGGACCCCGCGGACTACGAAGACGTGCTGGCCAACCTGCGCGACAACGACGGCGAAACCACCCTCAAGCTGCGCGAACGCCTCGCCATCAAAGTCTTCGTCACCACCTCGAAATACGACGGAGCCATCGCCGCCTACCTCAACAAAGAGCAGGAAACCACCTGCTCTTTTTCCATTTCGCTCCCCTGCGCCGCGCGCCTGCGCTACGGCGAGAACCCCCACCAGCAGGCCGCGCTGTATGGAAATTTCGACGACTATTTCCAGAAACTCCACGGCAAGGAGCTTTCCTACAATAACATCCTGGATATTACCGCCGCCTCGGAATTGATCGACGAATTCGCGGAACCCACCGTCGCCATCTTGAAGCACACCAACCCGTGCGGCGTCGGCGCCGATCCCGACCTGCGCGCCGCGTGGGACAAAGCGTTCGCCACCGACAAACAGGCCCCCTTTGGCGGCATCATCATCTGCAACCGGCCGCTCACCGAGCCGCTCGCCCGGGCCATCAGCGAAATCTTCTCCGAAGTCATTATCGCGCCCGAGTTTGAGCCCGACGCCCGCGCGCTCCTGCAAAAGAAAAAGAACCTGCGCCTGATGAGAAAGCTCGCGCCGTCCCACGCGCAGGGCAACGACCAGGACATCCGCTCCGTCATCGGCGGCCTGCTCGTGCAGGACAAAGACCGGGAGGAACTCAAGGACATCGAGAGCAAAGTCGTCACCAAGCGCCC
Source organism: Verrucomicrobiota bacterium (assembly GCA_037143855.1). GTDB lineage: Bacteria > Verrucomicrobiota > Verrucomicrobiia > Chthoniobacterales > Chthoniobacteraceae > UBA695. The sequence goes on along the minus strand of JBAWXX010000023.1, from coordinate 43,553 downwards.
CCCCACCGCCGACGAAATGAAAGCCATGATGTTTGGCTGGAAGATCGTCAAGCACGTCAAATCCAACGCCATTGTCTACGTCGCCAAAGACCGCACGCTCGGCATCGGCGCGGGCCAGATGTCCCGCGTGGACGCCTCGCGCATCGCCATTTGGAAGGCCAAAGACGCCGGGCTCTCGCTCGCGGGCAGCGTCGTCGCCAGCGACGCCTTCTTCCCCTTCTCCGACGGCCTCATCGCCGCGGCCGAAGCCGGCGCCACCGCCGCCATCCAGCCCGGCGGCTCCGTGCGCGACTCCGAGGTGCTTGCCGCCGCCGACGAGCGCAAACTTGCCATGGTCTTCACCCGCGTCCGCCACTTCCGGCATTAACCTCGTTGGAAATCGAAACAGGACTGACGCAAAGGCGCAAAGAAGAGATTGTATCCTTGGCGGCTTTGGGGCTTTGCGTGAGAATAAATACCCTATGAACACGCTGCACTTGGGGGTCAACATCGACCACATTGCGACGCTCCGGCAGGCGCGTTACCCCGGCATGCTCGACTCGCACAACTGCGAGCCCAACCTTGTCGCCGCCGCCGCCATTTGCGAAAAGGCAGGCGCGTCGGGCATCACCACCCACCTGCGCGCCGACCGCCGCCACATCCAGGACGAGGACGTTCGCCGCCTGCGCGCGAGCCTCAAAACCAAGCTCAACCTGGAGATGGGGAACACGCCCGAGATCCTCGAAATCGCCCTGGGCATCCACCCCGAGGACGTCTGCCTTGTTCCCGAAAACCGGCGCGAAATCACCACCGAGGGGGGGCTCGACGCCGCCGGACAGCGCGAGGCGCTCGCCCCCACCATCGCGCGCCTGCGGGAGGCGCATATTCGCGTCAGCCTCTTTATCGAACCCGACGCCCGGCAGATCGACGCGGCCGTGGCGCTCGGGGCCGAAACCGTCGAGCTGCACACCGGCGCGTTTGCCAACACGTTGGGCGAGCCGCACCAGCGCGAACTGGAGCGCATCCGCACGGCGGCGGCCTACGCCCACGCGCGCGGCCTGCAAGTCAACGCCGGGCACGGCATCAACTACGTCAACATTGCCGAAATCCGCGAAGTGCCGCATCTGGAGGAACTCAACATCGGCCACACCATCGTTTCCCGCGCGATTTTTGTCGGCCTGGAAGCGGCGGTTGCCGAACTGCTCGCCGCCATGCGCGGGTAATTTATTTTCACGCAAAGAAGAGGCAAAAAATCTCAACCAACTCCCTTGGCGTCTTTGCGTGAGATCCTTCTGAACTCCCATCCCATGGAAATCCTAGGCACCGGCATCGACCTTGTGGAAAACGCGCGGATTGCCGCGTCGATTGAAAAATTTAGCGACCGCTTCCTGCACCGGATTTTCACCGATGGGGAGATCGCCTACTGCTCCGCGATGCCCGCCCCCACGCCCCACTATGCCGCCCGGTTCGCCGCCAAGGAAGCCGTTTCCAAAGCCTTTGGCACCGGCATTGGCAAAACGTTGGGGTGGAAGGAGATCGAAATCGTCCGGGCCGATTCGGGAGCCCCCTCCGTGATCTTGCACGGCGGCGGAGCGGAACTGGCCGCGCAACGCGGCGTAAAAAAAGTTTTCGTCAGCCTCACCCACACCGGCGCCTACGCCGCCGCCAGCGCCACCATTGCCGGATGAGCGGTTTCGAACTCGTTCGCCTCAAAAGCGGTCAGCACAGCGTGCGCTGCCGCACCCACAACGAAACCATGCACGTCGGCACCGACCCGTGCACCGAGGCGACGGAATTGCACGTTCGCCAGCAGCGGATCGCCGAACGCGCCGCGGCACAGCCCCGTTCGGGTGCGCCCTTTGTGGTTTGGGACGCCGGGCTCGGCCCCGCCGGGAACGCCATCGCCACCCTGGAAGCCCTGCGCGAGGTCGAGGCCCCGGTCGAGATCCACAGCTTTGAGATTGATACCGGCGTGCTCGCATTCGCCCTGCAACACGCCGAGGCCCTCGGCTACCTCGCCGGATGGGAGCCGCCTGTGCGCACCCTGCTCACCCAAGGGGAGGTCCGCCCCCTGCCGCACGTGTTGTGGCGGCTCCACCGGGGCGACTACCTGGAGCAGCTCCGCCACGCCCCGCCTCCCGCCGCTATTTTTCACGACCCCTATTCGCCCGCCCGCAACCCGGCGATGTGGAGCCTGGAAGTCTTCCGCGCCGCCCGCGAGCGGGTGGCGCGGAATGATTGTTTGCTCACCAACTACACCCGCTCCACCGCCGTCCGCGTCACCCTGGCCCTGGCCGGGTGGTGGGTTGGTCTCGGAGCCGCCACCGGCGACAAGGAGCAGACCACCATCGCCGCCAGCGGTCCGGGGCTCCTGGAGCGCCCCCTTGATGCCGACTGGCTGCGCCGCGTCCGGGCCTCCGCCAACGCCGCCCCCCAGCGCGGCCGCCAGTACGCCCGGGGCCCCATTGACGACGCCGACTTCGCCGCCCTCTGCGCCCTGCCCCAGTTCTCATCTCGTCCCCAAGCACTTGGGACTGCCCTGCCGCGTAGCGGCTCATCAAGCGCGAAGGGCACTTTGCAGAGCCCGTAGGGCAGCGTCTGACTTTTGGCGGGGATCTTCGGGCGGGTATCCTGCGCTCATGGAGCTTGTTTGCCGCCCAAAATCTCTCCTCTATTGTCTTTTCCCAGCAACTTGCCGCTTGATGGGGGGAGTTCCCTCCAGTACAGAATAAGGCAATGGCTCAAGTCCAAACCAGCACCGTATCGGGCGAGATGACCCTGCGCTTCATCCAGTTTGTCCAGATGCATGCCCAAAACGCCTCCTTTTGCCTGGGGCGCATCGGCAATGCGCAGCCGAATCTCGACCTGGCCCGGATGTTGATCGACCAACTCGCCGCCATCTCCGTCAAAACCCAGGGCAACCTGACGCCGGACGAAGAAACCGTGCTCCAAAACGCCCTTACCATGCTCCAAACCGCCTACGAGGAAGTCCGGCAGAAGACCGCCGGAGCCCCCGACACAGGCCGCTGATCTTTTTCCATGCCCGCCAAGTCCTTCAAAATCGGAGCCCTCACCCTGGGCGGCCGCAAACCCCTCTTCATCCTCGGGCCCTGCGTCATGGAGTCGCCAGCGTTCACCCGGCGCATGGCCCGGAAACTCAAGGCCATCTGCGACGACATCGGCGCGCAATTCATCTTCAAAGCCTCCTACGACAAGGCCAACCGGACTTCGGTCGATTCCTTCCGGGGCATCCCCGCGCGCGAGGGGTGCGAGCTGCTCGCCTCCATCGGCGCCGAACACGGCATCCCCGTCACCACCGATGTCCATTCGCCTCAGGAAGCCGAAATCGCCGGGGAATATATCGACGTCCTCCAAATTCCCGCCTTCCTCTGCCGCCAAACGGACCTCATCCGGGCCGCCGCCCAGACAGGCCGCGTCGTCAACGTCAAGAAGGGGCAATTCCTCGCTCCCTGGGACATGCGCAACGTCGCCAAAAAACTGGAACATTTTGGCTGCAAAAAATACTTTTTTACCGAACGGGGCGTGACTTTCGGGTATAATAACCTTGTGGCAGACATGCGCTCATTGTATTGGTTGCGGGAAGGCGGATACTTGGTCATGTTTGACGCGACACACTCCGTTCAGCGCCCGGGCGGCGCGGGAGACAAAACCTCCGGCGACGGAATTCTCGCTCCGGTCCTTGCGCGGGCCGCCGCCGCGGCTGGGTGCGACGGCATCTTTATCGAAACCCACGAAAATCCCGCCAAGGCTCTCTCCGATGGGCCAAACCAAATCCCGCTGGCAAAGTTGCCCGCACTGTTGAAGAAGTTGGGGACGATTCATGAATTGGCTCAATAATTTGAGGACGCTTTTCTCCCCCCGCCCAGCCTCCCTTTCCCGTGGGGCGCTCCTTGTGGCCGCGTGCCTGCTCGCGTTGGGGACCGTCTCCGTGGAAGCGAAGACGAAGAAAACGAAAAAAGACGCCTCGCCCACCCCGGCGGAAAGCCCCTCCTCCAAAACGACCGATAAAACCCTCGACATCCCCATCCCGATCGACCACGAAGCCAAGGGCGTCCGCATCCCCGTCTACACCCCCGAAGGCAAACTGCAGATGCTCTTCGAGAGCGAAATCGCCTTCCGCGTGGACGCCCAACAGCTTCGGCTCACCCAACTGAAGATCGAAACCTATGACGAGGAGGGGAAGCCGGAAATGTCCATCGACATGCCCCAGTCCATGTTCAACCTCAAAAGCCGGATCCTGAGCAGCAATGATCCCGTCACCATCCGGCGGACTGATTTTGAAGTGACCGGAAGCCATATGGTCTTCGACACCCAAACGCGGCAGGGAAAATTCAACGGCCCCGTGCGGATGCTGGTCTACAACGTAAACAATGCAGCGGAAAAACCGCAGGAGAGTGCACCTGGTGAATAAACAGAATCGTCCCCATTATTTCATGGCCGCCGCCGCCCTGGCCGCGCTTCTTCTCCCCGCCGGGAGCGTCCGGGCCGAAAACGGCTTCCGCGTTTCCAACGAGACCGGACTCGAACTCAACGCTCCCGCCCCTGGGCTCAACGTCCCCGCCCCAAAACCGGCCGACGTCAAAAAAGCCAAAGCCCCCCCCGTGGCCGAGGAACGGAAAACGACCGAAATCACCTGCACCGGAGAAACCACCTTTGACGCCAAGTCCGGCATGGCCGTCTTCGTCAAAGACGTCAAAGTGACCGACCCACAGTTTGCCCTCACCTCCGACAAATTGACGGTCTACCTGAAAAAAACCGAGAAAGAACCCGCCAAAGGGACCCCCGGCGCCACGCCAGCCGCTACCCCCGCCCCCTCCGCCACACCCAAACCGGACGCCAAAGCGGAGGCCAAGCCCGATGCCGCCAGCGGCCTGGAACGCGCCGTCGCCGAGGGGCACGCCGTCATCACCCAGGATAAAGTGGACGAAAAAACCGGCGAAGTGACCCACTACATCGGCAGAGCCGCCAAGGCGGATTACAACGCCGTCAACGGGGAAATGACCCTTACCGGCTGGCCGCAGATCCAGCAGGGCCTCAACAACCAGGTCGCCAGCGAGGAGGGGACCGTCATGATCCTGGACCGCGACGGCCACATGCACACCAAAGGCCCCAGCATGACCGTCATCAAATCCGAGACAAAGCCCGAGACCAAGCCCGCCAAAACACCGTGAGCACGCCCACCGCCACCGCCTCCCCCGAAGCCGCCGTCACCGTCCCGGCAGCCGTGGACACCCACCCGATCCTGCGGACCGAGAAACTCGTGAAAGTTTACGGCGGCCGCGCCGTCGTCAACGGCGTGGAAATCCAAATCCACCCCGGCGAAATCGTCGGCGTCCTGGGGCCCAACGGCGCGGGAAAAACCACCACCTTTTACATGGTCGTCGGCCTCGTGCGGCCCAACGGCGGCCGCGTCATCTTCAAAGACACCGACGTCACCAACTACCCCATGCACCGCCGGGCCCGCATGGGCATGGGCTACCTTCCCCAAGAGGAATCCATCTTCCGCAAACTGACCGTCGAGGAGAACATCATGGCCATCCTCGAAACCACCCGCAAGACCAAGCAGGAGCGCCGCCAGCGGTGCGAGGAACTGCTGGCCCAGTTTGGCATCGAGCACGTTGCCAAGCAACAGGCGCTCACCTTGAGCGGCGGTGAAAAGCGCCGGCTCACCATCGCCCGCTCCCTGGTCAGCAACCCGAGCCTCCTTATGCTCGACGAACCCTTCAGCGGCGTCGATCCCATTGCCGTCTACGACGTCCAGCAAATCATCGTCAACCTGCGCAAAACCGGGCTTGCCATCCTGATCACCGACCATAACGTCCGGGAAACCCTCTCCATCGTGGACCGCGCCTACCTCATCTTTGAGGGGCGTGTCGAGAGCGAGGGGACCAAGGAATTTCTCGTCAACGACCCAATCAGCCGCCAGCTCTACCTGGGCGAGCGGTTTTCCATGTGATTTTTGTTCCCAATCAACCCCCAAACAGGAGGAAAAAACCAATGCAAGTAGCCAATGTAAACCTGCCAATCAAAGTCACCGGCCGCCATGTCAGCGTCACTGAGCCGATCAAGGATTACGCTGTCAAAAAGGTGGAAGGGTTGCATCTCGATTTTCCACGCATCATCGAAGTCCAGGTGATTCTTGACGTTCAAAAATACCGGCACATCGCCGAAGTCATCCTCCACTGCGCCAACCACATCACCCTCGAAGCGGTCGCCGAATCCACCGATCTTTACGCCGCCATCGACGAAGTCATGGGCAAAATCGCGCAACAAATGCGGAAATTCAAAACCCGCATCCTGCGCCAAAACCGCCCGCGCCATGCCACGGTGAAGAACTTCAACGAGAAGATCCTCAGCATCGAAGGCTTCGAAGCACACGCTGAAGCCGAGCCGAGCGTCGTCGAAACCGAGACCTACACCGTCCGGCCCATGTATGTGGACGAAGCCGTCCTCCAGTTGGAAGTCTCCAACCGGGAATTCATCGTCTTCACCAACGCCAACACCGAAAAAGTCAACGTCCTCTACCGGCGCAAAGACAAAGGCTACGGCCTCATCGAACCGAATGCCTAGGGGAAAGAGAACGTATTATCCGCAGATTTCGCAGATGGACGCAGATTAATTCTGAAAAAAATCTGTGAAAATCTCCGTAATCTGCGGATTTTCTCCCCCTTTTTGTTCTCCCCCATTTGAATGAAAGCCAAGGGCAAATACCCCACGATCAGCGTCGGCGAATTTTACACCCGCTTCTCCGAGGAGCTCTCCCTCACCCTGCTCGGGTCCGCCGCCGGGTTTGACCGCTCCATCAAAGAGCCGACCATCAACCGGCCCGGGCTCGCCCTTTCCGGCTTTTTCGATTACTTTGCCGCCAAACGCATCCAGGTCTTGGGGAGCGCCGAACTTGCCTATCTGCGCAAGCTTTCCCCGGAGGAAGTCCGCCTGCGGCTGCGGGAAGTCATCCGGCGGCACGTCCCCTGCCTCATCGTCGCCCGCGGCAGCCGCCCCCCCAAATATCTTTTGGCCGAAGCCGAAGCCGGGGGCATCTCCGTCTTCCGCACCACCATGGTGACGATGAATTTCATCAACGCCGCCACCCTCGCCATGGAGAGCGCGTTTGCCCCCACCGTGACCGAGCATGGCAGCATGGTGGATATTTTGGGCGTCGGCACCCTCGTGCGGGGCTCTGCCGGGATCGGCAAAAGCGAGTGTGTCCTGGGGCTGCTGGAGCGGGGCTACCCCCTGATCAGCGACGACGTCACGCGGCTGCGGCTCATCGACGGGCGGCACCTCGTCGGCACCGCGCCGGAGCTGACCCGCCACCACATGGAAGTCCGGGGCGTCGGCATCATCAACGTTTCCTCCATGTTTGGCATCCGGGCCGTGCGGGTCGAGAAAGTGCTCGACCTGATTGTGACACTAAAAGACTGGCAAGAATTGGAAGAGCCCGATAGAATTGGCCTGAACCAACAATTTCATGAGATCCTGGGCGTTCAAGTCCCGCATATAACCATCCCCGTGCGCATTGGCCGTGATTTGTCGCGCCTCGTAGAGGTCGCGGCGCTCGACCAAAAGCTCAAAAGCATGGGGCAGGACAGTGCGAAGGAATTCAACGACCGTCTCTTGAGTGCAATGCAAATCAAACGCTGATGGGCATCTTAAGCCGCAAAACCACAAGTAACCAGGAGCCCGCAATCGTAAAGGAATTTACGATTTTGAACCGTCTGGGCCTGCATGCCCGCCCCTCGGCCATGTTTGTGAAGGCCGCCAACCGGTTTAAGGCGGAAGTCTGGGTCGAGAAAGACGGGGAGCAAGTCAACGGGAAAAGCATCATGGGCCTTATGATGCTGGCCGCCGGCCAGGGGTCCAAACTCCTGGTTTCCTGCGAAGGCTCCGATGCCGAAAAAGCCATCGCCGAGATCGAGGCGCTTATCCAGCGGCGTTTTGACGAAGAGTAAACTCTTTCTTCTCTCTTCTCCCGCCACGTGCCCAAACTCCATTTGGGCACGCTCTCCTGTCTCGCGAAGCTTCAGCTTCGCCACTCTTTTCCCCGCGTCTTCCCTTCTCCCCGTCTTTCTTCCTTGCCCCGCCCGAAGAACCCATCGGTAAGATTTCTTTCCATGAAACGCTCTAAACCCTTGCAGGCGGACGCTTTTGGCGCAAAAATCTTCTTTTGAAGTGAGAATCAACCCGGTTTTGCGCAACCGTCCATGAGCGACACCCAGCAACGAATCGAACGGCGTTTCCACGGGGTGGGCGTGTCCCCCGGCATCGCTCGTGGGACCGTCTTCGTCCTCCGGCCCGAAGACGAAGAGGCACCCTCCCGCCTCATTGAGGAATGGGAAGTGCCCGCGGAAGTCGCCCGGCTGGAAGCCGCCCTCGTCCAAACCCGCGAGCAAATCCTCGAAATGCAGACGCGGATCGCCGGGGCCATTGGCGCCAAGGACGCCAGCATTTTCGACGCCCACCTTCTCGTCGTCGAAGACCGGACCTTGATCGACGAAGTCCTGCGCACCCTTGCCCGGGATCATCGGAACATCGAATACGTCTTCCAGCAGGTGGCCAACCGCTACGCCAAGACGCTCAGCGAGATCGACGACCCCTACCTGCGCGAGCGCGCGCTGGACATCAACGACGTCTGCCGCCGCGTCGTGCGCAACTTGATGGGCAAAGACGCGCGGACGCCCGCGCAGATCGACGTCCCCCACATCCTCGTCGCCCATAATTTGACCCCGTCGGACACCGCGCAACTCAACCGGCACCTCGTCCTCGGCTTCGCCACCGACGTTGGCAGCCGGACCTCGCACACCGCCATCATGGCGCGGTCCCTCAACATCCCGGCCGTCGTCGCCCTCCACAACGTCAGCGAGGCCCTGCTTTCCGGCGACCAAGTCCTCCTGGACGGCTACAGCGGCATGGTCATCCTCAACCCGAGCGACCAGACCCTCTGGGAATACGGCGAACTGGAAGTCAAAAAAACCGCCGTCGAAGACAAGCTCGGAGCTCTGCGCGAGACCGTCTCCACCACCCTCGACGGGCGGCACATCACCCTGTCGGCCAACATCGAGCTGCCCGGCGACGTCGAACTCGTCAAACAGAGCGGCGCGGAAGGCATCGGGCTTTACCGGACGGAATTTTTCTACATCAACAAAGACGAGCTTCCCAACGAAGAGGAGCAGTATGAGAACTACTGCGTCGTGGCGCGCGAGATGGGGCAGCAGCCCGTCATCATCCGCACGCTCGACTTGGGCGGCGACAAATTCATGAGCGCCCTCCAGCTCCCCTCCGAGCTGAACCCGTTTCTGGGCTGGCGCGCCATCCGGTTTTGCCTGGAGCGCGTGGACGTCTTCAAGACCCAGCTTCGCGCCATCCTGCGGGCCAGCGCCCTCGGCAACATCCGCATGATGTTCCCGATGATCTCCGGCGTGGACGAACTGCGGCGCGCCAACGCCGTCGTGGAAGAATGCCGCCAGGAACTGCGCGAAAAAGGCATCCCCTTCAACGAACAGATGGAAGTCGGCGCCATGATCGAAGTCCCCAGCGCCGCCTTGGTGGCCGACCTGCTGGCCAAGGAAGTTGACTTTTTCAGCATCGGCACGAATGACTTGATCCAATACACCATTGCCGTGGACCGGATCAACGAGCGGATCGCCCACCTCTACGAGCCGACCCACCCCGCCATCATCCGGCTCATCAAAATGATCGTCAACGCCGCCCACGCGCACAACCTCTGGGTCGGCGTCTGCGGCGAAATGGCCGGCGAAATCGCCCTCACCCCGCTGCTCGTCGGCCTGGGCGTGGACGAACTGAGCACCGGCGCGGCGCTCGTGCCCCGTGTCAAACGGGCCGTCCAAAGCCTGGACGTCGGCGTCTGCCTGCAACTCGTGGACGAAGTCAAAAACATGGAATCGGCCGACGCCATCCTGGAAAAGTGCGAGGCCATCGCCAAAGCGCACTACCCGGAGCTGATGGCGTAAGCTGCGCCGAAGAAACTCGCGCAAAGACCAAAGGCGCAAAGAAGGGATGTTTTTCCTTTTGCGCCTTTGCGTGAGGCAAAAGGGCAACGCGTCCGGAAAATCTTGCCGCCGGGGGAGAACGGGGTTTGCCGTAAGGCCGCCAGGAAGCGGGTTGCCGATTTTTGGGGGTATGGAAAACGACCGGACCCCGCCCCACCCCTGCGCCGCCTTGGTAAGCCCGGTGCGCCCCCATTACCCCATCATCGTGCATTCCCACCTCGGTTGGGATTGGGTCTGGCAGCGGCCCCAGCAATTCCTCTCCCGGCTCTCCCGGCAGCACCGCATCCTGTTTATCGAAGCCCCCTTCCCGAGCGACACCGTCCGCGAACCCCGGGCGCTCCTGAGCCCCGCCCCCGATTACCCCAACATCACCCTCCTGCGAACCCCGTTCCCCCAGGCCCGCTGGCACGAGCGCGCGTGGGTGGATGCGCAGCGCCGACGGCTGGTGCAATCCCTGTTGGCGGGGCGGTTTGGCGAACGGTTCCGCGATCCCGTGCAATGGTTTTACGATCCCATGGCCGTCCCCGCCTTTGGCGGGCAGCTGGGGGAGATCGCCATCGTGTACGACTGCATGGACGAGCTTTCGCAGTTTAAAGGCGCCCCCCCGGAACTGGTTCAGTGCGAGCGCCAGCTCCTCGCCATCGCCGACGTCGTTTTCGCGGGCGGCCTCAAGATTCACCGCGCCAAAAGCTCCCACCATGCCAATTGCCACGCCTATGGATGCGGCGTGGACGAGCCGCACTTTGCCCTTGCGCGCAACGGCAGCGCCGTCGTCCCGGCAGACATTGCCCACTTGCGCGGCCCCGTGCTGGGGTTCTTCGGCGTCGTGGACGAGCGGATGGACTACGAACTGGTCGCCAAACTCGCCGATGCCGATCCTTCCTGGAACCTTGTGATGGTGGGCCCCCGGACGAAAGTCGAAGCCTCCGTGCTGCCCAAGCGCTCCAATATCCACTGGACGGGCGGGCGCGCCTACACCCAGCTCCCCCACTACGCCAGCCGCTTTGACGTCTGCCTGATGCCCTTCGCGCTCAACGCCGCCACCGAGTACATCAACCCCACCAAGGCGCTGGAATACATGGCTTGCGGACGCCCCGTGGTTTCGTCCGCCATCGAAGACGTGGTCGCGCAGTTCAGCCATGTCGCGTCCGTGGCTGCCACGCACGACGAATTCATCGCCCTTTGCCGCCGGGCGTTGCGCGAGCCGGAATCCGAACGGCTGGAGCGCGGCATCGAGATGGCCCGCAAGCATTCTTGGGAGGCCATTGTCCAAAAGCTCGAGCACCACATTGACGCCGTGCTCGCCGCCCGCAAAAACCAGGCCGAAGGCGACGCCGCCTGAAGAAGACGCGGGGAAGGGGAGATTCGCAAGCCCGTGACTGCGGGCGGACACAAGTGACCGCTTTTGGAACACTCGCCGCGGCCTCGCGCGCCCTCCTTCTCTGAAAGCAAGCCCTGGCATGGCAGCCGCTCTCCCTTGGCCAGAGAGAGAAAGGAGCCATGGAGATGAATACGCAAATGGAGTTTTGCCAGGACACAGAGGAAGCCCCTCTGGAAAGTGCAGAGGAGAGCGCGGTTTCCCAGCCCCACCGCCGGGCCCGCGCACGCCGCGCGGCGGATGACCAGGAAACCGACGAGGCGCTGATGACGCGCGTCGCCACCGGCGATTCGCGCGCGTTGGAGAAACTCTTTGACCGCCACGCCGGGGTCATCAAGAGCGTCATTTTCAAAATCATCCACAACGAGGCCGAGGCCGAAGACGTCCTCATGGAGGTCTTCTTCGAGGCGTGGAACAACGCCGCCAAATACTCGGAGGAAAAAGGAAAGGCGCTGGGATGGCTTGTCACCATGGCCCGGCGGCGCGGGATCGACCGTCTGCGCAAGCGCCAGAGCTATTCGCGCGCCACCGACCGCCTGCAGGTGGAGGTGGAGCACGACCCGGAGGCGTGGATCTCCGGCCGCGACCCCGACGGCGATACCGAACGCGCCGACGTGCGCGCCTTCATCCGCGCCCGGATGCAGGAATTGCCGCCCTTCCAGCGCGAAGCCATCGAATACGCGTTTTTCAAGGGCATGAGCCAGCGGGAGATCGCGGCGCACACCGGCATTCCGCTCGGGACCATCAAGACGCGCATCGAGCTGGGGCTCAAAAAACTGAGCGTCTCGCTGGAAGCGCTGGCCGGGGAATTGTAATGGGGAGCGTCTCCGGCCTTCCTACTTCTTGTGCGCCACGCTGGCGTAGACCTTCTCGTATTTCTCCGCCGCGGCGGGCCAGGAGAAGTCGGAGCGCATGGCGCGCTGCATGAGGGCCTGCCATGCGGCCGGATCGCCGAAGACTTTCTTCGTCCGCCCGATGGCGTCCCAGAGGGCTTCGGCCGTTTCGTCGAAGAAGACAAAGCCGTTGCCCAGGTGGGCGGTCGGGTCGTAGTCCTGGATGATCTGGTGCAGGCCGCCGGTGATGCGCGCCAGCGGCAGCGTCCCGTATTTGAGCGTGTACATGGCCGTCTGGCCGCACGGCTCGAAGTGGGAGGGGATCAGCATGACGTCCGCCCCGGCGTCGATCCGGTGGGCCAGCGCGTCGTCGAACCCTTTCTTGAAGACGAACTTGCCGGGGTATTTGCGGGCGGCGACCATCAATTCGCGCTCAAACGGTTCCTCCCCTTCGCCCAGGATGACCAGGCGCACGTCGTCGGATAGGAGCCGGTCCAGCAGCGGGATGAGCAGATCGAGCCCTTTCTGCTGCGCCAGGCGGCTGATCATGGCGAAAACGGGGCCGCGCGGATCGGGGGCGAGGGCTAGTTCCTCCAGCAGCGCCTTGCGGCAGCAGGCTTTCCCTTCCAGGGCCTCGGGGGAGTAGGTGGCGGGGATCGCCTTGTCGATCGCCGGGTTCCAGATGGTGTAATCCGCGCCGTTGAGGATGCCCGCGAGCTTCCGGGCATTGGCGCGCAGCACGCCGTCCAGGCCGCAACCGGCCTCCGGCGTCTGGATGTCGCGGCAGTAGCGTTCGCTCACGGTTGTCACCTTGTCGGCAAAGACGATGCCCCCTTTCAGGAAGTTGAGCCGCCCGTGGAATTCCACCCCGTTCTGGCTGAAATAGTGGCCGGGCAGGTTGGTGAGGCCGAAATCGACCCCCCAGAAGCTCCCCTGGTAGGCCAGGTTGTGGATGGTGAGCACCGTGCCGAAGGGGAGCCCGCGCTCCTTGACGAACGCCGGGACCAGCGCCGCCTGCCAGTCGTGGGAATGGAGGACGTCCGGGGCCGGGTCCATATGCCTGGCCAGTTCCACGACGGCTTTGGAGAAATAGATGAAGCGCTCGGCGTTGTCGTCGTAAGTGTGGCCGTCGGCCCCGTAAATCCCGGTCCGGTCAAAATATTCGTCGCGGCGCACCAGGAAGACCTGGACGCCGTTGGCGGTCGCGCATTCGAAGATCTCCGCGTCGAGCCGTTTGCTGCCGACGCTCACCTTCACGTCCACCCCTGTGGATTTGATAGCCAGCGCCTTGTTTTCGCGGATGCTTCGATAAAGAGGGAGGACGACGCTTACCTCGTGGCCCCGCTTTTGGAGTTCGCCCGCGAGGGCCTCGATTACATCGCCCAGACCGCCTGTTCGCGCCAGGGGCGCCATTTCCGTGCTCGCCATTAGGATCTTCATCCCGGCTTTATAGCAGCGGGGCGATGCGGCGTGACAGCAGAAAAATCAATCCGCGCGCCGGAGGGGTGTGGCGCGTTTTTTCCGGGATAGGCCTTCGAAAAGGCTCTTGCGTTGCGGGAATGGAGCCCATAAAGTCCCCCATCTTCGATAGGCAAACATGACGCTGGGGCACTTATTATCTGTTGACCAAATTATTCCCGAGATGAAGGCGACCGAACGCTGGTCCGCCATCGTCGAGCTGGTGGAAATGCTCGCACGGCTTGGGAAAATCAAGGCGGAAGACCAGGAAACCGTCCTTGCCGCGCTGCGGGCGCGCGAAGAGACGATGAGCACCGGCATCGGCTTCGGCATCGCCATTCCCCACGCCTCTTCCGACCGCGTGGGCGAAGTCGTGGCGGCGTTCGGACGGTCCAGCACCGGGATCGAGTTTGATTCGCTCGACGGCGCGCCGGTCAAATTCATCGTCCTCTTCATCGTCCCCAAGGACCAGTTCCAGACCCACCTGCGCACCCTGGCCGCCATTGCCAAGTTCCTGAATGACCGCTCCGTGCGCGAGCGCCTCGGCACCGCCGCCAATCCCCAGGAGATTCTCGCCATCTTCGAAGCCTCCGCCCCGGCGCGCTAACGGCGAAAGACGCGGGGAAGGGGGGGACGCGGAGAAAGGCGGTTGCCCCGTTTTTTAATCTGCGGCAATCTGCGGATTTTCTTTTTCTCATGACCATCCAGACCCTTCTCGAATCCCGGCTCCGCGACGCCCTTGGCGGCGAGCCCGCCCAGGTTTCCGCCACCGCCGACGCCCGTTTTGGCGATTACCAGACCAACGTGGCCATGCTCCAGGCCAAGGTTCGGCGCGCCAATCCCCGCCAGGTCGCCGCCGGGATTGTCGAGCGCCTCGACGTCGCCGACATCTGCGAAGCGCCGGAAATCGCCGGGGCCGGGTTCCTCAATTTCCGCCTGAAGCCGGAATTCCTGGCCCGGCAGACGCACGCGCTCCTGGGCGATCCCCGGCTGGGCGTCCCGGAAGCGGCGGAAAAGCGCAAAATTGTCCTCGATTTCAGCTCCCCCAACGTCGCCAAGCCGATGCACGTCGGCCACATCCGCAGCACCATCCTGGGCGACACCCTCGCCCGGCTTGCCCGGTTCCTGGGGCACGAGGTCGTCACGGACAACCACGTCGGCGACTGGGGCACGCAATTCGGCAAAGTCATCTACGGCTGGAAACATTTCCGGGATGACGCGGCCCTGGCCGCCACCCCGATCCATGAACTCGTGCGCCTCTACAAGCACGCCAACGCGCTTTCCGAGAGCGACCCCGCCATCCTGAGCGCCTGCCGCGAGGAACTCGTGAAGCTCCAGGCCGGGGACCTCGAAAACCTTTCCATCTGGAAGCAAACGGTGGCCCTTTCGTGGAAGGAATTTGAGGCGATGTACGGCCTCCTCGGCATCCACTTCGACGAGCACCTGGGCGAGAGTTTCTATAACGATGCCCTCGCCCCGCTGGTCGAGCGGCTGCTCGCCTGCGGCATTGCCGAAGTCAGCGAAGGGGCCGTTTGCGTCTTCTTTCGCGACAACCCGGCCCTGGCCGACAAACCGTGCCTCATCCGCAAGACCGACGGCGGCTTCCTCTACGCCACCACCGACCTGGCCACCCTGGAATACCGGACGCGGCACTGGCAGGCCGACGCCATCTGGTACGTCGTCGGCGCGCCCCAGGCCCTCCACTTCGCCCAAATTTTTGCCGTCGCCGCCCGCATGGGCATCCAGGGCGATCTGCGCCACATCCCCTTCGGCAGCATCCTGGGCGAAGACCGCAAACTGATGAAAACGCGCTCCGGCGAAAACGTGGGCCTGCGCGAGGTATTGGAGGAAGCCCAGCAGCGCGCCCTGCGCATCGTCCAGGAAAAGAACCCGCAGATGCCCGCCGACGAACAGGGCGCGATCGCCCGCATCATCGGCATCGGGGCCGTCAAATACGCCGAATTGTCCCAGTTCCGCATGAGCGACTACGTTTTCGCCTGGGACAAGCTCCTCTCGTTCCAAGGGAACACCGCCCCGTATTTGCAGAACGCCTACGTCCGCATCCGCTCCATCTTCCGCAAGCTGGACGGCGAATTTGCCGTTCCCGCCGCCCTGGCGCTGGAAGCGGACGCCGAAGTGGCGCTTGCCAAAAAACTGCTGCAATTTGGCGAAACCGTTCCGCAAACGCTCGACGACTTCCGGCCCAACCTCCTTGCCAACTACCTCTACGAGCTGGCCAACATCTTCCACGGCTTCTACGAAGCCTGCCCCGTCCTCAAGAGCGAGGGCGAAACGCGCGCCTCGCGCCTGGCCCTGTGCGAGCTGACCGCCCGCGTCCTGCGCGACGGCCTCGGCCTCCTCGGCATCCAGGTGCCGGAGCGGATGTAGGGCAAGCACTTGGGAACGGGCTTCGCGTGCCATCTCCCTCGCGCGGCAGCGCGAAGCAGGTCAAGCGGAACGCTTGCCGGTATTATCGGCGATCCACTGGAAGTAGGCGGGCAGCCCTTGTTCCGGCCGGAAGGCGACGATCTCGGGGAGTTCGTACGGGTGCATGGCCTTGAGCCGGGCTTCCAGGCGGGGGTATTCCCCTTGCGTGGTCTTGAAAAGGGCCCAGGTTTCGGAGGCGGCTTCCACCGCCCCCTGCCAGCGGTAGATGGATTCCACGCCCGGCAGCAGATTGGCGCAGGCAACGAGCCGTTCCTCCACCAGGGCGCGGGCGCAGGCCCGGGCGCTCTCCGCGTTGGGGAAAGTGCTCCAAACCAGGAGGGGGGGCGCGTCGGCCATGGTTACAACTGGTCCGGATCGGCCAGCAGCTCGGCCACGCGCCGCAGCAGCCGCCCGGCGGCCCCGCCGTCCAGGACGCGGTGGTCGAAGCTCAAGGTCATAATGGCTTCCGTGACTGGCTCGAACGTTTTGGCTTCCGGGTTCCAGTGTGGGACGATGTCCCCGGTGCCAAGGCCCAGCACGAGCGTCTGCTCGGGAAGGGGGATCGGCGTGGCGAAGGTCAGCCCGAAGGTGCCGAAGTTCGTCACCGTGGCTACGGACGGGCCGTTGGCCGAGGGGGGCAGATGGCGCTGCCGGGCTTGCTGGACGAGGTCGTTGTACTGGGCCACCAGTTCGCTCAGCCGAAGGGCGTTGACGTTCTGGATGACGGGGACGAGCACGCCGTCGTCGGCCTCCACGGCAAAGCCGATGTCGATGGAAGCCGGGTGCACGATCCGGTCGCCCACGAGGCGGCCCGCCGGGGCGCTGTTTTCGGAAAGGGCGATGCCGAGCGCCCGGATGACGTAGAGGGCGGGCCCGGGCTTCGGATCGCTCCGCTTGCGGTGCTCCAGGAGGGGATCGAGGAGGAGCGGCCGCCCGACGGTGGCGATGGGGCGGGTGGCGCTGCGCCGCATGGCGTCGGCCACGGCCACGCGCATGGGGGAGGCGGGGGTGAGTGTGAGATGCTCCAACTGGGCGAGGAATTTCTCGAAATCCTGAATGGTCACGCGCCCGGCGGCGCCGCTTCCGGCAATGCCAGCGAGGTCGGCGGCGTGAAGGCCCAGTTCGGCCATGCGGGCCCTGAGGCGGGGCGACATGTAGCTGGCCCCGGCGGCGTGGGCGGGGACGGGGAGCCCGCGCACGGTGGGATGCACGGCGGCGGGCTTGGTGCTGGCGGGGATGGCCGCAGACGTCTCCTGCCGTGCCTCCGCTGCGGCGGGAGCGGGAGCCGCGGGAACGTCGAGGCCGAGCCGCACGGCGTCTTCCTCCGTGGCCTCCAGGTAGCCGAGGACGGCCCCCACGGAGTAGCTCTGGCCCGTTTCGACGAGGATGCAGCCGACGCGGCCGGGGCACGGCGTGGTGACGCTCATGACGGCTTTGTTGGTTTCCACCTCGATGACATCCTGGTCAGCATCGACCTGGTCGCCAGCCTGGACGGCGATGTTGACAATGGTGGCCTCGGCGATGGACTCGCCAAGCTGGGGCATGATGATGGGAATCTGCGGCATCGGAATGGAAAGGAGAAGATTAGAGCCGGAGGAGGTCGCGCAGGGCGCGGGCGACGGTGGGGGCCGTCGGGCGGTGGGTGCCCCACAGGTTGGGATGGAAGGGGATCGGGGTGTTTTTGGCGTTGAGCCGCCGGGGCGGCACGTCGAGCAATTCAAAACCTTCGCTGGCGACGCGGGCGACGACTTCCGCCGTCACGCCGCCCCACGGCCACGCTTCGCCGACGGCCAGGAGCCGGCCCGTCCGGGCGACACTGGCGAGGATGGTATCGGTGTCGAGCGGTTTGATGGAGCGTAAATCGACGACTTCCACTTCGTAGCCGTCGGCGGCCAGTTCCTCCGCGGCGGCGAGCGCCTCGTGGACCATGGCGCTGTAGGCGACGACGGTCGCGTCGCGCCCCTGCCGGGCGATGCGGGCTTTCCCGACGGGGAGGGCCTCGGTGGGGAGCCCCTCGGCCTTGAGGTGGTAGTAGAGGTATTTGTGCTCGCAGAAGAGGACGGGGTCGTCAATGGCGACGGCCTCCAGGAGCATGGAATACGCGTCTTCCACCGTCGCCGGGGTGAGGATGATCAATCCCGGGTATTGCGCGTAGACCCCTTCCATGCTCTGGCTGTGGAAGGGCCCGCTCCCGGCGGTTCCGCCGGAGGGGAGCCGGATGGTGATGGGGCAGCGGACCTGCGTGCGCCAATAGAGGGTGGCGGCGTGGTTGACGATCTGGTTGAAGCCGGGCGTGGAAAAATCGGCGTACTGGATTTCGATGATGGGCCGCATCCCCTCGATGGCCGCGCCAACGGCGGAGCCGACCATGGCGTCCTCGCTGATGGGGGCGTTGAGCACGCGGCCTGGGAATTCGCTGGCGAGATTCTTGGTGGCCTTGAACGCGCCGCCAAACTCGGCCACGTCCTGCCCGTAAATGTAGACGCGCGGATCGTCCGCCAGGGCCTTTGCCTGGGCTTCGCGAATGGCTTCGAGATAGGTGATCATGTGCGGGAAAGAAATGGGGAGCCGGGATTTCAGCAGGCGGCGAAGGTGTCGTCCAGTTGCGGGGTGGAGAGCGCGCACCAGGTTTCTTCAGCGGGGTCGGGAGCCGGTTCGCGCTGGACGGTGGCGACGGCCTCCTCCACCTGCAGGAGCGTGGCCTCGCGCCAGGCTTCCAGATCGGCGGCGCTCGCCCAGGCGCGCTCCAAGAGGGCGCATTCCGCGACGCGCAGGCAGTCGCGCCCCGCGGGCGAGTCCTTGAGGGCCTGGGGAATGTAAGCGGCGTCGTCATGTTCCCCATGCCCGGCGAGCCGCAACAGCGTGGCGACGACCATTTGCGGGCCGCCGCCGCCGCGTGCCCGCGCCACGGCGCGGCCCACGACGTCCAGGCAGGCATCCAGTTCGGTGGCGTCCACGGTGTGCCCCTCGATCCCGTAGCCGAGCGCCCGGTCCACGAGGTTGGTGCAGGCAAACTCGCGGTCGTTGGGGGTGGAATAGGCAAATTGGTTGTTGGCGACGATGAGAACGAGCGGGAGCTTCTCCACGGCGGCGAGGTTGAGCGCCTCGTGAAACGCGCCGGTGGAAGTGCAGCCGTCGCCGACGCAGGTGGCCCCGACCACGCCGGTCTGGCCTTGGAAGCGCCGGGCCATCAGCCCGCCGCAGACGGCGGAAATCATCGCGCCCAGGTGGCTGATCATCGCATAACGCCCCTCGCGCAGGCTGCCCCGGTGGACGTTCCCCTCCCGGCCGCGCATGGGCCCCAGCTTGGAGCCGAGGTAGGTGCGGACGGCATCCAGGATCTCTTCGCCGAAGGCAAGGCGGCCCGCCTGGTCGCGGATGAGCGGGGCGAAAATATCCCCTTTTTGGAGCGCCATGCCCAGCGAGGCGCTCAAAGCCTCCTGGCCCTTGCCCAAAAAGACGCCCCCGTTGATTTTCCCGGCACGGTAGAGGTTGGCCAGCTTCTCCTCCAGCAAACGGGCCAGCAACATCCAACGAAAGGCTTGGACAAACGATTCCCGCGCCGGGAGGGGCGTGGAAACCCGGAGAGCGATGTCAGACATGGGCATGGATTTAACGATGTTCCGCACCGGCAGGCAATCGTTCTTTCTGCCGACGGAATCCTATTGAAGGGGTAAGGGGATCCCGGAGGAAGAGGATGCACCCCAGAGAACACAGAGGGAGGAACCCGCGCTTCTGGCACTGTGCGGTGCATGGGGATCTGTGGTCTATTATATTTTCTGAAGTTCTCCTCGGGGCAAAGTGCCCCCCGGCTGGCTTTCCCCAAAAAGAAATTAGGGGCTTCCCCGGCTTTTTTCTTGTTCCAATCCGCCCCCCTTACTAATCTCACGCCGCACGGCGAGCGAGAGAGACGCCCTCTGTGAATAACTTGTGAACAAGATCGACAAAATTCTGGGAAACTTTGCGAAGCACCTAAATAGGGCCTTCCCTGCCCCCGCGCGGTGTGGAACGGCGGTAAAAAGCCAGTTCCACGATCTGTGTTATCGCAATTCTCTTATTAACAGTCACTTAGACGATTGTTCCACCCGGGATTTTCCCGGAGAAGAGAAGGGGCAATCCCTTCAAAACCGCCCAGTTTTCCAGGAAGACGCCCGGGGATTTTCCCCTTCCGCCCCCCTTTCTCCCGGCCTTTAACGGCGTGTGTATAAATCACTTATGGAAGACCATTTCGCCTTGATCTGGAAGCATATCGCCGACGCCATCCGCCCGGAGGTGAGCGGCGATACGTTCCAGCGTTGGTTCAAGGCGATCCAGCTTTTGGGAGCTGACGAAACGCAGATCACGCTGCGAGTGCCCAACAATATTTACCAGCTCTGGATCGAAACCAACTACATGGGGCTGCTCCAGTCCTCCATCCTCAAGGTGCTGGGAAGCCCCCGCAAAGTCCGCTTCACCATCGCCGATACCGCCGTGGAAAAGGAAGAAACCCCGGAGGAACCCGACGCCAAGCCCGCCCCGCGCGGCATCGCGGCCCCGGAGAAACCGGCTGCCGCCGGGTCCAACGGCATGAACCCCCGGAACACGTTCGACTCGTTCGTGGTGGGGACCAACAACCAGTTCGCCCACGCGGCGGCGCTGGCCGTGGCCCAGAACCCGGCCAAGACCTACAACCCCCTCTTCGTGTACGGCGGCGTGGGGCTCGGCAAGACGCACCTGATGCACGCCATCGGGCAGCACGTGGCCGCCACCAAAAAGGGGGCCAAGGTGATGTACCTCTCCAGCGAGAAGTTCACCAACGAGTTCATCGACGCCATCCAGAACAGCAAGCTCGTCCGGTTCCGCAACAAATACCGGCAGGCGGACGTGCTCTTGATCGACGACATCCAGTTCCTCGCGGGCAAGGAGCGCTCCCAGGAGGAGTTCTTCCACACCTTCAACACCCTCTTTGACGGCCACAAACAGATCATCCTCTCCAGCGACCGGCCCCCGAGCGAAATCCAGAACCTGGAAGGCCGTCTCGTTTCCCGGTTCGAATGGGGCCTCACCGCCGAGCTGCAGCCGCCGGACATCGAGACGCGCCTGGCCATCCTGCGCAAAAAGGCCCAGCTCCTGCAAATCAAGCTCGCCCCGTCGGTCTACGAATTCCTCGCGGAACGGATCAAGACCAACGTGCGGCGGCTGGAAGGGGCGCTCATGCGCGTCGCCTCCTTCGCCTCGCTGAGCGGGCGCGAACTGACGCCCGACGCCGTGGAACATCTCCTCAAGGACATCCTGCAAGAGGAAGCGCGGCGCACCGTCACCATCGAGCAGATCCAGCGCAAGGTGGCCGAGCACTACGACGTCCGCCTGGCCGACATGACCAGCAAGCGGCGCCCCGCCAACATTGCCTTTCCCCGGCAGGTGGCCATGTATCTCGCCCGCGAATTGACGAAAACGTCCCTGAGCGAAATCGGCGACGCCTTTGGCGGGCGCGACCACGGCACCGTCCTGCACGCCCACCGCCTCGTCAAGGAACGGATGGCCACCGACGAGAAAGTCCGGCAGGTCGTCACCTTCCTGGATAATCAACTCAACCGCTAACCCCCAGTTTTTCAACCCCATTCGCCCCAGCGACTTCTTGACACATGCCCTGCGATCGCTTTTGATCGGTAAAACCGGGTCATTTTTTAGGATTGGTCCTCCAGCGAAAACAGGCATCGAACCGCAGTTCCCCATCCCACTCCACCTTTTATGAAGTTCAGCGTCAGCAAAGAGAAGCTCCTCGAAGGTCTGCAAACCGTGCAAAACGTGGTCAGCACCCGCACCACGCTGCCCATCCTCTCCAACGTCCTGTTGCAAGCGGCCGACGGCCAGCTTCGCTTCACCACGTCGGACCTGGACGTGGGCATCCGCGCGGGCGTGGAAGCCAGCGTCGAGAAACCCGGCTCCACCACCCTCCCCGCCCGGCGCCTCCTTTCCATCGTGCGCGAGCTGCCCGCCAACGAAATCACCGTCGAGGTCGATTCCAAAAACGTGGCATCCATCCGCAGCGGCCCCAGCTTCTTCAAGATCCTCGGCCTGCCGGAAGAGGAATTTCCCCCGCTGCCCAAGTTTGAAAACGCCAAGACCTTCACCCTCCGGCAGAAGGACTTGCGCGAGGCGTTAAAGAAAACCTCCTACGCCATCTCCACGGACGAGACCCGCTACGTCCTCAACGGCATCCTCTTCTCCTTCCGCGACAACAAATTGACCCTGGTCGCCACCGACGGGCGTCGGCTCGCGCTCGTGGACATCGAACTGGAATTCCCGCGCAGCCACGAAGGGGACGTTATCATCCCGAGCAAGGCCATCGGCGAAATCCAGCGCCTCCTCACCGACGAGGGGGACATCAAGCTGAGCATCGGCGAAAACCAGGCCGCCTTTGAAGTGGACGGCACGTTCCTCGTCACCAAGCTCATCGAAGGGAGCTACCCGAATTACCGGCAGGTCATCCCGGCGGAAACCAAGGAGCGCATCACGCTGGAGCGCGTGATCTTCCACGACGCCGTCCACCGCGTCTCGCTCCTCTCCAGCGAAAAGAGCAACTCCGTCAAACTCGTCTTCACCAAGAACAACCTCGAAATTGCCGCCAACACCCCCGACGTGGGTGAGGCGCGCGAATCGCTGGCCATCCCCTACAAAGGGCGCGACCTGGCCATCGCCTTCAACCCGGAATTCCTGATGGCCCCGTTGAAAAACCTGGCCGTGGACGAGGTTTACCTCGACCTGATCGACGAAATGAGCCCCGGCGTGGTGAAAATCCAAGGCCCATTCCTCTACGTCATCATGCCGATGCGGATTTCGTAAGGAATCCCCATGAAACAGGGCGCGGATTGGCTCGGCTGGACCCTGCAATGCGTTGTGGGGCTCGTGGTGGGCGTCTGCCTTGGGTTGTACCTGATCTCCGGCGCGGGAGGAGGCCACACCATCCAATCCCTCTGGGGCCTCAGGGTCGAGCCCAAGCAGGTAGCTCCCTTTCTCGGGGGCGCGGCGCTGGTCGGCGGCGCACTTGCTTCGCACCTCGGCGACCGGCTCTGGATGCGTTCCTCCTATCTCCTCTTGCGGCCGGATGCCCCGCGTCAAAGCTTTGCGAGTTGCCTCGCCTCGCTTTTTCTCGGCCTCGCGGGAGCCGCGCTGATCGCCCTTTCATTCCCCGTTCCGCACCTCTTTTAGGATTGACTCCGGCTCGGATTTTTTCCATCAATCAACGCATCCAGATTCGTAAATGTTTCAGGATGCACAGCGTCATTGCCGTGCGCCTTTTCCACGCTTAATTTCACACATACCATGCCTCGAAGCTTCATCTTCTCTTCCGAGTCCGTTGGCGAAGGCCACCCGGACAAAGTTTGCGATACGATTTCCGACGCCGTGCTCGACGCCTGCCTGGCGCAGGACCCGAAGAGCCGCGTGGCATGCGAAACCTACGCCAAGAGCAACATCGTGGTGGTCGGCGGCGAGATCACCATCCCAAATATCTCACCGAGGCCCATCGACAGCGTCATCAACATCGCCACAGTTGTCCGCAATGCCATCCGGGAGATCGGCTATGAGAACGAAGACGATGTTTTTCACGCCGATAAAGTGTTCATCACAAACATCATCACCTCGCAGAGCGCGGACATCGCCCAGGGCGTGGACGAGCGCGAGGCGGATGGCAAGGGCCACGCCGAACAAGGCGCGGGCGACCAGGGCCTGATGTTCGGCTACGCCTGCGACGAGACGCCCGAGTTGATGCCCGCGCCGATCATGTTCGCCCACCGGCTGGGCCGCGAAGTCACCCGGCTGCGGAAGGCGGGCGTCGTCCCGTGGCTGCGTCCCGACGCCAAGAGCCAGGTTTCCGTCCGCTACGAAAACGGCAAGCCGGTCGAGATCACCAACGTCGTCATCTCCACCCAGCACGCCGCGAGCGTCAAACACGCCGAAATCAAAGATTTCCTGATCTGCGAGGTCATCAAAAAGCAAATCCCCGCGTCCCTGCTCACGGCCAGGACCGAATTTCTCATCAACCCGACGGGCCGCTTCGTGGTCGGCGGGCCGCAGGGCGACACGGGCCTCACCGGCCGGAAAATCATCGTCGACACCTACGGCGGCATGGGACGGCACGGCGGCGGTGCGTTCTCCGGCAAGGACCCCAGCAAAGTGGACCGCTCGGCCGCCTACATGGGCCGTTACGTCGCCAAGAACATCGTGGCCGCCGGGTTCGCCAAGCGGGCGGAAGTCCAGTTCGCCTACGCCATCGGCCACCCGGACCCCGTCAGCATCCACATCGACACCTTTGGCACGCAGACCGTCGCGGAAGAGAAGATCGAGGCCGCCGTGAAAGCCGTCTTCAGCTTCAAGCCGCGCCGCATCATTGAGCAGCTCGATCTGTTACGGCCGATCTACAGCAAAACCACCAACTACGGCCACTTCGGCAAGATCGACGACCTCAACGCCATCACCTGGGAGCGGACCGACAAGGTGGACGCGCTCAAAGCGGCGCTTTGAGCGCAGAGGATAAAGGGGGGAGACTATAGATCATAGTCCCGGCGCTTTACTACCGCGCGCGCCTCCGCTTCCGCCTCTATAGTCTATCCTCTCCTGCCCATCTCACCCCTCTATAATCTTCCTTTATGACCAACCAAGACTTCAAAGTTCGAGACCTCGCCCTGGCCGATTGGGGCCGCCGTGAAATTTCCATCGCCGAGCAGGAAATGCCGGGCCTCATGGCCATCCGCGAGAAATACGCGCCGCAGAAACCGCTCGCGGGCGTCCGCGTCATGGGCTCCCTGCACATGACCATCCAGACGGCCGTCCTGATCGAAACCCTCGCAGCCCTCGGCGCGCAGGTCCGCTGGTGCAGTTGCAACATCTTCTCCACGCAGGACCACGCCGCCGCCGCCATCGCGCAGGCCGGCGTCCCCGTTTTCGCATGGAAGGGCGAGAGCCTGGAAGAATACTGGTGGTGCACCGAGAAAGCCCTCTCCTTCCCCGGCGGCCTCGGCCCGCAATTGATCGTGGACGACGGCGGCGACGCCACCCTTCTCATTCACAAAGGCTACGAATTGGAAGAAGGGAGCGAGTGGGTCCACACCGCCTCGGGTAACCACGAAGAGCAGGTGATCAAAGACCTCCTCAAAGCCGTCCACGCCGCCACTCCGTGCCGCTGGCACGAAGTCGTCAAGGCATGGCGCGGCGTTTCCGAAGAAACCACCACCGGCGTCCACCGCCTCTACCAGATGGTGGAAAAAGGAACGCTGCTTGTTCCCGCCATCAACGTCAACGACACCGCCACCAAGAGCAAATTCGACAACCTCTACGGCTGCCGCCACTCGCTCGTGGACGGCATCAACCGGGCGCTCGACGTCATGATCTCCGGCAAAGTCGCCGTCGTGTGCGGCTACGGCGACGTTGGCAAAGGCTGCGCCCAATCCCTCAAGGGCCAGGGGGCGCGCGTCATCGTCACCGAGATCGACCCGATCAACGCCCTGCAAGCGGCGATGGAAGGCTACGAAGTCACCACCGTGGAGGCAACCCTCGGCCGGGGCGACCTCTACGTCACCACCACCGGCAACGTCGATATCATCACGCTCGAACACATGGAGCGGATGAAAACGCAAGCCGTCGTCTGCAACATCGGCCACTTCGACAATGAGATCCAGGTGGACCGCCTCAACGCCGCGCCGGGCGTCAAGAAGACCAACATCAAGCCCCAGGTGGACAAATACACGTTCCCCGACGGGCACGAAATCTTCCTGCTCGCCGAGGGCCGCCTCGTCAACCTCGGGTGCGCCACGGGGCATCCCTCGTTCGTCATGAGCAACAGCTTCTCCAACCAGGTGCTCGCCCAGCTCGACCTCTGGGCCAAGCGGGAGACGAACAAACCGGGCGTCTCCATCCTGCCCAAGAAGCTCGACGAGGAAGTGGCCCGGCTGCACCTGGAAAAGATCGGCGTCAAACTGACGACGCTCTCGCCAAAGCAGGCCGAATACCTCGGCGTCCCCGTGGAAGGCCCCTACAAGTCGGACCACTACCGCTACTAGCCGCCTGCGGCGGCTTCGCACGCCGCCTCGGTAGGTATGCGTCATATGAAGAGCCTCGTTCCCGAGGCTGATTGGGTGGCCAGCTTGAAGCTTGCTTCATTTCGCGCTACGGCGGATTCCGATGCGCATCCAAAGATTGCGCCGATCCACATCTCCGGTATCCTTGGCCCTCGAATCCCAAGGGCATGCAACGTGGCGCTCCCAGAACGACCGGCTTTTCTCTCGTCGAAGTGACGCTCGCCCTGGGGGTGAGCGCCTTTTGCCTGATCGCCATTTTCGGGCTGCTGCCGGTGGGCTTGAAAAGCAACCAGACGGCCATGGAACAAACCGTGGCCACCGGCATTCTCACGGCGGCCGCCGCGGACTTGCGCGCCACGCCGCCCACCTTTCCGCCGGGGCAGGCGGCGCGCTCCCAGCAGTTTGGCATTGCGATTCCCTCCAACCCCGTTGCCGATTCCGCTGCCTCTGCCACGCTCTACTTCACCAGCTCCGGGCAATGCCGGCAGACGGCGTCGGACGCGGATGCCCGCTACCGGCTGACCGTCCGCTTTCTCCCCCACGACGCGGCCACGCGGAGCGCCACCTGCGTGAACCTGCAAGTGAGCTGGCCTGCCACGGTCCCGCCAGCCGCGGCCGCGGGGTCCTGCCAAACCTTCCTGGCGCTCGACCGAAACTGACATGAGCCTTTCTCCGCCCCGCAGGCCCGGCGCGTTCTCGCTGGTGGAGTTGCTGGTCACGGCGGCCGTGCTCGCCGTGCTCATCGGGCTGATCGTCCAGCTCTTGGGCAGCGCGCAAAAGGCGACGGACCTGGGGCACCGCCACATGGATGCCGACGAACAGGCGCTCGCGCTGTTTGACCGCATGGCGATTGACATCGGCCAGATGGTCAAGCGCGCGGACGTGGACTATTTTCTGAAAAACGCAACCCAGCCCCAGCCGGGCAACGACCAGCTCGCCTTTTACAGCCAGGTGCCCGGCTATTACCCCGGCACCGGCTCGCAAAGCCCCTTCTCCGTCGTCGGCTACCGGGTGAACAACAATGCCAGCAGCCCCGCCTGCAACCAGTTGCAACGGTTCGGCTGCGGGCTGCTTTGGAGCGGTTATCCCGCCGCCGTCCCCCCGATGCTGTTCCTGCCCGAAACCATCGCAGCCAACTGGCCGGCGGCCGTCACCATGGCCGACGACAAGGATAACTACGAACTGGCGGGGCCGCAGGTGTTCCGCTTTGAGTATTACTACGCCCTCAAGGGCCGCGCTTTCCCCGGCGGCGTCACCCTTGCCTCGCAACTGAGCGGTACCCCGTGGGACACCCGCCCCGGGGTGGACCACACCTGCGTCAGCGGCATGGGGGACGTGGCGGCCCTCGGCGTGGTGATCGCCGTGATCGATCCGAAAGCGCAGGCATGGGTGAAGCCAGAGGATCTGACGCATCTGGCTGCGGCCCTGGAGGATTTCGATGCCGTGAAACACGCCGCTCCCGGAGCCCTGGAAACGGCGTGGCAGGAGCAGGTGAAGGCCGCCGGACTCCCCGGCAGAGCGATCTCCTCGATCCGCATTTACCGGCGCTGGTTTTACCTTTCGCCCAGCCCCTTATCCAATCCTTGACCCATTCCCATGGCTTCCCCACTCCTTCTCCTCCGGCGGCGGGAACGCGCCGCCGCGCTGATCGTTGTGCTGGCGTTCGTCGTGCTCCTCGCGGGCGTCGCCGCCGCCTACTTCTCGCGTGCCGTCGCCCACCGCCGGCTTTCCAGCAGCAGCTTCCACCAGGCCATGGCCGACGAGCTGGCGCGCAGCGCCCTGGACATCCTCGTCGGCGGCCTGAAACAGGAAATCGCGGCCGGTTCCAGTGCGTCCACCGTGGGCGGCGCCACGCTCTATCTTCCCAACGGCAACGCCGCCATGGCGCCCGTGCGCAACGTCAGCGACAGCGCGATGCCCACGCTCCTGCGGATCAGCGCCACGGGCACGCTCCCCGCGCCGGGGGCGGACTTCGCGGCCTCCGACGCCAGTTCCACGGGAACTTCGGCCAACGGCCGAACCGTCACCCTCTCCCGCTGGAACCGGCATTATCTTGTTCGTTGCGCCAATCCCGGCACGCCCACCGACACCACTCCCATCGCCACGTTTTCCCCTCCCCGCTGGGTTTTCGTGACGGACCACGGACCTGCCGTGCTGGCCTCTCCAACCAGCACAGTCCTCGCGCGGTATGCTTACGCCCTCTACGACGAGGGGGCGCTCCTGGATGCGAATGTGGCGGGCTACCCCTCCGCCGCCACGGCAGCGCAATACGGCCCCAAGGGCTCCCTGGCCTATGCCGATCTGACCGCCCTGGGCATTTCAGGAACGGGAGTCAATAATATCGTGGGCTGGCGCAACTACGCTTCGCTGCAACCGCAAGGCGATTTGAGCGCCAACTTCACCTTCACCGCCGCCGCTGCCGCCCAATACAACGCCCTCGCCGCCTCCAACACGAACGGCTTCCTCAAAGTCAGCGGTACGGCCTGGAACGGCCGCACGGACCAGGCTTTTGCAAGCCGCCAGGCGCTGATTGCTTTTAGCCGCGCCTCCAAGGGCTCGGTCTTCCCCCCAAGCGCGCTCCAATACCTGGGCACCTTCAGCCGGGCGGTCACGGCTCCCCCGGCATTCGCCTCCGTCCGGCTCTCCACGGGAGGGACCTTGCGGCACTATCACGACGACGGAACGTGGAGCGAGACGAGCGTGGCGGCGGGCGATCCCCTCCTGCAATCGCGCTTTTCCCTGGGCAAGCTCGCCTGGATCACTCCCTCGGGAACGCCGCCCTGCGGCATCTCGGCGGCGATGGTCCAAGCCTGCTTCGGCCTCCAGTGGAACGCCGCCCAGGCGCGCTGGGATTACGTCGGCTCGACCGGCGGCTCCCTCCCCACGGCGATTCAAACGCTGGAGGAGATCGCCAGCGAAGCGGCTCCGCGCGAGGCAAATTTTTTCGAGCTTCTCAAGGCGGGCATCGACGGCGGCTCCCTGGGCCAGGACCCCGTCGCCTCTTCCAAAAATCCGGATTTCCAACTCATCCAGATCGGAGCCAACATCATCGACCAGAGCGACGCGGACAACGCTCCCACCGCCATTTATCTGAGCTGCGCGCCGCCTCCCGGCAACTCCGGGGGCGATCTTTACCAAACCGCCTTTGGCGTGGAAAGCCTCCCCGCCAGCGCCGCCCAAAGCATCCTGCCCATGTTCCTCAACCGCCCGCTGCGCTCCGTCGGGGAACTGGGATACATCTTCCGCGATCTCGCGTTCAACACGCTCGACTTCTGCTCAGCCCATAGTGCCGATGCCGGCTTGCTCGATCTCTTTTCCACCATGGAGGAACCGCCGGTCATCGCGGGGCAGATCAACCCCAACCGCGCCAGCGTGGCCGCTCTGCAAGCCATCCTGGCGGGGACTACAAAGGATGAGGCTTCGGGCCTGACCCTCAGCAGCGACGAAGCCAAAACCATCGCGGCGCAACTGGCTGCGC
Organism: Verrucomicrobiota bacterium; assembly: GCA_037143855.1. Classification (GTDB taxonomy): domain Bacteria; phylum Verrucomicrobiota; class Verrucomicrobiia; order Chthoniobacterales; family Chthoniobacteraceae; genus UBA695. The sequence goes on along the minus strand of JBAWXX010000023.1, from coordinate 13,911 downwards.
AAATCAGCAACAGCCCGCTCCGCACCCGCGCCGGCCTCATTCCGGCGTTGTCCAGCCTCCCATCCGTGCGCGCCCTGGCTCCCGTCACCAACCTGCGCACCTGGAACCTCATGGTGGACTTGATCGCGCAGACCGGCGTGTTCCCTCCCGGCGCGCGAACTCTGGACCAATTTGTCGTCCAGGGAGAGCGGCGCTATTGGCTGCACGTCGCCATCGACCGCTTCACCGGCAACGTCGTCGATCAACAACTGGAACCTGTCTTTGAATAGGGCGGGCCCCAATAACACGAGCGCGCCGACCAGGTAGGAGAGAAAGAGGTAAACACTTCAATTTAAAACGCTCTATCTCCCGATCAGGCTCATAATCGCCGCCTTTTCCGCCTTGGCGGCGATGATCCCCTTGCACTGTTCCTTGGCGACATCCGGGTCCTTCAACCCGTGGCCGGTGACGGTGCAGACGATGTTGGACCCGTCGGGGACGCGGCCAAAATTGAAGGCCGGTTCCACCCCTTGGACGCATTTCATCAACCCGGCGATGGAGGCGGCGCTGGCCGGTTCGACGAAGATCCCCTCCTTGGCGGCGAGCCACGCCTGGGCGGCGAGGATGCGGTCGTCCTTGACAATGTCAATCGCGCCGCCGGAGTCGCGGAGGGCGGCGTTGGCAAGGTCCCAGCTCGCCGGGTTGCCGATGCGGATGGCGGTGGCGACGGTCTCCGGGTTCTCGATGACTTTGTTGTAAAAGATCGGCGCGCTCCCGGCGGCCTGGAAGCCAACCATCATCGGCAGGCGCGTGGATTTGCCCCGTTCCTTGAATTCGCGGTAGCCCTTCCAGTAGGCGCTGATGTTCCCGGCGTTGCCGACGGGCAGGATGTGCACCTGCGGTGCGTCGCCGAGTTCCTCAATAATTTCGAAGGAGGCGGTCTTCTGGCCTTCGAGCCGATAGGGGTTGATGGAATTGACGATGGTGATCGGCTCGGTGGCGCCGATTTCGCGCACGAGGTTGAGCGCCTCGTCGAAGTTCCCGTCGATGGCGACGACCTTGGCCCCGTACATGAACGCCTGCGCCAGCTTGCCCAGCGCGATTTTCCCGGCGGGCAGCAGCACGATGCAGTCGATGTCGGCCCGGGCGGCATACGCGGCGGCGGCGGCCGAGGTGTTGCCGGTGGAGGCGCAGATGACGGCCTTGGAACCGGCTTCGACGGCCTTGGAAATGGCCATCGTCATGCCCCGGTCCTTGAAGGAGCCGGTCGGGTTGAGTCCTTCGTATTTGATGAAGACGTTGCAGCCCCTCCCCACCATCGTGCTGAGCTTGGGCGAGTGGATGAGCGGCGTGTTCCCCTCGTTGAGGGAGATCACGGGGGTGGCGTCGGTGACGGGCAGATACTCGCGGTAACGGGCGATCAGGCCCCGGTCATTGAGAAACTTCGGAGTAGGCATGGGAAAAAAGGGTTAGGCAAACGTCTCCACGCGGAGCACCTGGGGCGGGCGTTTGACACAATCCAGGGCGGCGATTTTCTCCGCCGCCCGGTTCATCCGGCCCTGGGGCGCGGCGTGGAGCATGAGGACGAGCGGGACGGTTTCCTGCTCGTGGGCTTCCGGCTGGATGACCGAGGAGATGCCGATCTGCTCCTCGGAAAGGATGCCGGTGATGAGAGCCAATACGCCGGGACGGTCCACGACGGAGAGCCGCAGGTAATACGGCGTGACCACATCCTGGATCGGCGTGCAGCCGCCGTAGAGCCCGTGCGGGACGAAGCCGAAGTTGGGGCGCGGCGTTTCGAGCGCCACCGCCGCTTCCGCGAGGTCGCTGATGACGGCGCTGGCGGTGGCGTCCTGGCCCGCGCCACGGCCGTAAAAGAGGGTTTCGCCCACGACGTCGCCATGCACGGCGATGGCGTTGAAGACGCCGTTCACCGAGGCGAGCACGTGCGACTCCGGCACGAGGGTGGGGTGGACACGCACTTCGATGGGGCAGTTTTCCTTGCACTTTTCATCGGACTTGATGACGGCGAGGAGCTTGATCTTGTAGCCCAGCTTTTGGGCAAACTCGATGTCCACCGCCGTGATGCCCTGGATGCCCTCGACGTGGATATCCTTCGTATCCACCCAGAAGCCGTAGGCGAGCGAGGCGAGGATGATCGCCTTGTGGGCGGCGTCCCAGCCGTTGATGTCGAGCGTGGGATCGGCCTCGGCGTATCCGGCGGCCTGCGCTTCCTTGAGCGCCTCTTCAAAACCGAGCCCGGCCTGGCTCATCCGGGTGAGGATGTAATTGCTGGTGCCGTTGATGATGCCGTGCATGGAGCGGATGTGGTTGGCCACGAACGCTTCCTTGAGGGCTTTGATGATCGGCACGCCCCCGGCGGCGGCGGCTTCAAAAAAGATGGGGACCCGCTTTTCGGCGGCGACGGCGAAAAGCTCTTTCCCCTTTTCCGCCAGCAGGGCTTTGTTGGCGGTGACGACCATTTTCCCTTTTTTCAGGGCGGCCATGACGAACTGGTAGGGGACTTTGATGCCGCCCATCAATTCCACGACGATCTGCACTTCCGGGTCGTCGATGAGATCCTGCCAATTTGTTGTGAAAAGGGAGCGGGGCGGCATCGGCGTCCGGGGAGTGTCGATGTCGAGGTCCGCGATCTTCTTGACGGTCAACTCCAGGCCGAGCCGTTCCGAGAGCAGACGGCGGTTGCCCGCCAAATGCTTGTAAACGCCCACCCCGATGGTGCCGAAACCCGCAATGCCAATGCCAACTTGTCGCATAAGAAAAGCGGTATTTTGCGCGGTTCCGCGCCGCTTGGCAAGAAGACCCATGGGGAATATAGCCGCAGATTATCTGCAGATTTGAAAAAGAAAGAATCTGCGAAATCTGCGGACCCTCCCCTTCTTCTCTGCTAAAATCCCCCCCATCTTCCGCATGAAATCGAAATCCTGGTTGAACCGTACGACGCTGGGCATCGGGCTGGCTTCGCTGTTCAGTGACTGGTCGCACGAGATCGCCACGACCGTGCTCCCTTCCTTTCTCGCCACGTTCGGGGTGGCGGCGATCTGGCTGGGGGCCATTGAGGGGATCGCCGACGGCCTCTCCAGCTTTGCCAAGATGGGGAGCGGCTATTTTACGGACCGCCTTTCCCGCCGCAAGCCGGTGGCCGTGGCGGGCTACGTGGTGACGGCGCTCGGCACGGCCAGTTTCGGCTTGGCGACCGCCGCGTGGCATGTGCTGGCGGCCCGGGCGTGCGCCTGGCTGGGGCGCGGCGTGCGCACCCCCGTGCGCAAGGCGCTGCTGGCGGCTTCCGTGGACAGCGCGGCGTACGGCCGGGCATTCGGGTTTGAGCGGATGATGGATACGCTGGGGGCAATTGTGGGCCCGGCCACGGCATTCGCGCTGCTGCCGCTTTTCCACTACCACTACCCGTCGCTTTTCGCGGTGACGCTCGTTCCCGGCTTGATCGCGGCGGGGCTGATCGCGTTCGCGGTGAAGGAGGAGGAGCGGCTTCCCGTGGCGCACATCTCCTTTGGCGAAAGCCTGCGGGCGCTGCCGGGGGGCTTCCGGCGGTTTCTCGTGGCGGTGGGGCTGTTCGGCGCGGGGGATTTCGCCCACTCCATGCTCATTCTGCTGGCCACCCAGCGGCTGGCGCCCGCCTACGGCATGGGCAAGGCGGCGGCCTGCGCGGCGGGGCTGTACCTGTTCCACAACGTCTGCTATGCCGCCTCGGCCTTTGGTGCGGGCTGGCTGGCCGACCACCTGGACAAACGCCGTCTTCTGGCGGGCGGCTATGCGCTTGCCGCGCTCATGGGGGCGGGCATTCTCCTGTTGCCTCCGAATTTGTGGGCTTTCGCGGCGATTTTCGCAGTGGGAGGCAGCTACGTCGGCGTCGAGGAGGCGTGCGAGGACTCGCTTTGCGCGGAACTCGTGGGGGAGGCGCACCATGGCATGGCGTTTGGCGTCCTGGCTACGGTGAACGGCGTGGGTGACATGCTTTCGAGCTTCATGGTGGGCCTGCTGTGGACGGTATCGGGAACCACCGCCGCGTTCGGCTACAGCGCCGCGCTCTCGCTGGCCGGGGCGCTACTGGTGCTGAGGAGCCGGTAAAAGGGGGCTGCTGGGGAAAGCGCGCCCGGATTTCAGGGCTTCCCGGACTGGTTTTAGTTTGCATTCCCGGCCAGGGCTGCGTGAAACTTCCCTCCGTCCCGCCTGCCGGAACCGCAAGAAAACAGACTCCGGCGTGGAAGCCCTCTTATGATTCCGAAACTGTCCACAGTCGTCATCGAAAACCTTGAGCCGCTGGTCGACGGCGGCCGTTATCCTCTCAAACGCATCGTGGGGGACGACCTGGTGGTCGAAGCCGATGTCTTCAAGGATGGGCACGACCTCGTCAGCGCGCTGCTCAAATGGCGCAAACAGGGGGACGTGGCCTGGAACGAAACGCCGATGAGCGCGCTCGTCAACGACCGCTGGCGCGCCGTCTGTTCGCTCTTCGAAAACACGACCTACGAATACACCATCGAAGCGTGGGGCGACCCCTTCCGCTCCTGGCAGCACGAGTTCCGCAAAAAAAACGAGGGGGGCGTGACACCGCTGGCCAGCGAAACGCTGGAAGGGGCGGCCATTGTGCGGGCCGCGTCCCAGCGGGCGCTCCTGCCTGCCGACAAAAAGCGGCTGGAGGAAATCGCGACGCTCATCGAAGCCTCCGAACCGGCGCAGGTGGACGCCATCGCCCACTGGAACGAGCTGGAAGCGCTCATGATCGCCTGGGCCGACCGGACGTTCTCCACCGAGTATCTGCCCTACCCCCAGGTGATCGTGGACCGCGAACGGGCGGGCTTTGCCGCCTGGTATGAATTTTTCCCCCGTTCGGCGGAAGGCCGCCCGGACCGGGGCTCCACCTTCCGCGACTGTCTCCCCCGCGTGGATGACGCCAAGGCAATGGGCTTTGACGTCATCTACTTCCCCCCCATCCACCCCATCGGCACGACCCGCCGAAAAGGCAAAAACAACGCCGTCACCTGCGAGCCGGACGACCCCGGCGTCCCCTACGCCATCGGCAACCGCCACCAGAAATGCCCCAACGGCGGCGGGCACCGGGACGTGGCCCCGGAACTCGGCACGCTCAAGGACTTCGACTGGCTCGTGGCGCAGATCCACAAACGGGGCATGGAGGTGGCGCTCGACTTCGCGTTGAACTGTTCCCCCGACCACCCGTGGGTGCACGACCATCCCGAGTGGTTCTTCAAGCGGCCTGACGGCACGATCAAATATGCCGAAAACCCGCCCAAGAAATACGAGGACGTCTACCCGCTCGACTACCAGAACCCGAACTGGCGCGAACTGTGGGAGGAACTGACCCAGGTCGTCCTCTTCTGGTGCGACCACGGGGTCAAAATCTTCCGCGTGGACAACCCCCACACCAAGCCGGTTTCCTTCTGGCAGTATCTCATTGGCAAAGTCCGCGCCAGCCACCCGGACGCCATCTTCCTCTCCGAGGCGTTCACCCGGCCGAAGATGATGAAGGCGCTCGCCAAGGTGGGCTTTAACCAGAGCTACACCTACTTCACCTGGCGCGGCAACAAATACGAACTGAGCGAATACTTCGCCGAGCTGACCCAGACGGACATGGCCGAGTATTTCCGGGGCAACCTTTTCACCAACACGCCCGATATCCTGCCCCTCTTCCTCCAGCAGGGGGGGCGGCCCGCGTTCATGATCCGCGCGGCGCTCGCCGCCACGCTCTCCCCCCTCTACGGCATCTACAGCGGGTTCGAGCTGTGCGAAAATGCGGCCGTTCCCGGCAAGGAGGAATACCTCGACAGCGAGAAATACCAGTTCAAGGGGCGCGACTGGAACGCCCCGGGCAACATCAAGGAATTCCTCACCGGGCTCAACCGCATCCGGCACGAAAACCGGGCCCTCCACGAGTACGCGAACCTGCGCTTTTACGAGGCCGAGAACGACAACGTCCTTTTCTACGGGAAGATGACGGAATCGCGCGACAATATCATTTTGGTGATCGTCAATCTCGACCCGTGGAACCGGCAGGACTCGTTCATCCACGTCCCCATCGACGCTTTCGGCTGGATGGAAAACGACACCTACCAGGTGCACGACCTCCTGTGGGACGAACGTTATCTCTGGCACGGCAGCCGCAACTTCGTCGCGCTGGACCCCCACAGCAAGCCTGTCCACATCCTGCGCGTGCGCCGGTGGATGAGCCGGGAACAGGACTTCGATTATTATTTTTAGAACTACTCCCCGATAATCTTCACCAGCACGCGCTTTTTGCGTTTGCCGTCAAATTCACCGTAGAAAATCTGCTCCCACGGGCCGAAATCGAGCTTCCCCGCGGTGACGGCGACCACCACTTCGCGGCCCATGATCGTCCGTTTCAGATGGGCGTCGGCGTTGTCTTCGTAGCCGTTGTGGTGGTACTGCGAATACGGTTTCTCGGGCGCGAGCTTCTCCAGCCATGCCTCAAAATCCTGGTGCAGCCCGGCTTCATCGTCGTTGATGAAGACGCTGGCGGAGATGTGCATGGCGTTGACCAGGCAAAGCCCCTCGCGGATGCCGCTCTCGCACAAGACGGCGCCCACCTGCGGCGTGATGTTGAGGAATTCACGCCGCCGGGTGATGTCAAACCAGAGTTCCTTGCGGAAGGACTTCACGGCTTGGCCTTCGCGGCGGCTTCGGCCTTGAGTTGGCGCTCGGCTTCCACCCAGTCGCTCGTGGAGTCGCCGGGAATCCCGAGCTTCTGGCGTTTCTCGGCGATGAAATAGGCGCGCAGGGCGATGTCCGCGGGCGTGACTTGTGACGCGGGAGCGGCCTTGGTGACGGGCGAGGCTTTCACCCGGGTGCGGGAGGCCGGGGTCTTGGCGGTGGCGGCGGGCTTTTTCACCTTCGCCGGTTTTGAGGAGGCGGATTCAACGCCCGGTTCCGTTGCTTTTGGAGTGGTCGATTTCTTTGCCATGATTCAATTTCCCTCTATCAGAATTTCCTGACCGAAAAGGATACGGTTTCCGCCGCACGCCCGCAACCCGAATTTCTCGGGTTGCATTTCGGACGGAGCGGCGCTCCATTACCGCGCCCCCGAGTCCCCTTCCATGAAACCCATGCTCCCCCTTTTTGCCATGGCAGCCCTGCTTGCGCCAGCGTTTCCGGCGCGCGCCGGGGTGGTTTTTCAAGACAGCTTTGAAGCCCCGCCCGTGACCAGCCGCACCCCCAAGGCGGCCGGAGGCGATCCCTCTCTTGGCAACCCCGCCCAGCCGGAGAAAAAACCGGCCTGGAGCCGTTTTGAAGACCGGCCCAGTCTCGGCGAGGAAGGAGGCAGCGTGGTGGCCGGGCTGACCAACCAGATGGCGCGCACGGGCGCGCAAGCGCTCTTTATCGAGGCCGCCCGCCTGAGCGCCCCCTACATCGGCGCGCTCTTTGTCAGCCAGCCCATCCCCATCGAAGGAGGCACCTGTTACAAAGCCTGCATCTGGGGACACAACGATCCCCAAAAACCGCTGGTCAGCGCCGTGGCCCAGCTCTTTCTCAAAATGCAGGTCGATTTTTTCTCGGACGAGGGGAAAACCGAAGTGGGCGAAAGCCAATACCTGCTCCAGCCGTTGCCCGGGGGGAGGGGACGCCCGCCCCGCCTCCTCACCACGGAATGGCGCCCGGTGGACATCCGCTTTCACACGCCCGCGCAAGCCAAATACATTGTGATGAGCTTCCGGTGTGATTCCAGCGCCGAAAAAGGGGCCATCAGCGGGGCGATTTATTTTGATGACTTCACCGTGGAAACCGACCCGCCGGGCAACCCCGCCGGGAGCCCGGCCCAAAGCGCCCCCGCCGATTCCAAATCCCCGTCCGCAAGGGAGTAGCCGGAAAGAGATTCAGGGAAACACGCGGCCTCGCGGGGGCATGCGAAGAGGGGGGTGTGAAACACCTCTCCCCTTTGCTCCACCCCCCCCTTCGCCCGGACAAGGGAGAGGGGCTGCTTTGGCCGCTGACGGCTGCCGCTTTCTTCGCCGCCGCGTTGCTCCGATGGCTCGGGGCGTAGCGGAAAAGACAAGACGCGGAGAGCCCCCCCGCAATCCCGGGCTTGCCTTTTTCCCGCTCTGGGTTGAGATGGCAGGATGCTTCACAATCTCTTGGCTATCTGGTTCGGGTGGGTTCTCAAAATGGGCTGTCTGGGCGTCATCCTGCTGATGGCCATGGAAAGCTCCATTTTCCCTGTGCCCAGCGAAGTGGTCGTCCCGCCCGCGGCCTTTCTGGTCGCGGAGGGGAAAATGACCCTCTGGGGGGGAGACTCCCTGCACGTCGGCTTCTGGGGCATCGTCCTGGCTGGCACGCTCGGCTCCTACCTAGGGTCGGTGATCACGTATTGGATCGCCCGCTGGGTGGGGCGCGCCGTCGTGGTGCGCTGGGGCAAATATTTCTTCATCAGCGAAAAGAAACTGGCCCTGGCCGAACACTGGATGCACCGCTATGAGGCGGGCGGCATCTTCTTCGCCCGGTTGCTGCCGGTGATTCGCCATCTTATTTCGATCCCGGCGGGCATCGTGCGGATGAGCTTCGGGATGTTCAGCCTGATGACCATCGTCGGCTCGTTCCTCTGGTGCGTCGTGCTGGCGTGGCTGGGCGCGGAGGCGCAACGGGTTTCCCCCGGGCTGATTAACGATCCGCAGGGGCTCGTTCGGTTCATCAAAGACCAGTCGCACTTGATCGTGGGCGGCATCGCCGTGCTCGCCGCGCTCTACTTCCTGGTGCTGAAGCTGACGGCCAAGCCCGAAAAACCGGCCTGCTGCGCGGAACCGGCGGAATAAGGCAAGACGCGGAGAGGGGGAGACGCGGGGACGGGGAGAGGCGACGGCTCCTCGTTTCTCTTTGCCCTTGAACCTTTGGCCCTCACGGCTCAACTTTATCTTTCAACTTTTACCCTTTTTAAGATCCCATGGCCGAAGCACACAAAACCCCGGAACAACGCCACCAGATGACCGACATCGAGCGGTTGCGGCACTCCGCAGCGCACGTGCTGGCCACGGCCATCCTCCGCCTCTGGCCCAACGCCCAGTTCGCAGCCGGTCCCTCCGTGGAGAACGGCTTCTATTACGACCTCGACCTCGACCACCGGATCACGCCGGAGGATTTCGCCGCCATCGAGGCGGAGATGAAGAAGGAAGTCAAAGCGAACCATGTCTTCGAGCGCAAGACCGTCAGCCGGGCGGAAGCGCTCGAACTGGCCAAAGCGGGCCGCCTCGGCGCGCTTTCCGAACGGGAAAGGCCGTCCGTCTTCAAGATCGGCAACCTGGAGGAGATCCCCGAGGGCGAGGAGATCAGCCTCTACCAAAACGGCGACTTCATCGACCTCTGCGCCGGGCCGCACGTCATGCGCACCGGGAACATCGGGGCGTTCAAGTTGACCCACGTCGCCAGCGCCTACTACAAGGGCGACGAGAAGAACCCGCAACTCCAGCGCATCTACGGCACGGCCTTCAAAAACAAGACCGAGATGGAGGCCTACTTCACGATGCTGGAGGAGGCCAAAAAGCGCGACCACCGCAAGCTGGGCAAGGAACTGGAACTCTTCACCTTCGACGAAGACGTGGGCCCCGGCCTCCCGCTCTGGATGCCCAACGGCACGGTCTTGATCGAGGAACTCGAAAAGCTCGCCAAGGAAACCGAGTTCGCCGCCGGGTACGACCGCGTGCGCACCCCGCATTTGGCGCGCGAGAACATGTATCTCACCAGCGGCCATCTGCCGTATTACGCAGAAAGCATGTTTCCGCCGATGATTTTGGAGGAATCCGAAGGCGGCGCGGCCGAGAAATATTACCTCAAGGCGATGAACTGCCCGCACCACCACAAGATTTACGGTGCCGTGCCGCGCAGCTACCGCGATCTCCCGTTGCGGCTCGCGGAATACGGGACTTGCTACCGCTACGAGCAGTCGGGCGAACTTTTTGGGCTCATGCGCGTTCGTTCCATGCAGATGAACGACGCCCATATTTACCTGACGCCCGACCAGTTCGAGACCGAGTTCAACGCCGTCAACGAGATGTATCTCAAATACTTCAAAATTTTCGGCATCGACAAATACCTCATGCGTTTCTCCACGCACGATCCGGCCAAGCTCGGCCAGAAATTCGTGGACCAGCCGGAGCTTTGGAAAAAGACCGAGGAGATGGTCCGCAACGTCCTCGTCAAGAGCGGCATCAACTACGTGGAAGTCCCCAACGAAGCCGCCTTCTACGGGCCGAAGATCGACGTGCAGGTCTGGAGCGCCATCGGGCGCGAGTTCACCATCGCCACCAACCAGGTTGATTTCGCCGTCCCCAGCCGGTTCAAGCTGGTCTATAAAGACCGCGACAACACGGAGAAGACCCCGCTTTGCATCCATCGCGCGCCGCTCGGCACGCACGAACGCTTCATCGGCTTCCTGATCGAGCATTACGCCGGGAACTTCCCCTTCTGGCTCTCGCCCATGCAGGTGCGCGTGCTCCCCATCGGCGACGAGGAGCCGCTGCTGGAATATGCGCGCGGCATCCAGGCCGAACTGCGTGGGGCCGGCATCCGCGCCGAGATCGACGCCTCCAGCAACAACATCAAGGGCAAGGTGCTCCAAGCCGAACAGATGAAGGTGCACACCATGCTCGTCGTCGGCTACCGCGACCTCGAAGCCGGGAACGTCAGCGTGCGCGTCCACGGCAAGGGGAACCTGGGAGCCAAACCGCGCGCGGAAGCCGTGGCCGAGATCATCCAGGCGGCCAAAGAACGCCGGGCGTAAGAAATTCTCACGCAAAGGCACGAAGCTCACGAAGGGAAGCATCTCTTCTTCGTGCCTTCGTGTGATACCAAAAAATAACTCCAGTTTCTTCTCGTTACCAACCCGATTGGTAACGCAAGTGTCTTCGAAGCTCCAGCTTCGCTCCCTGCGAAGGCCGGACCGCTCCCGCAATGGAATTGCCGTTCCAGGAGCGTGCCCAAGTTCAACTTGGGCACGAGGAGCCGCGGAGAGAGACTACCGCGCGAGCCGGACGGGCTCCGCAGCGTCGCGCGCGAGCCACCCTTTGGTCGCGTCCGGGAGCCGGACGTTGAGCCAGGCTCCGCGCTCCAGCAGTAAGTGGACGTGGCTGCCCACCGGCAGCTTGGCGGTGGCGGCGGCGTTGTCCGCCGGTTCCGTCCGGGCCGTGGCGATGGGAGCCGTCACAATCCACAACGCTCCCTGGCTGTTCTGCCACCAGATGGCCGCGCCGCTCCACCCGAGCGCAAGGGCGCACAAGAGGGCGGGCGCGCCGGCGGCGCGCCGTCTCCAGGCCAGCGGCGCGAGGCTGAAGCAGATCCCCCAAAACGCGGCGGCGGCGAGCCATCCGGCGGTATTCCCGGCGGGATGCGCCAGCGCCCGGTCCACCCACGATGTTCCCGGCAGCTTGGCCCCGGTTTCCTCCCGCAAAAAGCGCAGATTCGCCTGCGCCTCGGGGTGCCCGGGCTCCAGGGCCAGCGCCCGTTCGTAGGCCAGGAAAGCGGCCCCTTTCTCCCCCTGCCGGAAGGCGGCGTTGCCCAGGTTGTAAAAGAGATTGGCGCTCCAGGGGCCCGCTTGGATGAGGGCTTCATAGGCCGCGCGCGCGCCCGCAAAATCCCCCTTGTCATAGAGCGCATGGGCGGCGCTGGCATCCGCCGGAGCGGCGGCAGACGCGCCCGCGCAAAAGATCAAAAAGAACAGGACGGGGAGAAGAGATTTCCCCGCCACGCTTCCCCTTCTCGCCTCCGGGCGATTCCTTTGCGTCTTTGCGTCTTTGCGTGAGTCTTTTTCAAACATGGCTCTTTTCAAATTGGGCAAGGAGTTGGAGGACGCGTTCCCGCTGGTCGGGGTAGACCGGCGCGCTGGAACCCGAGCCCACTCCGGCGTAGCGGAGTTCGTCATGCGTGGCGAAGAGGCGGCGCACCCCCTCGGCGGTTTCGCAATCGAGCGGACGGCTGGCGCAGGCGGCTTCGGCGTCCACGGCTCCGGGCTCCCCGCCCGCCGCGAACCGCCCGAGGGCCGTCTCCAATTGCAGCACGCGGACGGCCGCGTCGTAGAAATCCGCGGCGTTCGTTTCCGCCTGCTGGAGCACGCGCTGCGCTTCCACTTTGGCCTGGCGCAGACGGGATGCGCGCCGCAGGAGGCTGTCGTTTTGCCGGGTCCGCCGCCACTGCCAGCCGCCCAGGGCGAGCAAGGCGGCCAGCGGCAGAGACTGAGCCGCCCAGAAACCGCGGGTGCGCCAGGCGGGATCAAACCCGGCTGCAACCGTGCCCGGGTCCACGCGCAAATACTGGATGTCATGCACCGGGGGCGGGGGGGGCGGCGTCGCGGAAGCGGCGGAGGCAACGGCGGCGGGCGCGGGCGCAGGGGCGGCGGATGTGCCGTCCACCACCAGCGGGAGACGCTCGCCGGTGAGGGTTTCGTAGCGTTCGCTGGACGGGTTGAAGAACACGAACGTCACCGCGGGCAGCTCGGTTTTGGACGCTTCGGGGATGAGCGCCTGCTCAAAGGTTTTCGCGCCGGAGATGCCGGCCTCGTCATCGGCCTTGAATTTGCCGCTGGGCGGGTAGGCGCGCCAGCCGGGCGTTTCCGCCGCCACGGGGGCTTCCATGCGGTCAAAATTGCCCACGCCCTTGATGACGCAGGTGAGCGTCACGGGATCGCCCGCCCGGACGCGCGCCGGAGCCGCCTTGGTCTCCAGGGTGAACTGCCCCACCGCTCCCGAGAATCCCTTGGGCCGCCCGTCCACGGGGAGCGGCTTGACCTCCATTTCCACCGGGTCCGGCCGGATGACCGCCTGCTGCGGCTGGGAAAAAGCGCCGAAGGGGTCATTGAAAAAGTCGTCCATGTTGGGAAGCCGCTGCCGTTTGGGGGGCAGGACCACCACGGCATTGATCTCGGCGGCGGGGAGGGTCAATTTGCCCGCCTTGACGGGGGTGAGGGCCGTTTTGAAAATAGCCAGAATCCACTCGCGCCCGTCTTTGGTCACGTTGCGTTGCTGGGGCTGCCCCACCTTCTGGACCGTGAATCCGTCACCCGCGACCGAGGGCAATTGCGGCAACTGGCACTGGACCCGCGCATCGACATAAAGCCGCAATTCGGCCGGGACCGCCTCCCCCACGTAGGCGGCTGTCTTCGGCAGCACCCATTCCGCGGAGGCAAACGTCTCTTTGGCCGTTGCGCCGACTTTTCCGCCCGAGCCCGCTTGGCCGCTCGCAACCGCAAGCTGGAGCGGCTGGGTGGAGAGCGTCTGGCGGCCCGCGGCGATTTGCAGCTCGGGGATCGTGAACGTCCCCTCCTTTTGCGGCGTCACCACGTAGGTGAACGTCACACTGCGGGTCACGTCAAAATTATTCATCTGGAATTGCGAAGAAGTCCCGGCATAGCGGATGTCGAGCCCCTCGGCGCGCACCGTGGGCGGCGCGGCTTTGTCGCTCCCTTCCACCGTGATCCGCAATTCCACCGGGCTGCCCACTTCCGTGCTGGAACTGGAAAGCGTGGCGGAAGCGGCGGGAGCGGCGGCCTCCACGGCTCCAGACATCACGAGAAACCCCGCGCCGAGGAGGAAACTCACGCAAAGCCGCAAAGACGCAAAGAAGAGAGATTTCATTACCAATCTTTTAAGACAGGAGCAGCGCTCCGTTGTTCAGGTTTGAAAGGATGTTCCTCATCGCCTTTGAGAGAATCGAGCAGGGCGCGCGCTTGGCCGGGCGACATTTGGCCGGGAAGGGCAGGCGCTTCGGCCGCTTCGCCTTGCGGTTTCTCCGGTTGAGAATCGTTCGCTTTGATCTCCCCGGAAAGTTTTTTCTCATCCTCCGAAGCCGGTGCCGGGGAAGGACGCGGCCCCGCTTGCTGGTCCTTGGCTTGCTGGTCCTTGGCTTGCTGGTCCTTGGCTTGCTGGTCCTTGGCTTGCTGGT
>JBAWXX010000022.1:0-46655 GCA_037143855.1 Verrucomicrobiota bacterium | reverse complement strand
TTCGTGACGCAATGATCCGCTCTCGCAGATCGAGACTGTAGGTTCGCATCCCCCCCTTATACCACACATTGCGTCAGAATAAATAGAAAACGCTCTAGCAAAACCGCCGCTGGAATACCGCCGCCACGTGGTCTGCCACGGAGCGGACATCCGCCAGGCGGCCCGTTTCGCGTTCCAGGTTTGTCATTTGCACCCCGGCGATCCCGCAGGGGGTGATCTGGGTGAACGGCGTTAGGTCCCCGCAGACGTTCAGGGCAAACCCGTGCATGGAAATCCAGCGCCGCACGCCCACGCCGATGGAGGCGATTTTGCGGTCCTCCACCCAGACGCCCGTCAGCCCCTCGCGCCGTCCGGCGCGAAGTCCGTATTCCGCCAGCGCCTCGATGAGCACCCCCTCCAGGTCGCGCAGGTAACGGTGCAAATCCTGCCCGCGTTCCGCGAGGCGCAGGATCGGGTAGCCGACGAGCTGGCCCGGTCCGTGGTAGGTCGCCTGGCCGCCCCGGTTGATCTGCACCACGGGGTGGGGGAGCTGGGCCGTGTCACGCAAGCTCGACTGGTCCGGCGTCCGCCCGATGGTGTAGACCGGCTCGTGCTCCAGCAGGAGCAGGAGATCCGGGAGCGACGAGGCATCCGGCGCGGCCCGCTCCGACACCAGCGCATCCTGCAACGCCAGCGCTTCTTCAAAAGCAATCCGGCCCAGCCAGCGGGTTTCGAGTTTCATAAGCGGTTTTGCGTGAGGTTTTTCTCATGGGGAACTCGTCCTAGTGTGGTGAGTGATAAATTCGCGTCATAATTCCGGCCCCTTTTTCAATTTTTCGGCGTTGCTCAATCGGTCGGTATCTTCAGATACCGCCCTCATTCGCGCCTTGAAAAATCGAAAAATTGTCTCGGACTTATTTAGCGAATTTATCTTTCACCACACTAGAGCGGTTTAAATTTTGTTGTTTACACGCTGCTCGGCGGCGTGGGCCGATGCGCGGTCTTTCAAGCTCGGGCAGTATTGAAAAATACAGCCGCTTCGCTTGAAGAGCCCGCGCATCAACCCACGACGCTCTCGCATCATTGTAAACACTTCAATTTAAAACGCTCTAAATGCGGTGTAGCGGTTTGATGCCCCGCGCCGCCGCGTCATGGGCGCGGAAGTGCGTCAGCCCGATGGCCAGCGCGTCGGCGGCGTCGGGAGGCGGCGTTTCTGTCAGCCCCAGCAGCGCCCGGACCATGAAGGCCACCTGGTCCTTGCCCGCGCCGCCGCGTCCCACCACCGCCTGCTTCACGTCCGTCGGCGCGTATTCAAACACCTGGAGCCCGCGCGCCGCCGCCGCCAGGAGCGCCGCCCCGCGCGCCGCGCCCAGTGTGATGGCCGTCCGGTAGCTTTGGACATAAATGACCGCCTCCACCGCTGCTCCGTCCGGTTCGTGGCGGTGGATCAGTTCGGCCAGCCGGTCGTGAATGGCCACGAGGCAGGAGGTGGGGAGGAGCTTGGCCGGGTTGGGGATCGTCCCATACTCCAGCGCCCGGATTTTGCCGCCCTCCAGACGTTCCAGCACGGCGAAGCCGGTGCACCGGAGCGAGGGATCAATGGCGAGGAGACGCATGGGCCTCTTTTCCTAAAACAGCTCCCCGGCCTTGCCCGGCACGGCCACTCCCACCTTCCGGTAGGCGGGCGGCAGCGCGACGCGCCCCTGCGGGGTCCGCTTGAGATAGCCTTGCATGATGAGGTAAGGCTCGTTGACCTCCTCCAGCGTCCCGGCTTCCTCGCCGATGGCCACCGCCAGTGAGTTCAGCCCCACCGGGCCCCCCTGGAATTTGTGAATCAGCGTTTCCAGGATGCGCTTGTCCATCTCGTCGAAGCCGTCGGCGTCGATGTCGAGCATGGCCAGCGCCTGGTCGGCTACGTCGCGGTTGATTTTCGCGTCCGCCTTCACCTGGGCGTAGTCGCGCACCCAACGCAAGAGGTTGTTGGCCACGCGCGGGGTGCCGCGCGCCCGGGCGGCGATTTCGAGGGCGCCCCCGGCGTCGATCTCAATGTGCAACAAGCCTGCGCTCCGCTGGATGATCTTCTGCAATTCCTCGGCCACGTAGTAATCCAGGCGGCTTGTCATGCCGAAACGGCTGCGCAGGGGGGCGGAGATCATGCCGGAGCGGGTGGTTGCGCCGATGAGGGTGAATTTGGGGAGGTTGAGCCGGACGCTCCGGGCGTTGGGCCCCTGGTCGATGATGATGTCGAGCTTGAAGTCCTCCATCGCCGGATAGAGATATTCCTCGATCGTCGGCTGGAGCCGGTGGATTTCGTCGATAAAGAGGACGTCGCCGCGTTCCAGCGTGGTGAGGAGGCCCGCCAGGTCGCCCGCCTTCTCGATCGTCGGCCCACTGGTGTTTTTGATGGCCACGCCCATGGCGTTGGCCAGGATGTAGGCGAGCGTCGTCTTGCCCAGTCCAGGGGGGCCGCTCAAGAGGAGGTGGTCGAGAACGTCGCCGCGCCCCTTGGCGGCTTGCACCATCACTTCCAGCCGTTCGCAGATCTTCTCCTGCCCCGCGAATTCGCTGAACATCGGGGGGCGCAGGGAGATGTCGAACGGCGTGTCGGGGGCTTCGAGGGTTTGGGTTACGAAATGGTCAGCCACGGGGAGATTGAAGTGCGGCCCGGCTCACTTTGCAAGCCAGACTATGGGGGGAGACTGCGGAGACTATAGACGATAGAGGGGGAGGGGATAGATGCGGATGGCCCGTTTTTTTGGCCCGCGGGATGGCGGAGAGCCTCTAGTGTGGTGAGTGATAAATTCGCGTCATAATTCCGGCCCCTTTTTCAATTTTTCGGCGTTGCTCAATCGGTCGGTATCTTCAGATACCGCCCTCATTCGCGCCTTGAAAAATCGAAAAATTGTCTCGGACTTATTTAGCGAATTTATCTTTCACCACACTATAGTCTCCCCCCTATCATCTATTCTCTCGTTTCTCTTCCTTCCGGGATTGGACCATCTGGTCGTGTTCGGCTTCCTCGATTCCTTCGCTGATGAGTTCCTCGCCCACGCTTTCGCCGCCGTCGATGTCCATTTCGTGCAGATGGCGGCCCAGCGTCGGGGCCACCCTGTCGGTTTCCGTGACGGCTCCAAGCATCTCGGTTTCCTCGCCGCGGGCGTTCGGATCGTGGTGGCCGCCGTGAAGTTCCTGGAAGGCCCGCTTCCAATCCTGTTCGCTGGGGGTATCCCGCCCCTCAATGGCCGCCAGTTCGGCGGCGCGCTGCCGTACGGTTTCCGCAGATGGGGTGCCCATGCCTTCCGCATGGCTGAGAATTTTTCCCGTAACTGGCCGCGAGATTTTCATGGTTACGAATACGCCCGGAAACGCCTTTATTCAAGGGGGAAAGCCGTTCATTTGTCTCACGCAAAGGCGCAAAGACAGGGAGGCCCCCACATGCTTGTTCAATCCCGAACGCCCCCTTATGCATCTTTGCGCGAACCTTTCTTCTTGGCGTGGAACTTTTAAGAGCTTTGTGCGCTCTTAGAGCATTTTAAATTTTGTTGTTTGCACGCTGCTCGGCGGCGCGGGCCGATGCGCGGTCGCTTCGCTGGAAGAGCCCGCGCATCAACCCACGACGCTCTCGCATCGTTGTAAATACTTCAATTTAAAACGCTCTAGCCTCGGCTTCCGCGAACAAGCGGCGGATGACCTCCTCCACGGGGATGTCCTGCACGTTGATGTCGGTGACTTGGTCCCGGGCCAGCACGGCCCGGCAGACCTCCGCCACCCGGGCGCGGGGAACCTTGAGCTGGACGGTCTGCGCCGTCTGTTCCGTCACCTCGCCGAACAGGGAGAAATCCCGCGCGGACGCTTCCTCAAAGGTGAACCGGACGATCTTGTGCGTAGAAAACCGGTCCACAATGGTGCGTAGCGGCCCGTCAAAGAGAATCCGGCCGTGGTCGATGAGGATCACGCGATGGCAGAGTTCCTCAATGTCCTGCATGTAGTGGCTCGTCAGCATCGTGACGATTTCCCGCCCGGCGTTGTAGTGCTTGAGAAAATCGCGCACTTTTTGGGCGCTCGTCACGTCCAGGCCGATGGTCGGTTCATCCAGAAAGAGAACGCGCGGGGCGTGGAGCAGCGCGGCGATGAGTTCCATCTTCATCCGCTCGCCCAGGCTCAACTCGCGCACCATTACGTTGAGCTTGCCGGAGACTTCGAGCAGCTCGGAGAGCCCGCCCACGACCCGGTTGAAATCCTGGCGGCTGATGCCGTAGATGGCCCGGTTGAGTTCCAGCGATTCGCGGGCGGGGAGATCCCACCAGAGGGCGTTTTTTTGTCCCAGCAACAGGGAAAACTGGCGCTTCAGCTCGTCCTTGCGCTCCCAGGGCACGTGTCCCAGAACGCGCGCCTCGCCGCCGCTGGGGTTGAGCAGGCCGGAGAGCATTTTGAGCACCGTCGTCTTGCCCGCGCCGTTGGGCCCCAGGAAGCCGACAAGCTCCCCCTCCTCGATGGAAAAACTGACCCCGTCGGCGGCCCGCACCTCGTCGTATTCCCGGTGGAATAAGCCTTTCACCGCGCCCCAAAGGCCCGCTTCTTTCCGGTACGTGCGATAAATTTTCGTCAGGTTGCGGGTTTCGACGGCGGGCATGGGGCGCAAGGATAGAGAGAATCGCTCCCCGGCTTCAATCCGCAAATAAAGTCGGGCGTGATGAAAAGTGGTGCAGATTGGGAAGTTCCTTCTTTAGCGCCAACGGCGCGACCGCATACCAGCCTTGGCCAACGGCCAAGGTTTAGGTCGAAGCAACCCGTCAGGGCTGTAAGCCCGGCGCATCGGAATCACCTTATCCAGCAAGGAGGCGTCGGGCTTACAGCCCTGGGCCGTCTTTGGACTGGAAACCCAGCCCGTTGGGCTGGGCTGGTATGCCCCGCGCCTTTGGCGCTGCAAAGGCTCACCCAGCTTGCACCACTTTTAATCGCGCCCAATAAAGTCCCGCCGCCTTCGCCCTTGCCAGGTCCCTATTTCTGCTTATGGTGGTCCGCTCTTACCCTTTCTTCAGCCATGAAATTGACCACCCCGCTTGTTTTTGAACCGCTGTATATGGAACGCGTTTGGGGAGGGCGAAAATTGGAGACGCTCTTTGGCAAATCGCTCCCGAGCGGCGCGGTGATCGGCGAGGCGTGGGAGATGGTGGACCGAGCAGAAGCCCAGAGCGTCGTCCACACCGGGCCGTTGCGCGGGAGCACCCTCCACGAACTCTGGACCGGCCTGCGCACGGAAATCTTTGGTAGCCGCCATGCCGGGTGCGAGGGGCGTTTCCCCATCTTTTTCAAACTCCTCGACGCCGCCGAAAAGCTCTCCGTCCAGGTGCATCCCCCGGCCTCCGTCGCGCCGGAATTGAAGGGCGAGCCGAAGACCGAAATGTGGTATGTGGCGGACGCCGAGGAAGGGGCGGAGCTCTTCGCCGGGCTCAAGGCCGGGACCACCCGGGAGCAATTTGAAAGCGCCCTGCAAACCGGCCGGTGCGCCGATCTGCTCCACCGCATCCCGACCCGGACCGGCGACTGCATCTTCATCCCGAGCGGACGCGTCCACGCCATCGGCGGCGGCAACGTGATCGTGGAAGTCCAGCAAAACAGCGACACCACTTACCGGGTCTTTGACTGGAACCGGACGGGCCTGGACGGCAAGCCGCGGGCCCTGCACGTGGCCGAGTCGCTCCGTTCCATCGACTTCGCCGACTACGAGCCGGCACTCCAGCTGCCCGGGTGCGAACCGCTCGTCCGGTGCGCCTATTTTGAAATCGACCGGTGGGATCTCGACGCTCCGCGTGAAGCCGCTCCCGCGGGCGATTTCGCCGTCGTGACCTGCCTTTCGGGCAAGGTGGAATGCGCCGGGGAAACCTTCGGCCCCGGCCACTTCTTCCTGGTCCCGGCGATCCTGGAGGACCGCCTGCTCAAACCGGCCGCGCCCCACACCTCCCTCCTGCGGACGACGCTGCCGTAAAGAAGGAAGTGCTCCGCAGATTTCGCAGATTAGAGCAATTCTCAAAAATCCTTTCCGAAAGAGCTGGGGCGGCACAAGCCATCTGGCGGCGTTGCGGCGCTTGGGCCTTGCCAGCCAGCTCGTGGCGCTCCCATCTCTTGATTCGGAAATTCTTTTCGAAAAATGCTATAAGCCCGACGCAATCTGTGAAAATCTGCGAAATCTGCGGATACTTTCCCTGTTTTACGGCAGCGCCCACACGGCGATGCATTAGGCCGCCAGGGACAGCACCCCAAAGTCGCACTCAAAGTCCGCGAGGGCGGCGATGCGTGCGGCTTCAGGAGGCACCCCTGCCTCGGCGTAGATGGCGGTCAATGCGTTCAAGGCTCCAAAGAGAGCCCGCAACGGATCTGCTGGGTCTGCGTTCCGGCCCCAGTTGCCGGGATTGTTTGTATTCATCGTTTTTGGTTGGTAAATTTGGACAAAAGAAAACCCACTGCCGTTGCCAGCAGTGGGTTTTTGGAAAATCGTGAGAGTTTTTTGTTACTGTTTTCCTATCCCCCTGCCGGCGAAGCCCGTCCGCTGGACGGAACGATGAAAGCAAATGGCACGGTTGAGCTGGCGCATCGTCGCGCAAGCCCCGGCCGGTTTCATCGTGGTGGAATAGTTCAACATTTTTTTGGACCCCAAAAACATCACATACAACCCGGGATGGCGTCAAGCCCCGGGAAAGCCTCCCGCGTCTTTTTAAACTATGCCGCGCCGAGGCCGAAGGCTTCGTGCACGAGGTTGGCGGCTTCGGTGATTTTCTCCTCGTCCACCACCACGGCGATTTTGATCTCCGAGGTGGAGATCATCTGGATGTTGATGCCGCCCCGGCTCAAGGCTTCAAAGACTTTGGCCGCGACGCCGGAGTGGGAGCGCATCCCGATGCCGACGACGCTCAGCTTGGCGATGCCGTCCTGGGCGGATACGCCTTTGCCCAGGCCGCCTGCGAGCGGTTCCAGTGCCTTCTGTGCCTTGGGCAGGTCGTCTTTGTTGACAGTGAAGGAAATATCGGTCGTCCCCGCCAGCGAGACGTTTTGGACAATCATGTCCACGGCGATCCCGGCGTCGGCGATGGCTTTGAAAACCCGGCTAGCGATGCCGGGGGTGTCGGCCACTTGCCGGATGGTGACTTTGGCCTGGTTGCGTTCGAGGGACACGCCACGAATGACGACTTGCTCCATGCTCATGGTTTCTTCTTTCACGAGGGTTCCGGGATGGTTGTTGAACGAGCTGCGCACCTCGAAGGGGACGCCGAATTTCTTGGCGAACTCGACCGAGCGCGATTGCATGACCTTGGAGCCGCTGCTCGCCATTTCCAGCATCTCGTCGTAGGAGAGTTCGTCTATTTTGCGGGCGGTCTTCACCACGCGCGGGTCGCAGGTGAAGACGCCTTCCACGTCGGTGAAAATCTGGCAGAGGTCCGCCTTGATGGCGGCGGCGATGGCGATGGCCGTCAGGTCCGAGCCGCCCCGGCCCAGGGTCGTCGTCTGGCCGTCGTCGGTTTCGCCCTGGAACCCGGCGACCACGACGATGGCGCCCTCCTTGAGAAATTGATGGACCTTGCGCGGGGTGATGTCGCGGATCTTGGCCTTGGTGTGGACGCCGTCGGTGACGATGCCCGCCTGTGCCCCGGTGAGCGAGACGGCCTTGCACCCCAGGCTCTGAATCGCCATGGCGGTGAGCGCGATGGTGGTCTGCTCGCCGGTGGCCAGCAGCATGTCCATTTCCCGCTCCGGCGGGGTGATGCCGGTGCAGACTTGCTTGGCGAGCTTGATCAACCCGTCCGTGACGCCCGACATGGCCGAAACGACGACCACCACCTGGTTGCCGGCCTCTTGGGCCGCCACCACGCGCCGGGCGACATTCAGGATGCGGCTCGGGTCGCCGACCGACGTGCCGCCGTATTTCTGGACAATCACACTCATGGAGAGCCGGAGAGTCTCTTTGGGGAAGGCGGAATTGTCAATCCCGCCGCTTGCGGCTTTACGCGAATTGCTTGAGAAGCCTGTCCACGGAGTGGCAGAGATCCTGCAATCCGTTGCGGTAGGCGTTTTCCGGGAGGCAGGCCAGCCCTTCCACCGCTTCCTTCAAGAGCGTGCGCGCGGTGCCGATGGCGTTCTGGAGCGCGCCGGAGCTGCGGGTGGCGCTGATGAGCGCCTCGGTTTCCTGGCCGGAGACAATGGCGTGGGTCCACCGGGCGCGGTCCGCCTCGGAGCCCGATTGCAGCAGGAGGATCACGGGGAGCGTCAGCTTGCCCTTGCGCAGGTCGCTGCCGAGGGTCTTGCCCGCCTTGGATTCCTCCCCAGCGATGTCCAGGCAGTCGTCGTAAATCTGGTAGGCCGTGCCGAGCTTGAGCCCGTAGGCGTGGAGCGCCGCGACGGCCTCGGGGGCGCTTTCGTTGAGCATCGCGCCCAGTTCCGTGGAGGCGGCGAAGAGGGCGGCCGTCTTCATTTCGATGATTTTGAAGTAATCCGCGACGCGCAGGTTCATGTCAAACCGCCGCTGGGTCTGGATGATCTCGCCGGAGCAGACTTCCGCTGAGGCATTCGCTATTTTCCGGGCCACCTCGCCGTTGGTGAAGTGGGTGGAGAGCTTGAGGGCGTGCGCGAACATGCAATCCCCCAGCAGCACGCTGATGGCGTTGCCCCATTTGGCGTTGGGGGTCGGCTGGCTGCGCCTCAGGTCCGCCCCATCGATGATGTCATCGTGGACAAGCGTGGCGGCATGGATGAGTTCCATGATGACCGCCAAGTCGATATGCTGCGCGCCGATGCCGCCGGTGGCCCCCGCGGAAAGCAGCGTGAGGGCGGGGCGCAGGCGCTTGCCAGCCGATTCGCAAGCGTAGGCGACGTAACTTTCCACCGCCGGGTCGAACTCGCGCGCCTGGGCGCGGATGCGCTCCTCCACGCTGGCAAGGGGAGTGGCGATCAGTTCGAAGGCGACTCTGATTTCCTTCGGGATGTTTTTGGCCTTCGCATCGGGCCGCGGCAGGTGTTTCACGGGGTGTTCAAAATAGGGATCGGCGTTTGAAAGTCAATCCGGGGCGGGAGACGTTTTGCTGCCGTTCCCTCTTTTCTGTGAGAAAACTACTGGTAAAACGCGCCCCGGTCCGTTAACTAATGAAGAGTTCCCCTATGTCTTCCACCCAGAGCAAAAGCAGTGTCCTGCGCGAGCTGAAAAACGAACTCTTCAATTCCCGCTTTTTCACCATTTCCGTCCTTTTCCACCTAGTGCTTGTCCTGGGTCTGGGGGGGACAGTGATTATCCAGCAGGCGACAGAACCAGCGGACTTCACCGGCGGCGATGGCGACGCGAAGTTCGTGCAAAGCGAGGCCCCCCCCGTCAAGCCGGTGGTGGAGCCGCCCAGGGAGACGCCCACGCTCACCCCCACCGTGCAGAACAATACGGCGCTGGAGGCGATCACCACTTCCGCGCCGACGATGACAGCTTTCCAGCTTCCCACCGTGGCCCCCGTGGTTCCCGTCACCACCACCGACTTGGCCAAGGTTGCCGCGCCCACTGTGAAAATGAACCCCCAGCAGCTCACCCCCGCTCAGGCGCAGCGCATCCGGGAGTTTACCGGGGGCTGGGCCAAGCCCGTGAAAGGGTTCGGGGGATTGGGCAGTTCCGTCAAAGAGCGGGATTTTGAGTTCGTCGCTTACCTGGCGAAATACGCCAACGGCGACTGGGCGTCCACCAACATCATCAAGGACGGGCAGATCACCAAGGGGAGCCTTCCCAACCTCCTCTACTTCATGGGGAATCTTTCCAAGGGGCATATCAAGGCCAACCCGGTTGCCGAGCCGCTGGACCTCTCCAGTGAGGATGTTTTTATCAAGAAACCGCCGTTCATTTTCTTCACCGGCCACAAGGATTTCGTGCTGACCGACAAAGAGGTGGAGAATCTCCAGAAATACGTCCAGGTGGGCGGATGCATTTGGGGGGACAGCTCGTTGCCGGGTCTCCGGTCGCGCTTCGACCTGGCGTTCCGCCGTGAAATGCGCCGCGTCATTCCCGATGCCGACAAGGATTGGGAAGTGCTCCCCAACGATTACCCGATGTTCACCAAGAACTTGTATTACCCGGAGACGAAATTGCCGCCGTCCGGGGTGAACTATTACAAGGAGCCCGTGTATGCGCTCCGTTTCGGGGGCGAAGTTGCCATCATCTACACCCCCAACGATTACGGCGACATGTGGCGGCTTGCACTGCACCAGAAGGCCGACGGCGCGCAAAAGGGGGATGCGGGGCTGGAGATTGACACGACCTGCTACGAGCGTACCGTCATCATGAAATACACGGACAACAGCGTCTTCTGGATGATGGATATTTATTACCGGGGTATGGAGCTGCCCAAGCTCATCAACTCCTACAAATTCGGCACCAACGTCGTCATCCACTTGCTGACCCGCTGGGAAGACCGCCTCAAGACCGCCCCCAAGGGGCTGTAGAGCCGTTCCAGTGCCGCCGCAGCGCCTTGGGCGTTGCGCCCCCGGCCCGCAGTTGCCGAAGGCTCAAGGCGGCGTGCCGCTTGGCCAGCCGCAGGCCGGTCGCCGGGTCGCAGAGCAGCGGCGCGTGGTAAAACGCAGGCGGCGGGAAGCCAAGCGCCCGGTAGAGCAGCAGTTGCCGGAACGTGGATAAAAGCAAATCCGCTCCCCGCACCACCTCGCTGATCCCCATCGCGGCATCGTCGGCCACCACCGCGAGTTGATAGGCCGGGACGCCGTCCCGCCGCCAGACCACGAAATCTCCAAAGTCGCTCCCCGCCAGCGCCGTTTGCGGCCCCAGCGCGCCGTCCGTGAACGCGAGCCGTTCCCCTGCGGGCACGCGGAAGCGCCAGTGGACGTCGCACAGCCCCCGGGGCGCGATAAAATCGGCCGTTTTTGGGCGGCAAGTGCCGGGGTAAAGCGGCTCCTCTTCCCCCGCGTGGGGCGCGCCCGCCGCGAGGAACACCTCGCGCCGGGAACAGCGGCAGGGGTAGATGAACCCGCCCGCGCGCAGCCGCTCCAGCAGGGCGAGGTAAAGGGGCATCCGCGCGCTCTGGACATAGGGGCCCTCGTCCCACTGGAAGCCGAACCAGCGCAGATCCTCCACGAGCGCTTCCGTAAATTCCGGTTTGCAGCGGGCCGGATCGATGTCTTCCACCCGCAGAATGAGCGCCCCCGCGGCTTGCCGCGCCCGCTCTTGGGCGATCCAGAACGTCCGCGCGTGCCCGAGATGGAGCAGCCCGGTGGGCGAGGGGGCGATGCGGCCGCGGTAGGGGGAAGTCGTCACCATTTCTACCGCAAAAAGGCGCAAAAATCGCAAAAAGGAAAGGAGTAAAAAAATCTTGCTGCGGATAGCTTCTTTGTTGGTCTTGGCTTAAACTTACCCGCAATGGAAAGCACCGCCGCCCTTTTGCTTCGGCGCACGAAATATTCCGACACGAGCCTCATCGTCACGTGGCTCACCCGCGACCACGGCAAACTCAAGACCATGGCCCGGGGTGCCTTGCGGCCCAAAAGTCCGTTCGCCGGGACGCTGGATCTCTTTTTCGAGACGGAGATCGCGTTTGTGCGAAGCCAGCGGAGCGAGATCCACACCCTGCGCGAAGTGGTGCTTTCCACGGCGTTCGAGGGGTTGCGCAAGGACTACGGGCGGGTGGAACTGGCCGCCTATTTCGTGGAACTGCTGGAAGTGATGACCGAGCCGGAGCACCCCGTGCCCGAGCTCTTCGATCTCCTGCACCGGGCGTTGGCCTACCTGGAAGGAGCCTCCCCCAGCCGCCGCGCCCTGCTGCATTTTGAAAACGAACTGGCGCGCCTTCTGGGGATTCACGATGAAGGGAACGCCGCCACCGCGCTCGCCCGGGTCTGCCCCCGCCTGCCCGCCGCGCGGGGACGGCTCACGCAGAAACTGCCGTGATCACGGATCCTCGTTTTTACAGGCCCACCAGAGCCCGGTGAGGAGCGAGCCGGCGAAGAGGGAAAAAACAGCGAGGGAGAGCATGCTACTCTCTCCAGCAGCGGCTAGGCCGCCGTTCTATTCCCGCCGTTTTTTGGGGGGCTTCTCCGCCTTCGGTTCTTTGGACGCTTTGGAAGGCTTGGAGCCTTTGGCCGCGCTGGTGGTCTTCGGCTTGCGGGGGCGCTTGGGCCGCTGCGTTCCCGCGGACGTTTCGTTGGCGCGGAAGGCCCGGATCGCATCGCGCAATTCCGCCGCCCGCTCATAGGCTTCGGCCTCCACCGCGCGGTCCATTTCCCGCTGGAGGATTTCCAGCTTGGAGAGGGGGCGTTTGGTGCGCAGTTCCTGGAGCCACTCGTTGAGGAACTCCACCTCCGGGCAGTTTTCCGCCGGTTCCGGCCGCGCCTTGACCATCTCCAGGATGCGGTCGCGGCTGCGCTCGATCTCCTCGATGGCGCCGGCAATGTTGCCCCGTTCCAGCTCCAGCGAGGCTTTGGCCCGCGTGTGCATCATCAGGACGTACGGGCGGAACTGCTCGAAAGACCAGGCCATCTCCTCCCGTTCCGCATGGCGCGAAATCAGGGTAAAAAGCTCCAGGTTGTGCTGGGTGTCCCGCACCACGCCCGCGAAATCCTCCAGTTGGAAGAGCGCCAGGTAGCGGTGATAGTATTGCACCCCCTCCTGGTGGAGTTCGCCGCAATCATCGCCATTTAAAGTATAGGTGCCCCCCTGGGCCGCGGCGGCTTCGGCCCGTTCCCGGTGCCAGGTGAGCAGAGAGTCGCGTCCATGGGGGCGCGCCCCGTCCGGGCGGTCGGCGGTTTCCATTTGGATCAAACCGAGATCAAGCCGGAGCTGGATTTTCTCCTTCCCGTCATTGCCCTTGATTTTGCGGACACGAATCTGCCCGGGCTCATGCGGCCAGCCTTCGAGAAGGGTATTCAAATCCAAGTTCATACGCATTATCGAAGCGTGAAATCGGGCGAAAACAAGCAGGAAAGCGGGAGGAAGGCGCAAAAAAACATGAAATAATTGAAAACACCCCTTGCAGCGCGGGGACATCTGAGATAAAAAAACCCTCCCGCGCCATTTGGGGCGTTTTAGAAGCAGGTTCGTGGTAGTTCTTTGAAAAAAGCGACATCCGGCCGATTTCTGACCGCACTTCAGGCGGCGTGGGGAGGCGAAAAATGCAGTTGGCGCGGAAAAATGACTTGCGCCATAGCTTGGTTCGTCTACAGTTCGCGCTCCCCGCAACCAGTAGTGGATGTGGAATCCCTGCTGAGAGGCGGGTTTTTTGGTCCCCGTAAATCGGGAAACTTTTTTCAAATTTAACATGCCAACGATCAACCAGCTTGTCCGAAAGGGACGCAATAAGGTGACGGTGAAATCCAAGTCGCCGGCCCTTGTCAATTGCCCGCAGCGCCGTGGGGTGTGCGTGCAAGTTATGACCCGTACTCCCAAGAAGCCCAACTCGGCGCTTCGCAAAGTCGCCAAAGTCCGGTTGACGAACGGCCAGGAGGTCATCGCCTACATCCCCGGCGAAGGGCACAACCTCCAGGAGCACTCGATTGTCCTCGTGCGGGGCGGCCGTGTGAAAGATCTTCCCGGCGTCCGTTACCACATCGTGCGCGGCACGCTCGACTCCCTCGGGGTGGACGGCCGCCGCCGTTCGCGCTCCAAATACGGGGCGAAACGTCCGAAGGCCGGCCAGGAGGCCGCAGCCAAGGGCAAAGGTGGAGCCAAGAAGAAATAATTTCCTATGTCCCGTCGTCGCAGAGTCATCAAAAAAACGGAGAAGTTTGACAGCCGCTATGGCAGCCCCCTGGTTGCCCGGTTGATCAACACCATCATGGAGAGCGGCAAGAAATCCATCGCCGAGCACATTGTGTATGGCGCCATCGAGAAAACCCGCGAGGGTTCCGATGCGGTGGATCCGCTGGAAACGCTCAACAAGGCGATTGACAACGTCAAGCCCCGCCTGGAAGTGAAGTCCCGCCGCGTTGGTGGCGCCACCTACCAGGTGCCCATGGAAGTTCCCGTCCCCCGCCAGTTGGCTCTCGCCATGCGCTGGATCGTCACCTTCGCCCTCAAACGCAAGAGCGTCCCCATGATGGAAGCGCTCGCCAGCGAATTGAAAGAGGCGGCTGCAGGGCAGGGCAACGCGATTAAAAAACGCGACGACACGCACAAGATGGCCCAGGCCAACCGCGCGTTCGCACATTTCCGATTCTAACCATTTATTTCACCGTGGCCGAACAAGCTTCCAATCCCAACTCTCCCAACCGCGCGTATCCGCTGGAGCGGACCCGCAACATTGGGATCGCCGCGCACATTGACGCCGGCAAGACGACCTTGACTGAACGTATCCTCTTCTATACGGGGATGATTCATAAGATCGGCGAAGTGCACGAAGGAACGGCCACCACCGACTGGATGGAGCAGGAGCGCGAGCGTGGCATCACGATCACCTCCGCCGCCACCACCTGCTTCTGGCAGCAGCTCAAAGAAGAGGGCGTTATCAAACTTTTCGAGGGGATCAAGCAGCGCGTCAACATCATTGACACCCCCGGCCACGTGGACTTCACGGCCGAGGTCGAGCGTTCCCTGCGCGTTTTGGACGGCGCCATTGCCGTCTTCTGTGGCGTTGCCGGCGTGCAGCCACAATCCGAAACTGTCTGGCGCCAAGCCACCAAATACGGCGTGCCGCGCATTGCGTTCGTCAACAAGATGGACCGCACCGGGGCCAACTTCGAGAACGCCCTCAACGACATGCGCACCAAGCTGGGCGCCAACGCCTGGCCGATTCTCATCCCGCTCGGCAAGGAAGATTATCTTCGCGGCCAGTTGGATGTCATCAACAAGAAGGCAATCATTTATTCCGACAGCGACCAGTGGGGCTCCACCTACAAAGTCGAGGAAATCCCCGCGGAATACAAGGAAGCCATTGATGCCGCCTACGAGGAACTCGTCACCGCTGTGGCGGATCTAGACGACGAAATCGGCACCCTCTTCCTTGAAGAGAAGCCCATCACGGTTCCCGCTCTCAAGGCTGGCATCCGCCGCCTCACCATCGCCAACAAATTCGTTCCCGTCGTTGGCGGCTCCGCTTTCAAAAACAAAGGCGTCCAATATCTCGTGGACGCCGTGATCGATTACCTCCCGAGTCCGCTCGAAACCGTCCCGGCGCGTGGTCAGAACCCGGACACCGACGAGGAAATCCTCGTCCGTGCCGACGACAACGCCAAGTTCTGTTCGCTCGCGTTCAAACTCTGGAGCGATCCGTTTGTCGGCAAACTCGTTTTCTTCCGCGTCTACTCCGGCAAGCTGGCCAAGGGCGACACCGTCTACAACCCGCGCACCAACAAGCGCGAGCGCATCAGCCGCCTCATCCAGATCCAGGCTGACAAGCGCGAAGACATCGATGTCTGTTATTCGGGCGACATCGCCGCCATCGTCGGCATCAAGAACATTACCACCGGCGACACCCTTTGCGATGAAGACCATCCCGTTCTCCTCGAACCGCCATCCTTCCCTGATCCGGTGATCTCCATGGCCGTCGAGCCGAAGACCAAGATCGACCAGGAAAAAATGTCCATCGCGCTCCAGCGCCTGGCCGAAGAAGATCCCACCTTCCGCGTCTACACCAACGAGGAGACCGGCCAGACCATCATCGCCGGTATGGGCGAGCTGCACCTTGAAATTATTCGCGACCGCATGATGCGCGAGTTCAAGGTCGAAGCCAACTCCGGCAAACCGCAGATCGCCTACCGTGAAACCATCACCGGCGAAGCCGTGGGCGAAGGCAAACTGGTCAAGCAGTCCGGTGGCCGCGGTCAATACGGCCACGTGGTTGTCCGGGTCGCCCCGAACGAGCGCGGCAAAGGCGTTACCATCGAGAACAAAACGGTGGGCGGCTCCATCCCGAAAGACTTCATTCCGGCTGTCAAGAAGGGCCTCGAAGAGGCAGTCTTGAACGGCGTCGTCGGCGGCTACCCGGTCATCGACGTCAACATCGACATCATCGACGGGTCCTTTCACGAAGTCGACTCCAACGAAATGGCCTTCAAAATGGCGGCCATCTTCGCCGCCAAAGACGGCTTCAAGAAAGCGAAATCCATCCTTCTCGAACCGATCATGAAAGTCGAGAACCTCACTCCCGAGGAATACCAGGGAGACATTCTCGGCGATCTCAACCGCCGCCGCGGACGCATCCAGAGCATGGAAGCCAAAGGCAACCTCTCTGCCGTCCACGCTGAAGTTCCGCTGGCCGAAATGTTCGGTTATTCCACTGCGATCCGCTCCCTGTCCAAAGGCCGCTCTTCCTACTCGATGGAGCCCTCTCACTTCGAGCAAGTCCCCGCCAGCGTCCTCGCGGCGGTTCTTGACCAGAAAGGCTCATAAATTTAACTCGCTCTTTATATGACAAACGGCCAACGAATTCGCATTCGGCTCAAAGCCTTCGACTACCGGATGCTCGATCAATCCTCTTTGGATATTGTCGAAACCGCCAAGCGCACCGGCGCTAAAGTTGCGGGTCCGATTCCGCTTCCGACGCGGATCGAAAAATTTACCGTCAACCGCTCTCCGCACGTGGACAAAAAGTCCATGGAACAGTTCGAAATCCGCACCCACAAACGGCTGCTGGACATCATCGAACCGACCGCCAAGACGGTGGACGAACTCAAGAAGCTGAACCTCCCGGCGGGTGTTGATATCACCATCAAGATCTGACCGGCGTTCCTGAACTAAGAACCGCAATGAAATACGGACTGCTAGGAAAAAAAATCGGGATGACCCGGGTGTACGACGAGAAGGGGAAGATTGTTCCCGTCACCGTCGTCTCCGTGGACGGCAACACGCTGCTCCAGGTCAAAACCGTGGAAAAGGACGGCTACAATGCCATCCAGGTCGGGTTTGACACCCAGAAAGAATCCCGCTTGCCCAAAGCCCAGCTTGGCGTCTTTAAGAAGGCCGGCTCCGAGCCCAAAAAGCACGTGGGCGAGTTTCGCCTCGCCGCGACCGAAAAGGTCGAGGGAGAGCTGAACCTCAAGGCCAATCATTTTCAAGCCGGGCAAATCGTCGACGTCATCGGCCAGTCCAAGGGCAAGGGCTTCCAGGGCATCATGAAAAAACATGGGGCCGACGGCCAGCCCGCATCGCACGGTTCCATGATGCACCGCCGCCCCGGTTCCATCGGCTGCCGGTCCACACCCGGCCGCATTTGGAAGAACCAGAGCATGGCGGGCCACATGGGCGACGAGCGCGTGACGGTTCAGAATCTCCAGATCGTACAAGTGCGCGATGCCGAACAAGTCCTCTTGATTCGCGGCGCGATTCCCGGAGCCAACGGCGGTTACGTCGTCGTGCGCCCGGCCAAGAAATCCCCACTTCCCGCAGAGGTTAAGTAATGAGCGCATCAATCCTTTCAGTTGAAGCAGCCAAGGCGGCGAAGATCGCCGTCATCGAAAACGGCATCGGGACCCAAGCCGTGCACGACGTGGTCGTCGCCCTCCGGGCGGCGCGCCGCAGCGGCACCGCCAACACCAAGTCCAAAGCCGATGTCAATCTTTCCGGCTCCAAGCCCTGGCGTCAAAAGGGGACCGGGCGCGCTCGCGCCGGATATAAATCCTCGGTCGTCTGGACAGGCGGCGGCGTCGTGTTCGGACCCAAGAACCGGGACTATACCAAGAAGGTGACCAAATCGGTCCGCCGTCTGGCCCTGCGCAAGGCGCTGAGCGCCCGCATCGTGGCCGGAGACGTCCTCGTGGTGGAGAATTTCGCCATCCTCACTCCAAAAACCAAAGCCTTCGTCGGCTGGGTCAAGGAGAACGTGGGAGTCGAGAAAACCCTCATCATTTCCACCGACTTTGACGAAACCACGTTCATGGCCGCGCGCAACGTGCAGCCGACGCGCCTCGTCACCGCCGCCGAGGTCAACACCGAAGACCTACTCGCATTCAAGAAGATCGTCCTGACTCAAGGGGCGCTTAGCAAACTGGCAGAAAGGACGCAGAAATGAACGAGCCGCACGATTTGATCCAGACCATCACCTTTAGCGAAAAGGCCACCATTCTGAGCGACACGCTCGGCAAGTACGTCTTTCGCGTCGCTCCGCACGCAAACAAGCTCCAGATCAAGCATGCCGTGGAGAAACTCTTCGGCAAAACGGTGACGGATGTGAACACCTGCAACTACGCGGGCAAGAAACGCCGCGAACGCCGCGCTGACGCTGGCCGCACCGCGCACTGGAAGAAAGCCATCGTTACCTTGAAAGCCGGGGAAAAGATCGAACTGGCCTAAGCCACCCCATTCATCCCGAGAACACCGAATATGGCACTCAAAACTTTCCGTCCTCTGACCCCGACCCTGCGTTACACGACGCTGCCGGCCTTCGAGGAGATCACCAAGTCCAAGCCCGAGAAGAGCCTGCTTGTCACCCTCAAGAAAACGGGCGGCCGCAACAACCGTGGGCGCCTTACCTCCCGCCACATCGGCGGCGGACACAAGCAGAAATACCGGCTCGTCGACTTCAAACGCCGCAAATTTGGCGTCGTCGCCGAAGTCATCGGCATCGAATACGACCCGAACCGGACGGCCCGCATCGCCCTCATCCAATATACCGACGGTGTGAAGAGCTACATCCTCGCCCCCCTCGGGCTTGCGGTGGGCGCTAAGGTTGTCTCCGGGGAAAACGCCTTGCCCGAGATTGGCAACGCGCTTCCGCTGAAAAACATTCCGCTGGGTTCCTCGATCCACAACATCGAACTGATCCCCGGAAAGGGCGGCCAAATCGCTCGGAGCGCCGGGCAGCAAGCCATTTTGAGCAACCGGGAAGCCGGGTATGCGCTGATCAAGATGCCCTCGGGCGAAATTCGCAAGATCAACGAAGAAGCCTACGCCACCATCGGGCAGGTGGGCAACGTTGATCACATGAATGTTGTTTCGGGCAAAGCCGGGCGAACCCGCTGGCTCGGCCGCCGTCCGCACGTCCGCGGCATGGTGATGAACCCGGTCGATCACCCGATGGGTGGCGGCCAGGGCAAGTCCAAGGGCGGTGGCGGACGCCATCACCCGATGAGTCCGTGGGGCCAGCTCGCCAAGGGCTTCAAGACCCGCCGGAAACACAAGGAGAGCAACAATTTCATCGTCCAGCGCCGCAACGTCAAGAAGTAGTAGAATATGGGAAGATCACTGAAAAAAGGCCCGTTCGTTGAGCTCCATCTGCTCGAGAAAATCGACAAGATGGCAGCCGCTGGCGTCAAGAAGCCGATCAAAACCTGGTCGCGCCGCTCGATGATCACGCCGGATTTTGTCGGTCACACCTTTCTCGTGCACAACGGGAAGATTTTTAACTCGGTGTTTGTGACGGAAAACATGGTTGGTCACAAACTCGGCGAATTTTCGCCGACGCGCGTGTTCAAGAAACACGGCGCACACACCGCGAAGGTGACGAAGTAATTTATGCTGCGTCCTGCTTTTAGGGCAGGCGTGGTGATCCTGGCGCTGGCAAATGGGCCGGCTGCCATGGGGGGGAGTTCTTTCACAGATTCAGACATAGAGATTACGGAAGCCAAAGTGACGCTTCAGACAGTCACCGCCGAGAACCAACTTCTCAAGCGGCAACTGGCCGAAGCCCAGGAGGCGATCAAATCGTTGACCGACAGCCTGGCTGTATCCAACAGCGAGGCCGAGGTTTTCCGGCGGGAGACGGCGGAGCTCAAGCAGCGGATGACGGCGCTCGGAGTCGATGGGCTCAGCGGCGACAAAAGCAAGCTCGAGCAGCGGCTTCTCAAGGCCGTCCGCGACCTCCAACTCGTCCAAAACGAGAAGGACAAGCTCTCCGATGAGCTGGTCCAACTCAGCGAAGCCGTTCTGCGCTACACCAAAGTGGCCACGACCGACAACGCCGAGGCGAGAATGGCTCTCGAAGCGCGGTTGCGTAGCGTTGCGGAAGTTTTGGGGATTCCAGGGAGCCAGGCTGCCCCGGGCCCAAAAGGCCCCGCGATGAACGGCACCCTCACCAACGGCATGGTCGTCAGCATCAAAGAGGAGTTATCCCTCGTCGTCGCCAACATTGGCAGCCGGCAGGGAGTGCGCGTCGGGATGCCCTTCAAAGTGGTCCGCGACGATCACCTGATCGGCCTTGTGCGGGTGGTGGACGTGCGGGAAAAAATTTGTGGCGCCGTTATCCAAAGTCTGGATTCAGAAAAGAATAAGATAAAAGTGGGCGACCGCCTGATAGTGGACGCCCAGTAAAAAAATTTAACTAACATGCAGATCCATTCGACAACCAAATATGCGCATATCTCGGCCTTCAAGGCCCGGGAAGTCGCGCGTGAAATCCAAGGCCTGCCGGTCGCAACGGCGCTCGACATCGTTGCGTTCAGCCCGAAGAAAGCGGCGGTTTTGATCGGCAAAACGCTCAAGAGCGCGATCGCCAACGCCGAGAACAATGCCAATCTGCGTGCGGACACCCTCGTCGTCAAAGAAGCGACCATCGGCGAAGGCCCGACGGCCAAACGCTTCCAGCCGAAAGCGCGTGGCAGCGCCGGTCCGATCCTGAAGCGTTCCTCGCACATACGGATTGTGCTCACCGACGAAGTCGAGATCGCCAAGCGCGCCGCGAAAAAACCGGCCGCCAAGAAAAAAACGACCAAGAAGCCGGCCGCAAAAACGGAAAAAGCAGCAAGCAACGGAGCCAAATAATTTATGGGACAGAAAGTTAATCCAATCGGCTATCGCCTCGCGGTCAATCGCGACTGGCGTTCGCGCTGGTATGCCTCTCCGAAGGATTTCCCCGATTTCCTCCACGCGGACCTGAAGATCCGCAACTACGTCAAAAAGAAACTGGCCCTGGCGGCCGTGGCGAAAGTCGTCATTGAACGCGCCTGGAACAGCCTGCGCGTCACGATCTTCACGGCCCGCCCTGGCATCGTGATTGGCCGCAAGGGATCGGAAATCGAGAAAATGACCGAAGAGATCGGCTCCATGTCCGGTGGCAAACAGGTCAAGATTGACATCCAGGAAATCAAGACCCCGGAACTCGACGCCCAGTTGGTGGCCGAAAACATCTCTCTACAGATTGAGCGCCGCATTTCCTTCCGCCGCGCCATGAAGAAAGCCGTCCAGACCACCATGGACTTCGGAGCGATGGGCATCAAAGTCCGCTGCGCCGGACGCTTGGGTGGAGCCGAAATTTCCCGCGCCGAGCGTTACCACGAGGGGAAAGTCCCCCTTCACACCCTGCGCACCCCGATCGATTACGGCTTCGCGGAAGCGAACACCGTTTACGGAAAAATCGGCGTGAAAGTCTGGTTGTGCAAACCCGAACCCGCGCCCGTGGAGGCCCAACCCGCCAAGAACGCCTAGCCGTCCCGGCCATTTGAAATTTTAGAGGAGATACCCTATGCCATTGATGCCAAAACGCGTGAAGTACCGGAAGACGCAGCGGGGAACCCGCACCGGTCTGGCTTCGCGCAACGTGACCATCGATTTTGGTGCCTACGCCCTGCAGACCCTTGAGCGCGCATGGATCACCAACACCCAGATTGAAGCCGCCCGTGTTGCGCTCACCCGCAACATGAAACGCAAAGGCAAACTCTGGATCCGCGTATTCCCGGACAAATCCGTCACCGCCCGTCCGCCGGAAACCCGAATGGGTAAAGGCAAAGGCCAGCCGGAATACTGGGTGGCCGTCGTTCGGCCCGGCAACATCCTGTTCGAACTGGATGGCGTTTCCGAAACCGTGGCGCGCGAATCCCTGCGCCTCGCCGCGACCAAACTGCCCATCCGCACCAAATTCCTTACCCGCCACCACGTCGCACCCGCCGCATAGAACCCGCGCACAAACCTGGTATGAAGATCAAAGAAATCAAAGAACTGAGCGTTGAGGAATTGCAGGTCCGCAAGCGTGAACTCAACAAAGAGAGCTTCCATCTCCGGTTGCAGAAGCAGACCGGCCAGCTTGAGAAGCCCAGCCAGATCCGTTCCATCCGCCGCGAACTCGCCCGGATTGAAACCGTCCTTACCCAGCGCAGCGCCCAAACGGCCTAAGCCTTTAGCTCCAATGACTGAGAATCAATCCGCAGCAACAGAAGCCGCCCGCGCCTTACGGAAGACCCGTGTGGGCCAGGTGGTTTCCAGCAAGATGAACAAAACCGCCGTTGTCGAAACGGTGACCCGCGTTCCGCATGCCAAATTTGGCAAGATCGTCAAGCAGGTGAAGAAATTCCATGCCCACGACGAAGAGAACAAGGCGCAAGTGGGCGACACCGTTCGCATCATGGAGACGCGGCCCATCAGCAAATTAAAATGCTGGAGGATTGTTGAAATCCTCAAACATTAGTGTAATCTCGCAACCCCTTTCGCAATATGCTCCAGCTTCGATCCAGAATTGACGTCGCCGATAATACCGGCGCACGCATGGCCAAGATGATTGGCGTCATCGGCAAGCCGACGAAAACCGCGCTCGTTGGCGACATCATCACGGCGCACATCCGGGAAGCCTCTCCTGGCGGCACCGTCAAGAAGGGCGACGTCGTCCGGGCGGTGGTCGTCCGCACACGGCAGGCCGTGCGGCGCGAAGACGGCTCGTATCTCCGCTTCGACAACAACGCCATCGTCATCATCGACAAAGACCTGAACCCGCGCGGCACGCGCATCTTTGGTCCCGTCGCCCGCGAACTGCGCGAGCGCAACTTCATGAAGATCGTCTCCCTCGCTCCCGAAGTCCTATGATCCAGAAATTTCACGTCAAAAAGGGCGACCAGGTGGAAGTGATTTCCGGCAACCATCAAGGGGCCACCGGAAGAATCCTCCAAGTTCTCCCGAAGAAAAGTCAAGTGCTTGTGGAAGGCGTCCGCCTGATCAAGAAGCACACGCGCAAATCCCAGGACCGCCCCCAGGGAGCTATCATCGAGCGCGAAGGGCCCATCCATGTTTCCAACGTGAAGCTTGCGGAGAAAGCCAAAAACGAGGCGAAAAAAGGGAAAGCGGCGTAACGGCCCGATTTGACTATGGCAGTAGAATTTTACACAGAATATAAGGAACGGGTGGTGCCGGCGCTTCAGACGAAGCTCGGCTGCAAAAACCCACATCAGGTTCCATCCATCCGCAAGGTGGTCGTGAACACCTGCGTCGGGTCTGCATCCGACGTCAAGCAGGCGCTCGAAGACGCCAAGGCGGAACTGGCCCTCATCACCGGGCAGAAACCGGCCGAGACGCGCGCCAAGAAAAGCATCTCCAACTTCAAACTGCGCGACAAACAGCCCATCGGTGCCAAAGTCACCCTGCGTGGCGCGCGCATGTATGAATTTCTGGAGCGTCTCATCAAGACGGCCCTTCCGCGCATCCGTGACTTTCGCGGCATCTCGCCGAAGGCATTTGACGGTCAGGGGAATTACACGCTCGGCGTCGCTGACCAGAGCATTTTCCCTGAAGTGGAACTCGACAAAATCAAGCGTAACGTCGGGTTTGATATCACCATAGTCACCAGCGCCACCACCAATGCGGAGGCCAAGGCGCTCTTGACGGAACTGGGAGTCCCGTTCACCGACCGGGCGAAAAAACCCGCCGGCAAAGCCGCCTAAACACCGGGTTGCCAAAGTAGATTAGATATGAGCAATTTGTCCGATCCCATCGCCGATTTTCTCACCCGGCTGCGCAACAGCGCCGCCGCGATGAAAGCCGAAACGAACGCTCCCTACTCCAAGGTGAAGGCTGAGATAGCCCGCATCCTCAAGCAGGAAGGCTACATCACCGACTACGAAGTGAACACCACCGGTTCCTTCCCGGAGCTTCGCATCACCAACAAGTTCGTCAACCGCACCCCGGCCATCACCGGGCTCAAGCGGGTTAGCAAGCCCGGCCTTCGCCGTTACGTCGGTTCCCAGGAAATTCCCCGGGTGCTCGGCGGGCTCGGGATTTCCATCCTCTCCACGCCCCGTGGCATTGTCACCGGGCGCGAAGCAAAGAAACAGAATGTCGGCGGCGAGCTGCTTGCCTACGTTTGGTAATTCCCTTTAATTTGTATGTCCCGAATTGGAAAAAAAGTCATTGATCTGCCCAAGGCCGTGAAGGTTGCCGTCACGGCCGAAGGCGGAGTGAAAGTCGAGGGGCCCAAAGGCAAGCTCGAATGGACGCTTCCCAAGCAGATCAGCGCGCGGGTTGAAGACACCAAAGTCGTTGTCGAGCGCGCCAACGAACTGCGCGCCGTTCGCGCCCTGCACGGGCTCTCCCGCGCCTTGGTCGCCAACATGGTCACAGGCGTTTCCACCGGCTTCAGCAAGGATCTCGAAATCCACGGAGTCGGTTTCAAGGCGGCGGTTCAGGGCAAAATCCTCAATCTCAGCCTGGGCTTCTCCCACCCGGTCCTTTTCCCGATTCCCGAGGGAATCAAAGTGACCGTCACCGAGAACACCAAGCTCAAAATCGAAGGGGTCGACAAGAAAGTCGTCGGCCAGGTAGCGGCCGATATCCGCGCGTATTATCCGCCCGAGCCTTACAAGGGCAAGGGGGTGCGGTACGCTGGCGAGCACCTCGTCCGCAAGGAAGGCAAAACCGTTCAATAATTTCGTATGGCTTCTCTGGAAAAAATTAAAATGCGCCATGTCCGGCTCCGCAAGCGGATCGTCGGAACCGTGGATCGCCCTCGCCTGGCTGTTCACTTCTCGGGCAAAAACATCTACGCACAGGTGATCGATGACGTCACCGGCCGCACCCTTGCCGCCGCGACGACCACCGAAAAGAGCCTGACAGGCGACGCCACCCTGCGTGCCAACTGCGCCACCGCCGCCGTCATCGGCAAACTAGTGGCCGAGCGCAGCAAAAGCGCCAACGTCAGCAAAGTCGTGTTTGACCGCGGCGGGTTCCAATACCACGGCAAAGTCAAAGCGCTGGCCGACGCCGCGCGCGAAGCCGGACTCGATTTCTAGAAACTTACCCTATGGCAGCTCCCAATCAACGTAGAAGCGACCGCCGCGGCGATCGGAACAGAGAATCGAACGAACCGAAGTCGGATCTCACCGAAAAGGTTGTTTTTATCAACCGTTGCGCCAAGGTCGTCAAAGGCGGCCGGCGGTTCAGCTTTAGCGCCTTGATCGTCACCGGCAACAAGGCCGGCAAAGTGGGCTACGGTTTCGGCAAAGCCAACGAAGTTTCCGAAGCCATCCGCAAAGCATCGGATGCCGCCAAGAAAGCCCTCGACACCGTTGCCGTTTACAACAACACCATTCCCCACGAAGTCATTGGGGAATTTGGCGGCGGCCGCGTCCTCCTTCGTCCGGCCTCTCCCGGCACCGGCGTCATCGCCGGCGGCGGCGTCCGCGCCGTCATCGAAGCCGCGGGAATCAAAGACGTGCTCGCCAAGTCGCTGGGCTCCAGCAACCACGCCAACGTCGTCAAAGCCACCGTCGATGCGCTCAAATCGCTTCGGCTGCGTGAAGACATCTACAAAATCCGCGGCATCGCAAAAGCACCCGCCGCCACCCAAGCTTAAACCATGAATCTTGAGACACTGAAGCCCCGGCCCGGCGCCAAGCACCGCGTCAAGCGCCTTGGATGCGGCGAAAGCTCCGGCCACGGCAAAACCTCCGGCAAAGGCCACAAAGGCCAGAAAGCCCGTTCGGGCGGATCGCTCCGTCTCGGGTTTGAAGGCGGCCAGATGCCCCTCATCCGGCGTCTTCCCAAACGCGGCTTTAACAACGCCGCATTCAAGACCGTCTACGCCGTCGTCAACGTCGGCCAGCTCAACGTCTTTGAAGACGGCGCCACCGTTAACGAAGCCGCGCTGCTTGAAAAGAAGATCATCCGTGGCACCTTTGAGGCCGTGAAAGTCCTCGCCAACGGGGAATTGACCAAGAAATTGGTGGTTTCCGTGGACAAGGTCAGCGCCGCGGCCGCCGAAAAAATCCAAAAAGCCGGCGGCAGCCTCCAAACTGCGGCAGCCCAATAAGCGGCGGCACTCGCCTGAATGATCTCGGCCTTTACCAACACGTTCAAGATTCCGGAACTCCGGAATCGCGTGCTCTTCACGCTCCTGCTCTTGGTGGTGATCCGTCTGGGCGCGGCGATTGCCTGTCCCGGGGTTGATGCCTCCGTCTTGCACGAATGGTTCAACTTTGAAGCCAAGCGCCAGGCGGGGGGCAGCAGCTTTGCCGCCCTATTCAACCTCTTTAGCGGCGGCGCGATGGAGAACTGCGCCATCTTCTCGCTGGGCGTCATGCCCTACATCAGCGCCTCCATCATGATGCAGTTGCTGACGGCGGTCATCCCGAAGCTGGCCAAGCTGGCCAAGGAAGACGGCGGGCGGCAGAAGATCATGCAATACACCCGCTACGCAACCATCGCCCTCTGCCTGGGCCAGGGATATGCGTTGGCGCTCACCTTTCAGAACCCGGGCTCCAGCCCTTTCCTGCCCGGCATCGTCGACACCATTGCCCGGTTGGGACGGCCCCTCGTCGTGAATGACGGGATCGGCTTTCTCCTGCCCGCCGTCATCGCCCTGACCACCGGGACGATGCTTATGATGTGGATCGGCGACCAAATCACCGATCGCGGGATCGGCAACGGCATGTCGCTGATCATCACCATCGGCATCGTCGCCCGCCTGCCTGCGGGCCTGATCCAAGTCTGGCACACCTTTATTCCCAGCGAGGGGGCCCGCCAAACGGTGCAGCCGATGGCCCTCGTGGCGATGATCGCCTTCTTCATCTTCGTGGTGGCCGCCGTCATCTGCGTCACCCAAGCCCAGCGAAAAATCGCCGTCCAATACGCCAAGCGCGTTGTGGGGCGCAAACAGACCGGCGGCGGCACGCAATACATGCCGTTGAAAGTGAACTACGCGGGTGTCATGCCGATCATCTTCGGCCAGGCCCTCCTCATGTTCCCCTCGCAGATCGCCCAGTTGCCCATCCTCAAACAGAGCGACTTTGCGCAGAAAGCAGCGAATGCCCTGATGGACGGCCCCGTGCACTACAGCGTCTACGCGGCGATGATCTTCTTCTTCAGCTACTTCTGGGTGGCCACGCAGTTCCAGCCCCAGCAGATCGCCGAAGACCTCAAGAAATACGGCGGTTACATCCCCGGCGTGCGCCCTGGCAAGCCGACGGCGGATTACCTCGACTTTTC
This sequence comes from Verrucomicrobiota bacterium, assembly GCA_037143855.1. Taxonomy (GTDB): domain Bacteria; phylum Verrucomicrobiota; class Verrucomicrobiia; order Chthoniobacterales; family Chthoniobacteraceae; genus UBA695. The sequence continues at coordinate 19,597 of JBAWXX010000022.1, read as the reverse complement.
GATGACCCGGCTTACCTTCGCGGGTGCCATCTTCCTCACCATCATTGCGATTTTGCCGCAAATGCTGACCCGCTCGTTGGGCGTTCCCTACATGGCGGCTTCCTTCTTTGGCGGCACCAGCCTGCTCATCATGGTCGGCGTTGTGCTCGACACCATGCGGCAGATCGAGACGCACCTCATCCAGCGTCACTACGACGGATTCCTCCGCAAGGGGCGCTTGCGGGGCCGCTTTGAGCGCACCCCCACCGGCTTCGGCGAAGCCGTGCAACAGGGGGCGATGATTTGGGCGTGGGTTGCACTCGCGGCTGTGGTGCTTGTTGCGGTGGTGCTCTTCGTTGCCCACGGGTATCGCTAAGTGAAAACGCGGATCGTGCTCTTGGGCCCGCCGGCATCCGGCAAGGGGACGCAAGCGGAAAAGATCCAGGCGCGTTACGGCATCCCCTCGGTTTCGCCCGGTGCCATGCTGCGCGATGAGATGCGCCGGGAAACCCCGCTGGGCATCGAAGCCGACCGGCTGACCCGGGATGGCCGCATGGCCCCCGACGCCCTCGTCCTCCAGCTCGTCGGCAACTGGCTCCACGCGCACGCCGAACGCTTTGTTTTTGACGGTTTTCCGCGCACCCGCGCCCAGGCCGACGCCTTGGGCGAACTGCTTTCCGGGCGAGAGTTGGCCCTCGACGCCGTCCTCTATTTCGACCTTTCGCTACAGACCATCTTCGAGCGGGTCATGAACCGGCTCACCTGCAGCGTGTGCGGACGGACCTTTTCCGTCGCGCAGATGCAGGGATCGGCGGCCCGTTGCCCCGCATGCGGCGGCCCCCTCGTTCGCCGCAGCGACGACACCCCCGAGGCGTTGGAACACCGCATCGCCGCCTACCGGGAGCACACCGAACCGCTGATCGAGTATTACCGGCAGCGCGGAATCCTTTGGACATTGGAAGCGGCGGAGAGCCCGGAAAGCGTCTTCGCCCAAATCGCATCCGTATTGGGAATGACTGAATAAATAGCTATGGGCCAACTGCGAGCGATTTTTGCCGTCTGCCGCCACCGCTCACGGCGTCAATATCTATGGATATTGACGCTGTTGCCGGCGTCGCCATCCAGCCAAAACGTGCTCGCATCTGTCTCCATGTCTCTTTATCCAGTCATTTCTCTGGAGGCTTTATGATTCCCATTAAAACGGAAAAAGAGATCGAAAAAATGCGCATCGCGGGCCGCGCCACCGCCATCGTGCTCGAAAAAACCGCCGCATTGATCCACCCCGGCGTCACCACCAAGGAAATTGACGAAGCCGCCGCCCAGTTCATTGCCGAAACCGGCGGGCGAAGCGCCTTCCTCGGCTACCACGGCTTTGGGGGGAACATCTGCATTTCCCTCAACGAGGAAGTCGTCCACGGGATCGGCGGCCCCCGCAAGATCCAATACGGCGACATCGTCAAACTCGACATTGGCGTCATGGTGGGCGGCTGGGTGGGGGACACCGCCACCACCGTCCCCGTCGGCCTGATTGATCCCGCCGTGCAAAAACTGCTCGACGTCACCGAAGAATCGCTACGCATCGCCATCGGCTACGCGCACGAAGGCGGGCGATTGGGCGACATTTGCGCCTCCGTTGAGGAAACCGTCGCCGCCCACGGATTCAGCGTCGTGCGGGAATTTGTCGGGCACGGCGTCGGGCGCAAACTCCACGAGGAACCGCAAGTGCCCAACTACGGGCGGCCCCACACGGGCCCGCGCCTCAAGGCCGGGATGACCCTCGCCATCGAGCCGATGGTCAATCTGGGCGTTTGCGGCGTGCGCATCCTCGAAGATGGCTGGACCGTTGTCACCGCGGATGGTAAGCCTTCCGCGCATTTCGAACACACCGTATTAATAACCCACGGAGAACCGGAAATTCTCACATGGCGAGAAAAGACGCAATCGAAGTAGAAGGCAAAGTCGTTGAGTTGCTGCCGAACACCATGTTTCGGGTGGAACTGCCGAACGGACATCGAATTTTGGCGCATATTTCAGGAAAAATGAGATTGCACTTCATTCGGATCTTGCCAGGCGACAAAGTTCTGCTAGAAATGTCCCCTTACGACCTGTCCAAGGGGCGAATTACCTTTCGACAAAAGTATTAAAGTCGCTCTCGGGAAGAGTGGGTTTTCCCGAGGCGTTTTTTTGTCCCCAAATTCGCCTCCCGAAGCCAGCCGACCGACCAACACCACCCGTCCAGCAATTTTCCAAAAGTTTCCATAAACCGCTTAGAAAAACAGTAAGTTATGAAAGTTAGAGCATCGGTAAAAAGACTGTGTGAGTCTTGCAAGATCGTGAAGCGCAAGAACGTCGTCCGCGTCCTTTGCAAGAACGCGCGGCACAAGCAGCGCCAAGGTTAAGCGCCACACCCCTCCATTTCCCAACCTTTTATAGAATATGCCACGACTACTCGGAGTTGAAATTCCCGGCGACAAACGGATCGAAGCCTCGCTGCCTTATATTTACGGCATCGGGCCATCCTGGGCGAAAAAGATCCTCGAACAGGCCAACATCAACGGCGACATCCGCGCCAAAGATTTGTCCGTCGAGCAGATCAACCAGATCATCCAGGCCATCAGCGCCAACAACCTGCTCATCGAAGGCGACCTGCGCCGCGACATCCAGAGCAACCTCAAGCGGCTCCAGGCCATCAACAGCTATCGCGGCATCCGGCATCGGCGCGGTCTCCCCGTCCGCGGCCAGCGCACCGGCACCAACGCCCGCACCCGCAAAGGCCCGCGCAAGACGGTCGGCGTGCAGCGCGCCAAGGAGAAGAAGTAGGCGCCCATTGGACATATCCATTGGACATACCCATTAGACACACACTTTAGACATTATGGCAGAAGAAACAAATGCACCCGTGACACCTGTCGCCCCTGAAAACACTTCAGCGGCGGCTGCTCCGGTGGCTCCCGAAGCGGCTACGCCGGCAACCCCGGCAACAGAAGGGGCCGCGAAAAAGAAGACGCCCAAGGCGTCGAAGAAAACCGCCGCAGCCGCTGCAGCCGCAGCCGCCGCGCCCGAAGTCAAGAAAGAGGAAAACCTCTCTCTGGACCCCAACGTGATCGAGCCGGTCAAGATCATCAAGGCCAAAGGGGCCAAAAACGTGCACACCGGCATCGCGCACGTTCAAGCGAGCTTCAACAACACCATCGTCAGCATCACCGACCTCAACGGCGCGGTGATCGGCTGGTCGAGCGCAGGCAAGGCTGGCTTCCGCGGTTCCCGCAAGAGCACCGCCTATGCCGCCCAGATGGTCGCCCAGGACGCCTGCCGCCAGGCCATGGGGCATGGACTCAAAGAAGTTGAAGTGCGGGTCAAAGGGCCGGGAGCCGGGCGCGAGTCCGCCGTCCGCGCCATGCAAGCCATCGGCCTGGACATCACCGTCATTCGGGACGTCACCCCCGTGCCGCACAACGGCTGCCGTCCGCCCAAACAACGCCGCGTCTGATCTGAACATCCTTTTTTATGGCTCGTTATACTGGTCCTAAATCCAAAATCAGCCGCCGTTTCGGGGTGGCCATCTTCGGCCCCTCCAAGGCGCTGGAGCGCAAGAACTACGGTCCCGGCATGCATGGCCCCAAGGGGTCGCGCCGCAAACAGTCGGAATACGCCCTGGCCCTCGCCGAAAAACAGAAACTCCGTTACCAATACGGCGTTCTGGAACGGCAGTTCCGCCGCTACTTCCAAACCGCGTTGACCCGCCGTGGCGTCACCGGCGAAATCCTTCTCCAGCTCCTGGAGACCCGGCTCGACAACGTCGTCTACCGGCTCGGCTTCGCCAACTCCCGTTCGGCAGCCCGCCAATTCGTCTCCCACGGCCACATCACCGTGAACGGCAAGAAGGTGGACGTCTCCTCCTTCAACGTCCGTCCCGGCGATAAAGTCGCCGTCAAGGACAAGCCCGCTTCGCGCAGCCTCGCCGCCCGGTTCCTCGAACTCACCCAAATCGCCCCCGTGCCCAATTGGCTCGTGATCGACAAGGAGAACTTCGCCGGCACCGTCGAGCGCATCCCGACCAAGGAAGAGATCGCGCCCATCGTCAACGAACAGCTCATCGTCGAACTCTACTCGCGGTAAGCGGTTCCAGGCTATCTTTGTCAAAAAGGCCGGAGGGATTTCCCTTCGGCCTTTTTGTGCTTTGTTGCGGGTGGGCGCCGCGAGCCCCACAGCGGCAGCGCTTTTGCACTTCCATTTCTCATACGGAAGGGCGTAGACTCGCCAAGGGTTGGTTTGTCTCTCACATTTTTTATGAAAACAGGAATCGTGCAAGTGAACGTTCGAGCATTGGTGGTAGCCGTTGGAACCGTCTGTATTGCCACCGGAACCCTGCAAGCCCAACAGCCTTCCGCAGCCCAGGCACCCACGCCGCAGGCCGGTGCCAAAGCCGCCGCCACGAATGGGGCCGATGCCGCCAGCCTTTGGCAGGCGATTGAAGCGGAGCCAAGCCGCCCCACAGTGCCCAAGGAGTGGCAGGGCACCCGCCCTTCGCAGGAAGTGTTCCAGGTCTGGCATGCGAAAGAAGTCACCCGGCTGACCGCCCTGGCCGACCGCGCCCGGGATTTCGCCGCGCAATTCCCCCAGAATTCCCATGTCCACGCCGCGCGTGAAAAAGAGCGGGATGCCTTGTGGATGATTGTCCAACTTTCCCGCGATCACAATCCCGCTATTGAAAAACGGCTGGACGCTTTGGAAGCTCCCTTGTTGAGCGATGCCTCCGTACCGGCCCTGATCCGTTTTCCGATCCGGCTGTCGCAGATCCAGCGGAAAGCGCAAAGTCGAGAGGAGGCTGAGCAAATGGCGCGCGCCTTGGTCGCGGAATTTCCAGACAACCCCAAGGCATTCTTCTTTCTGCTCCAAATCGCCAAAGCGGGCGGCTCCGAGCGCCTCCGCCTCGTGGCCGAGGAAATCGTCAAAGGGGCAGCCCCCGAAGAAGTGAAAGCCGCGGCCAAAAAAATACTGAGCGTCGCCGCCCTGGTCGGCAAACCGCTCACCCTGCAATTCACCGCCCTCGACGGGCAGGCGGTTGATCTCCAGAAACTCAAAGGCAAGGTCGTGCTCATCGACTTCTGGGCCACTTGGTGCGGGCCGTGCGTCGGCGAGATCCCGAACGTCAAGGCCGCCTATGCCAAGCTGCACGGCCAGGGGTTTGAAATCCTCGGCATCAGCTTCGACCAGGACAAGGACGCCCTCACAAAGTTCCTCAAGGAAAAAGAGATGACTTGGCCGCAATACTTCGACGGCGAAGGCTGGAAAAACCGCTTTGGGCAGGAGTTCGGCATCGACGGTATCCCCACCATGTGGCTGGTGGACAAAAAAGGGGTGCTGCGCGACCAGGAAGCCCGCGACGGCCTGGCGGAAAAAGTCGAGAAATTGCTGGCCGAGCCTTAGAGCGGTTTCGGTTTATTTTGTCGTATGCTCTTCGGCGGCGAGAGTCGCTGTGCGTCTTTTTGCGCTTGGGCTGTATTTACAAATACAGCCGCTGCGCTCAAAAAGCCCCGCATCAACCCTCGGCGCTCTCAGATCATTGCGACAAAATAACCCAAAAACGCTCTAGAGCGGTTTAAATTTTGTTGCTTACACGCTGCTCGGCTTCTTGCCCACACCAAAAATCTGTTCCCAACTGTCCATCGTTCGTTATTTCAACAGGCTGTTCGAGGCTCATTTTCCTACAACTCCCCGCTGCAATCGGGCGGCGCGCGTGCTACCCTCGCGGGCATGAAACGCATTGTGATCGCGGGGGGAGGGGCTGCGGGTTTTTTTGCCGCGATGGCGTGCGCGGAAGCGTGCTCCGGCGTGGGGCAATCCGTGGAGGTGATGGTGTTGGAGCAGGGGGCCGCTTTTCTGACCAAGGTCCGGCTTTCCGGCGGGGGCCGGTGCAATGTCACCCACGCGAGCCCCGACGCCCGCGACCTCGCGGCCCATTATCCGCGCGGCGGGCGTGCCCTCATCGGGCCGTTCCAGCGGTTCGGGCCGCAGGAGACGGCGGCCTGGTTCCGGGACCGGGGCGTGGCGCTGAAAACGGAACCCGATGGCCGGATGTTCCCGGTCACGGATTCTTCCCTTTCAATTGTGGACGCCTTGCTGCGAGCGGCCAGGGATGCCGGGGTGGTTCTCCAGACGCATTGCGGCGTGGAGCACGCGGCAAAGCAGGCCGGCGGCGGCTTTGACCTGACGCTTTCCGATGGCCGCTCCCTCGCCTGCGACCGGTTGTTGCTGGCCACCGGCGGTTGCCGATCCGGCGCGGGCGGGGCGGCCCTGGCGCGGTCCCTGGGGCATACCGTGGAGCCGCCCGTGCCGTCGCTCTTCACCTTCCGCATCGAAGCCCCGTGGCTGCGCGAGCTGGCCGGGGTCTCCGTGGAGTCCATCGAAGTCAGCGTCCCCGGGAGCAAGCTGCGCGAACGCGGGCCGTTGCTGGTGACGCATTGGGGGGTGAGCGGCCCCGCCATTTTGCGGCTTTCGGCCTGGGGCGCGCGGACGCTGCACGGGCTGGGTTACCGTTTCCCGCTGCTGGTCAACTGGTTGCCGGGGCGAAGCCAGGAGGAGGTGGCCGCCGAGTTGCAGGCGCGCGGGGTCTCTCAACCGGCCGGGTTCGTCGGGAAAACGCCCCTTCGCCCGCTGCCCGGCAGACTTTGGGAACAGCTCCTTATTGCCGCGGAAGTTCCCTCCGCGACGCGCTGGGGCGCGTTTCCCCGGGCGGCTCTCCAGCGGCTGGCGTCGCAGCTTGTGCGCACGCCCTTTGAGGTGACAAACAGAAGCTCCAACAAGGCCGAGTTTGTCACCTGCGGCGGGGTGAGGCTGGGGGAGGTCGATTTCAAGACCCTGCAAAGCCGGATCACCCCGGGGCTTTTTTTCGCGGGAGAACTCCTCGATATCGACGGGCTGACGGGCGGCTTCAACTTCCAGGCCGCCTGGACCACCGGCTGGATCGCCGGACGCGCCATGGCGCAAGGCGTCACGCATTTTCAGGGCTTCGCGTGAGATTCTATTTCCCCCGCGTGCCGGGCGGCGGCGCGGCCACGGGTGCAGGTGCGGAGGGGGAGGGGGCCGCCTCGGCGGTGGGCGCGGCGCGCGGCGCGAAGATCATCCTGGGGAGGCGTTTGGGCCGCCAGAGCGGCTTGGAGAGGTTGCCGTCGGAGACGTATTCCAGCAGGTGGCTGATCGGGTCGAGGAATTTCCCCGGCAGCCCCTGGGCGTTGATCCGGGCCGTGAAATCCATCTTGTCGTCCACCACAAAGAGTTTCCCCTTGCCCAGGATCGAGAAGCCGCGCCCCTCGATTAAGAGATCGTCCGTGGTCACCACCCCGTCGCGCATCGCAAACGTGCAGGTCCCCTTGTGGGCCACGTTGTAGCCGGTGCCTGGGAGGATATCGTTGAGGATGCCGGAGAAGGGGCCGAAGATCGGGATGGCGAACACGTTCCCTTCCGTGACGCGCAAGGCCCCCGTCCCGTCGATGGCGCGGGCGAAGTCGTGCAGCCCCGAGAAAGCGAAGGAGCCGGTGAGCTTTCCCTTGGAAGTGTCGAAGTCGAAGTAGAGCTTTGTCAGGGTGGGAAAATCGATTTCCTCCGTGAAAAGCTCCGCCGTGTAATCCCCCTTCGCCTTGCGCAGAGAAATATCCGCCTTGCCCCGGAGGCGGCCGCCAAAGAGCGCCGCGTCCAGGCCGTCGAGCTTCAGCCGGTCGCCCATCACGCTGACGGTCCCGGAGATTTTGGTGGCGGAGAGTTCTTTTTTCAGGAACGTGTAATCCATCCCCTGCGCGCCATCCACTTCCACCCGCAGCCGGTTGCGCTGCCAGTCGTCGTGCGCGCACCCCACCTTCCCGTTGACGACCAGCGCGGGCTGCGCCTTGAAGCGGTAGGGGAGGAGATTGGTGGCCAGGTCCTTGTCGAAAATGCGGATCACCTCCACCGGGTTTACCGTGGTGCGGACGTTTTGGAACCGGAGTTCGTCCGTGGAAAAATCGTAAGCCACCGTGCCGGAGGCGCTCCCCTCCGCCCGTTCCAGCTGGATATTCTGGCAGGTCAGCACCTTCTCCTTGAACCCGAGATCCAGCGACGCGCTCTTGAGCGGGACGCCCCGGGCATTCGTCGGCCCAAGCTGTGCCTTGCCGGTGATTTCGAGGTCCGCCAGCGCGAGCCCGGGGCCCCTTCCTTCCAGGCGCACCACGGGCGGCGTGCGGAATTCCCATTCCGCGGCCCGGGAACGGACCCCGGCCGGCAGCAGCGGGAGAAAGACCGCCGGGTTGACCTGGCTCTCCAGCGCAAACCGGAGCTCCTCCGGCGTGTGCAGCGCATGCAAGCTCAAGCTGCCGTCCCCGCGCCGGAGGCTCGCATGATCGAGGTACCAGCGGGCGTGTTCGGGATCAAAATCCGGGCCGTCCCAGGAGAAGTTGGCCCCCGCCTCTTCAAAACGCACCGATTGGAAGGCAACCGGGCCCAGGGAAACCCTCCCATAGCCGTGGAAGCGGTGGGCGGACGGGGACAGGAGTTGGGCGGTTGCGTTGCACTCCACCAGCGGCGGCTGGTCGAACGCCAGATCCTTCCAAAAGGCGGCGGGATGCACCGCCCGGAGCAACCCGGGCAGGTCGAGCGTGGAACGGAGTTGCCCATCCGCCTCGCCGCTGGCCATCTGGTAGGAGCCGGAGGCCTCCAGCGTTCCGTGGGCATCCCGGATTTTGCAGCAATCGATCCGCACGCGCCCGTCCGCCAGCGTTGCCGCCGTTTCCAGGGAGTCGGCCCGGTAGGCATTCCCGACGCTAAAGCGCCCCGCCCGCAGTGCCGCATCCACGAACACACTGGAGGGCTTTGCCAGGTCGCCGCTAAAACGGAGTTCCAGCGATGGCCGGCCCCCGGTGATTTTGAGGTCGTCCCAGGTGCCCAGGAAACGGCCTAGCGCCGCCGCGGGCGATTCCTTCTCTTCCGAAGCACGGCGTTGGGGCCAGTGGAAGGCATCCGGGTTCACCAGGGTGCCGCTCGCGCTCACCCGCAGGCCGCGCACCATGGCTTCCGCGTGTTCGACCACCAGGTGATGCGGCGGCAGGAGGATGCGCGCGTTGAGTTGCCCAATGACGAGGCGCTTGGGGGTGCGATCCGGCATCCCGGCATCAAGCGGCAGCGAGAGCGTCGCGTGGTGGAGTTCCGCCGCGTTCAGGAACGGCGCGCCGTGGACGAGGTTGGAATAATTGATATCCAGGACCACCTCGTTGATGGAGGCCAGCACCCGGCTTTCCTCGCGCGAAGGGCGCAGCCGGACGTCCTGGGCCACCAGGCCCTTGAGCGGGTCCAGCGTCAGCCGTTGCACGCTTAGGAAAACGCCTCGCTTTTCCAGTTCCGAGATCACCGCCTCGCGCCACTTGCGGGAGAACCCCCGGTGGCTCACATACCAGAGCCCCCAGAAGACCGTGGCCATCGCCAGGAACATCGCCACCCAGAAGCTCCTGGCCAGGAATTTCCGCAATCCGAGCCAGCGGGATCGGAGGGGAGGGGATGGAGATGTCTGGGCCGGTTCTGTCACGCCAACGGGAGTGTAGAGGCAGGAAGCCGCCGGGGCAAGCGTGCCGCTTGAGGCACTCCGCGCTACGGCGCGTTGTGGCGGCTTACGCGCGCCGCTTCGGTAGGCTGCCGGAATTTGAGAGAGAACCCCTTCTTCGTGCCTTCGTGTGAGATTTTTCTATCCGCGCCCCCCTACGCCTTCCCGTTCTGGATGTGCAGGTAGGTGTAGTTTTTCAGCCCCCGTTCGTAGGAGGTCAGTAATTTCATCCCCTCGTTCGGTTTGAGGCGGTCGCTCTTGATGGCGGTGTCCACCTGTTTTTTGAACCGGCGGATCAGGTCTGACTGGTTCCACTGGGTCATCGAGAGGACCTCGGCAATCGTGCTTCCCTCGATGGTTTCCTCGATGTAGAAGCCGTCCTCCTCGTCTTCGTCCAGGAAGACGTGGGCCTCGTTCACGCGGCCAAAGAGATTGTGCAGATCGCCCATGATGTCCTGGTAGGCCCCCATCAGGAAGAAGCCGATGTAATACGGCGCGTCCGGCTTGAGGGTGTGGAGCGGCAGCGTCTCCTTCACGTCCTGGAGGTCGATGAACTTGCTTACCTTGCCGTCGGAGTCGCACGTGATGTCCACCAGCGTCGCGTGGCGGTCGGGCTTCTCGTCCAGCCGGTGGATCGGCATGACCGGGAAAAGTTGCCCCAGCGCCCAGTGGTCCAGGAGGCTTTGGAAGACGGAGAAGTTGCAGACGTATTGGTCGCCCAGAGCCACTTCCAGTTCCTTCACTTCGTCGGGCACGTATTCCTCGCCGGGCTCGGCATGGAAGATTTCCACGGTCCGGCTCGCGATGCGCCAATAGGCCTGCTCGATCTTGGCTTTGCTCTCCAGGTCCATCAGGCCGAAGTTGAACATCGAGAGCGTCTGCTCCTTGATTTCCTGCGCGTCGTGGAGCATCTCTGTCCGGTTGGATGGGGTCAGATTTTTTTCGATGTCCCACATGTCCCGCACCAGCTTGTGGTCGGTCGGCTGCACGGTCACTTCCGCGTGCTTGTCGTATTTCTCAATCGCCCCGAAGGCCTCCACCACCAGCACCGAGTGGTGCGCCACCAAGGCCCGGCCGCTTTCGCTGACGATCACCGGATGGGCCATCTCCTCCGAGTCGCACACGTCCATGATGTTGTAGACCACGTCGCGCGCGTATTCCTGGAGCGTATAGTTTGTCGAGCTGTCAAACGCGGTATTGGAGCCGTCGTAATCGACCCCCAGGCCGCCGCCCACGTCGAGGTAACCGAGTTCGTGCCCCAGCTTGGCCAGCTTGGCGTAAAACCGGGCCGCTTCGCGCACCGCCCGCTTGATCGTCCCGATGTCCGGCACCTGCGAGCCGACGTGGAAGTGGACGAGCTTGAGGCAGTGGGCCAGCCCTTCCTTGCGCAGCGTCTCGCTGGCCAGGACGAGATCGGCCGTCGAGAGGCCGAACTTGGCGTTTTCGCCGCCGCTGGTCGCCCACTTCCCGGCTCCCTTGGATTGGAGCCGCACCCGCAGGCCGATCATCGGCTCCACGCCCATCTCCTTGGAAACGCGCAAAATCTGGAACAGCTCCTCCAGCTTCTCCACCACCATGATCACGCGCGTGCCGAGTTTGTTGCCCAGGAGCGCGCTGCGGATGAACTCGCCATCCTTGTAGCCGTTGCAGATGATGAGGCTTTCCGGGTCGCTGTGGAGCGCCAGGGCCGCCAGCAGCTCCGGCTTGCTCCCGGCTTCGATGCCGAGGTGGAAGGGGCGTCCCGCCTCGGCGATCTCCTCCACCACCTCGCGGAGTTGGTTTACCTTGATCGGGAACACGCCGCGGTAGTGGTTCTTGTAGCCGAATTCGTTGATGGCCGACTGGAAAGCGAGGTTGATCGTCTCCACCCGGTGTTGGAGGAGATCCTGGAAGCGGAGCACCAGCGGGAAGGTCAGGCCGCGGTCGCGCGCGTCTTCAATGACCTCCATGATGTCGATCGCCGTCGCGGGATTCTTCGTGGGAAGAATCTCGACGTTGCCGCGTTGGTTGATGGAAAAATAACCCGTACCCCATCGGTCGATGTTGTAGAGTTCAATGGCGGAGTCGATGGACCAATCTGGAGTCATGAGCGGAGAGGACGCATCCTAGCAGCCTGTTGAAAAAAGAACAATGGAGAGCTTGCAGCGGATTTTTTCAACAGGCTGCCAAAGTCCGCGCGCCGGTTTGCAATGGGATTTGCGTTAAGATTACAGATGAGATACGAATGCGGCACACATGCTCTCTTCTTTCTTTGAACTGCGCTTGGGCGATTGCCTTGCCGGAATGCAGGCCCTCGCGCCGGAGTCCGTGGATGTGGTCGTCACCTCGCCTCCCTACAACCTCGGCATCCGCTATGCGCGGTTTGACGACACCGCCAGCCGCGAGGATTACCTCGCCTGGTCGCTGCGCTGGGCCGCCGAAATCCGCCGCGTGCTCAAGCCGCACGGCTCGTTTTTTCTGAACGTCGGCGCGGCCCCAGCCAACCCGCTGCTGCCCCACCAGCTCGCGCTCCGGTTCAGCGAACTTTTCGTGCTCCAGAACACGTTCCATTGGATCAAGTCGATCACCGTGGAAACCAAGGGGGGCGAGCCCATTTCGGCCGGCCATTTCAAGCCGCTCAACTCGCCGCGCTACGTCACCGACTGCCACGAATACGTCTTCCATTTTACCCAGACCGGCGACGTTCCCCTCGACCGCCTGGCCATCGGCGTGCCGTATGCCGACAAGAGCAACATCGCGCGCTGGGGCCACACCGGGGGGCGCGACCGGCGCTGCCGGGGCAACGCCTGGTTCGTGCCGTACCAAACCATCAAGAGCCGCGAGAAGGACCGGCCGCACCCGGCCACCTTCCCCGTGGAACTGGCCTCCCTGTGCCTGCGCCTGCACGGGGTGGGCGAGGGGAGCTTCGTCATGGACCCCTTCAACGGCATCGGCCACGCCGCCCTCGCCGCCGCCGAATGCGGGGTGGGGCGTTTCCTCGGTTTTGACATCGACGCGGGCTACCTGCGCGAGGCGCAAACGCGGCTCGCCGCGAAGGGGATCGAGGCGGCTTGCCCCACGCCCCTCCCGGCGGTGGAGGGGACGGCGGTTCGCGCTTCCCAACGCGGCCGCCCCCGCAAACAGGCGGGTGCCGGGGCAAAGAAGGCAGCCCCGCCAGCGGAACCCCCCGGTCCGTAAGAACAAAAAAAGAGGCGACGGCGTTTTATTTTGTTTGCAAAAGCGTTGGCAGATGGAATGTATCCTGCCAACATGAATAGTCGCTTATTTAACACAATGTTTACACTTTTCGCAATCCGATGCCCTTCTCCCCGCAGAATGCGTAGTTTGCCTTGACGCTGAGCGCCCCCTTTCCCTAGAAACAGAATGCTTAAATGCAGGCGGGAGCGTATCCTTGTGCAACGCGGGCTTTTTGACGGTGCGCGCCCTTCGATTTTACCCACCCATTTCCAAACCATTTACAGAGGATTTTTTCAATGTTTAGCAGCATTTTAGGGCTGTTCTCGAATGACATCGGGATCGACCTCGGGACGGCAAATACGCTCGTCTACGTGCGCGATCACGGCATCGTGCTCCGCGAACCGTCGGTCGTGGCGGTACAGGCGGGCACAAGCAAGGTGCTTTCCGTCGGCGACGAAGCCAAACGGATGCTGGGCCGCACCCCGGCGAACATCGTGGCGGTGCGCCCCATGAAGGACGGCGTCATCGCCGACTTTGAAGTGACCGAGGCCATGCTCCGGCACTTCATCCGCAAGGCGCATGGCCGCCGGACCTTCTTCCGGCCGCGGCCCCGCGTCGTCATCGCCGTCCCCTCGGGCATCACCGAGGTGGAGAAGCGTGCCGTGAAGGAATCGGCCATGCGGGCGGGAGCCCGGGAAGTTTTCCTGATCGAAGAACCAATGGCGGCCGCCATCGGATGCGGTCTCCCCGTGCAGGAAGCCGCCGGAAACATGATCGTCGATATCGGCGGCGGCACCACCGAAGTCGCCCTCATCTCGCTCGCGGGCATCGTCTTCAGCCGCAGCGTCCGCGTCGCGGGCGACGAGCTCGATGAAGCCATCATGCAATACATGAAGCGGGCCTACAACCTCATGATCGGGGAGCGCACCGCCGAAGAGATCAAAATTAAGATCGGCTCCGCGTATCCCATCGAGAACGAGACCACCATGGAAGTCAAAGGCCGCGACCTCGTGGCCGGGCTGCCCAAGACCCTCACCATCACCTCCCAGGAAGTGCGCGAAGCCCTCCTGGAGCCCATCTCCACCATCGTCGAGAGCGTCCGCGTCACGCTGGAACGCTGCCCTCCCGAACTTTCGGCCGACCTGGTGGACCGCGGCCTGGTGCTGGCGGGCGGCGGCGCGCTCCTGCGCGGGCTCGATAAACTCTTGTCGGAAGAAACCGGGCTGCCGGTGCACGTGGCGGAGGATCCGTTGAGCGCCGTGGCCGAAGGCACCGGGCGCGCCCTGCAGGCCATCGATTTCCTGCGGCAGGTGGCGACGGCGGACCGGACCTACCGGGCCTGATGCCGTCAAGCGCCCGCGCGGCGATCCATTTCATCAAGCGAGACATGGCAGGTCATAGGTCACTATGAGGCGTTTTTCCATCTTTGCACTGGTCGTGTTTATCCTGGCGGTGGGAGGGCTTTTCGCCCTCGGCCCGTCGGGCACTCAGCGGGTGCAAAACGCGTTTCTGGGCATGATCACCCCGTTTTTTAAAACGGGGTCCGACCTGGAGCGGAAAATCACCGCCGTCCGCCAGGGGTTGAAAACCTTGCAGGAACTGGAGGCAGAGAACAAACAACTCGTCGTCAGCAACAAGGAATTGCAGGCCATCAACCAGACTTTGCGCGATTTGGAAGCCGAAAACAATCGCCTCCGCCGCGCCATGCAATACCGGGAACGAGCCGCCTTCCAACTGGTCCCGGCGCGCGTCCTTGCACGCGACGCCTCCTCCTGGTGGAACACGATCAAAATTGACCGCGGTTCCGCCGACGGCGTCGAAAGCGACATGCCCGTCCTCACCGAGAGCGGGCTGGTGGGCAAGACGACCTTCGTCGCCGAACACTCGGCCAACGTGCTCCTCATTTCCGACGAGAACTGCAAAGTGGCCTCCAGCATCGAGGGGTCGCGCGAGCAGGGAATTATCAGTGGGGAACGCGCATCCGGCACGGGCCAACCGGCCCTCTGCATGCGCTTTCTTTCCAAAACAGCCAATTTGAAGCCCGGACAGAAGGTATACAGCTCGGGCGTCGGCGGCGTCTATCCCGCCGGAGTTTTTATTGGCGCCATCAAAGAGTTCCGCGTGCGGGAACTCGACGGCTACGCAACCCTTCTGCCTGCCGTGGACCTGACAACACTGGAAGACGTGTTTGTCGTTCTGGGCAAGAAATGATCCGCTTTTTCCTGATCCTGCTGCTGGCCGCGTTGGGAGCGCTAATGTTGCAGTTCTACCTCCCGCCGCTCGCCTTCCTCTCCGGGGCGCGGATCATTCTCCTCCCGCTGGTTTTCTTTTTTGGCGCGCTGGCGCTCCCCTTTCCGGGGATGCTGGCGCTCGCCTTCGTCTGCGGGCTGATGTGGGACGCCCTTACCGCCCAAGTGCTGGAAATCGGCATGGGCCCGACGAGCGCCCGGGTCGTGGAGATCGGCATCGGCTGGTCCATCCTGCTCTACGCCGTCCTGGGCTGCCTGATGAGCGGCTTTAGGCCCCTCTTCCAGCGGGGCCGTTGGGAAATCCACTGCCTCTTGAGCGGCCTTTGCACCTCCGTGATCGTCCTGGCCGAGTTCCTCATGATCTCCGTCCGGCGGGCCGCCTTTTACAACGTCCCCTTCGAGATCAACCCCGACATCTGGTGGCGCATCGGCGGCCCCGGTCTCGTGGCCCTGGTGCTCGCGCCGGGCGTCTTCTTTTTCCTCAAAGCCATGGCCGCGCTGGTCGGCTACAACCCGGCCGTGTCCGAAACCCCGGAGGAGGAGATCTGACATGGCGCTCTTTTCCCGCTCCGACCTCCGGCTCTTTTGCCTAGCCCTGTTCATGTTCCTGGGGCTCGGGCGCATCGTCGCACGGTTGTGGGAGTTGCAGGTGATGCGCGGGGAAGCCTATGCCGGCAAGATCGGCAGCAAATCGCAAGTCACCGTCCGCATCCCGTCCGTCCGGGGCGAAATCCGCGACCGCAACGGCATCCCGCTCGTGCAGAACCGGGCCAGCTACAGCGTCGATTTCTACCTGCAAGACATGGAGAACGGCTACCGCCGCCGGTATGGCGCCGTCCCGAAGCTCCTGGAGCGGCGCACCCAGCGCCAGATGCTCAAGGACATCCCGATCACCGACATCATCAAAGTCGTCAACACCGCCGTGATCCCCCGGCTGGAGGATTTGAGCCTCGCGCGCGATTACAACGCCAAGCACCTCAAAAACCATTACGCCCACGACACGCTCGTTCCCTTCCCCTACATCGAGGACGCCGATTTCGACACCATCGCCCGGTTCTCCGAGCACGACGTCGGGCTGCCCGGCGTGGAGATCAGCCAGAAGCCCGTGCGCGAGTACCTCTACGGAGCCTTCGCCGCGCACATCCTCGGCTACGTCGGCATGCCGCGCGAGATCGACCAGCAACCTGACGTCCGCTCCTTCACCTACTACCAGCCCGACGTGGAGGGCAAATCGCAGATCGAGCAATCCATGGACCCCTACCTGCGGGGCAAGCCCGGGGTGCGCGTCATCCAGCGTGACGCCAAGGGGCGCATGGAGAGCGAAGTCCGCGTCGATCCCCCCAAGCCCGGCGCCAACGTCTACCTGACCCTCGACGCCCGCATCCAGTACATCGTCGAGCAAGCGTTGCGGCATCCCACCCTGGGGCGCGCCGCCGCCGTCGTCGTCGATCCGAACAACGGCGACATCCTGGCCATCGCGTCGGTCCCCTCCTTCGACCCCAACATCTTCATCCCCAGCGTCTCCATCAAGGATTGGAACGCCCTTCTGAAAGATCCGGCGGTGCCGCTCGTCAACCGGGCCATCAGCGGCTTCCCGCCCGGCTCCACCTTCAAGATCGTCACCGCCCTCTCCGGGCTCACCAAGGGGCTGGCCAACCAGTCCTTCAACTGCTCCGGGGCGGTCGAATACGGCGGACGCCCCTTCAAATGCTGGATCGCCGAAAAAGGCGGCTCCCACGGAACGCTGAAGCTTCCCGACGCCATCAAGGTTTCCTGCAACGCCTTCTTCTACCAATTCGGCAACGCCGCGGGAGGCGACACCATCGAACGCATCGGCGGCGTGCTCGGCATGGGGCACCGCTATGAACTCGGGCTATCGGACGAAAAAGAGGGGTGCATGCCGGGGCCGGAGTGGATGAAAGGCCGCCAAAACGGCGAAAAATGGACCTCCGCCCAAACCGCCAACACCTCCATCGGCCAGGGCTACGTGCTGGCCAGCCCCCTGCAAATGGCCATGGCCTACGCGGCGGTCGCCAACGGCGGCATCGCCTACGAGCCGCGCCTGGTCAAAAAAGTTCTCGAGGCCGACGGCAAGCCCGCCCTCGACGAGAAGGGCCGCATCGCCGTCCCCCTGGAGCCGAAGATCCGCGAAGACCTGCGCACCGAATTTCCGCCCGAGCAGATCGAAGTCGTCCGGCAGGGGTTCTGGAACGTCGTCAACGCGGACGGCGGCCCCGGCGGCGGCGGCACCGGCCACTCCGGGAAAGTGAAAGGCACCGTGGTCGCGGGCAAGACAGGCACCGCCCAGGCGACCGACCGGGGGCAGAAAGAACACATCGCGTGGTTCTGCTGCTTCGCCCCCTATGATCATCCCAAGTATGTCGTCGTCGTCATGGTGCAGGGCGGCGAGCACGGCGGCAGCGTCTCCGCGCCCATCGCGGCCCACATCCTCGAAGAAGCGCTCGCCATGGACGCCGGGAAGTTGACCGTCGAGCTCAAGCCGCTTGCGCCCGCGCACAGCGCACATCCTTTTGAAACCATCAACGCGCTGCCGCCCTACGGAGCGGCCAGCGGCATTGTTGCAGCCGCCTCCGACGATCCATCGGATGGCGGCGGCGACGATTCCCCCGCGCAAGCCGTTCAAATGGGGCGCGGCAACGCCAGCCCCGACATTAAAGCCGAAGCGGAAGCGGATGACCAAGGCCGGGTGGCCAAAAAGTCCGCGCGCAAGCCCGCGCCTGCGCCCGCTTCCTCTCCTAAACCGACCCAACAAACCATCCGGCGCGCCGAACCCACGGCGCAGCCGGAACAACCCCGAAGAAACTTTCTTGAAAGAATCTTTCACTAGCGCATCGCAAACCCTAACCAGGCGGACGGCAGAACACCCCGTCGCCGCCACTCACCTTCCGTGTCAGTAAAAACCTTTCTCCAAACAACCAGATTCATGATCGACAAAGTCAAAAAGATGCTCGGCATCCGGCGCGAAACCGGCAACAAGCTCATTATCAATTGCGAACGGCTCGAACGCCGCGTCGCCCTGCTCGAAAACGGCCAGGTCGAAGAATACTCCATCGAGCGCACGACCGAGCGCAACATCGTTGGCAGCATCTTCAAAGGCCGGGTCAAAAACATCGAACACGGCCTCAAAGCCATGTTCGTGGACATCGGCTTCGAAAAAAACGCCTTCCTCCATTTTTGGGACGCCATTCCCGCCGCCCTCGACAGCGGCGTGGAGGAAGTCGAACGCAAGAGCGGCCGCAAGCAGCCCAAAAAAATCACCTCGGGCGACATCCCCAAGATCTACCCCGTCGGCTCCGAAGTCCTCGTCCAAGTCACCAAGGGCCCCATCTCCAACAAAGGCCCCCGCATCACCACCAACATCTCGCTGGCCGGGCGCTACCTCGTCCTCATGCCCTTTAGCGACCAGTGCGGCATCTCCCGCAAGATTGAGGACCCCAAGGAGCGCGAGCGGTTGCGCAAGATCCTCAAAAAGCTCGAAATCCCCGAAGGCATGGGCGTCATCGTCCGCACCGTCGGCGAGGGCCAGCGCGAACGCTACTTCGTGCGCGACCTGAGCCTGCTGGTTGACCAGTGGGCCAAGATCGAGGAAGCCGTCAAATCCAAGGGCGCGCCCAATTGTGTCTTCCAAGAGCCCGACATCATCGAGCGGACCGTGCGCGACTTCCTCACCGACGAAATCGACGCCGTCATCTGCGACAGCG
This sequence comes from Verrucomicrobiota bacterium, assembly GCA_037143855.1. GTDB lineage: Bacteria > Verrucomicrobiota > Verrucomicrobiia > Chthoniobacterales > Chthoniobacteraceae > UBA695. The sequence goes on along the minus strand of JBAWXX010000022.1, from coordinate 902 downwards.
AGGAAGCCGTCAAGCAGATGTGCGACCTCGTGGGGCAGATCTCCCGCCGGTCCAAAAACCGCGTCCAGTTCTACAACGAGCCGACCCCCGTCTTCGAGAAATACGGCATCCAGAAGCAGATCGACGACGCCTTCCACCGCCAGGTCTGGCTCCCGTGCGGCGGCTACATCGTCATTGACGAAACCGAGGCCCTCATCGCCATCGACGTCAACACCGGCCGCAACAAAGGCGCGAAGGACGTTGAAAAAACCATCCTGCAAACCAACCTGGAGGCCGTGGACGAAATCGCCCGCCAGCTCCGGCTGCGCAACATCGGCGGCCTCGTCATCGGCGACTTCATCGACATGAAGAGCCGCAAGGACCAGCAAAACGTCTTCAACCGGATGAAAGACCGCCTCCGCCGCGACAAGGCCAAGACGCACGTCCTGCCCCTCTCCAACCTGGGGCTCATGGAAATGACCCGGCAGCGCGCCGCGGAAAGCCTGAGCGGTTCCATCTACGAAAACTGCCCCTACTGCCACGGGCGCGGCACCGTGAAAAGCTCCACGACCATGAGCGTGGAACTCCAGCGCACCCTGCACCAGGTCTTGCGCAAGAACCCGGACTTGCACGAATTCAAAGTGACCGTCAGCCCGCACCTGCTCGCGCGCCTGCGCAGCGACGACGAGGAACTCCTCGTCGAGATCGAGCGCCGCTACGCCTGCCGCCTCTCCTTCCGCGCCGACCCGGCCATGCACCACGAGCAATTCGTGATCGTGGACACGGCCAGCGGCTCGGAAATGAAGCCGTAGCGGGGGAGACGCGGAGACGCGCGGGGAAGGGGAGACGGGTGATTCACCAGTTGAACTGGGCGCGATTAAAAGTGGTGCAAGCTGGGTGAGCCTTTGCAGCGCCAAAGGCGC
>JBAWXX010000021.1:0-48131 GCA_037143855.1 Verrucomicrobiota bacterium | reverse complement strand
TCCAACAAATCTCACCCGCCTTGGCAAGAAATATTTATAACAAAGTAGAACTAATTAGGCTGGAAGTGGTGACTCGTGATGCCGGAATATCCACCCCGTCTGGATAATGCTCCTTGAACAGTTCAACCACGTGTTTGTCATTCTCCTGCGTCTTGTCTGCCAGAAGCTCACGCACCGTGAGGAAATTATCCAACAACTCCCGAAAACTGCCCGATTTCCCCTTTGGGGTGGCAATCTCCTTGAACCAATCCTGCAACGCCGCATCCGCCTCTCGGCGGTTTTTGGTTTCCAGGCACTTGATCAAATCCTTCCCGCCACGTCGCGTCCGACCGTAATAAATCCCGGTTCCCTCATGGGCGAAGAGATTCGGGGCATTTTCAACCTTCGCGAGGGCTTGCTTGGCGCCCGTGAACTTCTTGATCGGTTTTTTGGGACGTGGTATGCTCCACAATGACACGCAGTGACAGTTGCAGACAAGATCCGGTTTTTTAGGGGGAATCCCGGCCAGGTGGGACTAAATGGTGAGACTGAGGCCACCAACCCTTTTTTCAACCAGTCTCCCAAGTTGCTGATTTACAAGCACTTGAACTGGTGGAGCCTAGGGGATTCGAAGCCCTAGCTTATCCAGAGTATATTCCCTATTTTTAGTCACTTTATACCGTTTCTATACCGGTTCTTTGAGAATTTCCCGTTCAATATGGCTGAAATCTTGCCCGGTTTTGGGAGTCCAGACAAACCCCGATTTCTTCGCTTTATTTTCGCTGTTCTCTGATAGTAAGTGCTACGTTTTGGGGTGCGCCTGAATGGTTGCGAAAAATTCGAAAATCGTCCGTTCGTTTTGCGCTGATTCGTCGCCCAATTTCCGCACTCGATTCTTGCCCGGTTTTCTGCCCCGGCTGTCTTCACCCTCGCCAGCAAGAAAAACGCCTCTGCGGGGCTGCTAGGTGCCATTACTCTTGAAATACTCAGGGATTCCCCGCTAGGCTCACGGAACTATGGCGAAACTTTCTGAACGGACTTTAAAGAAACTCAATGAAGCTATTCACAAGAGGGAAAATCCCGAAAGAATCGCTTTTGCCGATTTGTTTACTTTAGGGCTTTATCTGATTACTCAGGAAAAAGAGAACGAGGGATTTAAGGCTTGTCGGGCCGCCTTGCTTTGCATTCCCATCGAAGACAGTTTTTTCGATGAAGTAATGCACGGCCTTAAAGACAACATCAAACCGCTTTCAATGGCCGCTTGCGCCCATAGCGAATTTAGCGGATTACTCGAAATATAAACATGGATATTTCGCAAATAAAAGATATTATAGCACCCTGTTTAGGTATTGTGGGTGTATTTGTCGGATATCGGCTTTCAGCGGGTAAGGCGCAACGGGATTTTAGACTGTCAAAGCTGGAGTTGCTTTACATGTCTGTAATTAAAGACCATAAACATATATCCTTTCGTGCTTATAGACTACTACCCATAATCGAAGAAGACGAAGTTAATGGTTATACTTCGGATACTGAATCTTCCCAGATTAAAAAAGGAGATATTGACGAAATCGAAATGATTTTCAATCTTTACTTCCCATCTTTAGCCAATTCAATGAAAAATTATCTTAATGCGAGAGGCTCGCTTAATGCGATTACTATCGGTTGGGCGTTGAACGAGCTAAAGAAACTGTCTTGCCATGACCAAAAACAATGTCTCGCGCTGATTGGCGTTTTTAACAACTCATTAATCGAGCTGAGAGAGGCGATGTTTAGCGAAGCCAAAGCGATTCAAACAAATTCTCTATTTCGCCTGAACTGGCGTAAATGGGCCGCAAGAGCTAAGAAGAAGGATACTGATTTGGCCTTATGATTACTAAACGTATTTGTTTTGTTTTAGGGGCCGGAGCAAGTATGGATTTCGGATTTCCATCTGGAAGTAAATTACTAACCCAGATTTGCGAGAATCTATTATCCCCGGAACGGTCTGGTCAACCATTCTGGAAACAGTTTGGTTCAACAGGAAGAGAATTCGCAAAAGAACTCCAATACTCTGGGAAAAACTCGATTGACGCCTTTCTCGAATCAAGAAGTGAACTCATCACAATCGGAAAAATGGCAATCGCAGGATGCCTAATTCCGCGCGAGAATCCAGATTCTATTTTTAATCTGCAACTAAAAGGCAATAATTGGTATGATTACTTATTCGAACAGATGGCAGCACCACTTAGTAAGTTTGGAGATAATGAAGTCTCGTTTATAACTTATAATTACGATAGGTCGCTAGAGTTCTATCTTGAAACAGTTTTAAGAAAAAGCTATGGGGCCTCTGATATTCAAATCACCGATATATTTAAGAGAATCCCTATCGTTCATTTACATGGAACCCTAGGCGATTTGCCTTTCCGGAGGGACAGATTAGCACGAGACTTTACGCCAATTCTTGACGATATGTCCGCACATCTGGCGGCTAACTCGATAAAAATCATCCATGAGAACATTAGTAAAGAGCCGCAATTCAAAGAGGCAGCCAAGCTTCTTAGAAATGCTGAAGAACTAGTCTTTTTGGGGTTTGGTTATCATGAAACTAACTTAAAACGATTGCGTTTGGATAAATATGTATTCGCCGATATACGAGGGACGGCCTATGACATGACGCAGAGAGAAATTAACGCTATCGCAAATTCATTCGATGAACGTCTAATTCCAGAGAATACGCGAATTTTGCCGTTTCTTAGGGAAACCGGAATTATAGCGAAAGAACGGCGCAAACTTTATCCCCAGATAATCCGTAGCCGAGCAGATATAATAGCAAATCCCCTTGGGTTCTAAAATTAAGTAATTTCCCGACATTCATTCACAGAAACTTATGCAAACCCCAGAAACCAGCGTCATTATCTCTAGTTGCGCTCTAGTTGTATCTGCTATTTCGCTAATTGTTAGCAGCAGCCTTTATAAGGTTCACAAAACAAACCAAATCGAACGCCGACATTCAGAAATCATTCAACTAAAGAAACAGTTGTTTTCTGCGGTATCCAATTATCGGCAAAGGCTTGTTTCTGTTTTAAGCAATTATGAACTTCTTAGAAATGAGTATCGACAACTTCCTGATTGCGATGAGAAATTCGAGCGAATCGAGAATCTCCCTGTTCAGATTAATTTAACTATTGGGCTAAAGGAAAAGGCAGAAATGGTGCTTGGAAAATTGTCCCGCATAGATTCCATGAAAATGAATCGCAGCGACGTTCTTCTGACTCTGCAATCGGTAGACGAGGACGTAGAATATCTCACCCATGAGGTACAGAATATTGAAGATGATGTTTTAGCAATGATTACAGAGAATCGAGGATTTCATCAAATTAAGATAGACGTTACCGCCATTGAAACGATAGAGGAGAGCTCAAAAACGAACGGCCAATGTAAAGCATTGGAATCAGCAATTAGCGGTGAAACAACATGCCGATAATCAAAAACCAAAAAAGGAAATAGGGGATTAAAAATACCAGCCCCGCCAAGAAAGCAGCGCAAAACAGTTTAATCAGGAATGTTACCAAATGCCAAAACGGGATATTGAACCCGACTAACGTAACCTCTGAGCCTTGGCTTCCCCCCGGCGTTAGCAGACTCCCCCAACTTCCCGCAGCGGGTGCCCCGCCGCTGCTTGCGTTCCACGTTTTGACCGGAAACACGTCCTTAAGCATCGGCCAGCTTTTCGAGCCTTCTGGATTCACCATATCCGTTTCGGAAAGTGCCCCTTCGGAGTAAAGTTTCTGTATCTGGCGCGCGTCGTATGGGCCGGATGGCTTGCCGTCAATCCAAAGGGAGTATTTCATTCGCTCACACTAAGGAGGCAGAACAGTCTGAGGCAAGTAGCAAAAGCCCCGCTATCAGCCCTCAAGCAGCCAACTCACGCTTACCTTCAGAACCCTTGCCAGCGCGACCACTTCGTAATCAAGGACCGCCCTTTTCCCGCTTTCCGGCTTAAGTTGCATCCGCACCAGATTCATCCGGGCAGTCCTCTCGTCAGGCTGCCAACATCCTTCTTTAGGACCTTCGCAATCGAGCAGAGTTTCAAAAAAGATAGATTGCGTTCCCCCCTTTCGACGCCGCCCATATAGCTCCGGTCGATATTGGTTTGGAATGCCAACGCCTCTTGGGACAAATCAAGCCTCTTCCGAGCACGGCGGATTCGCTCTCCCAAGATTTTTAATGAATTGTTCTGAGCCACTCGTTCTTCAACAAGTGTCCACAAATGAGGATTATTCGCCCACGGATTATAATCCGTGTTTTACCCTTGAGAGAAAAACTTCTCCGTAATACGCTTGCCGTATTCAGCCTGAAATAACTCCTATGCGAACCTACGTGCAAAAGAATTGGCAACGCAAAAATCAAACCGCCTCCGTGGCGTATCTCTAATCCTTCCAATGATTTACATCACCAGAGACAACGTCGTTTACGGTCCCTACTCCGAAACCGAAGCCTTCGAGCATTTCAAGGCGGGGCAACTCCTCCAAAGTGACCTTGCAAGCACCGATGGGGCGAGCGACTGGAAGCCCTTGCTGGAAATCCTGTTCCCGGCAAATAACGAGCCGAAACCAAGCGCGCCCGAAGTTCTTTCCGTCCAGACTACTCCTCAAGAGAAAAAGCCACGGCGAAAGCGGATAAAGTGGATTGTCGGAGTTGGTGTTCTCGTGATAATTGCAACGGGAGTTTGCACGTCTCAACATTTCATAGATTTTTGCAAAACCCGAATCGCGGCTTTTAAGGAGCAACGCGAATTGGCGAAAGAAGACCGTGAGTGGCAAAAACAGCACGCTCTGTTGGCCCCAAAGATTGCGGTCGCCAAAGAAGCTCTCGCGGAATTTGACCAAATAAACTCCGCATTAGACGTTGGAGTGAATTTAGCCGATTACACACGATTGGTTTTGAATGCCAAAATCAACCTCGACCGGATTCTACCCCGGATTTCTGATGAAGAGTGGCGCAAACACCTGAACGACGCTATGACAACCTATATTGTTGCCAGAGATTTTTGGATGCGTAGCAATCAATTGAGTAACGGGGAGCCGTTCTTTCACATGCCAGAAGAAGACCTTAATCTATTCAAACGATATGGGCTGACATGGGATGAGGATAAATACATAAGCCAAAAATATGGACTCAGCCAGATATGGAATCACGCAAAGGGTTGCTCAGCAGGAGTAGAACTCGTCATTTTGGGCGACAAAATAAGGGAAAAAGAACATCGCCAAAAATAGCCGTCGTTTCCAGTAATATTCTTTTTGATACCGACAATTATGAACTATTTCCTCTGGCATGAAGGCAAGGAATTCGGGCCGTATGATGAAGCGAGCGTTAAGGAGTCACTAGAAACCGGCAGCATATCTGCCGGAACCTTGGGGAGACGCGAAACAGAAACGGGCTGGAAGCCTATAGAATCGCTGTTGCCTCCGCCAAATGCAAAGCCTCCGGTTGAGCAAAAACAGGCTGGAGTGATTTCAAAAGAAGAATACGAGGAAATTGCAGCCAAACACATGGAAGAAGAAGCATCGTTTTTCCGTAGAAAAAAGACGATAAACTCGTATCGGGAGGCCATTCGAGGAACCACCGCCTATGGTGGTCTTCGAGGATTCATGACGTTTATGACCGTGTTGGCGGTCTTTGCTGGTGTGATATGCACCATTGGCGGATTTGCAGATAGCAACGCAGTCGTGGCGATTGGTGGAATCACCCTTGCTGTTACAACCCCCGTCACACGAGCATTTTCATTCGTCATCATTGACATTGCAGACGCCTTGCTCCTTGAGCATTCCAAAAACAAACAAAAAGTAGCAAGGCAGCAGTCCGGCTGCCGGGAAACGCATAAATAAAGATTCTATGAAAATCAAAACACTAATCAAATCAGTCCTAATTCTTCTCGTCACCTGTTCAGTCGCACTCGCTGGATGGAAGGAAACGACTGTCATTGGACGTGGAGCTACTCGACTGGAAGCTTATCAGGCTGCATCGGATTTAACAAAATCCTTTACCAGTTCCAGCTACTACCCTCTGTATTCCAGCTACCGACAAGATGGGAATGGGAAGTGGGTTTACGAAATGAAGTTCAAGTATGAGGTCCGGTAATAATTGTTTGAGAAAGGGGAAGAAGATAATTTGATAAATTTACGAAAACGCTCGGATAGGCTATAACTGTGCAATAACCTTTACCCGCAAATAGCCTAATCAAAAAAGGTTAATGCAAAGTTTTCGTTATTCGTAAGTATATGTAAAAGAGGTTTTTATAAAAGTTCGCCGTGAATTAAACGTTACCCAGCCCAGCGCGAAAAAACCTTAGACGTGTCAAGAAATACTTTTTAAAAATACCACCTCCCCTTATTGTCTTGACTTAACGGCTATTAATGATTTGAAAATTATTTTTATTCGTTAGTCAGTCGGTATTATTAAAAGATTAACTTTGAAGAGCGCGAAACAATCTCCTAAAGCGGGGATTCGCCGCGCTTGCTAAACCTTCCCAAGGTATCGGTAAAGCGTGGCCTTCGAGACATTCAGAGTGGCGCAAATATCGGCGATACTACTTTTGCCGCTATCGTAGAGGGAGCGTGCCATTTCGATTTTCTTACTGTCCATAGATTTTGGACGCCCCCCAAGTCTGCCCCTCGCCCTCGCGCTAACCAAACCGGCATTTGTGCGCTCCCTGATAATATCGCGCTCAAATTCAGCCAGCGCACCAAAGATGTGGAAGAAGAGCTTTCCACCCGATGTCGTCGTATCAATGTTTTCTTGGATGCTGCAAAACCCGATACCTTTCGCTTGGAGTTCTGCAACGGTGTCGATGAGGTGGCGAAGCGAGCGGCCCAGCCTATCGAGCTTCCAGACAACGAGAGTATCGCCAGGACGAATAAAGCGCAGAGCTTCAGCCAAACCAGAACGGTCAGATTTTGCACCGCTGGCTATATCGGAGAAAATTTTTTCGCATCCTATCTTATTGAGCGCGTCGGTTTGCAAGTGGAGGTTTTGGTCGTTAGTCGAGATTCGAGAATATCCAATGTTCATTGAGTCGATTCTGTTCAAAAAGTCTCATTACTCAAGTAAAATCGCTGCTTTTGCGACGTTCTTTTAGAGATGCGTTCTGATACGCCTTTTGCTCTCTTTTCGGTCAAAATTCAGGCGTTTTTATAAAGTAAAAGAAACCACCGTTTTTAAGATGCTCGCTTTAGTCGGCCCTTAACTCGCGGTTACACTTCCGAGCGCGTGAAGGAAACTTTTACTTCTCCTGCCTCTGTTTCCATTAAAGATGAGAGGAGGCGCAACTGATAGTGAAAAAAAAAACGCGCTATTGTTTAAACAAGCGTTATTTCATTTCGCGGTCTTGTGAATATAGCTCATGAGCGGGATAAAATGGTTATTTGCCCATACACTCTGTAATATTCACTTAATACGGGCAGCTAATATAAATATGTATCTAATGAATGAAGAAAGCCCTTAGTAGCTAATGTGTTTATTTCTGCCAGATAGCGAATGCGGGGCTAATGAGAAACCGTATAATGATTCGTTATTAAGCAGACTTACTACTGGACTTGAGAAGAAAATGATAACTTACTGTTATTTACGCTCGTTCCTCGCGTAACCTCGTTGCCACTCGGTTGATTAATCTGTGCAATAAGGAGTAAGAAGCAAAGGAAATGGATAAGATAACCCAACAAGAAGGAATATAAGGAAATTAATAACATATCTTATGAGTATCACTTTTGATACGGGCTGTCATTTGGGCATTTTTTAGTTTCGATGGTCCTTTTTTCTCAATTTTCCGGCCTTGCAAAATATTTTTCAGAGTAAACGAAGATTTTTTGGATTTCTGGCGATTTCCACAAATAATAGATACGAGTGGCTAATATCGGCCATGAACGGGAGTAATACCCCGACACAAAACCAAACTTTAGTCCCGTGGGTGTTCTCTCGAATATCGTTCAGAGAAGTATTACCACCCATGCGGGCACTTTTTATAATGAATAAATTATACTACCCATCCAATTTAGATTTAGCCGCTTTTGACTTGTTCAGAGTCGAATATCGTTACAAGTTGCTTTTCTTCATCTCAACGATTCACTTCGCCAGAGTAACGAACAAGGGTTTATACAAGAGCGACAACGACTACGTGCGCGTAAATTCCAACATAATCGGGCGTTTTATCCGCAAAAATGACGTTAAACGGGTAAAAGACGATTTATTTAAAATGGGTATCATCGAAACAGATAACGTACGCATTTATAAGAAAAAGTCTTTCGGATTTCGTTTTACGGAACAATACAGAGGACAAAAAGTAACAACGATGAAAAATCCCTATCCAAAACAAGCAAGCAGCCCCGAACTCACGAAACAAACTCACGCATATTTATTTAAAAACCTCCAAACGGTTACAATCGAACCCGCCGCCTACGATTTTATTAACGATTCATACCGGGAGGATGTTAAGAAGTATAACTGTAACTTGATTTCCTCTGATTTTATTGCCGAAAAGGAGTGGTTTTTCTCGACCGATAAGAACACCGGGAGAGTATTCAACAATATTACGAATCTAGGGCGGGACTTAAGAAAGTTCCTCAGGCTCGACGGTCAACCCGTTTTTGAAGTGGACGTTGCCAACTGTCAGCCGCTTCTTCTTCACTCCGTTTATGAGAACAAGGAAACGGCAGAGGCAAAGCGATATTTGCGCCTCGTTGAATCTGGCAAGTTTTATGAATTGCTCCAAACGCTCACAGGGGAAGAAGACAGAAGCAAAATCAAAAAGCAGTTTCTAACCTTCCTCTTCTCGAAGGAGAGGGATTTAGCAAAATGGGCGTTGTCGATTGAAAATGAATTTGCCCAACAGTTCCCGGAGCTAACCGCCATCATTTCCGCCATGAGGAAGCGAGACAAAGACGCCCTTTGGAAAAAACTCCAAACCTTAGAGGCTTCTATTATTATTGGGAAAGTTGTTCCGAAATGCGAGGCATTAGGTTTGAAGGTGCTAACGATTCACGATTCTTTGTTGACCCATGAAGAAGACAAAAAAACCGTAAAATCTCTTATTAAAAAAGAGTTTGCCGCTGAACTTGGCGTGAAAGTATCTGTAAAGACGAAAGACGACAAGTCTTGCGTCAACGTAATCTCTGAGGAAGAAGAAAGCCACCGAGCGGCTTAATACCGTTACGTGTTTTGATTCTGTGCCAGCCGGGGGAGTGTCAGCCCGATTAATCCTCCTCTTCGCATTTAACGGGTTCGCAGCCCCGCATTAACCGAAACTTAGCTTTCTGAGGAGAAGCGTCTTTCAAATATACGGAAATCGTTAGCAAAACATCGTCAATATAGTCCAAACTTTGGACGATTACATTATCCACACTTGATAATTGTGGATGCAAAAAGCTTGTGAGAACTTCCACTTTGCTACGGTTCCTAATACACGGCCAACCATTGCCCCCCCTATCTGGCCCAACTCTCAATAAAGTTCCTCGGTCGATTTCTAGTCCACTACAAACATGTTCAACCGTTCTCTCCCCGATGTTTTTTATTAGTATTTGTAGGCTAAAAGTTATTCCATACTGAAAATTATGGTTTACTTCACCTTGGTCGGAAAAAGATTCTGGAGGTTCAATGTTTTTGCAGATTATATTAATTCGCGGTTCAGTCCTTGGATAAAATAGCTGCCGCAACATAGAAACAGTTAGCTCTTGCTGTGAGTCACCCAATCGCATTAGATAGCTTTTACCGTCTTTCTCTGAACGGTAAGGCTTCGTTTTCCCTTCTGGAATGTAGCAGACGACAAAACCTTCCTTAGAACCGGGACTTAACGGAATGGATTTTATCTCAACTTTGGCTAAAGGTGGGTCTGTGGCAAACCGAAAAGATTCGGTCAAATCGCTCACAAATTTTTCAAGATTGGGAACAGGTATAATCGAATGTGCTGCATCTATACCCGTTTCCTCGTCTTTTCTCGCATCAATGCCCCATACAATTACGCCGCCTTCGTTGTTCGCAAATCCTCCTAAAGCCCTGCTCCAAATTTTGTCGAGTGCGTTTGGTTTGCCGCTCTTGAAGTCTAGCCATTCATTCTCAAAGGTCTTGGGTGTCGTGAAAGGCAGCCCTTGAAGAACTGCCGCCGCATCCAGCCCGGTGAATTTCTCGAAGTAGTTTCTGGCGGTCGATTCCATGTCCCCACGGAAGCAGAGTTGCAGCCCGTTGCCAAGCCGCTTTCTGGCGTGTTGGGGACATGCCAGCCGGGGGAGTAGTGGCACGATTAAGTTTATATTGTGGCGTTCACTATATAATAAAATCTGCCCGTTTTCTCTGTAAAGTCGCCTGAAACGTGAGCTTTTGGCGCAAAATAAGTTTAAGTTAAAGTTCGTGGCGTCGCCCTCGCCAGAGTAAACCGGGAGCGAAGCGACTTTATTATAGCTCGCACTATATAATATAAATCCCGCTGCCTCTCTCGATTGCGCGACCGTCTCAGAGTATTTTATCTGTTGGAGGGTTAATAATTAAAGATTCCCGATTCTCGCCCAGTTTCCTGCCTCGGCTGTCTCCACCCTCGGGACACGGTAGCGGCCCGTATAGAGGCGTACAGGTGGGGTTACTCCGGCAAAACGCCCGTTTCATCGAGCTTAAGTAAATGATTAAAGAGAAATCTGCGCCAAAATTTCGTGAGATACATGGATTTTACGCAAAAAGCACCCATCCCCGCTGGTTTGTTCTCCGTTCATTCGACGCCGTGGGGGTGGGACTTTTTCAAAGGTCACTGAGTCGGTACAACAAAAAGCCCCAAGGGAGCGAATCCCAAGGGGCTTCTAGGGTAGAGGTAAGATTCTACTTCTTGAGCCAATAAACGGTTTTGGAAAGGTCGCCCTCTTTCGCGACCATCTTTTTCGAAATCAGATTCTTAAGAATAGCTGAAATTACGACTCCTTGTTTGTCAGTTGCTCCAGTGGCCTTCTTAATCGCCCCGGCTCCCATCTTTACAGAAGGCTTAAGGAAAGCTAAAATTTTCTTCTCCAGTTCGGCAACCTCTGCGGCCTTTTCCTCTTTGGTCTTACGGGGACGTTTTCCGGTTGCGCCTTCCACCCTACCGGATTTCAACGAAGGGAAAACCGAAAGAACAACATCAAGCGCAATCTCCTCATCGTCGGCTTTCAACTTTTTAAGGGCCGCTTTTACTTCGTCGCCTTCGGATTTTCTGACATCAAGAAGCTGCTTCTCTAGGTCTTTAATTTGCTTATTAATCGCGGCTTTTCGTTCTTTGGTTGTTTGCGCTGCCATACTGGTTTCTCTTTCTTGGTTTTTGAATGTTTAACCGGAGTTAATCTCCGGATTAGGAGTAGGATTTATCGAAATACTTTTCGAGGTCAACAAATTTCTTCGGAATGTTCCTTTAAGTAATTTACTAAAAGCCCTTTCAGTTACTCTTTTTCCGTTCGCTTTTAGAGTCGGAAGTTAGATAAATAACTAAAATCAAATCTCGTGCCAAGTGTCGTCAAATACCTTGACTTTGAGATAAAACGAGGCATAATGAAATTACAGTCGCCCAGCGGAGCGCAACGATAAACCAAATGTAAAAATACAAACATGCCAGAAGACTCGAAAGTAATTCCTTTTCCCGTAAATCCACTTGATATAACGTCGCTGTTATTCCACGCGGTTCAAAACATTACTGACAAACTCGCCAGTATTGGCGAGAGGCTAGAGCGTGTCGAGAAGTCAATAGCTGCAAATTACGACCACAAAGAGCTAGTCTCAATTCTAAAAGACATTGAAGCAGCCAAAGACGGCTGGCTAGACGCAAAAGCCGCCGCTCAGTATATGGGGGGAATGTGTGAATCTACTTTTGATAAATACCGATACAACACGAACCCGAAATTAAAAGGCTACTCATTAGGCGGTAAAGTTTATTACAAAAAGGGCGACATTGATTTATTTATTCGTCTCTTCGCTCTTAAAGCTGGCTAGGCGTTCTATGCTCGTCTTCATTTTTTCGGCGTATCCTTCGGGAGGCATGATACTAAACCATTCGTTCGCTTCCGAATCTTTTACGTTAGCTTTGTAATGTTCCTCAATCATCCTCTCACTATTGCCCATTTCAACGGCAAGCTCTTCTTTTCTTCCTTTTAAGTGCCGAATACGATAAGAGGCGTAAGAATGGCGAAATCCATCATCTACGCTTTCTATTCCTGCTTCCTCGTGCAATACAGCCCGCTTTGCGGTATGGCTTTCTTTATACTTCCATATCGCTCCCTTTAAATGTCTGAACGGGGCTAGCCACGCTTTAACGGCATCGTTTAGGGGAATATATCTTTGTCCCTTAGTGCGGTTCTTCCCCCATTTTACATTAAGAAGATTATCCTGCCATAGAAACCTTTCCCAATATAGCGGCCCTCGCTTTATTTTTTCGCCGTGAATCTCAGCGGGTCTTAAACCTAAGAACGAACCAATAACAAGTATCGGTATCATATCGGCTCGCTCCTTTTCGATTGCCGTATCTAAAAGCTTCCTTAGTTCAGCTGGGGTATAGATAGCAATGTCTGGCTTTAAATCATCTAGGGTTTTATCTACTTTTTCAAATTCTGTTTTTTCGTTTTGGCGAAGGGCTTTAAGTTTGTCCCTTGCGAATATGCTTAGAGATTTTAACGAGCCAAGGTTATTATTTTTGGTTTTTGTTGACCAAAGAGCATTGCCCCGCCCCTCTCTCTCATCGGTTCTAGTTGCTAACCATTTCGTTAGTTCTAAACAGGTAATCTCATGGATGAAACGCCTGCCAAAGTCTCCCTCAAATCGGCTGGTATGCTTTATAAGATTCCTCATCTGAGAAATAGATACGTTCTTCGTATGCTCCCGATGATAAAGGAATTCTTTCACGCAAACTGAGACGGTCGCGGGCTTTATTTTATTACTCTTAAAGTTCATCAAGTAATAATTTACGGTATCTCTAAGGCTAGCCCCGCCCCCTTCGCAAGCTAGTAACTGTTCCAGTTCGCAAACGTCCCTCATCTTCGTTTTGGTGGGGAAAAGGGTCTGCGTGTTGTCTTGGTCTGTGTCGAGCTTGGTAAATTCCTCCTGCAAGAAAGTAACGGCTTTTTCGTACGTCGCCCGCTGCGTTTCCTTCCGTTCCCCGGCATAGTAATACTTCACCGCAAAAGCCCCTGTTTTGAGAGGGTAAATTTTCCCGGTTCTGCCGTTGAATTCGTAAACCTTTAGGGCTGCTTTTTTGCCGTTTTTTTCAGCGGGTTTGGTTTGCACGCCCGCTTTATACCAACTTATACCAAAACGGGCAACCAAATTTGGGGTTTGGTGAGACTGTCGAAACCTCGGGGATTTGATAGGAACAAGCCAGAGAACCGCTTGCTTGCAAGGTTTACAGCCGATTTAGGGCTGTTTTAGGGAACAGGAAAAATATGGAGCCTAGGGGATTCGAACCCCTGACCTCCTCAATGCCATTGAGGCGCTCTACCAACTGAGCTAAGACCCCGTAAGTTTCACGGCCCGAGGAACTTTTCAGGGATTTTCGGTGCGTCGAAAAACGCCCTAGTCCCCCGTTTAGCCCCCCCGGTCAAAAATCGTCAGGCCGACTCCGGCTCGCTCGGGGGCGATCCTCAAGTCCGCTTACCGACGCGGGACTGAGAAGCTATCATTCCAAAAAATTTCGGCAACAAAAAAGGGAGCAAAAAGCCCACTCGGGCTTATTGGGGCCGGGTAAGGCCGCTTTAGACGCATTTGAAGTGCCTATACAAGAAAGACTTGCAAATAATCCCCCCTTGATTTTTTTGCATCGGCGAGCCGAAGGTGTTTTATTCACAATGAACCCAGATTCTTCCCAATACGCCCGTCGAAGTACCTCAAACCAGCAGCCAGAAGGAATGCGTCAAAGCAAACAATGCCCCCGGCCTTTACCGTCACTCCAGAACCGGACGCTATTACGGCGTCAAGAAGGTGAATGGCATGCACAGGTGATCCCTAATGTGATGGCGGTATCATGGGAGTGTGCGTTCGATCATCGCTCGTAGCGTCTCAAAGCAGATCGGCTTGACGAGGTGTTCTGCAAATCCAGCCTTGCGGCTATTGCGGATATCCTCATCGGTTCCAAAACCACTCACGGCGATCCCCGGAAATTCGCAGTGGGCTTTTACATGGCGCATGATTTCCGTACCATCGCCGTCGGGAAGACCAAGATCGCTCACGAGAAGATCAAAAGACTCCTGGTTAAGATGCTGCAAGGCGTTCTGTACGGAATCGGCGGTCGAGACAGCACAACCCCACTTTCGCAGCAATCCGGCCAAGATCCGCCGTGTGTCGGCGTGGTCATCCACCAGGAGTATTCTGCGGTGACTGCGCTGCTTGCAAATCGGCGCAGGAACGATCTTGGCGGCTAAAACTGAGGGAATGGTTTCCAATTCAACGGCAAAGGTTGCCCCTAGCCCTTTCCCTGCGCTATACCCATGGAGCGTGCCTCCATGCTGCTCTGTTAGCGCTTTGGCGATGCATAAGCCCAGCCCCATGCCTCCAAAGCGGCGATTCGTCCCTTTTTCCCCTTGCTCGAATGCGCCGAAGATTCGGGGCATTATCTCTGGTTCGATTCCGATACCTGTATCGGCGACTTCGATCCGTAGCCGCCCATCAACATTGGCCGTTCGAACTTCGATACGCCCGTTCTGCGGCGTAAACTTTATGGCATTCTGGAGTAGATTCCAAAAGATCTGGCAAAGCCGGGAGGGATCGCCAGAGACGTAAAATTGAGAGGCGCAAAAACACAACGACACCTCCAATGCCTTTGACGTGATTTGGCTCTCACAGATTTCGCGAGCCATCAGGAGGCTGGTGTGAATATCCACCGGTTCTTTGTGCAGTTCCAGGCTGCCTCGGCGAATCCGGGTCATATCGAGAAGATCGTCGATAAGCTTTGCTTCCAATACGATATTTCGCCGTAGCCGCCCCATCTCCAACCGCAAATCCGGCGTTAATGTTTCATCGGTTTCCATCGCGGAAACACTGGCCAGCACGGGCGTCAGAGGAGTCCGCAATTCGTGACTCAAGACGGCAATGAAATCGTCCTTGGCGCGGTTAGCCGCCTCTGCTTCGTCCCTGCTTCGACGCATCTCTTCCTCGGCTCGCCTGCGTTCGGCAATCTCCGTTAAAAGTTCCTTGTTTTGAAGGAGCAACTGGGTGGTCCGTTCAGAAACCAGCTTTTCCAATGCGTTTCGACTTCGCCGCAGATCGTCCTTTTCATGCTCGATTTCACGAACCTCACTTGTCAGGGTTTCATTGGTTGCGATAAGTTCGGTGGCTCGTCGCGTTCCCTCCCGATGCAAGAGCTCAATTTTGAAATAGAGCCCTAGAACCAGCGTTAGCGCCAGACCAAAGAATAGGACGGCGTAATGCGTGATCGGAAAATTCGCGCTCAGGTAATAGTTGTCTGCCGTCAGATTCAGGCCAAACTCATGACCGGCAAAATTGAACTTTGTGAGCAATTGCGGACGAACGGATGCTGCCCAACGAGATCTCCAAGTTTCCGGCGCAATAGCGGCAGCCGGGGGGGCTTTCCAGATCATCCGCCGCTCGGGCGGTGCAGAAAAATCGATAATATCTATCAAGACAGACACACTAGGCCTTGCCCACCGGCTAACACATCTGATTTTTTCGGAATGAAAAGCTGCCAGGACAAAGCCTTTCAGGGCCCTCCGCCGCTCATCCGGGTTAGCGACAGGCATTTCCGGACGGAAAACCGGCATCATGACGAGAAATCCTCCCTTGATTCCCCTGCCCAAATGCAAGTGAAGGAATGGCAACCGATCCGATTCATCAAGCTCTGGAGAAATCTCGGCATTTCCGGAATCGACGGCCCGCATCATTGCGTCGTGGTGATACGGCAAAGTCCCCAAGTCGATTCCCACGGCCGATTCATTGCCTTTCTTGGGAGTAAGGTATGCGATCGGGTAATGGACCTCCCGCTGGGCATCTGGCACAAAACGTCCACTTGGGGTAGAGGCCGGCCCGGGCAAATCCTCTTTTCTGACCGGCCTCGTCCCTCCCTGTTCCCGTGAATCCACGCGCGGAACCCAGCCAAGCGCGATGATTTCCTCCCGCCCTGCCAATATCTTTTCGGTGATCGCAGTAAACTGTGGCGCAGCAAGCTCCTCTGAGTTCTGAAAATGTTCCTTCAACGCATTGAGCACCCCTGCGTCTTCCTGCATTCGATGAATGAAGAGCTGCGCACGGTTAATCGCAGATCTTTCAAATTGCATCTGGAATTCGGCGCGTTCAGCTCTTCCAAGCTGCCAAAATGCCGCTAGAGTTACCACAACCCCTATCACAAGGGTGAGAACAAGCTTTTTGCACGCGACGCGCTGCCATGAGCGCATATAATGAGAGTCAATATCCGTGGGTGCCATTACCGTTGGTTAAAAAAACAATCGATCTGAGGCCAGAATGCAAGGCCTAATGGCGTTTCAGCAAGTTAAATGGTGTCGTCACGTGGTTGCAAGCCAGAGAGCGAGTCAGCGGATATGCGTAGCGGCCAGAAAAGAGGAGGCGTTCTTGGCGTAGCGGGTGGCTATGCCTCGCCGGCGTTTGAGGTGCAGCATCGCAATTTCGAAAACGGTGCACGTTATCCACGGGCGAGCCGCGTGCGAAGGCGTTCGATGGCGAGGTAGATGACCGGCGTCGTGAAGAGAGTAAGCGCCTGGGAAAAGACCAATCCGCCTACAACCGCGATGCCCAGCGGCCTACGCAATTCTCCGCCAATGCCGAACCCGATGGCGAGCGGCAACGCCCCCAGGAGCGCAGCCATGGTGGTCATCATGATGGGGCGGAACCGGATGATGCAGGCTTGCGTGATGGCATCCGCCGGAGCAAGCCCCCCCTGGCGCTGGGCGTCGAGCGCGAAGTCGATCATCATGATCGCGTTCTTTTTGACAATGCCCATGAGCAAAATGATCCCGATGAAGGAGACTAGCGAAAGATCATACTGGAAAATCATCAACGCAACGAGCGCGCCGACTCCGGCCGACGGCAGCGTGGTCAGAATGGTCAGCGGATGCACCAGACTCTCATAAAGCATGCCCAGAACAATATAGACCGTCACCAGCGAGGCGAGAAAGAGAATGGGGAGCGTGGCGAGGGAGGCTTGAAAGACTTGCGCCGTTCCCTGGAAACTGCCCTGCACCCGGGCGGGCATTTTGAGGTCTTCCGTCGTCTTGCGGATGAGTTCCGTGGCTTCGCCCAGCGAAACGCCGGGAGCCAGATTGAAGGAAAAGGTTGCCGCTGGAAACTGCCCCTGGTGATTGACGGAAAGATACGTGTTGCCGCGCTCAAACTTTGCGACACTAGCCAGCGGAACCTGCCGCCCGGTATTGGAACGCACGTAGATCTTGTCGAGAGAGGACGGGCTCAACTGGAACCGCGGGTCCGCCTCCAGGATCACGTGATGCTGGTTGTAGCGCTTATAGATCGTGGAGACCTGCCGCTGTCCAAAGGCATCGTAGAGCGTGTTGTCGATGTCCGCGGGAGCGACCCCGAGCCGGGCTGCGGCGTCGCGGTCAACGACGACGCTGGATTGCAGCCCCCGCGTTTGCAAATCACTGCTGACGTCCTTGAGTTGAGGGCTCTCCCTGAGCTTCTCCAGCAGCCGCGAAGCCCAATCGTTGAGCTCATCAAGATCCGCCGCTTGCAAGGCATACTGGTACTGCGCCTTGGTAAGCCGCCCGCCCACACGGATGTCCTGCACGGATTGCAAATAGAGGGTGATCCCCTCGACCTTCTCCAATTTGCGGCGCACGCGGTTGAGCACTTCATCGGCCGACGCATCCCGCTGTCTGCGGGGTTTCAGGGTAATGAACATCCGCCCATTATTCACGGTGGCGCTGCCGACGGACGCGCCGATGAACGAACCGAGGGTCGCCACGGCGGGGTCGGCCAGGACGATCCTCGCCACCATGTCCTGGAGCCGGGACATTTCGAGGAAGGAGACATCCTGGGCCGCTTCCGTGACGCCCATCATGAGCCCGGTGTCCTGCTGCGGGAAAAACCCCTTGGGCACGGCGGCATAAAGCCAGGCGGTGGCGAGCAAGGTCGCCAACGCCACCACCAGCATCGTCGCCTGATGGCGCAAGACCCATCGCAAGCACGCTGCATATCCGGCCAAAAGCCAGGCGAAGGCATTGCCGCTCGCCCGGATAAAAAAGTTGGGCGGCGGGTAATCCGACTCGCGTTTCAGCAACCGGGAGCAGAGCATCGGCGTCAGCGTCAGGGAAACGATGCCGGAGACAAGGATCGCCATGCTCAGCGTCACGGCGAATTCATGGAAGAGACGCCCGATCAGGCCGCCCATGAACAGCAGCGGGATGAACACGGCGATGAGCGACGTGCTCATGGAGATGACCGTGAACCCGATTTGGCGCGCCCCCTCCTGCGCCGCCGGCCGCCCGCTTTCGCCCGCCTCGACGCGCCGGAAAATATTCTCGATCACGACAATCGCGTCATCGACGACGAATCCCACGGAGATGGTGATGGCCATGAGCGAAAGGTTGTCGAGGCTGTAGCCAAGCAGATACATGGCTCCAAAAGTTCCCGCCAGCGCGAGCGGCACGGTGATGCTGGCGATCAGCGTCGGCCAGAGCCGCCTCAGAAAAAGACAGATGACCATGATGACGAGGCTGATGCTGAGCAGGAGCGCCCACTGCACCTCGGCGATGGAGGCCCGGATGGTGGTGGTCCGGTCGCTGAGCACCGTGATTTTGATCGCGGGAGGAATCCACCGCTCGATCTGCGGAATCACCGCGCGGATGCGATCCACGGTCTCGATGACATTCGCGCCGGGCTGCTTGAAGACGATCAGCAGCACCGCGCGCTGCGTTCCCGCCCAGCCCGCAAGCCGGCTGTTCTCAACCCCATCCACGGCGGCGGCCAGGGTGTCGAGCGGCATCGGAACACCGTTGACCTGGCGCAAAATCAGATGGCGATAGGGTTCCGGCTGGAGGAGTTGGTCGTTGCTGGTGATCGTGTAGGAAAGGCCTCCTCCTTCCAGGCTGCCTTTCGGCGAGTTGACATTGACCGTCCCCAGGAAGGTGCGGATGTCTTCCAGGCTCAGGCCCGTGGATGCGAGCGCCTCCGGGTTCGCCTGGATGCGCACGGCGGATTTTTCCGCGCCGTTAATGATGACCTGGCTGACGCCCTCGATCTGGCTCAACCGCTGCCCGAGAACTTCATCCGCAGCCTCGAAAACATCCGAGGAAGGGCGGGTCGCCGACGACATGGCCAGCACGAGAATCGGCGCGTCCGCCGGGTTCACCTTGCGGTAGATGGGCGGATTCGGCAGATCGGGCGGGAGGTCGTTTGCGGCCGCATTGATGGCGGCCTGGACATCGCGCGCGGCGCTGTCCACCGAGCGGTCCAGGTCGAATTGGATGGTAATCGACGCGCCGTCCAGCGTGCTGGAGGAGGTGATTTCCGTCACGCCGGAAATCTGGCTCAAGCGCCGCTCCAGCGGGGCGGCGAGCGACGAGGCGGCGGTGACGGGATCGGCTCCCGGCAGCGAGGCCGCAACGGCGATCATCGGAAAATCGATGCGCGGAAGGGAGGCGACCGGCAAGGCGTGGTAAGCGATCACGCCCAGCAACGCGAGGCCGCCAGCCAGCAGCGACGCCCCCACCGGGCGCTTAATAAATGGAGCGGAAACATTCATGTTCGCGGCATGGCTCCCCTCTCTCGCACCCAGTTCCCAAGCCGGTCCAGATAAAGGTAAATCACCGGCGTCGTGAACAGCGTGAGAAACTGCGAAAGCAGCAGACCGCCGACAATCGCCACGCCCATGGGGCGGCGCAATTCCGAGCCGGAGCCGTGCTGCAAGGCCAGCGGAAGGGCTCCCAGCAGCGCCGCCATCGTCGTCATCATGATGGGCCGGAAGCGGATGACGCAAGCCTGGGAGATGGCATCGACGGGAGAGAGCCGCCCGTGCCGCTGGGCGTCCAGGGCGAAGTCGATCATCATGATGGCGTTTTTCTTCACGATACCGATCAGGAGAATGATGCCGATGAAAGCGACGAGGGAAAGGTCGATGCGGAAAACCAGCAGCGCGACGAGCGCGCCAACGCCCGCCGAGGGCAGGCTGGAAAGAATCGTGACGGGGTGGATATAGCTTTCATACAAAACACCGAGCACGATGTAGATGACCACGATGGCGGCCAGGATCAGGAACGGCGTGCTGGTCAGCGACGCGCGAAACTCCGCTGCGCTGCCGGAAAAAGTGGTTTCCACCGTCTCGGGAAGTCCGATTTCCCGCGCGGTGCGCTGGATCGCGCGCACCGCCGCGCCCAGGGAACTCCCCGGCCGGAGGTTGAACGAAAGCGTTACCGCCGGGAATTGCCCCTGGTGCGTGATCGCAAGCGGCGCGGCCAGGATCGAAGCGCTGGTGAACGCGTTCAGCGGCGCCATCTGCCCGGCGGCCGTCCTGACATAAATCTGTTGGAGCGCATCCTGGTTAAGTTGAAACTGCGGCTCCACTTCCAACACCACGCGGTATTGGTTGAGCTGGGTGAAAATGATGGAAACCTGCCGCTGGCCAAACGCATCGTATAACGTGTCGTCGATGGCTTGCGGAAAGATGTTGAGCCGCGAGGCCTTGTCGCGGTCCACCTCCAGGTAGAGCTGCAATCCGCCGGTTTGCTGGTCGCTGGCCACGTCGGCCAATTCCGGCAGCGCGCCCAGTTTCCCGAGCAACCGCCGCGACCATTGCGCCAGTTCCGCCGCGTCGGCATCCTGCAAGGTGTACTGGTACTGGGTGCGAGTGACGCGGCTGTCGATCTGAACATCCTGCGCGGCCTGCATGGAGAGCGAAATCCCCGGCACGCCCCGCGTCGCCTCGCGCAACCGCCCGATGATTTCCTCCACCCCGGCTTTGCGCCGGCTGCGGGGCTTGAGGTTAATATAGAGCCGCCCGGTGTTCACGGTGGCGTTGACCGGCCCCACGCCGACGAACGAGGCGACGCCGGCCACATCGGGGTCTTTGCCCACGATCCCGGCGATCACGCGCTGCCGCTCCACCATGCCTGCGAAGGAGATCGATTGCGCGGCATCCGTCACGCCGATAATCAGCCCGGTGTCCTGCAGCGGCAGCAATCCTTTGGGCACCACGACGTAGAGCCAGACCGTCGCCGCCAGCGTCGCCACGGCAATCCAGAGCGTAAGCGCCTGATGCGCGAGCACCCACCGCAAACCCCGCTCGTAGCCATGGAGCAGCGCCTGGAACATCCTCTCCGTCGCGCGGAACAGCCGGCCCTGCTTGCTTTCGCTTTGCGGCCGGAGCAGGCGGGCGCACATCATCGGCGTCAACGTCAGCGAGACAAACGCTGAAATCGCCACGGCGATAGTCAGTGTGATGGCAAATTCCCGGAACAGCCGCCCCACGATTCCCGGCATGAACAAAAGCGGGATGAAGACCGCGATGAGGGAGAGACTCAGCGACACCACCGTGAAGCCGATCTGTTGCGAGCCTTTGAGCGCCGCCTGCAACGGCGGATCGCCCGCCTCGATGTAGCGGACGATGTTCTCGATCATCACGATGGCGTCGTCCACAACGAAGCCGGTGGAGATGGTGAGCGCCATCAACGAAAGGTTGTCGAGGCTGAAGCCGATGCCTTTCATGACGCCGAACGTGCCGATGACCGCCAGGGGCAGCGCGATGCTGGTAATCACGGTGGCCCAAAGCTTGCGCAAAAACAGGAAGATCACCATCACCACCAGCGCCACCGTCAAGAGGAGCGTTCCCTGCACGTCGGCGACGGACGCCCGGATCGTCGCCGTCCGGTCGGTCAGGACGGCGACTTGCACGGAGGGCGGAAGGGAGGCGCGCAGCTTGGGGAGCAGGGCTTTCACGCGGTCAGCCGTCTCGATCACGTTGGCGCCGGGCTGGCGCTGCACGTCCACAATGACGGCCGGTTTCCCGCCCACCCAACCGGCCATCCGAATGTTTTCCACGTTGTCCACCACGTCGCCGATGTCACCCAATCGCACCGGCGCGCCCTGCCGGTAGGCCACGATCACGGGCCGGTATTGCGCCGCCGAGAAAATCTGGTCGTTGGAGCCGATGGAGTATGACTGATGGGGCCCGTCAAAGCTCCCCTTCGGCGCGTTGACGTTGTTTTGAATCAGCGCCGTCCGCACATCTTCCAGGCCAATTCCAAGGGTTGCGATGACACTGGGATTCACGCGCACCCGGACCGCCGGTTTTTGATTTCCCTCAATCGTCACCAGGCCAACGCCCGAGACTTCGCTCAGCTTTTGCGCGAGGACGGTGTCGGCCAAATCGTTGACCTTTTCCAGCGGGAGAGAATCCGAAGTCAGCGCGAGGGTGAGGATGGGGGTGTCAGCCGGGTTGACTTTGCTATAAGTCGGCGGATTCGGCATGGCGCGCGGCAGCACCCCACCCGCCGCGTTGATGGCCGCCTGCACATCCTGCGCCGCCGAGTCGATGTCGCGATCGAGCTTGAATTGCAGCGTGATCGCGGAGTTCGCGAAGGAACTCGTGGAAATCATCATCGCCAGGCCGCTGATCTGCCCAAACTGGCGCTCCAGCGGCGTCGTGACCGAGGAGGCCATCACGTCCGGGCTCGCCCCGGGATATTGCGCCGTGACCTGGATGGTGGGAAAATCGACGGAGGGCAGCGCCGAGATCGGCAGCAGCGAGTAGCCGAGCAGCCCCATGATGATCACGCCCGCCATCAACAGCGACGTGGCCACGGGGCGGTGAATGAATGGCTCGGAAATGTTCACGGGGATTCCTCGCCCGGTTTGGCGGACGCGGCGAGGCTCACGCGGGAATGGGCCTGAAGCCGGTATTGCCCCTCCACCACGACGCGTTCGCCGCGATGCAACCCCTGTTCCACCAGCGCCTCCCCTTGTTGCATTTGCGCCACTTTCACGGGGCGGACCTCCACGGTCAGGTCGGGCAGAATGACGAAAACGTAAGCCCCTTCCGGCCCACGCTGGATCACTCGCGCCGGGACCACCACGCCGTTCTTTCGCGTCGCAAGAAGCAGCCGCGCATTGACAAATTGCCCCGGCCACAGGCGCAGCTCATTGTTGGGAAACTCCGCTTTCATCCGGATTGTCCCGGTCGTTTGATCGATCTGGTTGTCGATGACCTTGAGCCTCCCCTCGCCAAGCATCTGCCTTTGGTTGCGGCCAAGCGCATACACCGTGACCGGCCCTTTCCCCATCGCCTCCTGGATGTCCGGCAAATTCTGCTCTGGCAGCGTAAAGATCACGGAAATCGGGTGGAGCTGGGTGATGAGAATCAGCCCGTTGGGATCGCTCGCGTGCACGATATTGCCTTTGTCCACGATGCGGATGCCGATGCGGCCGCTGATCGGCGCGACAATGGTGGTGTAGCCAAGCTGCACCCGCGCGCTTTGAATGGCGGCTTCATCGGCGGCCACCGTCGCCTTGAGCTGATCGGTGAGCGCCTTCTGGGTGTCGTATTCCTGCTGGGAAATGACGCGCTCCGTCCGCAGCTGGACATCCCGTTTCAAATTCACCACGGCATTGACCCACTGCGCCTCGTCCTGCTGCTTTTTGGCCTCGGCTTGCGCCAATTGGGTTTCGAAAGGGGCCGGATCGATCTTCGCCAGCAGCTCCCCCTCCTTGACCTCCTGGCCTTCGGTAAACGCGACCTTCTCCAATTGCCCATCCACGCGAACGTGAACGGTCACGGTGTTCAGAGCCTGGACGGTCCCGAGCCCCTCCAGGTAGATCGGCACATCTTTCTCCCCCACCGTTCCGGCCACCACCGGGACCGCCGGGGATTCAGCGGGAGCAGCAGGCCGCGCCTCTCCGGGCCCAATCCAGCGGCTCAAGAAATCCCTCCGCCAATAAGCGCAGAGCGCGAGCAGGATCAAAAAAATCGGCAACAGGAAACGGCCTCTCCGCTGGGGGAGTTTGCGCTTCTCGGGATTGCCGGCGTTTTCCATACCTCATTTCCGCTATCGTTTGAGGAGGGCGGCGTGCTCTGCAATTCATTCCGTCGACGGGGATGTTTTTCCCGGGACCGGGATCGGATTGCTTCGCGCTCCCCTTGCTGTACCGTAGCCACGGGGGGGAACGCATGAATCCAAATGAGGTACGGTTTGCCGCCGACGCGATGCTTCTATCGCTGGCGAAATGGCTTCGCATGCTCGGTTACGACTGCCTTGCGGGCAGCGGAATCTTTGGGCGTTCGCTGGTGGAAACGGCCGTGGCCGAGCGCCGATGGATTTTGACGCGCAACCGCCGCTATGCGGGGGATCTGCCCCAGTTGCTGCTGGAGCGGGCTGACATCTTCCTCCTCGCCGGCGAAGAGCTTCCCGGCCAGTTGCGCGAAGTGGCGGACCGCTTTTCGCTCGAACCGTCCGCCTTTCTTTTCACCCGTTGCCTGGTCTGCAACGCCCCGTTACACCCGATAGCCAAGCCGCATCTCCCCCCCTCCGTTCCGCACGCGGTGCGGGCGCGCGAGGAACATTTTTGGCAATGCCGCCATTGCAGGCGGATCTACTGGCGGGGAAGCCACGTTCGCAACAGCATGCGCCGCCTCAACGATTGGCTGGGGAATCCCTGAAACGCGCGCTCAACCCTTCACGCAAATCACAGGCGCCAACTTCGCGATCTTGCGGGCGAGGCCGGCCGCGTCGGCGGCATCCACGACGGCGCTCACGTCCTTGTAGGCGAAGGGCGCTTCCTCCGCGACGCCCCGCATGGAACGGCAGCGAATCAGGATGCCCCTTCCGGCAAGATCGTTGACGACCTGCCGCCCCTGCCAGTGATGCAGGGCCTGGTGACGGCTCATCGCCCGCCCCGCGCCGTGGACGGCGGAACTGAAGGCGAGGCCCTCGCTTTCGAGGGTGCCCGCGAGAATATACGAGCAGGTGCCCATGCTCCCGCCAATCAGGACCGGCTGACCGGCTTCCCGCCAGGCCAGCGGCACTTCGGGATGGCCGGGGCCAAACGCGCGCGTCGCCCCCTTGCGGTGCACATAGAGCCGCTTGCGCTCGCCCTCGACAAAATGCTCCTCGACCTTGCAGGTGTTATGGGAAACGTCGTAGAGAAGCGTCAGGTCCGCCCCCGGGAAGACGGTGCCAAACGCCTTGCGCGTCAGGTAAGTCAAGATTTGCCGGTTCGCCAGCGCGCAGTTGATCCCCGCGCGCATCGCTCCGAGGTACTGGCTTCCCATCGCCGAATGGATCGGCGCGCAGGCCAGCTCGCGCTCCGGGAGAACCAGCCCGTGGCGGGACGCGGCGATCACCATCTTTTTCAGAAAATCCGTTCCGATCTGGTGGCCCAGTCCGCGCGAGCCGCAATGGATGCTCACCACGATGTCCCCTTGCCGGAGGCCGTAAATGCGCGCGATGGATTCATCGAAAATCTCCTTCACCTCCTGCACTTCCAGGTAATGATTGCCGGAGCCGAGCGTGCCCATTTCGTCCTGTTGACGGCGTTTGGCCTGCTCGGAGACCTGGTCCGGCTCCGCGCCGTCCATGCACCCGCGCTCCTCGCTGTGCTCAAGGTCCGACTCCGTTCCATACCCCTCCTTCACCGCCCAGCGCGCGCCCATCGTCAGCATCCTATCCATCTCCGGCAGGCTTAAATGCAGGCGCCCCGTGCTGCCCACCCCGGCCGGAATCGCGCGGGAGAGTTCATCGGCCAGCGGCTTGAGCGCGAGCCCGATTTCGTTGCGAGTCAATCCGGTGCGCAAGGTGCGGACGCCGCACGAGATGTCAAAGCCGACCCCGCCCGCCGAGACGACGCCCCCCTCGTCCGCATCGAAAGCCGCCACGCCGCCAATGGGGAACCCGTAGCCCCAATGGGCGTCGGGCATGGCGAAGGAAGCCCGCTGGATGCCCGGCAGCATGGCGACATTGACCGCCTGCTCGCGCACCTTCTCATCCATCGCGCGCAGCAACTCCTCGCTGGCATAAATCACCACCGGCACCTTCATTTCGCCGCTGGCGGGGAGGGTCCACTCCCATTCTGATTTGCGAACGAACTGCGCTGTTTCCATATTTTTCAGTTCTCACACATCCACCACGCACTGCGCGACCCACGTTCCGTCTTTCCTTCGGAAGACCCGCGTTTCCGTGCAAGTCGCCCCCTTGATTTCCACGCACGGCTGGTGCCGGTCCAAATCGATTTTCTCGCCCCAAAGCCGCGCGTGCAACCGATGGCCGTCTATTTGAATGGCGAACCGGCTGAACAACATTTTGCGCACCGCGATTTCAAAAACTACGGCATTGAGCCAGTCCACCAGCAGCAACTCATCGTCCGGCGCCTCGCAGGCGACCTCGATCGCCTCTTCCCCACGGACAGCCTCTACGTCGGCGATCACCGCAACGGCGGCCCGCGCGGCCTGCTCGAAGGCTTGTTCCTTCGTCGCTCCGAACCCGCGCACCCCGATGTCCGCCTTGTGAGAAAAATGTTCCC
This sequence comes from Verrucomicrobiota bacterium, assembly GCA_037143855.1. GTDB lineage: Bacteria > Verrucomicrobiota > Verrucomicrobiia > Chthoniobacterales > Chthoniobacteraceae > UBA695. Next base: position 21,692 of record JBAWXX010000021.1, on the reverse strand, counting down.
ATCGCTCCCTGCTCATGCCGTGCTGTCCTTTCCACAAAGGAAATCGCGTCCCCGCCGGATGCCGACGCTCCCTTTCGTTCCGCCCAAACACCCGCACCACCGAATGCCGCGCGCCGTTGGAATCAAGCTGGCTTTGCATCAGCGCAAAACTTTGCACATGCCACGGTTGCGGCGCGCCGCCCCAGCCCGCCGCCAGCGCGGTAATGGCCGCGCCGAGGGCCGCGTGAGGCCTCCCCATTCGCGCCAGCGTCAAATGCGGCTCAAATCGGCGGCGCTCCGGCTCGACAAACGGGGCCAATGCCGCCGCGACTTCCACCTGCAACCGGGCAAGCTCCCCCGAAGCGTCCGTCACCCCCACCCAAAGCACCGAGGGACGGCGCGCGTTGGGGAAAACGCCGAGCCCCTCCACCCTCAAATCCATGGGCACGCAGCGGCATCCCTCCAGCGCCTCCGCTATCGGCGCGACCGCCGGAGCCTCCCCCACAAAAGCCATCGTCACATGGATGGCCCCCGGGTCCACCCAGCGGAGTTCACGGCCAAACCGCCCCAACCCCTTTCGTAACCGCTCTTGCGCTGCCGCAAGCCACGCCCGCGTGGCCGCATCGGGCTGGATGGCAACAAAAAGTCTCATGTCTCAAAAAGAGCGCACCCCACGCCTCGTGCGGACTCCCTGAAAAATGAGGCAGGAGGAGCCCATAAGAAAAAATACGTAAAAAACAGCTTCTTTTTCTTGCCTTTCAAGAAAGATATAGGCGAAAATGCGCACCTTCAAAGGAAGGCGCCGCTATGTATTTCTTCAGAAAACTGATTTTTTCCCTGATTTTCCTGGGTGCCGCCCCTGGATTGGCATTAGCCAACCTGATTGTCAACGGCGGGTTTGAGAATGCCCCCCTGCAAAATAGCGGGGACAACCCCAAGGGCGTGAATTTCGGAGGAACGGCCTATTACGCCAACAGCGTCCCCGTGTCGCTCAACGGATGGACATTCGGCTACGATGGCACGCTGGATAATTATGGCGGCATCGCCGAAGTCGAATGGTATAGCGATCCGCTGAAGAGAAGTTGGAACCAAATGCCGGCGGATGGCAATTTCGCCGTGGAACTCAACAGCGACGCCTTCCGGGGGCGGATGTACGCCCAGGCGTCCTTGAACGACAAGCTGCTCGTTGGCCAGGCCTATACCTTGACCTTCAACCTCGCCCCCGAGCTTGGGGTAACGTCACTGGGTAAAGTCTCCGCCGTCATCTCCATTGACGGCGTGGAATACACCAAAACCGTCGAGGCGTTATCCGGATGGACCGCCGAAACCATCACCTTTGTCGCCACCAGCGAATCCCCCGTTATTCGGTTTTACGATGGCATTTATGGGTCGGGCCTGAATACGAATTTTTACAATGACATCAATCTGGACGACGTGACCCTCATTCCCCCGCCCCAGACTCCCGAACCTTCCGCATTTTTTGCACTGGCAGCCTTGATAACCTGCATGGGCGGGAAATGGGGATGGGAAAAACTCGCCCGGCATCCCCTCTCAGCGAAGCGCCTCCCGGCGCGTGGTAAATCTGAAGATATTGCCCGAGGAAGCAACGCCGAAAAATCGGAAAAGGGGCCGGAATTATGAAATGTAATTACCTGACAGGACACTAGAACTTCCGCAGGAGGCGGAGCAGTTCGCGCAGGCGCTCGGCGGGATCGGCGACGGTGAGGCGCGGGAATTTCCCGTTGATCAGCACGTAATCGCCGCCGCGCGTGAGCATCAGCTTTTTGTCGCGCACTTCCACCCGCGTGATTTTTCTCCCCGCCGCCGTGATCCGGATGGACGCGAGCAAAAGCAGGTTTTCCACGGGAGCCGGGAGCGGCCCGAAGCGGTCCCGCCAGACGCTTTGGAGCCGGTCGAGCTGCTCCTGCGTGGTCGCCTCCGCCAGCGCCCGGTAGGCCTGGATGCGCGGCTGCGGCTCTGTGATATACGCCGTGGGCAGGAAGGCCGGGGCGGCGTCCTGGCGGGCGTGGAGCCATTCGGCATCGTTGGCAGCGGCAAAGTCGAGGCTCACGGGCAGCTCGATGCGCGGCCGGACCTTCTCGCCTTTGAGTTTGGAGACGGCTTGTTTGAGGAGCTGGCAGTAGAGGTCGAACCCAACCGCCACGATGTGCCCGCTCTGCTGGGTGCCCAGAATGTTGCCCGCACCCCGGATCTCCAGGTCGCGCATGGCGATTTTGAACCCGGCCCCGAGCGACGAGTATTGCTGGATCGCATTGATCCGCTTGCGCGCCTCGGTGCGCATCAGCTCGCGCGGAATCATGAGGTAGGCGTAGGCTTTATGCTGGGCGCGGCCGACGCGCCCCCGGAGCTGGTAGAGATCGGCCAATCCGAAGCGGTCGGCCCGGTCGATGATGATGGTGTTGGCGTTGGGGATGTCCAGGCCGCTCTCGATGATCGTCGTGGAAAGGAGAACGTCCGCCTTGCCCGCCACGAACCGCTGCATCACGTCCTCCAGTTCGTGCTCGGCCATCTGCCCATGGCCGACGACGATCCGGGCTTTTGGGATCAGCCGCTTGAGCTTGGCCTCCATCGCCTCAATGGTGCCGACGCGGTTGTGCAGGAAGTAGACCTGCCCCTGCCGGGCCATCTCGCGCACAATGGCGTCGCGGATGATCCGCTCGTCGTAGCCGCAGATCACCGTTTCAGTCGGGATCCGGTTCTGGGGCGGCGTTTCCAACACCGACATATCCTTGGCCCCCATGAGCGAGAGATAGAGCGTGCGCGGGATCGGCGTGGCGGAGAGCGTCAGCACGTCCACGAGCTTAAACAACTCCTTGAATTTTTCTTTGTGCAGGACGCCGAAGCGTTGCTCCTCGTCGATCACGACCAGGCCGAGGCGCTTGAACTGTACGTCGCGGGAGATGAGCCGGTGCGTGCCGACCACAATGTCCACCGAGCCCTCCTTGAGCCCTGCCACCACCTTGCGCTGTTCGCCGGGGGTGCGGAATCGGCTGAGGCATTCGACAGTAATCGGGTAATCCGACATCCGCTCGCGGAACGTTTGGTAATGCTGCTGCGCGAGCACCGTGGTCGGCGCCAGCAGCGCGACCTGCCTGCCGCCCATCACCGCCTTGAACGCCGCGCGGATGGCCACCTCGGTTTTGCCAAATCCGACGTCGCCGCAGATGAGCCGGTCCATCGGCTGCTCCCCCTCCATGTCGGCCTTGGTCTCCGCGATGGCGGTGAGCTGGTCGGGCGTCTCCTTGAACACAAAGGAGCGCTCGAACTCGTTCTGCCACTTGTTGTCGGGCGGGAAGGCGAACCCGAGGGCGGTTTCCCGCTCGGCGTGGATCGAGAGCAGCCGGGCCGCATAGTCGAACACGGCCTTTTGCGCCTGCGCCTTGGCCTTGCCCCATTTGGCGTCGCCCAGTTCGCTCAATTGCGGGTTGCGCTTGCCGACGCCGACGTAGCGGGAGACGAGGTAGGACTGTTCCAGCGGCGCGTAGAGCTTGGCCCCGTGGGCGAACTCCAGCACCAACACTTCCTCCTCCATCCCGTCGGCCTTGGCGAACTTTTCCAGGCCGCAAAAGAGGGCGATGCCGTGCTCCAGGTGCACCACGTAGTCCCCCTCGTTGAGTTCCGAGAAGTCGATCTGCGCCCGGTTGGCCTGCTCGCGCGCCCGCCGCAGGGCCAGGCGGCGTGCCCGGGTGTTGCGGTAGCGCCCAAAGAGCTCCGCGTCGGAGAGAACCGCTAACTTTCCGGCGGGGAACGTGAACCCGCGCGCAAGCGTTCCGACGGGCAGTTCGAGCCCGGGATGCTCCAGCTCCGGCGCGGGGAGCAGGTCGCGGAAGCGCTCCACCTCCCCCTCGTTGTTGCAGAAAATGGAGACTTGCCAGCCCGCTTCCAGCCATTGCCCGAGCTGCCGCAGAAAGCGCTCCTTTTTTCCGGCCTCGACCACCAGGTCCCCCGCCTCGAACTCCCCCAGGCCGTGGTCGAAAAACGCCGCCGAGAAATCCTCCACCGCCGCGCCCGGGGCCGCTTCCGCCAGGATGGCCACGTCCGCCCCTTCCACGCCCGCCTGCGCGTCCACCAGCAAGTCGCCCGCGCGCAGCAGCGCACGCACCGTGCATTGGCGGGCACCCCCCGCCTCCCCCAGCAGGACGCTCGCATGGTCGGCCGGTTGGATGGAAGTCTGCGCGTCGAGGTCAAAGAACCGGAGCGAGGCGATCTCGTCGCCGAAAAACTCCACCCGCAGCGGCATCGCGTGCTGCCAGGAAAAAAGATCCACGATCCCGCCCCGCACGGCGAACTGCCCGCGCAACGCCACCTGCGGCACCCGCTCGTATCCGGCCTGCGCGAGGCGCTCCACCAGCGTTTCCAAAACCAACGTCTCGCCGCACGCCAGTTCCAGCGTCAGCCGCCGGAGACCTTCCAGCGTCGGGACGGCGTCCTCCAGCGCCTGCGCGGTGAGGACCACCACGGCGTCCGGCGTTTCCCGGATCTGCTCCAGCGCCTGGAGCCGGTCGGCGGCGATTTCCGGGTCGGGCAGCGCGTTTTCGGCCAACGCGATTTCCACTTCCGGCAGGAAAATCACCGGGGCCAGCCAGTTGGAGAGCTCGTTGTGGATCCGCTCCTGGGCGCGCAGGTTCGCGGCCACGATCCAGGTGCGGCGGGCTTTTTTGGACCGCCTGGCCTGGGCCGCCACCAGCCCCGCCACGAACGGCTGGGCCGCCTCGTCCACGTGGTCAAAGACAACAGGCTCCCTGCCGAGCGCCCGCAGCTTGGCGGCGACCGGCGGCGTTTGGGCCACATAATCAAGAAGGTTCAGAGCCACGAAATCCCCAAAACGTATCACGAAAAACGGCCGGGATACCGGAAAAATCTCATGCGTAACCCTAAAATTCTACGAGGCGTCGTCCGGATTTTCCGCCGCGAGCAGAATCCCCGCCGCTTTGTCCAGCGTCTCCTGCCATTCCTTTTCCGGTAGCGAATCGGCCACGATGCCGCCGCCCACGTGGAAGTGCGCCAGCCCCTCCTCCACGGCCACCGTGCGGATGGCGATGTTGAACTGGGCGCTCCCGTCATACCCGAAGTAGCCGATGGCTCCCGTGTACAGACCGCGCGGCTCTGGCTCCAGCTCGGCGATGATCTCCATCGCCCGCTTTTTGGGGGCTCCAGTGATGGAGCCGCCGGGGAAACAGGCGCGCAGAGCCGTCACCGGGTCCACTTCCGGCCGGAGTTCCCCCTCCACCGTCGAAACCAGGTGGAAGACCTGGGCGAACCGCTCCAGCTTGAGCAGCTCGCTCGCCCGCACCGAGCCGAAAGCGCAGACTTTTCCCAGGTCGTTGCGCTCCAGGTCGGTGATCATGATGAGTTCGGCCTGTTCCTTGGGGGATGCCGTCAGATCCCCCGCGCTGCGGGCGTCGGCGGCCGGGTCGGCGCGCCGGGGCCGGGTTCCCTTGATCGGCCGGGTGCAGATCCGGCGGCCTTCGATCTTGAGAAACAACTCGGGCGACGACGAAAGCACGCTGCGCCCGTTGAGCGCAAGAAACGCGGCTTGCGGCGCGGGCGAGCAGCGCCGCAGCGCCTCGTAAAACGCGAACGGATCGCCGCCGCTGGGCCACGGGGCCGTGAAGCGGTGGGACAGGTTCACTTGGTAGATGTCCCCGGCGGCGATGTATTCCTGCGCCCGTTGCACGCGGGCAATGAAAGCCGCGCGTGTCATGGATGGGGCGAACTGGAGGTGCGGAATCGCTGGCGTGACTGCCGCTTCCGCCAGAGCCCACGCGGGAAGGACGTCCCCCGCCGCAACCCACGCGCCATCCGCATGGCGGTAAGCCAGCAAGGCGTCGTAAAACCCGAAGCAAAACGCGCCGTCGTACTCCACCCACCCGGCGGCGAACCCGGGTGGAATGCCGTCCGGCGATGCGCCGGGGCGCTGGCGCGCCGTGATGGCGCGGCGCATGTTTTCCCAGTCCGCCGCCGTGCGGCCGGTCAGGATTTGGGAAGGCTCGGCGGCAAGGAACGAGAGCGCGCCGCCGCCTTCCGGGGCCAGCGCCGTGTCGAAAAAAACCAGGCCGGGCAACGCGCGGATGCTGGCGGCGGCTTCCGCCGGAGTGAGGCGCAGCCTGTTCATTTCCGGCTGAAAAATTCCTCGCGCAGCGTTTCGGCAAAGCGGTTCTCCAGCGGCCTGCCTTCCAGCGCCGCCACGGGCTTGATCCCCGCCCAGCCGCTTGTCAGGAAACACGCCGCCGCGTTTTGCAAATCGTCCCGTGTCAGCACGCGCTCGGTTGCGGCGCGCCGTTGCATCACCCACTCCCGCGTCACCCCGGCGCGCGCTCCGCTGGAGAGCGGCGGCGTCACGAGCTGGCCGTCCAGTGTCACAAACACATTCGCCATGCAGGCGGAAATCAGTTCGCCACGCGGGTTGAAAAGGAGCGCCTCGTCGCATCCGGCGGCGTGTGCCTGCCGAAGCGCCTCGGCGTTCGCCCAGTAATTGGCCGTCTTCAGCCCGCCCAGGAGCGGCAGGAACGGCTCGGGATGGAAGCGGATGAGGATGGACCGCGCCGCAGGAGCCTCGCCGCGCGGTTCCGCGAAAAGGAAAACGCGCGGCGCCGTTACCGGAGCCGCCGGAGCGCCGTCGCCCGCCGTCATGTAAATCCGGGCGAACGCGGGACCTCTGAGTTGAGAAAGTTGCTCTCCGGCCCGTTCCAACACGGCGCGTTCCAAGGGCCAGCCGCACCGCCGGGCGGCGGCTTCCAGCCGGGCGAGATGGCCTTCGAGGAACTCCACGCAGCCGTTGCGAATCGCCAGGCTTTCAAAGAGCGCCATCCCGTAGCGGGCCCCCCGGTCCGACAGCGGAACGTTCCCGCACGGGACGAAAGCGGTCCCGTTCCAAAGAAAGGCGGTTGGGGAAGGATTCATGAAAGTGTTCAAGCCGCGTGCGCCGGGATGAACGGACGAACTTCCCGGTTGATCTGGTCCACCAGACTCGCGGCTTTTCGCAGATCGCACTCGATTTGGGTATTGAGCCAAAAGCGCGGCGACTGTCCAAAGAAGCGCCCCAGCCGCAGCGAGGTATCCAGCGTAATGGCGCGCTTGCCGTGGACGATTTCGTTCACCCGGCGCGCCGGAACCCCCAAAGCGCGGGCCAGTGCATTTTGTGAAAGCCCCATCGGCTCCATGTATTCCTCCAACAGGATTTCTCCCGGCAGTTTCCGCGACGGTATTTCCAGCCAAATCTTCTCGGTCTTCTTCGAGCGAAACGATTGGATCACCGCGTCAGGATATAACGCATGACGTTATGCGTCAATCGTACGCTTTGATGAACGCACCGGTTCTTTGCCGGGGAGGGGCATACCACTTGGAAATTTTGAACCGGCAGGAGAGGCGGCTTGCGTTGGCGGGATCGCTCTGGATGGAGGCGGTTTCAAAGACGAGGAAGCGGTCCGGCTGTTGCAGGGCGTGGAGAAAGCGGACGAGGCCGGGCCACGAACTCTTGGCGGTGCACTGGACGGAGACGGACTGGCAGGCGGCCCGCGCTTCCACGCCTCCCAGTTCGGGGGCTTCCAGAAGGACATCCTGGGCGCTCGCGGCCGCCTTGATCTGTTCGAGGAGTTGCACGGCGGCTTGCTCCGGGTTGGTGAGCCGGGGTTGATGGGCGTCGAGCCATGCCGCCCGCGCGGCCCATTCCGGGCCTTCCGTCACGAGGGTTTGCAGCGATTGGACCTCCGTCCGGCGCGCGGCGAGCTCGGCACGCAGGCGGGCGTGGCGGCGGGCGAGCGAGGCCAGCAGCGCACCGTTGGCCAGGAGGATGAGGAGGGCGGCGAGCAGGCCGAATAAGCGGCGTTCGCGGGGAGTAAGACGGTTCATGGTTTTCCAAAAATGCGGAATTGGGCGTGTTCGTTGGGGAGGAGGACCGGCGGGTCCGATTCAAAGTGGAACCCGGCCAGCTCGGGACGCGTTTTCAGGTTCTCGGCGAACGCGATGGCCTGCCGGGCTCCGGGGGCTTCGCCTTCGACCACGCATTGGTCCGGGGCCAGATTGCATTGCGTGATGCGGGTGTCGGGCGAGGGCAGGCTCCGGCAAATCTGGAAGAGCAGCTCCAGCGTGGAGCGGCGGGGCTCCACGGCGGGAGCGAGGGCGTTCCAGCGGGTCTGCCGGGCGAGGATGCCGTCCGCCCGGGGATGCAGCGCGGCGGCTTCCCGGGCGAGACCTTCCCGCTCGCGGCCTTCCATACCCAGGGCCGCGAGGCACGCCAGCAGCAGCGCCGCGTAAGCGGTGAGACCCGCGAGGACCCGGTGGCGCAGGCGGCGGGATTGCCCCCGGCGCGTCTGTTCCGTCCGCCAGGCTTCGGGGGTGAAATCGGGCGCCTGCTCCGGCGGCAGCCCGGCGGCGTCCGGGAGTGCCGCGACCGGCGCGTGCAGCGCGGCGGCGAGCGCTTCGCCCAGCGGGGCGAACGCGCCATCCAAAAGCACGGCGTGGAACGCGGTGGGAGCCCCGGCCATGGCGGCGCGCAGGAGCACGCGGGGCAGCTCGGCGGCGAGGTTTCCGCCGCCGTGGAGGACTTCCGCGAAGCTCACCCGGCGGTCTTCAAAAATGCCGAAGACCCGATCCGCTTCCTCGCGCCAGAGCGCGCAGACCGGCTCTTCCGTGGGGGCTTGGGCGGCGAGGTGCATCGCCCAGAGCGTGAGGCGGCGCGGGAACTGGCGCTCCAGAAGGGGGGCGCAGAGCGCGGCGGCCGCCGATTGGTGCACCGCCCAGGCCAGCAACGTGGTTTGAGGGGGCGCTTCGCGCGGCTGCCGCGCGAGGACCTGGAAGCCCGTCGCGGTTTCCTCCGCCGGGTAGGGGAGGCTCTTTTCGTAATGGAGCCGGACCATTCCAGACAGTTCACCGGGGTCGGCCGAGGGGAGGGCCATTCGCTCAAAGACGGCGCAGCGGAGCGGCAGCGCCACGGTGATGGGGAGGCTCCCGTGCTTGCCGAGCCGTTCTTGCGCGGCCAGGGCGTATCCGTGAGCGACGGCTTCGGCGAACGAGGCGCATGTCCGCGCGCTGGAAACGCCGCGCTCCGGGACGGTGGCGGCACGCCAGCCGCAGGCGGCGGGAGCCAGGAGAAGGGTGAAAGGCTCTAGTTTTCGATCCATAATAAAAGGCGAGGTTGGGTGCCGGGCGCTTTCCGCACGACGGCCTCGGCGCGTTGCATGGCGTCCGCCGAAGTCCCGATGCTTTGCACGCGCACGACGGGGTCGCGGAAATCCAGAATCCCGGAAAGTTCGCCGAACGCCTCCGGCGAAAGGCCCAGCGCGGCGAGCGCCTCGGCCACGTTTTCAAAAGGAAGGCGGTTTCCGCGCAGGCGGGTGCGTTCCTCGCGGAGCCTGGCGAAACGCTCCGCTCGCTGCGGGCCGATGCCGGGCACGAGCGCGAGCAGCTCGGCGGGCGCGCTTTCAATGTCCAGCGGCCCGCTGCTGGAGAGCGTCAGATCGTCCTTCCAGCCCGGTTGGGAAACCAGCGGCGCGCTCCCCGCGATGAGCGGGATCTCCTCCAGGCTTTGCAACGGGCGGTGCGGCGGCGGACCGCCGGCCCCCTCGGGCCAGCCGTTGAGCCGCCGGGCGCCGCGCGGAGCCACCCAGTCCCGGAGGTTGGTTGCGAACGCCTCGCGTTGCGGGAGGGACATTCCCCGCAGGGCGAGGTAGTCTTTGAGCAACGCGATTTTCACCGGATCGCCGCCCGCCAGCAGGTAATTGAGGTTGAGCCGCGCCCCTTCGCTTCGGATCGTCACGTCGTAGGCTTGCCGCCGCTCCCAACGGGCGTGCAGATGCGGGCTGCCCGGCCCGATCTCCGGGTGCAACGCCGCAGTCACCCCGGAATGGGACATGGCGCGCGCCTCCATGCGGCGGTTGGCCGCGCTCGCCGCGCCGATCCCCCGGTCGAGGGCCGCAAGCCAGGCAAAGACAACGGCGGAAAGCAGGAGCAGCGCCCAGAGGGCAAGCAGCAGGGTGGAGCCGGAACGGGCGCGGTTCATGCGGCACCTCCTCGCGGCGGCGTTTTGGCGGAAACCGGCAGCACGATTTCATAGGGCCGGAGCGCCGGGGCGCGCCAGAATTTGACCCGCACGAGCGCCGGAAGCCTCTGCGCCTCCGTCCATTTTTCCAGCCATTCCCTGCGGCCCGCGTCAAAGTAACGGACCTCGAACCCGCGCACCCCCGGCAGGAGCGGGAGCCAGCCGGGCGTCTGCCGCGCCTCCACGTCCTGGCGGCGCAGCCCCAGTTCATACGTGCCGTCGTCTCCCTGCCGGGCCGTCAACGTCACGTTCCATTCCCCGGCGGCGTGACGGGTCAGGAGCCCGCTGCCGGGCCGGGCAATCCAGCGCAGCTCATCGCAGGAAACCCCGCCGAACCGATGCGGCTCTCCATGGATCGCCTCGGCGCGTCGGCTCGAAAGCGCAAGCATCTGGCGGCGCAGATATGCCGCGAACGCCGTGTCGAGCGCCCGGTCCCGTTCGGCCGCCGTGGAAATCTGCGCGGCCGTGAGCACGGTTGCCACAAAGCGGTACACGGCCGTCCCCACCAGCGCCAGCACGCAGACGGCCAGCATCACTTCCAGCAAGGTGAAGCCGGAACGGGCGCTGCCAGGAGGTCTCACGCAAAGACGCAAAGGCGCAAAGAGGGATGGGGCATCGAGTCGCCCTTTGGGAAATCTACCGTTGCGGAAAGACATAAAACGCCAGCACTTTGGATTGCTTGCTTGCCGCCTCCTGCCAGCGCGCCTCCAGTTGGACTTGGAAAAGGCCCTGGATCTCGCGGTTCCCCTCGCGCCACCGCAGCGGCGAGGACCTCTGGCGGAGCGTGATGCCCTCGAACATGCCGCCGAGCGGCTCGTCTTTTTCCGCATCGAGCCCCGCCGCGCCCGCCTCGATCTCCGCCATCCGGTTTTCCAGCGCCACGCGCGCCCGCTCGTCCCAGACTTTCGCGGATTCCGCCTCCAGGCAATGCTCCACGCACCGCGCCAGGGCCAGCACGCCGAGGGCGAAAATGGCCACGCCAATCAGTGTTTCCAGCAGCAAAAAACCGGCGGCGCGGCGGCGGGGGGATAGCCTATTCATCGCGCACCTCCGCCTGGACCGTCAACGGGTCATAGCTTGCCGTCCATTTTCCCGCGCTCCCCTGGAACCGGATTTCCGCCGGCTCGCAAAAGCCGTCGGCCCAAAACGTCCAGATCGCGTCGGGAGGCATCCCGTTGGGCGTCAAGGCGGCCGGGAGATGCAAGGCCAGCGTTGCGCCGCTTGCGATCTTCCATTGCCGCAAGCCCTCCGCCTCGGCGCGGTTCACCGGGGATTCCGGGCGCATCCGCACGATCCCCGCGCGGTCCCAGACGATGACATAATCGCGGCCCTCGGCCACGCTGCGCGCATGGGCTTCCCGCGCCATCGCATCCAGGGCGTTGAACGCTTCCGGCGCCTCCCGTCTCCCCAGCGCGGCCGTCACGCCGGGAAGCGCCGCCGCCATCATCACCAGCGCGATGGCGAGGGCGAGGCAGACTTCCACCAACGTGAATCCGGCGGGCAGAGGAGAGGGGCGGCGCATCAAAGTGCGGCAATCTAACCACAAACCGGCGGGATGCAACCGCCCGGCGCGGCGGGCGCGCGGATAAGTCTTGCCAGTTATTTTCGCCAGAGCTTTGATCGCTCGGCCTCTTTCTTGCCGCGCGGCTCCTTTCGATCCCATGCACTTCCACAAGTACCCTTACCCCGCCAACTTTGAGTTCGTCGCCGTTTCTCCCTCCCGGCCATTCAAGACGAACCGCGGGAACTATCGTCTGAGCGTCAGGACCGGCGCGGAAGATGTTTATCATCTTCGGATCACCGGCAAAGGCTGGGAGGCGAACGACTCCGCCGCAGGGTTGCGATTTCCAAAGAAGACTGCGAAAGACCGCAATGCGACGCGCCTTCTTTTCGACGAATCCGGCAGCGTGCGGCTGCAGGACCGAGAGGGCAACGATCTGCTCTCGACTTTGCCGGGGCGGTTTTTCGGCCAATGCGGAGCGGCCTCTCTCTTTGAATTTTTACGCCAGCCGGGCGATCAGTTTTACGGATTGGGCGAAAAATGGTCGGGCTTCGAACATTCAGGCAAGAAGACCAAGTTTTGGAATACCGACGTGTGGGCCGATTTTCATCCGCAATCCTATATTGACGGGCGGCCCCCGGCCGATCCCGTGTATGTCTCCATCCCCTACCTGGTGATCAAACGCGGGAATACCTATCTCGGGCTGCTCATGGACAACCCGGGGGCGTCGTTTGTTTACACCGGGTTGAAGGTTTCCATCGCGGGCCAAATGGATCTCGCTTCCAACGGGAAGCCGGACGGGTTCGTGCACTTGGGCGCGGAGGAGGGGCAGCCCAATCTGTATCTCCTCTACGGCCCGTCGTTGCCGGAGCTGACGCGCAAGATGCAGAAACTCATCGGCACGACCCCGCTGCCGCCCGCCTGGGCTCTGGGCTATCATCAATGCCGCTGGGGCTACCAATCCGAGGCGGATCTCCTCGATCTCGACGCCCAGTTCCGCAAACATGGCATCCCGGCGGACGGCCTCTGGCTGGACATCGACTACATGGACGGATACCGCGTTTTCACTTTTGCAAAGAAGCATTTCCGCGATCCCGCCAAGGCCATGAGCAAACTGGCGAAGCTGGGCCGGAAAGTGATTCCGATCCTGGATCCCGGCGTGAAGTTTGAAAAGGGCTATGGGGCTTACGAGCGGGGCCATGCGGCGGAAGCCTTTTGCCAAAATCCCCAAGGCAGGGAATACGTGGGGCTGGTTTGGCCGGGAGAAACCGTATTCCCGGATTTTTCGCTCAAAAGCGCGCGCGAGTGGTGGGCCAGGGAAGTCGGGGCATTTGCCAAGTCTGGTATTTACGGGGCGTGGCTGGATATGAACGACCCCGCAACCGGACCGGTTGAAAACCAGGACATGCTTTTCGACCGCGGGCGCAAGCCGCATGCCGCCTACCACAATCAATACGGGCTCGGCATGGCGATGGCGACGCGGCAGGGGTTCCTGGACGCTCACCCCGGCGAAAGGCCGTTTTTGCTGAGCCGCTCGGGCTTTACCGGAAGCAATCGCTACACCGCGATCTGGACGGGCGACAATTACAGCAACTACCACCACCTCAAGAACAGCATCGCCACGACGCTCAATCTGGCTCTGTCCGGCATTCCCTTCAACGGCCCCGATGCGGGCGGCTTCGCGGGCGACACGACGCCGGAATTAATCCGGGATTGGTATAAATGCGGGTTCCTTTTCCCGGTCCTCCGAAATCACTCGAGCAGGGATTCGCGGCGGCAGGAGCCTTGGGCCTTCGACCAAAAGACACTGGCGGTCCTGCGGCGTTACATCCAGCTCCGCTACCGCTTCCGCCCCTATCTGTATCAGCTCTTTGCGGAGCACGAGCGGAGCGGGGAAGCCATCCTTCGCCCGTTGTTTTATGATTTCCCCGACACGAAGGCGCTCCCGCTGGGGTTGATTGACGATCAATTTCTCGTCGGCCCGAGCGTCATGCAGGCGCCCTTTGTCGCCGAGCGGCAGAGGGTCCGCGAAGTGGTGCTTCCCGGGAATACGGCATGGTTTGACGCGATGCGTGGCCGCTGGATCGAGGGGGGCCAAAAAATATCGGCAACGGCGGATTTCCATGGCACGCCCCTTTACCTTCGCGACCAGACCCTTTTGCCGCTTGCCCGGTTGAGCCCAGGGGAACATGCATTCCAGGCGGAAAGGGCGGACTTCCACCTCTTCCTCTCCAAGGATGGCGTCGCCCAAACGCGCTATCTTTTTGACGATGGGCGGACTTTTGCCTACCTGCAAGGAAAGCGCTCCGAGGTTGAAATCACGGCGGAGCGTTCGGGAAAAACAGTGGACATCCAAATCGCCGTCCTGGAAGACGGTTTCGGCGCGGGAGATTTTACATTCACCACGCAACCCGGCATCACAAAGGTGCGGATCAACGGCGTGGCGGCCACCCGCGAGGCGCGGCAAGGGATTCCCGTTGGCAAAGAAAAAGGCTGGACGTGGAAAGCGGGGGCTGCAGAAAAAAGTAAACTGCTCTAACGATCACCTTGCCGCAACGCGAAAATCCGCAGCCCTGTTCGGCAGAAGCTGCATTTGGTGGGAACGAAAATTGATCTTCACGGTGTAGTTTTCCATAAAATCCATCCCCATGACGCCGTCGATGTGATGTCCGAAGGACCATGATAACTGCGATAGATCCACGGCAAGGATTTGGGGCGGCAGGGGATGCCCGTCATAACTCCCGGCAAAGTTGTCCACGGTGCAGCCCATTTTCTGTTCGCCAACCATGTTGAGCGTGTGCTTGGCGCCAAGGGGGAGGTTCATGCGTTTGGCGGCCTTCGAATCGATGCAGCACCGCATCGTTCCCGTGTCCACCAAAAAAACCAGGGGCCGCTTCGAGAATGGCGTCGTGATTTTTACAAACACCGCATCCTGCCGATTAAAAGAAATGTCATCCATCATCCGTGCGGGGGCATTGTCTGTGCCGGGGACCGGTTCGATGTGCAAGGTATGGCTCGCCATGTTGATCGTGAGAATCTTGTTTCTCAAAAAGTCGGCTCCCAATAGCCCGTCAACCTGGCGGCCGCAAACCCTGCTAATGTTGGTCAGATCCGTTCTGACGGCGGTGCGTCTCAAGGGAAGGCCTCCGCACGTTGCCCGGAATCCTTGAACGGAACCGGCGGGCGCATTATCCAATCCGCCCGTTGTGCCATTTCCAAAGCCGCTTGAATGGCCCGCCGCCATCGATTCGATAACGGTTGGCGAACTGGCGGTATCGAGAATAAAGCACATCGGCGCTTGATTGGCGCCCGTGGGTTGAACCTGAACAAAAGGGACTCGTTTTTGGTACGTGAACGGGATCGATGTTGAGCCTGCAATGGCGGTAGCGCCAAGCAGCAGCGTGAACAGCGAGGCAAGTGAAAGCAAAACAGAATGAGGGACATGGTATGATGTAATATGTCTTAGCATGCCTTTCATGACTATATATCCTGGTGAAAATGCTTCCCCCTGAGTCAGAAACGGCCAATATCCAGGCGAGCCCCTCAATCCTGGTATCGGCAACTGCCAAAACATTGGACGCGTGGCAAGGAATGCAGGGCATTATCAACAACCGATCTGAAAGGCGCTGCGCTGGCAGCGCAACGGCTACATTCCCGAGAAGATTGCGCCGGATGCCAGCCCCGCCCTTTTTCCAAAGGACTCGACGCCGTAAGAACGCCATTGGCCGTTATCGTTCAGAAGCGCGCCCCAATCCAAATGGGCCGCGATCACTTCCGCGATTTCCGGCTCCGAAAGCACCATGCAGGCTGTCGAAAGGGCGTCGGAAACAGCCGCCGTGGGGGTGATAGCCCAGGCGCGGGGGCGGCGGGTGGCCGGTTCTCCGGTGTGCGGGTCAAGGATATGCGCCCCTTTTACGGCAACGCCCGAGCCGCTCAGCGAAGCATGAGCCAACCAGTACCGGCGGGCGGAATCGCCGTTGCCCAGCCCACTGTTCCAGCCCGGCAGCCCCGGCGGCGGATCTCCCGCCAAAATACTGCTGCCGCCCGCGATGAGCAGGTAGGCGGGGCAATCCCACTCCGCCAACTCCTCCGCCATGCGGTCAAGGGCAAAGCCTTTGCCTATCGCGCCGAGGTCCAACTCCACCAGCCCCTCCTCGCAAACGATCGCACGGCATGCGGAGTCCAGAGACCAACGTGGGGGCCTCCATCGCGAGCGCGATTTCCGGGCACGCAAAAACCGGCTCGCTCAGCCGCAGCCGTTCCAAATCCCCGTCCCAGCAGCGCAAAAAGCAGCACGGCCAACACCCCAGTCAACGCCGGATCCAACCGAAGCATCCGCTCATCCAGCCCGCAAAAAAATGGGCTGGCCGGCCCGCAGCGCTCGCAAATCATCGGCTACATCTCAACGTAAAACGCTCTAACGGTTCTTTGCATGCCGCAGACAAACGCTTTTTGCGAGAAAAAGAGGGATTTTTGAGTCGCAAATGACCTGATAAGGTGAGCTGAATCGAGATTCAGCGATCCAAAGAGGGGCATTTTGGGCCCAAAAGACCCTTTTTATCGCTGCAATTGGTTTGTGTGAACAGGCCCTGATAGTAACAGCTTCCTCTCTCCGCTCATTTTCTGCACCACTTTTCATCACGCCCCAATACCGGGTCTTGACTTCAAGAAAGGGCTTGCCGCACGTCCGCTGCCCGATAGACTCTTTCCATGTCTACGTCTCGAAGTCTGGCGTGTGCCTTGCTCGGGGCGTTTTTCTGTGAACTGACTTCCCGATTCTTTCTCTAATTTATGGCAAACACTGTTCTGGTCGGAGCCCAGTGGGGCGACGAAGGCAAAGGCAAAATCATCGACTTTCTGACCGAAAAAGCGGACGTCGTCGTCCGCAGCCAGGGGGGCAATAACGCGGGGCATACCGTCCTCGCGGGAGACAAAAAATTCGTGCTCCATCTGATCCCCTCGGGCATCCTGCGCCCCGGCAAACAGTGCGTCATTGGCAACGGTGTGGTGCTGGACCCGGTGGCCCTGGTGGGGGAGATCGAAGGATTGAGGGGGCAGGGCGTGGCCGTCGGCGCGAACCTGGTCATCAGCGATTGCGCCCACCTCGTCATGCCCTACCACCGGGCGCTGGACGCCGCGAAGGAACTGGCCAAGGGAAAACACAAAATCGGCACCACCGGACGGGGCATCGGCCCCACCTATGGCGACAAAGTGGCCCGCACCGGCCTGCGCCTGGCCGACCTGATGCAGCCGGAGATCTTCGCCGCCAAACTGGCCGCCCGCGTGGACGAGGCCAACGCCCAACTCCAGGCGATGGGAGCCGAGCCGGTTTCCTTCAAGGCGATCCTCGACGCCTCGCTGGCCGCCGGGGAAAAGCTCCGGCCCCACGTGGTCAACTCCGTTCTCTTCCTGCACAAGGCGCTCCTGGCCCAAAAAGAACTCCTCTTTGAAGGAGCGCAGGGCACCTTCCTCGACATCGACCACGGCACCTACCCCTACGTCACCTCCTCCAACACGACGGCGGGCGGCGCTTCCACCGGCTCGGGCGTCCCGCCCCACCGCATCGACTGCGTGCTCGGCGTGATGAAAGCCTACACGACCCGCGTGGGCGAAGGCCCTTTCCCGACGGAGAATAGCGAAATCGCCGATCTGCTCCACGGCATGGGCCGCGAGTTTGGCGCCACCACCGGCCGCGCCCGGCGCTGCGGCTGGTTTGACGCCGTCTCCACCCGCTACGCCGCGATGGTCAACGGGATCGATGAGATCGCCATCACCAACCTCGACGGGCTCGACACGGTGGAAACAATCAAGATCTGCGTCGACTACCAGCTCGACGGCCAGACGCTCGAAGTCCCCCCTTCGGATTACCAGCGCCTCACGGCCTGCAACCCGGTTTACATCGAGATGCCCGGCTGGAAAACGCCGACCGACCAGTGCAAGACCTTCGGCGAACTGCCCAAGGCCGCGCAGGATTACGCCCTCAAGCTCGCCGAACTGACCGGCGGCAAGCTCCTTATTGTGAGCGTCGGCGCCCACCGCGACCAAACGATCGTTCTCTAATTTGCCCATGCGAGGTTCCACCTCAACCCTTCCCGCCCCCCTGCCGCCCGGCTCCGCGCCCCGGCACATCGCCATCATCATGGACGGCAACGGCCGCTGGGCCCGGGGCAAGGGGCTGGAACGGCTCAACGGGCACGAACGGGGCGCGGAAGCCGTGCGCGACTGCGTGAAAGGCTGCCGGGAACTGGGCGTGGAATATCTGACGCTCTACGCCTTCTCCACGGAAAACTGGAAGCGGCCCAAGGCGGAAGTCGCCGGGCTCATGAAGCTCCTCGAGCGCTTCCTGGCCAAGGAAGTGGGGGAATTGAACGCCCAGGGCGTGCGGCTCGAAGCCATCGGACGGCTGGAGGAGCTCCCCGCGTCCACCCGCAAGGCGCTGGAGCGCGCCATGACCACCACCGCCGCCAACGACAAGCTCACGCTCGTCCTCGCGCTCAGCTACTCCAGCCGGGTGGAAATCGTGGAAGCCATCCAGGCGCTCGCGCGCGAAGTCCAGGCTGGCCGCCTGGATCCCGCCACCATCGACGCCGACTGCGTCAGCCGCCATCTCTACACGCGCGCCTATCCCGACCCCGACCTGCTCATCCGCACCTCGGGCGAAATGCGCCTTTCCAATTTTCTGCTCTGGCAACTGAGCTACACGGAGTTCTATATTACGCAAACCCTGTGGCCGGACTTCCGCAAAGACGACCTCCTTGAGGCCGTCCGGGCTTATGGGAAACGCAACCGCCGCTTCGGGGGAATATAACTTCATCCATGGCCGAAAAGTCCCAGACCATTCTCGTTGTCGATCCAGATACGGACTTCCTGGATTGGGCCCGCAAGCAGTTGGAAATGCCCCAAATCCGCGTTCTGACCGCGACAGCCTCCGACGAGGCCTACCTGCTTTACTGCCAAGACCCGCCCGACCTGCTCATCACGGAAACGCATCTGCAGCCCTTCAGCGGGCTCGAACTGCTCGTGAAAGCCCGCCAGCGCGACCCCAACGCCATGGTCATCCTGACCAGCGCGTTCGGCACCACGCAAACCGTCATCGAATCGATGAAGCTCGGCGCGTTCGACTTCATCCGCAAAGAAGGGCTCCCGTTCAACCTGAAGCACGTCGTCAACGCCGCCCTGACCGAGCAGGAGCAGATGCGCTCCGCCGTCACCTTCAAGCCGCAGCTCACCGTGGAGCAGCACCAGGACAGCATCGTGGGCCAATCGCCCGCCATGCAGCAGGTCTTTAAAATGGTGGGGCGCGTCTCCCATTCCGACGCCCCCGTGATGATCACCGGCGAGAGCGGCAGCGGCAAGGAACTCGTCGCCCGCGCCATCCACCACTACAGCCAGCGTAGCGCCAGGGACTTCATCGCCATCAACTGCGCCGCCATCCCGGAGCAACTCCTCGAAAGCGAACTCTTCGGCCACGAAAAAGGGGCGTTCACCGGCGCGGTCGCGCAGCGGGCGGGCCGGTTTGAGCAATGCAACGGCGGCACCCTCTTTCTGGACGAGATCGGCGACATGCCCATCGCCATCCAGAGCAAAATCCTGCGCGTCCTGCAGGAAGGGGAGTTCTCCCGCGTCGGCGGCAACGAGACCCTCCACACCGATGTCCGCATCGTGGCGGCCACCAACAAAAACCTGGAAGGGGAAGTCAGCCGCAAAGCCTTCCGCGAGGATTTGTTTTACCGGCTCAACGTCGTCCGCATCCAACTGCCGCCGCTGCGCCAGCGGGCGGAAGACATCCGGCTCCTGGCCGAATATTTCCTCCAGAAAGTGGCGGCCAAAAAGCACCTCCCGCGCATGCGCCTGAGCGAGGAAGCCGTGCGCGTCATGGAAGCCTATCCGTGGCCCGGCAACGTCCGCGAACTGGAGAACACCATCCAGCGGGCCACCGTCCTGGCCACCTCCGACGTCATCCTGCCCAAAGACCTCCCGCTGGGCAACGAAACCCGCGCGCTGGACGCCGACGCCGCCGCCGGAACCGGCTCCCCGCTGGACCTGACCAAGGAAAGCGCCATCGAATTTCTGCTCCAGACCGCCCAGGCGAACCCGGAAATCCAGCTCCTGCCGTGGCTGGAACGGGAGTTCACCCTCCACGCCATGAAAGTCACCCGGGGCAACCAGGTCCGCGCGGCCAAGCTGCTCGGCATCACCCGCGCCACCCTGCGCAAACGGATCGAGATCTTCGGGATCACCAAGGAACTGAGCATCTCGTAGGAAGCGGAGCGGCAAATGGCTCTATAGCATCGGCAGAAGAAACGTCCGAGGAATTCTGGCAAATGGAGTCAGCAACCTCCAGCTTCGGAGGTTGCTGACTTTATTTGCTTCTTTTACGGTTTTATTCCTTTTTAGATCAATCCACGAAAATCCCGCTGAGGACGGCTTCCTTGCCGGCGGGTGTCTGCGGCTCGATTTCCACCAGCACGCTGCCCTGCATTTTCCATGTGAGGTATTTACCGTCCTGAAAGCCCTCCACCGACCGCTGATCCAGCAACCGGCCATCGTGCGCGCTGCGAAGCCGCACGGCGAACTGGCGCTTTTCCTTATCATCTAGAAGAAAATATAAACTCACTTGCCTCGGGGTCTCGCCCAGGTTCAACGGCAGGCAGAGATTGCCACGCTGATAGCTGCGCCAATACCCGATGATCCTTTTCCCATCCTCCAGCGCCAGCGCCCGGGGCTCCGTGCTTTCTTTCACCGCCACCCATTGCGAAACGTTTTGTTCCCCGAGGTCAATCTGGCTTTCAACGGGGAAATTCGGCTTTTTCCCAGCCAGCAGGAAACCGGCTTTGCCATATTTCCCCCGCCAGTCGCCCTTGGTCGTTGCATCCTCGCCAACAAAGACCGCCGTGGTTTGCGGCAACGGATTAGCGGTCACGGTGAATCGGCTGCGCTCGTCATGATAAACGACCTTCCCGTCCTTTACCGACTCCAGCACCAGGAAAAGCGTCCGCTGGGGCTGGCCGGGGTTGGGCGTGTCGAACGCCACCGTCTGCGTCGCATGGAATCCCGGCTCGATCTTGAATGGGCCGACCGATCCTTGCGCGGCCAGCGGACCGGTTGCCGTGTCCCAATGCGCCGCCCAGTTCAACGCAAGCGTGTCGCCGGTCAAGGCGTTGTTGAAAACTTCGATCGGCCGTTCCAGCCGGCTGCCGGCGGAATAGACCGGCACCCAATAGGGCCACTTGATGGCGCCGGACTTGGAATTCTCCGTGATCAGCTCGTTGGCGTCGCGCAACCCGCGATCGATTACCAGATAGGGATGCAAGGCCCACTGCATGGTCTGGACCATGGGCGAACCCCAGCCGTCCACCCCGTCCTTGCGATCGCCGTAGTCGTTCGACTTCCATGGATGCCGTTCCGCATTCATCCCCTCAAGAAAGTTCGGCCAATAGTTGAGCCAGCTCCACGGCGAGAAATATGCCCAGTCATTCAACCGCATCGCCAGAACATAGCTGGCAAAGTACGCCATGCCATCGTTAGACCAGGCACACTCGCCCATGCCTCGGATAAGGTCGCCGCTTTTGACATGCGGCATCAAGCCGTAATGTCCCATCTGGCAGGCATGCCCCTTCTCCATACCGGCTACTGGGCCGACCTGCCCACTATTGACCTCAAAGACATAGGGCCGCGTCGGATCGCTCTCCACAGCGGCATCGATCAGCCAGCGCCACTTATTTTCAGGACTTGCAAGATTCCCATTTAATGTTTCGTTGGACAACGAATAGCGGGCGACACTGGGATGGTTTCGGGAGAACCGAATCAGCTCCTGGAGTTGAAGTGAGTAATTAGCCTGGTCGAACTTGAACTCGGGCATGCAGCCACGCCCCGCGCTTTCGGGCACCAACAGGAACCCGGCTTCATCAGCCGTCTCCAGCATATAGCGGGTCGGAACGCTCTGGTGCACCCGCATCGAGTTAAACCCGATCCGCTGATAACGTTTCCACATCTCCGGGCAGCCCTTGACCTCCCCATGCGGTGGCTGGAAACAAGGGGTCTCGGTCCAGCAGTCGTACTCGCCAATCTGCCCGTAGGCGTTGCTGTCGCCGAAACCGGTGTAACGCACCCCGTTGACGGTGTAGTAGAACGGCCCTTCCTGGTGCTCGA
>JBAWXX010000020.1:0-49122 GCA_037143855.1 Verrucomicrobiota bacterium | reverse complement strand
GCGTTTTAACGCCGGGTCCGCTGGAAACAACGCTTCGTCCCGGAGGGACGTTTGATGGGGGGAAAATGACGCTCATTTTCAACCGTCCCTGCCGGGACGTAAGGCTTCGCTCTCCCCACCCGGCGTTCAAACGCCGGGCTACTCTCAGAGCGTCCCCATGGGACGCGAAAGCGAAGCCCTCCGCCATAAAGCCCTCTGCCAATTCTACCAAATAAACCGTAGAGATGGTATTAGGCACGCGGTAGGAAAGGGTTGATTTTTCGCAAAATAGGGTGAATATCGTTTTATGCCAGTCACCGCAAAAGGACTAGAGGGGATTGTCGCCAACAGCACGCGCTTGAGCGATGTCCGGGGTCTCGAAGGGAAGCTCATTTATGAGGGGTATGACATTGGGGAGCTCGCCGGGAAGGCGAGTTTCGAGGAAGTCATCCACCTTTTGTGGCACGGCCATCTCCCCAACCGCCGGGAATTGGACGATCTTTGCCGCAACTTGCGCAGCCGCCGGGAATTGCCCCTGGGCGTCATCCGGTTCCTCTCCCGGGCTCCGAAAAAAGCCGATCCGATGGACGTGATCCGCACGGCCATCTCCATGCTGGGCCTCTACGACTCGGACCTGGAGGAAGACATCAACGTGGACCGCAACCGCATCCGCGCCTACCATATCACGGCCAAGATCGGCGTCATCGCCGCCTACTTCCACCGGGCCCGGCAGGGCAAGCCCCTCCCGCCCGTCCGCCAGGACCTGGGCGAAGCCGCCCATTTCCTGTACCTGATGAACGGCGAGGAAGCCTCGGCGGAAACCGTCAGGACGCTTGACGTTGCCTATGTCCTCCACGCCGACCATGGCATGAACGCCTCCACCTTCAGCGCGCGTGTCACCATCGCCACGTTGAGCGACATGTACAGCGCCATCACCTCAGCCATCGGCACCCTCAAGGGGCCGCTCCACGGCGGGGCCAACGAGGGCGTCATCCACATGCTCAACGAAATCGGCGAGGAAGCCAACGTGGACGCCTGGGTGGAGGAACAGCTCGCCGAGAAGCGGAAAATCCTCGGCATCGGCCACCGGGTGTACAAAGTGCTCGACCCGCGCGCCCCGTTCCTGCGGGACATGGCGATCAAGCTCACCGAGGAACTCGGCGACCCGAAGTGGATTCGCATGAGCGAGCGGATCGCCCAGCTCATGCGGGAAAAGAAGGGGCTGGAAGCCAACGTCGATTTCTACTCCGCCACCGTATACCACTCCCTGGGCATCCCGACGGACCTCTTCACCCCCATCTTCGCCATCGCCCGCTGCGCCGGGTGGACGGCCCACGTCCTGGAACAGCTCGCCGACAACCGGCTCTACCGGCCGTTGAGCGAATACGTCGGCCCCACGCCGGGATTGAAGTTCATCCCGATTGAGGAGAGGTAAACTAGATTTTGTGCCGGATGCCCCGGATGGATTCCGAGAGCTTTCTTAAGCCCAGCTCCAGCCGGGTCTTGATCGTCCCGAGCGGGGTTTCCGTCGCCACGGCGATTTCCCGCTGGCTCATCCCCTTAAAGAAAGCCATCTCAATCGCCTGCCGCTGGAAGGGGGGGAGCCCTTCGATCTTCGCCTTGAGGAACGTCCGCATATCCTCCAGGTGGATGTCGTCCTCGATCCGGTTGTGCACCCACGATTCCGGCTGGCGGTCCGTCGTCACCTCGAAGCGGTCCTTGGCCCGGCAATAAGCCTGCCGTTTGCGCAGGCGGTCGATGGCCCGGCGGCGGGTGAGCGTCACAATCCATCCGAGCGGTTTGCCCTTGGCGGACGAATAATTTTTGGCCTGTTGCCAAACCTGCATAAAAACCTCTTGTAACAAATCATCCGCCTCCGCTTCGTCGTGCACCACGCGAATCGTCAGTGCCTTGAGGATCGAGGCGTAACGGTCGTACAGCGTGGAGAGTGCCGCGGAGTTGCCTTGCGCGATGGCTTCCATCAGGGCTTCGTCGCTGATGGCGCCTTGTTCCACCTCCGGGGCTGGCAACAGCACGGGCGGTTCGGTTTCGGCGAGAACATCATCAAGCGTTTCGGCTTCGGGCAGGTCGTGGATCATCATGGAGTTCCTTTCGGTTGCCCAAGAGCCTAGAAGCTCGGGCTTCCGCCCACAATCGGAGCCCCCCCGTTGCCCAAGGGGGAGGAACAACGACGCCCCTCTACGTGTTGGCCCGGTGAAAAACCGGCCTGTGAATAACTTGCGAATATCCGGGGATTCCCCGGTGAAAAACTTGCCGGGGCGGGGGCTTTTCCCGGCTCAAAATAGGGGAGCGATCCACAAACTTCTTCCAAAACCGTGAGCCCACACCAATATCGTCAGTAACCTTGGCGTGACCCCACGTCGGCGATGCTTCATCATCACCGATCAAAAGGTTCCGCGTGGAAACAATCGCCCGTTGGACATTCTTGCCTCACGCCGAATTTTAGACAGCTTCTAAAGCTTGTCCAAAAGGGGGATCCGGCGCATTTTTCTCGCCTACGCCATGTCGAATCCTCCTCCCTCTCGCCCCGCCCCGATCCCCGGCGAAGGCCTGGCGTTTCTGGAAACCCCGCTCAGAGCCCTGGAGTGGCTCCCCCCGCAGCGCGTGCGCGGGCTGGAGCGCTTTGGGCTCCACACCGTCGAGGATCTCCTCACGCATTTCCCCCGGCGCTACGAAGACCGGCGGGAGTTCGACCGCTTTCCCACCGACGAAATGGATCATCCCGTCTGCATCTGCGGGAACGTCCTCAAAACGGCCTCCCGGCGCTTCCAAGGCTGGCGGTTCATGTTCGACGCCACCCTCCAGGAAGCCTCCGCCGACGGGCAAACCCACGCCTTGAGCGGCCAGCTCGTCTGCCGGTGGTACAACGTCCATTTCGTCAAAAAAATGATCGCGAGCGGCCAGCGGCTCGTCGTCTATGGGCGTCCCCGGCGGCGGGGCCGGCAACTGCTCATCGAGCACCCGGAATTTGAAGTCGTGGAGCCGGATGCCGAAGCCTCCATCCACCTGCGGCGGATCACGCCCGTCCACCCGGCCACCGAGGGGATCACCGCCCGGATGCTGCGGAGCTGGATTAACCGCCTCCTTGCCGCGCTGCCGGATTTGCCGAGCCCCCTTCCCGAGGGCTTGGCGGGGATGCCGTACGCCGAAGCCCTGCGGGCCGTCCATTTTCCCGAAAACTGGGAGGCGCTCCACGGCGCGCGGCGCGACCTCGTCCTGGCCGAGTTCTTCCACCTGCAACTCTTTGTCGCCGCCAAGCGGGCGGAACTGCGCTTAAGCCCCGGCCTGCCCCACTGCGGGCCCGGCCGCCTGCTGGAAGCCTTCCAGAAAGAACTCCCGTTTCCGCTCACCGGCGCGCAACGGCGGGCCATCGACGAAATCCGGGCCGACCTGGCCTCCCCCCGGCCCATGAACCGCCTGTTGCACGGCGACGTCGGCTCCGGCAAAACCGTGGTCGCCCTCGGCGCCATGCTGCTGGCCGTCGAGGCCGGTTATCAAGCCGCCTTGATGGCCCCCACGCAGATCCTGGCCGAGCAGCACTACCTCAACTTCAAACGCTGGCTGGAGCCCCTCGGCGTCCGATGCGCCCTGCGCACCGGCGCGCGCAAGGAGGAGACGGCGCTCCCCCTCTTCGACGAGCAGGCATGGAGCGCCGCCGTGCGCGAGGGAGACGAAACCCGCCGCGCGGAACTCCTCAAACAAGGGGCGGCGGATGAACCGCAAATCCTCGTCGGCACTCACGCCCTGCTCTCCGAAGGGGTCCCCATCTCGCGGCTCGGCTTCGCCGTCATCGACGAGCAGCACAAATTCGGCGTCCTCCAGCGGGCCGCGCTCACCCGGGGGGCGGCCTTCCCCGACGTGCTGGTGATGACCGCCACGCCCATCCCGCGCACGCTCACCATGACGCTCTTTGGCGACCTCGACGTCTCCATCCTCGACGAGACCCCCGCCAACCGGGGAAAGATCATCACCGCCGCGCGCGATGCCTCCAAACTCCCCGACGCCATCGCGTTCCTGAAGGAGCACCTGGCCCGGGGGCGGCAGGCGTATGTCGTCTACCCGCTCATCGACGCCTCGGCCAAGCTGGAGGCCAAGGCGGCGGCGGCCGAGTTCGGGAAATGGGAGCGCGTCTTCGCTCCCCACCGCTGTGAACTCCTCCACGGGCGCATCCCGCCCGACGAAAAAGAGGCGATTATGGGGCGCTTCCGGCGCAACGAGAGCCAGGTCCTCGTCGCCACCACCGTCATCGAAGTCGGCATCGACGTCCCCAACGCCACCCTCATGCTCATCGAGAACGCCGAACGCTTCGGGCTCGCCCAGCTCCACCAGCTCCGGGGGCGCATCGGGCGCGGCACCCACAAATCGTACTGCGTTCTCATCCACGCCGCCGACACCCCCGAAGGGGCCGAGAAAATGAAAACCATGGAAGCCACCTCCAACGGCTTCGAGATCGCCGAAGCCGACCTGCGCCTGCGCGGCCCGGGCGACATCCTCGGCACCGACCAGAGCGGGCTCCCCCCCCTCAAAATCGGCGACGTCCTCGCCGACACCGAGCTGATGCAACTTGCCCGCACCACCGCGCTGCGCCTCTTCGCCGCCGATCCCGAGCTGGCCCGCCCGGAGAACTTGCGTTTCCGCAAACGCCTCGCCGAGAAGCGCAAACTCGCCCTCGCGCAGGTGAGTTGAGGGGCGCGGGCGTTTCCAAATTTTTAAATACACCCCGAGCTTGAAAGGCCGCGCATCGGCACGCGCCGCCTCGGAGCGTGTAAACAATGAAAGCAAAACCGCTTTAGTGTGGTGAAAGATAAATTCGCTAAATAAGTCCGAGACAATTTTCCGATTTTTCAAGGCGCGAATGAGGGCGGTATCTGAAGATACCGACCGATTGAGCAACGCCGAAAAATTGAAAAAGGGGCCGGAATTATGACGCGAATTTATCACTCACCACACTAGCCCCGGCACCCGCACGCGACCCGCTCGCCGCTTTGCTCGGGATACTCGAACGCCCGCCCCTCGTAGTTGCGGATGACGAGCTTCTCGCTGTCGCGGTAAATCTGGTAATCCGGGTTGATGGGGACTTTGCCGCCGCCGCCGGGGGCGTCGATGACGTACTGCGGGACGGCGTAGCCGCTGGTGTGGCCGCGCAGACCCTCGATGATCTCGATCCCCTTGCTCACGGGCACTTGCAGGTGCGAGGAGCCGAGGATGAGGTCGAGCTGGTAGAGGTAGTAGGGGCGCACCCGGCAGAGGAGGAGCTTCTGGACGAGGGCGGTCATCGTCTCCACGTTGTCGTTGACGCCCGCCAGCAGCACGCTCTGGTTGCCCAGCGGGATGCCGTGGTCGGCAAGCCGCCCCAGGGCGTCGCGCGCCTCGATGGTCAGCTCCCGGGGATGGTTGACGTGGACGCTCATCCAAAGGGGATGGTAGCGCTGGAGCATCCGGCACAGCTCGGGCGTGACGCGCTGCGGCAAAAAGAGGGGGACGCGCGAGCCAATGCGGAGGAACTCCAGGTGCCCGATGGAGCGCAAGCGCTTCAGGATGGCTTCCAGCCGGTCGTCGGAAAGCAAGAGGGGGTCGCCGCCGGAGAGGAGGACGTCGCGGACCTCCGTGTGGGCCTCCAGGTAGCGGAAGGCCTCTTCGAAATCGACGTGCCACTCCTGCTCGCCCGCGCCGCTGACCACCCGGCTGCGGGTGCAATAGCGGCAGTAGGAGGCGCACCGGTCGGTGACGAGGAGCAGAACGCGGTCCGGGTAGCGGTGGACCAGCCCGGGCACGGACATATCAGCGTCTTCGCCGCACGGGTCGGCCATCTCGGCGGGAGAGATGCGCGTCTCTTCCAGGCGCGGGATGACCTGGCGGCGAATGGGGCAGCGCGGGTCGCCCCGGTCGATTAAATTGAAGAAATGGGGCGTGATGGCCAGGGCCAGCTTGCTCCCGGAGAGGATGGTGCCCGCGCGTTCCTGGGGCGTCAGTTCCATCAATGCTTCGAGCTGAGCCAGTGTGGTGATCCGGTTTTTCAACTGCCATTTCCAGTCGTTCCACTGGGCGGCATCCACATCAGGCCAGCAGCCAGGCGCGTGCGAGACGAACGCCTTCAGGTTCTTGTGCATGGTTTTTGGGCAGATTATCCATCGCGGTTCCGTTGTCAACTGCGGGCGGGGCGGGAAACCCACCCTTTCCCTGCCGGAGTTTGTGTGTTTGGATCTCGCTTTGAACGGACGGAAAGTGCGTCTGTCATAGAAACATATCTTTATGTCTACGTTTCGCATTCTCCCATTGGCCGGTTGTCTCTTGCTGTCGTTGCCCGCCTGGGCCCAAACGGCGGCGCTGACCCCCGGAGCCCCCCAGGCGCTGCTTCGCCAGCTTGACGAAGGGTTCGCCCAGGTCTTTGAAAAAGCGGCCCCGAGCGTGGTAGTGATCGACGTTTCCAAAAAAACCTCGCTCACCGACGACGCGGGGGGGGGAAGCCCGGACGGTTTCGACTTTTTCTTCCGCGCGCCCGACGCCGGGCTGCGCAGCCCGTTGCGGATGCAGGACCCGCCGGACCGGAGCGAGGGCTCCGGGTTCATCCTGCGCGCCGACGGCTACATCCTGACCAACTACCACGTGGTGAAGGACGCGGACAAAATCACCGTGAAGCTCAAGGACGGCCGCCAGTTCCCGGCAAAACTGGCCGGAGCGGACGACCTGAGCGACATCGCCGTGCTCAAGATCGAGGAAAGTGGCCTCCCGGTGGCCGCGTGGGGCGACAGCGACAAGGTCCGCATCGGCCAGCTCGTCTGCGCCATCGGCGTCCCTTACGCCATGGAATACTCGTTCACCATCGGCTGCGTGAGCGGCAAGGGGCGCTCGGGCCTGACGCCGGAGGTCACCCCCTACGAGGATTACCTGCAAACCTCGGCGCTCATCAACCCGGGCAACTCCGGCGGGCCGCTCCTGGACGTGGAGGGAAGGGTCATCGGCATGAACACGCTCGTCAACGGCCTCAACCGGGGCCTCGCCTTCGCCATTCCCGCCAAAATGCTCCAGGCAACGGGCGCGCAGTTGATCGAAAAGGGGAAGGTGGACCACCCAGCCCTCGGCATCCGCATCGAGACGCTGGCGCAGTCAAGCCTGCGGGAGCAGATCCCCGGCGTGGAGAAAGGCGTCGTCATCACGACCATCGAGCCGGATACGCCCGCCTACAAAAGCGACCTGCGCCCGGCGGACGTGATCACGGAGATCGACGGCACCCCCGTGGCCACGGCGCAGGAGCTGCGCCGCCAGGTGCTTTCCAAAAAAATCGGCCAAACGGTGACGCTGGGGGTCTGGCGGGGCGGCAAGAATCTCAAAATCACGGTTTCCACGGGTGAAATGCCCTCCGCGACCCGCGCCGAGGCGGGCTCGCCGGCCAAGCCGGGCCAGGCGGTGACGGAAGCCGCCTGCGGGCTGCGTCTGGGCGATGTGACGCAGGCCGCCGCCGACAAGCTGGGGCTGAAAACGCACGCCGGGGCGCTGGTGACGGGGGTGGACCCGAACAGCCCGGCCGCCATCGCGGGCATCCTGCGCGACGACGTCATCACCGAGATCGACTCCAAGCCGGCCGCCGATGCCGCCACCGCCCGCAAGCTGCTGGAGGGGCACGAAGGCGGCAAGGCGATTCTTTTATTCATCGAACGCAAGGGGCAGAAGACCTATGCGGTGCTGAAAATCGAAAGATAAATGTTCCTTGGTTGGGCGGACGGCGCTGGGAAACAACCCCAGCGCCGTCCGTTTTTCGCGCGTCCAGAGCAGGAAAGCGCATTTGACAGTTTTCCCGGCGCACCGATGTTTCTAGAGCCTGTTCACACAATCGCTGGAATTGTGGTTTGTGTGAACAGGCTCTAAACAAACTTTACTTATGGCTACTTCCGCTCAACCCAACACCCTCTCTTCCGATGTCGAAATCAAAGGGTCTATCAAATTCCAAAACGACCTGTTCATCGACGGCAAAGTGGAGGGCGAGATCACCTCACCCGGCAACCTGACCCTCGGCGAGCACGCCGAAATCCACGGAGAAATCAAAACCAAATCCATCGTCGTGCAAGGCAACGCGCAGGCCAACATCACCGTGGAAGACCGCTGTGAGCTCAAAGCCGGGGCGACGTTGAGCGGCGACCTCAAATCCGCCCGGCTCATCATCGAAGACGGCGCCACCTTCATCGGCAAATCCGAAGTCACGCCCAAGGGGGCCAGGAAGCTGGAGCCCTTCCCGGCTCCGAGCCCGACGACTTCAGCCGAAAAGGGCAAATAGAGAGGGATGCCCCGAAGGGTTTCGAGCCAATAGAGCGGTTTAGGGCTCTTCCCCGGATTCCTCTTCCCCGGAATCCCCTTCGGCCGATTCCTCCGCCATTTTGCGCAGGATTTCGCTCATGTCTTCCACTTCGTCCCAAACTTCGCGGCTAACGTAGATGGGGGCGTGGTGCGCCACGGCCAGCGCGATGCAGTCGCTGGGCCGGGCATCCAGCTCGATGATTTTCCGGGCCTGCAATTCGTTCTCGGCGCTGACGATGAGCCGGGCGAAGTAGGTGGACGCTTTTACGTCGTTGATGATGACCCGCTCGACCTTGGCCCCCAGCGCCGCCAGGAGCAGGCCGATCAAGTCGTGTGTCATCGGCCGGTCCTTGTGCGCGCCGCTGATAAACATGGTGATGGCTCCGCCAACGTTTTCGTCCACGTAAATGACAAACGCCTTGGCGTCATTGCCCAGGAACACCGCGCGCCCTGCTGCCGTGGGCAAGACCGCCCGGACCTTCACTTCAACGACGGGTTTGTTCATACCTACCAAAGGTAACAGCATGGCCGGGAAAAACAAGATGCGTGCGCGGGGAACGCAAACAGGTCACAATGCGGTTTTCCCATGATCCGCCCGCTTCCCATCCCCCCGCCGCCCCCCAGTGCCGATCGTGTGCTGGAGCGGTTTCTGAACGGCGTGACGCGCAAGGGGTTGCACCTCTACCCGGCGCAGGAGACGGCGCTCCTGGAACTCTTCGAGGGGCATCATGTCATTCTAAATACGCCGACGGGATCGGGGAAATCCCTAGTCGCCGGGGCGCTCCATTTCCTGGCGCTCGCGCAGGGGCGGCGCTCGGTGTACACCTGCCCGGTGAAGGCGCTTGTCAATGAGAAGTGGCGGGCGCTCTGCCGGGAGTTCGGGCCGGAGAACGTGGGGCTGAGCACGGGGGACGCGACGGTGAACCGCGACGCCCCAATCCTCTGCTGCACGGCGGAGATCCTGGCCAACATGGCCCTGCGCGAGGGAGCGGCATCCCGCGTGGACGACGTGGTGATGGACGAGTTCCACTACTACGCCGACCGCGAACGGGGCGTGGCCTGGCAGGTGCCGCTCTTAACGCTGCCGCAGGCCCGCTTCCTCCTGATGTCGGCGACGCTCGGCGATACCGCTTTCTTCGAGGAGGAGCTAACGCGCCTGAACGGTCGCCCGGCGGTGACGGTAAGCTCGTCCCATCGCCCGGTGCCGCTGGAGTTTTCCTACAGCCAGACGCCGCTGGCGCAAACGCTGGAAAACCTGGTCACGGAAGGAAAAGGGCCGGTTTACGTCGTCCATTTCACCCAGCTCGAAGCGGCGCAGAGCGCCCAGGATTTCACCAGCATCAACGTCTGCACGCGGGAGGAAAAGGCGGCCATCGCCCACGCGCTGGAGGGGGTCAAATTCCAGAGCCCCTACGGCCCGGAGGTGAAGAAATGGCTCCGGCATGGCATCGGCCTCCACCACGCCGGGCTGCTGCCCAAGTACCGGCTGCTGGTAGAGCGGCTGGCGCAAGAGGGACTGCTCAAGGTGATCTGCGGTACGGACACGCTCGGCGTCGGCATCAACGTCCCGATCCGCACCGTCCTTTTCACCAAGCTCTGCAAATACAGCGGGCAGAAGACGGGCATCCTCACCGCGCGCGACTTCCACCAAATCGCCGGACGCGCCGGAAGGAAGGGGTTCGACGACATCGGATGGGTCGTCGCGCAGGCCCCGGAACACGCGATCGAGAACCTTCTCCTGGAGGCCAAGGGAAAAAAGTTCGTCAAGCGCAAGCCGCCCGAAAAACATTTTGTCAACTGGGATAAAACCACCTTCCAGCGGCTCATCGCCGCGCCGCCGGAACGACTGACCAGCCAGTTCCAAGTCAGCCACGGGATGTTGCTCAATGTATTGAGCCGCCCGGGCGACGGCTGCGCGGCCATGCGCGCGCTGATCGCCCGCAGCCACGAACCGGCCCGGGGGAAGAAGGGGCACACCCGGCGCGCCTGGCAGCTTTTTCGCTCGCTCGTGGAACGAAAAATCATCGAGTTCATCCCCCGCGCCGAGCAGGGGGCGAAGCTGCGCGTGAACGCGGAGCTGCAGGACGATTTTTCCATGAACGAGGCGCTCTCCCTCTACGTCCACGAGACGCTCCCACAGCTCGACCCGCAAGCCCCTGACTACGCCCCGCGGGTGCTGACGCTGGTCGAGTCGATCCTGGAAAACCCGGACGCCATCCTGCGCAAGCAGCTCGACCGGGTCAAAACCGACGCGCTGGCCGACATGAAGCAGCAAGGGATGGACTACAACGAGCGCATGGAGGAGCTGGAAAAACTGGAATACCCGAAGCCCGACCGCGAGTTCGTCTATGCCACCTTCAACGCCTTCGCCGACCGCCATCCGTGGGTGGGCGAGGAGAACATCCGGCCCAAGTCCATCGCGCGGGAGATGTTCGAGGAATTCCGCTCCTTTGCCGATTATATCAAGCTCTACGATCTGCAACGCGTGGAGGGCCTTCTGCTGCGCTACCTCTCCAACGTCGAGAAAGTGCTCACGCAAACGGTGCCCGACCTCGCCAAAAACGACGGCCTGCGGGAAATGGAACTCTATCTCGGCGCGATGATCCGGCAGGTCGATTCCAGCCTCCTGGACGAGTGGGAACGGATGCGCGACCCCAATTATTGCTCCGGCGAAACGGCCGAACTGCGCCCGCCGGGAGCCGAGGAGGCCGCCCGCGACATCACGCGGGATAAAGCCACTTTCACCGCCGCGATCCGCACCCGCGTCTTCACCTTCCTGCGCGCCCTCTGCAATGCCGATTACGACGCGGCGCTCGATCTCCTCGCCGCCCCCGAAGCGGCGGACGGCGCGCCGTGGACCGCCGCGCGCCTGGCCGAAGCGATGGACCGCTACCGGGAAACCGGCCACCGCTTCCTGCGCCTCGACCCCGAAGCGCGCAACCTGCGCCACACCTACGTCACCCCCTCCGAAGACCAGCAATCCTGGACGGTCGCCCAAATGCTCGTGGACCCGGACGAGCTGAACGACTGGGTGATGGAGTTCAGCGTGGACCTGCCCGCCTCGCGCGAGAAGGGCGAGCCTGTGCTGCGGCTTGGGAAGCTGGCTGCGCTGGCTTGAGCCGCTGGACAGGCCCGCCCCTCCTCTTCCCCATTCGCCCCCTCGGGGAATGCCGGGTATTGCGGCAAACCCTCATTTTTCCCTTCATCCGGGGGCGTTCCTCCGTCATCCTTCCGCCCATGGCCACCGGCTACCTCGCTCTGCTCCTGCATGCGCATCTCCCCTATGTGCGCCACCCCGAATACCCGGAGTTCCTGGAGGAGGACTGGTTTTTCGAGGCGATCACGGAAACGTACATCCCGCTGCTCCAGGTGCTGCGCGGGCTGGTGGCCGACCGCGCCCCGTTCGCGTTGACGATGTCGATCACGCCCCCGCTCTGCGCGATGCTGCGCGACCCGCTCTTGCAGGAGCGCTATGTGCGCTACCTCGACCGGGCCATCGCGCTGGCCCGCCGCGAGTTGGACAGGACGCAAAATGACAGCCGCTTCCAAGGGCTGGCCCGCTTCTACCTGGAGCGCTTCGAGGCGTGCCGCTGCCTTTTTGTGGACGAATGCCACGGCCAGCTGCTCCCGGCGTTCGCCAAGCTCCAGGAGGAGGGGGTGCTGGAGATCATCACGTGTGCGGCGACACACGGCTTCCTGCCGCTGATGCAGAACTTCCCCGAGGCGGTCCGCGCCCAAATATTGGTGGCCCGCGACGATTACCGGGAGTGCTTTGGCCGCGATCCGCAGGGGATCTGGCTGCCGGAATGCGGCTACGTGGCGGGGATCGAGTCGGTGCTCGCGGAGGCGAATATCCGCTGGTTTGTGATCGATTCGCACGGGCTGATGTTCGGGACGCCCCGGCCCCGCTATGCGATTTTCGCGCCGTGCTACACGCCGGCGGGCCCGGCGGTGTTCGCGCGCGACCGGGAGTCGAGCCGCCAGGTCTGGAGCCAGGAGGACGGTTACCCGGGCGACCCGGCCTACCGCGATTTCTACCGCGACATCGGGTTCGACCTCCCGGAGGAGGCGCTGGCCGGGTTCCTGCCGCCGGGCGGCGCGCGCAAGTTTTCCGGCATCAAATACCACCGGATCACGGGGGCGACGCCGGAGAAGGATGTCTACAACCGCGCCTGGGCGATGGGGGCGGCGGACGCGCACGCGGGACACTTCCTCCACTCGCGGGAGCAACAAATCAGCCAGTTGCTGGAGAACACGAATATCGACCCGATCGTGGTGAGCCCTTACGACGCGGAGCTGTTCGGCCACTGGTGGTTTGAGGGGCCGGAGTTTTTGAATCTCTTCCTGCGCAAGGCGGCGTTTGACCAGAAGACCATCCAACTGACGACGCCGGGCCGGTTCCTGGCCAGCCACCCGACGCAGCAGCTCGCGGCCCCCTCGGCTTCGAGCTGGGGGCACAAGGGGTATTGGGAGGTGTGGCTGGACGAGAGCAATGCGTGGATCTACCCGCACCTCCACGTGGCGGCGGCGCGGATGACGGAAGTAGCCACGGCGGCGGCCACGGCCGAAACCCCGCCCACACCCCTGATGGAACGGGCGCTGCGGCAGCTCGCGCGCGAACTGCTGCTGGCGCAGTCGAGCGACTGGGCCTTCCTGATGAAAACGGGCACGGCCCAAGCCTATGCGACCAAGCGGACCAAGGACCACATCCTGCGCTTCACCCGGCTCTACGACCAGATCCGGGGCCGTAATATTGACGAAAAGTTTCTGGCAAATTGCGAATGGCGGGACAACATATTCCCCAATGTCCAATGGCGGCACTATGTTCGAAAATCGTCGGGGTAAATCGCTTTGCCGGGCGCTCGCGGCGCTGGCGCTGGGGCTTGCGGCATGGGCCGCGGCGGGAGCCGATCCCATCAAGATTGTTTTTCTGCCGCCCCCGATGGAGGGGAACCTTTCCCTCGGGGTCTATGACACGGCCGGGACGCTCGTGCGCGTGCTCCACCGGGAGGCGGAGTGGAGCGAATTCACGGCGGGCGACGACGGCCTGGCCACCCAATGGGACGGCAAGGACGACCGCGGCGCCGCCTGCCCCTCGGGCACTTACCGGGTGCGCGGCGTGGCGGTGGGGGATCTCGGCGTGGAGGGGGTCGATTTCATCGGCAACGACTGGGTGACGAATGACGACGCCCCGCATTTGCAGCGGATCACGGACCTGGGGGTAAGCGAGAGCGGGACACCGTTCCTCGCCGCGCAGCTTCCCGGCCAGAACACACCAACCTTTTACTCCATCAGCCTCAAACCGGCAGCCGCTCCCGGGGAGGACTTGGAAGTGCAGCTTGTCCCAGAGAAGCAAAGGCCCCCAACCCGTATGTTCAAGGCGCGCATCCCCAAATGGGCACAGGCAACAAAAGGGTGGGTATATGGGAGCAATGGCTCCATCTGGGCCATCGAAGGCGATGCCCTGAAGCAATACTCCAGCACCGACAAACCGCTACGCCTCCTGCCCCCGCAGGCGGACGATCCCGCCCCGGTCAAGCTTGCGGCCTCTCTCACGGAGGAAAAGCTCTACGTTCTCTATGAGAATGCCGCGCTCCAACGGCTGCGCGGCTACGACTTCACCGGAGTGAAGCCTGGCGGCGCGCCCAAGGTCCTCTTTGAAAACGACATCGTTTTCAGCGACCGCTACGAACAAATCGCAGCCGAGTTAAAGTTCCCGGACGGCAAACCGTTCACCGCGTCCCCAGTCCTGAACGTGGCGCTCCAGCCCAACCCGCTGGCGGGCAACAAGCCCGGGACGCTCCTCATCCGGGCGGCCGTGGACAAGGAGGGGGCTTACCTGGCGGCAGCGGACGGCCTGCCGCTCTGCCACATCAGCGAGACGAAGGCGATGGCCTGGGCGGTGCTCGGGCGGCCCGCTGGCGGCAAGGCGATCACGGTCTTTGACAGCGACGGAGCGGTGGTGGAGCAATTCCAGGTTTCCAAGATCGCCAACATGATGCCCTTCGACGCCGGGGCGGTGCAATGGACGGCTCCGGCGGCCACGCCCACGCCTGCCCCCAGCGTCACGCCATCCGCCACGGCCAGCCCGGCGGCCCCGTAAGGGGGTGATGTTTTTCAATCCTGCCCGAGCTTGAAAGACCACGCATCGGCCCGCGCCGCCGAGCAGCGTGTAAACGGCAAAATTTAAACCGCTCTATTTCTCCGCTTCTCCCCGTCTCCCCGTCTCCCCGTCTTTCTCATGGAGGACCAGCTCCAGATAGGCGCGGTACTCGCACTTGGGCAGGCGCTCGATGCGTTCCCGCAGTTCGCACGCGTTGAGGAACCCGGCGTTGAAGGCGATCTCCTCCAGACAGGCGACTTTGAGCCCCTGCCGGTGCTCGATGGCGGCCACGTAGTTGCTCGCCTCCATGAGGCTCTCGTGCGTGCCGGTGTCCAGCCACGCCATGCCGCGCCCGAGCATTTGCACATAGAGCTCGTTGCGCCGCAGGTATTCGCGGTTCACATCCGTGATCTCCAGTTCCCCGCGCGCGGACGGTTTTAAATTGCGGCAAATCTCGACGACCCGGTTGTCGTAAATGTAGAGGCCGGGCACGGCGAAGTTGCTCTTGGGCTTTTGCGGTTTCTCTTCCAGGCTGATCGCCCGGCCGCCGGGGCCGAACTCCACCACGCCGTAGCGCTGCGGATCGCGCACGGGGTAGCCGAAAATGCACGCGCCGCGGTCCATGGCCAGCGCGGTGCGGAAGAAGTCAAGCGAGCCGTAGAAAATGTTGTCGCCCAAGATCAGCGCCACGCCGCTGTCGCCGATGAAATCCGCGCCGATCAAGAACGCCTGGGCGATCCCCGCCGGGCGCTCCTGCACGGCGTATTGGAGCCGGATGCCAAATTGCGAGCCATCGCCCAGAATCTCGCAAAACCGGGGCGTATCCTGCGGCGTCGAAATGATGAGCACCTCCCGGATGCCCCCGAGCATCAGCGTCGAGAGCGGGTAGTAGACCATCGGCTTGTCGTAAATCGGCAGCAGTTGCTTGCAGACCACGCGGGTGAGCGGATGGAGCCGCGTTCCAGCGCCGCCCGCGAGGAGGATGGCCTTTTCGATTTTCATAAGAGGGGTCTGTTCACGAATTTCAAAGAAGTATCTGCGGATTCCTCTGCTGTCTTTTTTCCTGAGTTTCTGATGACTTTTTCATCCGTGAGGGAGAAATCCCAGGAACCGCCCGAGGGCAAGCCAGCGGGAACGCTTGTCGCGCTGCGCCTGGTCCATCGCCCGGCGCGTTTCCGGGCAGGGGGGGGCGGCCAGTTCGGGAAAATCGGCGGGGTCCAGCGCGTCGAGCCAGCCGCGCAACGCCTCGGGACGGTCCGCCGCGAGCCGCGCCGCCAGGGCGAGGAACACTTCCACGCGGAAGTCCGCCGCGTTGCCCGAAAGCGTGCGGAAATAGCGGGTGTAGGCGGCGCGCACCTCGGCCGACGCGGCCAGCCGGGGGGCCAATTCCCGCAGGAGATCGAAGTTGAGCCGCACGGTTTCGCGCGCCACTTTCGCCGTGCCGTCCACTTTGATGGTGTTCGTCGTGTGCGTCCGGTAGCGCAGCAGCGGCTCCGGGATCACCCCCAAGCGCCCTTCCACGGCGGCGGCGACGGCGAAGAAATAATCGTGCACGTAGCGGTAATCGCGGAAGGGGTGGGCGCGGGCGTATGCCGTGCGCAGGAAAAAATTGCTCGTCGTCTTGGTGAAATTGGAAACCCCGAGCCATTCGGCGGGATCGCGGGCGGGATCAGCCCAGATGGTGCGCAGCCGCCGCGCCTTGGGGTGATCGGGGGGAAG
Organism: Verrucomicrobiota bacterium; assembly: GCA_037143855.1. Classification (GTDB taxonomy): domain Bacteria; phylum Verrucomicrobiota; class Verrucomicrobiia; order Chthoniobacterales; family Chthoniobacteraceae; genus UBA695. The sequence continues at coordinate 33,008 of JBAWXX010000020.1, read as the reverse complement.
GAGCGCCCCGGAGGCGTCGATCATCCGCAGCCCGGTGCAGACGGCATCGCGCTCCGGGTGGGCGTCCAGAAAGGCCGCGCATCGCTCCAGGCGGGCCGGTTCGTAGAGATCGTCGGAGTTGAGGATGGCGACGTAATCGGCCTCCCCGGCTTCCGCGATGGCCCGGTTGAGCGCGACGTGGGCTCCGGCGTTGGCCTGCGGGAGGAGAACGAGGCGCGCCCCGGCGTGGGCATCGGCAAAAGCCCGGATGACCTCCAGGGAACGATCCGTGGAGCCGTCGTCCACCACCACAACCCGCTCCGGCGCAAGCGTCTGCGCCGCAACCGACTCCAGCGCGGAACCGATATAGGCGGCGTGATTGTAAGACGGGATGACGACGGCGACCTTGGGCACCCGGAACGTTTAGTGCTTTTCTCCGCCTTCGGAAACCCTAAATTACCCCTCATGTTGCCCGAAACTCCCACCATCGAAACCGAGGTGCAGGTGATGTTCTTCGACACCGACTGCGCGGGCGTGGTGCACAATCTCGCTTACCTGCGGTTTATTGAAGTGGCGCGAACCCATCTCGCCGACCAGATGGGCATGGGCTACACCTGCATGGCGGAAAAGCAACAATTCCCCGTGGTGGTCCGCACGGAGATCGATTACAAGCGGCCCGCCGTCCTGTGGGACAAGCTCACCGTGCGGGGCTGGCTGGAAAGCATCGAGCGCAGCCGGTTCTGGTGCGCGTTTGAAATTGTCCGCCCCAGCGACGGCGTGCTGATGGTCACCTCGCGCCAGATGTGCGCGCTGGTCCAGATGCCCGCCGGAAGACCGCTGCGGCTGCCCGCCGAATGGGCCGCGCACTACGCCCATTTGAAACCAAAAGCCTGACCGCCCCCCCTCTTCCGCGCCTTCTTAAAGAATGCCCGCCAACACATGGCCGCTGGAATCGCCGATGCTGCCGCCTCTGGTCCTGCGGCCGCCGCACGGGCCGCGCCTGGTGCGCCTCTTGGTGCTGATCCTGGCCGTGATCTTCTACCTCCCCCCGGCCGGGTGGGGCCCGATCACCAACGGCCCGGAGGGAGAGCTGGCCGGGGCGGCGCTGGACCTGCTCCACCGCGGCGGGTGCGGCGGAGGGGCGTGCGGCGGGGCGGTCTTGCACGGCCCCCTTGCCCTCTGGGTCACGCGCAGCTCCCTGGCTTTCTTTGGCGTCAGTGAATTTTCCGCACGGCTCCCGGCGGCGCTGGGAGCCGTGGCCGCCCTGTGGCTCACGCTGCGGCTGGCAGAACGCTTTGGCACGCTCTGGACCGGCTTTACCGCCGCGTTGCTCCTCCTCTGTTCGCCGGGGATGCTGACGCTCGGACGGGTGCTCACCCCCGCCCCGCTCATCGCCGCGCTGGGGGTGGCCTGCGTTTCCTGCCTCCAGCGGGGGGTGCAGGATCGCCCCGAACGCCGCCGCTGGCTCCTGCTGGCGTGGATCGCCTGGGGCTTCCTGACGCTGGCGGGGGGGTGGCGCGCGGGAGCCGTCCCGGGAGGGATGGTGCTGCTGCTGGCCCTTTTCTACCCCGAAGCCCGGCTCCGGTTCCGGGGGCTCCTCTCCTGGGAAGGCGGCTGCGCCGCAGTGCTGACCGTCGCGGCCATGACGGCGGCCGGCTTCCCGCCCGGGGGAGGCTTTTCCAGCGGCGGGGCGGAACTGGCGGTCCCGCTTTGGCAACTCCTCTGCTGGCAGGGAGCCCTTCTCTTTCCCTGGTCGCTCCTGCTGCTGCCCGCGCTGGGCGGGCTGTTGGTGCAGGCGTGCGCCCGGCAGCGCCTGGAATGGAACGAGGGGCTTGCGCTGGCGTGGCTGGCGGCGGGAACCGCGTGCGCGGCAACCGACCCGACGCTCTTTTCGCCGCTGCCATGCTGGGCCGCCTTCGCCGTTTGGGGAGCCGTGCGGCTCCAGACGATGCACCGGAGCGCATTCCTCAACGCCGGAACCGTCGCCACGGCGGCGGCCTGCGGGGGATTGTTCCTGGCAGAGCGCCTGCCCAGGCTCCTCCCCGTGTTATTCCCGTCTCAAAGGGGTGTTTTCCAGCAGATTCCCACTTTTTTCTGGCCCGCCGTGACCCCGGTCGCCTTCATCGCCATGCTGGCCTTTACGCTCTTCGCGGCGGTGGCGCTCTGGGCGGAATTTTCCCACAACCGCCGGTTCGCCCTGCTCGCCCTCTTTGCCGCGATGATCCCCGCCGGGTTCGCTTTCGCCGATATCGGGGCCAAATTCGCCCCCTATTTCTCCGACGCCAGCCTGGCCAACTGCATCGACGCGTCCCAGCCCGCCCCCGCCGCCGTTTTCGTGGAACCGGGCCGCTTTGCCACAAGCAGCCTCTCCTTTTACCTGGGGGCGGAACCCCGGCGCAGCCTCCGGTACGGCGCGCCGACGCCGGAAATCGTGAGCCGCTGGCAGCCGGGAACCCGGCTGCTCATCGAGGAACCGCGGATGGCCTTCTGGCAAAAAGAACTGGGAGGCCGTTTCACCGTCGAGTGCAAAGCGGGCGGGCACCTGCTGCTGGCCGCGCAGTGAATGAACCTTTTGATTCTCACGCAAAGGCGCAAAGGAGAGGAAGACGCTTGCGAGCCCCGTTTTATAGCATTTCTCAAAAAGAATTTCCGAATCAAGAGATGGGAGCGCCACGAGCTGGCTGGCAAGGCGCAAGCGCCGTGGCTGTGGCTTCCGCCCCAGCTCTTTCGGAAAGGATTTTTGAAAATTGCTCTACACTTCTCCGTCGTCCACCCCGCGCAAGAGTGCTTCCCATGAACAGCCTAGCGCCTTTTTCAGCCGCGTGAGAACTTGGAGCGTCGGATTCGACCGGCCACTTTCAATGCGCTGCAAGTAGGAACGGTCTATCTCCGCCAGCTCGCAAAGTTGCTCTTGGGTAAAGCCGCGCTCCATTCTCAAACGCGAGAGGTTTCCAGCAAATGGATTTCGGACAGGCACCCCATCAATGTGTCGGATTCCGGCGGCAACATACGCCGCATATATGCGGCTTTTTTGATTGCATTCCCATTCCTATTTTGGTTACCTTTGACGAGAGCAACCACTCCCCCTGTTAGAAGGCCCTGGGAAGCGCGACCCTAACGCTTGGGTTTCCCCCTCTCCCCGCCCCCGCGTCTTCTCTTTGCGCCTTGCGTGAGGCAAAAATTCCTCTCCCAAAGAAGGGGATTGATAATTCCCTTCGCGCCCGTCTTAATTTGAGGCACTTTTTACCCGAATGCCTAAGAATACCGACCTCAAGAAAATCCTCCTCATCGGTTCCGGGCCGATCGTCATCGGCCAGGGCTGCGAATTTGACTATTCCGGCGTGCAAGCCTGCAAGGCGCTGGCCGAGGAGGGTTATGAAGTGGTGCTGGTGAATTCCAACCCGGCCACCATCATGACCGACCCGGAGTTCGCCTCGCGCACCTACATCGAGCCGATCACGGCCGAAGTGGTCGAGAAAATCATCGAGGCGGAGCGGCCCGACGCGCTGCTGCCCACCCTGGGGGGGCAGACAGCGCTCAACACCGCCATGGAACTCGTGCGCAACGGCGCGCTGGAACGCCACGGCGTCCGGCTCATCGGCGCGAACGCCGAGGCGATTGAAAAGGGGGAGGACCGCCAGAAGTTCAAGGACGCTATGCTCAAAATCGGCCTGGACGTGCCCAAATCCGGCACGGCCCACACGCCGGAGGAGGCCCGCAAGGTTGCCGCTGAGATTGGCACTATGCCGCTCATCATCCGCCCCGCCTACACGCTGGGCGGCGCGGGCGGCGGCATCGCCTACAACCGCGAGGAATACGACGCCATCATCGCACGCGGCCTGGACCTCTCCCCTGTCAGCGAAGTGCTCGTGGAAGAATCCCTCCTCGGCTGGAAGGAATACGAGATGGAGGTCATGCGCGACCGCGCGGACAACTGCGTCATCATCTGCTCCATCGAAAACTTCGACCCCATGGGGGTCCACACCGGCGACTCCATCACCGTCGCCCCGGCCCAGACGCTCACCGACAAGGAATACCAGCTCATGCGCGACGCCTCCTTCGCCGTGATCCGCGAAATCGGCGTCGAGACGGGCGGCTCCAACATCCAGTTTGCCGTGAACCCCGAGAACGGGCGGATGATCGTCATCGAGATGAACCCGCGCGTCTCCCGCAGCTCCGCGCTCGCGTCAAAGGCCACCGGCTTCCCGATCGCGAAGATCGCCGCCAAGCTCGCCGTCGGCTACACGCTCGACGAGGTCCGCAACGACATCACGCGCGAAACCCCCGCCAGCTTCGAGCCGACCATCGACTACTGCGTCGTCAAAATCCCGCGCTTCGCCTTCGAAAAATTCCCGCAGGCGGATTCGACGCTCACCACGCAGATGAAGAGCGTGGGCGAGGCGATGTCGATTGGGCGCACGTTCAAAGAGTCGCTCCAGAAATGCCTGCGCTCGCTGGAAATCGGGCGCTTCGGGCTGGGCGGCGACGGGAAAACCCTCCCGGCGCAGTTCCCGGACGGAAGCTGGGACATCGACCTCATCACCCGCAAGCTCGCCACGCCCAACTTCCTGCGCGTCTTCTACCTGCGCTACGCCTTCCTGGCCGGGTTCGACGTGGAAAAGATTTTTGAACTCACCAAGATCGACCGCTGGTTCCTGTTCCAGATCAAGCAGCTCGTCGCCGAGGAGTTCCTCTACGAGAACAACCCGGCGGACATCCCGCTGCTGCGGGCGAAAAAGCTCGGCTTCTCCGACCGCCAGCTCGCCCACTTCGCCGGGACCACGGAGGCGGAGATCCGCTCCCAGCGCAAGGCCGCCGGCATCCTCCCCACCTACCGGCTGGTGGACACGTGCGCGGCGGAGTTTGAGGCGTATACTCCGTATTACTACTCCACCTATGGCGACGAGAACGAAACCAAGCCCTCGGACGGCCGCAAGAAGATCATGATCCTCGGCGGCGGCCCCAACCGCATCGGCCAGGGCATCGAGTTCGACTACTGCTGCGTCCACGCCTCCTTCGCCCTGCGCGAGGCCGGGTTTGAAACGCTGATGGTCAACTCCAACCCGGAGACGGTTTCCACCGACTACGACACGAGCGACCGCCTCTACTTCGAGCCGCTCACGCTCGAAGACGTGCTCAACATCTACGAGCAGGAGAAATGTTTCGGCGTCATCGTCCAGTTCGGCGGCCAGACGCCGCTCAACCTCGCCAACGGGCTCAAGGAAAACGGCGTCAACATCCTCGGCACCCAGCCCGAGAGCATCGACACCGCCGAGGACCGCAAGAAATTCGCGGTGATGATCGACAAACTGGCCCTCCTCTGCCCGCCCAATGGCACCGCCACCAACGAGGCGGAAGCCGTGGAAGTGGCCAACCGCATCGGCTACCCGGTGCTGGTGCGCCCCTCCTTCGTGCTGGGAGGCCGCGCCATGGAGATCGTCTACAACGAGGACGACCTGCGCCGCTACATCCGCACGGCTGTGGAAGCCAGCCCCGAGCGCCCCGTGCTGGTGGACCGCTTCCTGGAAGACGCCGTGGAAGTGGACGTGGACTGCATCAGCGACGGCGAAACCGTCGTCATCGGCGCGATCATGGAGCATATTGAGTATGCCGGGATCCACAGCGGCGACAGCGCGTGCGCCATCCCCGCCTTCTCCCTCTCCGATTTTGTGAAAGCGACCATCGCCGACGCGACAAAGGCAATGGCCCGCGAGCTGAAGGTGAAGGGGCTCATGAATGTCCAGTTCGCGGTGAAAAACGAGGTGGTCTACATTTTGGAAGTCAACCCGCGCGCCTCCCGCACCGTGCCGTTCGTCTCCAAGGCCATCGGCGTGCCGCTGGCCAAGCTGGCCGCGCGCATCATGGCCGGGGCGACGCTCCAGGAACTCGGCTTCACGGAGGAAATCGTGCCGGACCACTATTCGGTGAAGGAAGCCGTCTTCCCGTTCATCAAATTCCCCGGCGTGGACATCGCGCTCGGGCCGGAAATGAAATCGACCGGCGAAGTAATGGGCATCGACGAAGACTTTGGCCTCGCCTACGCCAAGGCGCAGATGGCCGCCCAGCCGCCGCTTCCCACCGGCGGCAACATCTTCATCAGCGTGCGCGACGGCGATAAAAAGGAAGCCGCCGAACTCGCGGCGTGCTTTGCGGAGCTGGGCTTCAAGCTCTTCGCCACCGGCGGCACGGCCAAGGCGCTGTCAGCCGCGAGCGTGGCCGTAAACAAACTCTTCAAAGTCACCGAGGGGCGGCCCAACGTCCTCGACATGATCAAGAACGGCGAAATCGCCTTCATCATCAACACCCCGAGCGGCAAGATCCCGCGCGAGGACGAGGTCAAAATCCGCAGCGCCGCCGTGGCAAACCGGATCCCGATCATGACAACGTTGAGCGGGGCGAAAGCCAGCTTGAGCGGCATCCTCTCGATGCGGACCAAGGGACTCCGCGTTCGCCCGATCCAGGAGCATCACAAGATCCTCAAAAACCAGGGGTGCTAGGGTGCGGAAATGAACCTCATGCAAAGACGCAAAGACGCTAAAGAAATTCTTCCTCTTTGCGCCATTGCGTCCTTGCGTGAGACTTAAATCCCATGGAAGCACCTCCCGTCGCCGTCCAGTACTGCGCCACGTTTCTCAAGCCGGAGATGCTCCACATTTACCGGCAAATCAGCAGCTTGCGCGCCTGGCGGCCGTTCGTGATCTGCCAGAAGCGGGAGGAAGCGGAGCGCTTCCCCTTTCCGCCCGACGCCCTCGCCATCCTGCCCAAACCGGCCACGCACGCCCTGCGCCGGTTGTGGGTGAAGCAAATCCGCCGCCGCCCGGTGCTGATCTACGGGAGCGAGGCGCGCCGGATCGCGGCGAAAATAAACGAGGTCCACGGCCGCGTGCTGCACGTCTATTTTGGCAACATCGGCGTGCACCTCCTGCCGCTCTTGCGGTGCTCCCCCGTGCCGGTGATCGTCTCCTTCCACGGGGCGGACGCCGGGGTGGACATGGACCGGCCCGCCTGGCGCGAGGCCGTGCTTGAAATGTTCTCCCGCGCGCGCCTGGTGTTGGCCCGATCCAAGGCGCTGGGCGAGCGGCTGCTCGCGCTGGGCTGCCCGGCGGAAAAACTCCGCATCCACCGCACCGGCATCCCGCTGGAGCGCTTCCCCTTCCGCCCCCGCACCGCTCCCGCCGACGGCGCGTGGCATTGCTTCCAAGCCTGCCGCTTGATCCCCAAGAAAGGGCTCGCCACCGCCCTGCGCGCCTTTGCGAAATTCGCGGCAACGCACCCGTTGGCCACGTTCACCATCGCCGGGGAAGGCCCGCTCTTGCCGGAGTTGACGGCTCTCGCGGCGGAACTGGGCGTGGGGGACAAAGTGTGCTTCCCCGGATTCCTCGCTCCCGAGGCGCTGGCCGCCGAGTTGGCCGCCGCCCACCTTTTTCTGCACCCGAGCGAGATCGGGCCGGACGGCAACCAGGAGGGCGTCCCCAACTCCATGCTGGAGGCGATGTCCACCGGGCTCCCCGTGGCCGCCACCCGGCACGGCGGCATCCCGGAAGCGGTCGAGGAGGGGGTAAGCGGCTATCTGGTGGCCGAGCGCGACGATGCCGCCCTGGCGCAAGCCTTGGAAAAACTGACCGCCGGCCCGGCCCGCTACACCGCGATGGGCGCGGCGGCGGCAAAGGCCGTGACGGAAGGCTTTGAACAAGGGGCGCAAGCCCGCGTGCTGGAAGGGCTCTACACGGAGGCGGCGCAAGCATGAACGCCAAACTGCCCCTTTCCGTGGCCATCGTGACGCTCAACGAGGAGGCCAACCTCCCCCGCCTGCTGGAGAGCCTGCGGGGGCTCGCGGCGGAAATCGTGCTGGTCGATTCCGGCTCCACCGACGGCACGGAAGTGCTCGCCCGCAAGGCCGGGGCACGATTCCTGACGGCCCCGTGGGAGGGCTTCATCGTGCAAAAAAACCGGGCACTGGACGCCTGCACGCAGCCATGGGTCCTCTTTCTGGACGCCGACGAAGCGCTTTCGCCCGAGCTGGCCGCATCATTAAAAGAGCTGTTTGCCCAAGGCGAACCTGAGGCCGACGGCTACTGGATGAACCGCCGGACGTGGTACCTGGGGGCGTGGATCTGGCACGCCTGGTACCCGGAATGGCGCTTGCGGCTGGTCAAACGGAGCGCGGCCCGCTGGGGCGGCATGGACCCGCACGCGGCGCTGGAATTCACCGGCGCGGCGGCGCGGCTGGAGGGCGACCTCTTGCACTACTCCTTCCGCGATTTGCAGGACCACCTGCAACGGACCGTCGGCTACGCGCGCACGATGGCCCGCTCGTACGCGGCGCGGGGAAAGAGGTTCCGCTGGCGCTATCTGCTCCTTTCGCCCCTGTTCGCGTTCGTGAAGCCGCTGCTTTTCAAGCAAGGCTGGCGCGACGGCTGGCGCGGCTGGGTCATCGCGGGGGTGCGCATGTTCGACTGCTTCGCCAAATACGCCTTCCTGCTGGAACACGAACGCGGCGGCAAGAAGCCGTAGATTTCTCCTCGGCCTTATCCTCCGTAGCCCGCGCCATCGCTCCAGTGGTCGAGCCGTTCGGGCAGGGCGCAGCGGGCGCAATTGCCGTCGCAGGCGGTGCAGAAATCCTCGTCCAGTTGCAGCAGCCCCTGCTGGGTCATCGCCATGCCGCCCAGTTTTCGCGCCAGCGGGCCCGGGCCGAATAGCCGCCGCGCCGCGCCCTCCACGCGCCGGTTGGAATCGGGTGCGGGAAGGCTCCGGTAGGTTTCCCAAAACTGCGGAGCCGCCGCGAGCGCGCCGGGAAAGAAGACGTTGACCAGCAGATCGGCGGCGCGCGTCTCGCCCACCAGCGCCATGCGCGCGGCCGAACGCTGGGAGGTGAGGGTGTAGTGGCGGTCCCAATAGTCGTGCGAAAGCTGGCCGAAGAAGCGCCGGAGCCCCTCCGCGTTGGCCGACCGCGCCAGCGTCTCCAGCACCGGCCAGTGGCGCGCGATCTCCGCCAGCGCCGCGACGCGCCGCTGCGGATGGTTGACGGGGCGGACGCCGCGCAGGTTCCAGAGCTTGGCGGGGAGGGTCAGCCGCTCGTATTCCGTGCGGCGGGGCCACCATTGCGTCCAGACGCCGCGCAGATAGCCGCGCGTGTCGCCCGGCAGCGGGCTCAAGTCTGTGGCGTTGAGAAAGCCGCTTCCGGCGAAAAGCAGCGGCTCGATCTCCCCGCGCTGCGCCCGCAGGAGGGCGAGGGGAAACCGCTGGGCCAGGAGCAGCATCGGGAGCTTGTTGGCGCGGTAGCCCAGCGCCTCGGCGACGCACTGGTAGAGCGCCTCGCCGGGGCCGAACTCCGCCCGCAAACGCTCCAGCCGGGCCGCCTTGCGGCAAAGCCGGTATTGCGCGGCCGCCTCCACCAGCTCCAGCACGCGCGGCTCGGGGAGCGCCGCGAGCGCCTCCCGGCAGACGGCGGGGGCGTCCGGGCGGGGCGACACGGGGAGGTAGGCATATCGGCTCATATCCAGCCATACTTGCGGGACCTCGCGCCCGAGGGCCGTGCAGGAGGCCGGGACCGGCGCGCCGCGCTCCCGCGCCACCTCGCGGGCGAAGACGTGGAGGATGGTCCCCTCGTAGTCGGGGCTGCTCGCGGCTTCCCGGTCCCATTCCGCCGCGTTCCAGTGCACCGCCACCCCGCCCCGCACCCGGGCGTTGCCAAAGGCGATCTGGGCCCCGGTGAAGTGGGGGCCCGGCCCGGCGTTCCACGCGCCGAAGCGCTCCATGCGCAGGGGGCCGCCGCTGGTGGTCACAAATTCGCGCCCGAACTCGACGCCCATCCAGAGCGCCTGGAGCTCCACGTCCGGAAGCTCCCGCGCGACGCGCAGCGGCGGGGCTTCGGCGACGAAGCCCCCTTCCAGCCAGCGGGCATAACGGTCGGCAAGGTGCATGAACCCGAAGGCTATCCCGTTTTTGCCGGGCTGAAAAGACTCTTGAGCAGGCCCAGCAGGAGGACTCACGCAAAGCGCGGCTACAGAAAAAGTTAAGCCGCTCTAACGTCTCGGCACTTCGTATTTTCCAGGCTCCGGCGTGGGCGAAGGCGGGGCCAGCTCCCGTTCGATGGCCCGGAGGCATTCCGCCGCGTCGGCCTGGGGATTGCGCGCGATCTGTTCGCGCACGAGCGCCAGCGCCTGGGCGTTCTTTTGCCGGGCGCGCAGGAGGGTGGCGGCGTGCACGGCGCACCGGAGGCGGTCGGCATCCTCCCGGTAACTCTGGCGCGCCTGCGCCCACGAGGCGAGCGCGGCGTCCGCGTCCCCGGCTCCCGCCTGGAGCAGCCCGAGCCCCTCAAACAGCACCCCGCTTTGCAGCGCCTTGCCCCTGCCCTGCAACCAGGCCTCGCCCCCCGCGCGGTTCCCGGCGTGCCAGCGGGCCGCCCCGTCGGCAAAGAGGGCGTATTCGGCGGCCTCGCGCGGCGCTTTGGCCCCGGCCAGCCGCGCCGCGAAGGGCCGGTAGAGCGGATCGCCGATAAACGTCGTCATCCAGGATAATACGGGCTGCGCCGCGTAGGCGGCGTCGGCAAAGGAAGCGCCGCCGCAAAGCTGGCTTTCAAAGAGGTCCAGGTGGGGCGTAAGCGTCAGGTAGGGCTCATAGACATTTCCCAGCGTCGCGGCGGCTCCCCGTTCCAGGAGAGGCGCGCACCAGCCCCGCAGCGGAGCCCGCAGCGACCCGCCGCTAAAGGAATGCAGATGGACGGCGACCGCGCCCGGCACGAACCGGAAGCCGGGGGCCGCCAGCGCCCCCTCGATCTCCCCCGCATACCAGCCGAGGTAAAGCGCCGCGCGCGTCATCGGGTAATGCGCCGGGAAAACCGCCGGGGCGGTGTCGAGCACGCACGGCATCCCACGGGCCGCGGCGTCGGCCGCCGCGTTGCGGAACCAGGCGTCCCCGGCGGCGTACCCGCCATTCCCCGTGATCCCGCGCGCATCGACATAGGCGAAGCCCCAGAGGCCGCTTTTTTCGACGGCGAGCGCGTCGTCGATCATTCGGCGCACGGTGGGGGGTTCCGCGGCATCGAGCCGGCAAACGCGCAGCAGCCAGGGAGCCGGATTTCCCGCGTCCTTGCCCTGGTAGGCGGGGTTGTCCAACGGGCCGGTGATCTGGCGCGTCCCCATCCCCAGCACGGCCAGCTCGGAGTCCACCGCCGCTTCGTTGTGCGCGAAGGGGAACCCGAGCGGCTTGTCGCCTTCGTAGGCGGCCACGGGGGCGATCTTGAGCGGCACGCCCCGGATCAAGGCGACATAGCGAATGCGGCTCTCTAACACGCGGGCGCTTGTAATATCCGCCTCCGTCTTCCACCAGCCGTGGGCGCGGAACGCTTCCCGCAGCGGCCCGGCGATGGTGGCGTCGTAGGCCTCGCGGGAAATGCTCTCGTCCGGCGTGCAGGAGAGCCCGACGAGCTGGTCGTACGGAATCCCCCGTTTTTCGGCATAATAGGCTGCCAGCGCCACGGAATCCGGGTCGCGCTCGTTGAACACGACGACGACCGGCGGCGCGGTGGCGGCCCACGCATAGGACGCCATGCACAAGAAGCTCACGCAAAGACGCAAAGACGCAAAGAGGAAGGAGTGTTTCCTCCCTTCGTGGCTTCGTGCCTTCGTGTGAGGTGTCTTAATCAAAATCGGCGGGTCTCCCGGGGTGGCGGCCGTGTTCAAAAACGGCGGCAAGCTCGTCCGGCGTGATCCGGGTCAGCGAAAGGGGCGGCAGCGCGTCTTCGGCGAAGAAGGCGCATTCCTCGGTTTCCAGCGTGGCGGCGGGCTCGCCCCCGATCAGTTCGCAGCGGAAGAAGAGTTTATAGAGATGGCTGGCGAAGAGAGGCTCGTGGGGGTGTTTGCTCCTGTCGAAGACGGCCAGCAGCTCCACGGGGCGCACCCGGTAGCCGGATTCCTCCTCCACCTCGCGCGCCACGCATTCCGCCGCCGACTGGCACGGGTCGGCCCAGCCGCCCGGGAGCGTCCAGCCTCCATCCGAGCGTTCCTTGACGAGCAGCAACCGGCCCTCGCGGAAGACGGCGGCGCGCACGTCCACCTTTGGCGTGGAATACCCCAGCTCGCTTTCCAGAAGCGTCAGCACGCGCTCCACCGGCACGCCGGACCCGGCGGCCAGCATCTCCGCCGCGATGCCCCGCACGGCCTGGTAACGCTCCACGTCAAACGGGTCCTTGGCGAAAGTCAGCCCGTTTTGGGCCACGGCGGCGAGTTGCTTGGCCCAGTCGAGCCAGGGGAGATCAGCGGGCATGGGAAGGAGAAGGAATTTCCAGGCGCAGCCCGTCGTAGGCGAGCCGGATGCCGGGAGGGAGCGCGGCCTCCGCTTCCGCGTGGCCTATGTCGTGGCAGAGATGGGTGAACCAGGCCGCTCCGGGGCGAACGCGCCCGGTCAACTCCAATGCCGCGTCGAAATTCATGTGCGTGGGGTGTTCCCGGTAGCGCAGGGCGTCCAGAATGAGAACGTCCACCCCGCGAATCCGCTCCACGACGGCCTCGCCGACCTCCTTGCAATCGCTCAAATAGGCGGCCAGCGCCCGGCCCTCGCGCTCCAGCAAATAGCCGCGCGCGACCGACCGGCCATGGGTCATCGGCAGCGCCGTCAACGTCGTGGCTCCGATTAGGAAAGGGACGAACGGCTCCACCGGGCGGGGATCGGGGAGGACGTAGCCCGGGAAATGGTTCTGGCCGTTGAAGGCGAAAGTGAAGATCCGGCTCAGATCCTCAAGCGTCTCCGGTGCGCCGTACATCGGCAGCCATTTCCCCCCCTCGCAGAAGCGCCGCAGATCGTCAAAGCCCATCACGTGGTCCGTGTGCGCGTGGGTGTAGACCACGGCGTCCACCCGGCGCACCTTCTCGCGCAAGCATTGGAGGCGGAACTCGGGGCCGGTGTCGATCACCCAGGCGGCCTCGGGCGTTTCCACGTAAAGCGAGGAGCGGGACCTCTGGTCGCGCGGGTCGCCGGAGCGGCAGACCGGGCAATCGCAGCCGATCATCGGCACTCCCTGGGAAGTCCCGGTGCCAAGAAATGTAAGGTGAATTCCGCCCATGAAACGCGAGTCGCGAGTTGAAAAATCTCCGCCCACTCTACATAATCCCGGCGTGCCCGCAACGCTCTCTTCCCTCCGCATCCGCAATCTGGCGCTCGTCGAAGACCTCGAATGGCGCATGGGGCCCGGGTTTACGGCCGTGACGGGCGAGACCGGGTCGGGCAAGTCGATCATCCTCGGCGCGCTGAAGCTGATCCTCGGCGAGCGGGCGGAAAAGAGCCTCCTGCGCACGGGTGCGGAGACCTGCTCCGTGGAGGCCGTCTTTGAAATGGAGTCCCTCGCCGCGCTCAACCCGTGGCTGGAGGAACAAGGCGTGGAGCCGTGCGAGGGGCGCGAACTGATCCTCAAGCGGACCTTCACGCGCTCCGGCGCCAACCGCCAATTTATCAACGCCAGCCCCACCACCCTGGCCGTGCTGGAGAAGCTGGGCAACACGCTCGTGGACCTGCACGGACCGCACGACCACCAGTCGCTCCTCTCGGTGGAGGCGCAGCTCGCCCTGCTCGACGCCTTTGCCGGAAGCGGGGCCGCCCTGGGCGCCTACACCCGCCACTACCAGGCGCTCCTGGCCCTCACCGCCGAGCACGAGGCCCTCTCCACCAACGAATCGGCGCTGGAGCGGGAACTCGACCTCTTGCGCCATCAGGCAAGCGAGATCGAGGCCGCCGAACTGCGCGCGGAGGAGCAGGAGGCGCTCGACGCCCGCTACCGCGTGGCCAGCAACAGCCGCCGGCTCGTCGAACTTTCCACGCAGATTGTCCGGCGGCTCTCCGACGCCGACGACGCCCTGCTTCCCGGCCTGGAGGAGCTGACCCGCCTTTTCCGCGAACTGGAGAAGCTCGATCCCACCGCCGCCCCCCTCGCCCAGGCCCACTCCCAAGCGCTGGCCGGGCTGGAAGAAACCGCGCGCGAGCTGGAGCGCTACGCCGAGCGGCTCGACCTGGACCCCGCACAACTCGCCGCCCTGGAGGAGCGCGTCACCCTGCTCGAAACGCTGAAACGCAAATACGGCCCGTCGCTGGCCGACGTCATCGCCTTTGGAGAAGAAGCGGCGGCGCGCTTGCGCAAGATCGAATCCCGCAGCGGCGAACTGGAGCGGCTGGCCCGCGAAATCGACACCACGCGGACGCAACTGCTGGCCGACGGGAAGAAGCTCTCGGGCCTGCGCCAGGCCGCCGCGCCCAAGCTGGCCGACGACGTCTGCCGCCAGCTCCGCGATCTCGGGTTCAAAAAGAGCGGGTTTGAGATCGCGCTGGCAGCTTGCGAAAAACCGGGCCCGCACGGGCTCGAATCCGCCGAGTTTCTCTTCGCCCCGAATCCCGGCGAACCGCTCAAGCCTCTGAAAGCCATCGCCTCCAGCGGCGAAATCTCGCGCGTCATGCTGGCGGTGAAGTCGTCGCTGGCGGCGCAGGACACCGTGGGCCTGCTCGTCTTCGACGAAATCGACGCCAACGTGGGCGGCGAGATCGCCCACACCGTGGGGGCGAAAATGCGCTCCCTGGGCGAAGGGCGGCAGGTCCTCTGCATCACGCACCTGCCGCAGGTGGCCGCGGCGGCCCAGGCGCAATGCGTCGTCACCAAAGATTTCACCGGCGGGCGGACCCACTCCCACCTCGCCGCCGTGGAAGGCAAGGCGCGCGTGGAAGAGATTGCCCGGATGCTGGGAGGCAAGAGCGAATCCGCCCTCGCCCACGCCAAGGAACTGCTCAAAGGGCAGGCGAAGTAAGGCTTGCTGAAAAGGACGCGAAATATTGCCCCTCGGTCACGCTGCTGGCGCCCCTTTTGCCGCCGCCTCGCCGCTTTCCATGAGGCTCTTCAACTTGGCGAGGCTCTGCTCGATCTCCCGGCGGATGGCTTTCCTATAAAAGAGCATCCCCAGCCTCCCCAGCAACCCTCCCGGCGGGTTGTATTCCAAATTGACGGTCACGACCGTTCCCAGGCCGTGCGGCTCGCGCTCAAAGCGGATGGACCCCGCGTGCTCGACCTCCGCCCCCGGCTCGCTCTCCCAGGCGATCAAGGCGCTGGGATGCTCGTTGATGACGCGGGCGTCCCACTCCACCCGGCGGCCCCAGGGAGCTTGCACCACCCAGTGCGAACGGCGCTCGTCAAGCTGATCAACCTGCTTCACCCGGGATGTCAGGCGCGTCACGTTCGGCAAATGGCGCCAAAAAGCGAAGAGTTCCTCCGGCGAACGCTCGATCAGGATGCTGCGCACCAGGTTGACGCCGACGTTGTCGGGGACGCCGGGCCGCGCGGAGGCCGCTCCGCTGATCCCTAGCCGCTGGTAAAGCGCGCACTGGCCGCTAAGGCCCCGCTGCATGAGAAGAGCCCCCAAGGCCCCCAACGCCACCCCGGAGGGGCCGCGCCGGACGAAACCCGCCAGCAACAAGCCAAGCCCCCCCATCACAGAGAAGGCCCGCTCGGTCTCTCCCACGTTTTTTTCCCCCGGCGAGGGATGGCTTTGCGGCGCTTGCGTGCTATCCGGATGCGCCTCCTTTTTTCCCTTCTCCAGGTCCACATGCGATGTTTGTTCCATAAAATAGCTCCCCCCGTGTTTTTCGGGCCGATCTGAGCGGCTGGCCGTGTCCGCTTGACCTCGCCCCTCCGTTGTCCTATGGCTTGAGCGTTCCTTATGTCTGAACCCTCCCCCCAAACCATCCGGTTGAATGATATTGGCCTGCGCTACTTGAGCACGCTGCAGCACTTGAGCGACGTGCTGGTGCTCACCTGGGCGGGGGAGCGCGTGGTGAGCGAACAGGGCTACGAGGAGACATTCCACTCCATCGCCGGCCTCCCTTCCACGCAGTTCCGGTTCAAGCTGGAAACGGCCCGCGTGGAGGCCGCCCGCTGGCAGTTCAAAAACAGCCTGGGCGATCTGACGAATCTTTGCCTGGTCTTCCTGGAAGAAATCCGCAAGGTGTGCGGGCTGGTCGTTTTCAACGTCGCCAAGGCCCAGGCTTCGGGCGATCTGGCCGCGCTCGCCGCCGAGATCAACGCCGACAACGGCCCACTCGACATCCCCACCCGCCTCAAGCAGCTCAAAGCCCGCTATGGCCTGGCCCTCCCTCTTGAGGCGGAACTCTTGAGCCTCGCGGCGTTGCAGCGCTGTTTTGCCCAAACCGGCGGGATCGTCGCCAAGGAATCCCCCGGGTTGACGCTCCGTCTCAAAGCCATCCACCCCCCGGCCGCGGGTTCCAACGAACCGCGCCTGGCCGATTACCAGCGGACGTGGAAAGCCGGGGAGCGGATCGTCGTCGCCCGCGAGGAACATGCCGCGGTTTTCACCACCGTTTCCATTTTTCTGAGTTCCATGCTCGCCGCCGTCCAGGAGTTCGCCAAGACCTCCGGGCTGCCCGACAATCCTCCTGCCCAATGACCGATTTGCCCGTGTCCGCTCCACCTCCGCCGGATCTCCCCCCGCCGAGTTTCATGAACCCCCTGGAGAAGCGGATCCAGTACAAGTTCCGCAACTCGCTCCTCCTGGCCGAAGCCCTCACCCACCCCAGCCTGGGCCACGAAACCCAGCGCCACCACTTCGACAACCAGCGGCTGGAGTTCCTCGGCGACGCCGTTTTGCAACTCATCTTCACCGAGCACCTTTTCAACCGCTTCCCGACCCTGCCCGAGGGGCACCTCACCAAGATGCGCTCGCGCCTGGTCTCGCGCGAGGGGCTCAAGGTGCATGCCATCGCCATCGGCATCGGCGAATACCTCATGATGGGACGCGGCGAGGAATCCAGCGGCGGCCGCCTGCGCGCTTCCGCCCTGGCCGACGCCTTCGAGGCGTTGATCGGCGCCATGTTCCTGGACAGCGACATCGACACCGTGCGGCAGTTTGTCTTGCGCGAAGCCGAGCCGGACATCCAGAACCTGCAGCACGAGCCGATGCATGTGAACCCAAAGGGCCGGCTCCAGGAAATCCTGCAGGCGCTCTCGCCCCGCAGCCCCGTGTACACGGTCGTCAGCCAGTCCGGCCCGGAGCACCAAAAGCACTTCGAATCGGTGGTTTCCTGGGACGACAGGGAACTGGGACGCGGCAGCGGCACGAGCAAAAAGGAAGCCGAGGTGGACGCCGCCATCAACGCCCTGACAGCCCGCCGCTGGGAGGCCGATAACCTTGGGGATAACTCGGCGAAAACGGCCAATAACGGTGACTAACCCGGCCCCCGCCGGAGTTCTTGCCGGACGCTCCCCCCTCAACGCCAGGTTCTTCACAACGTGCTTTTGCCGTGGAACAAGCCTTGCGGCGTAGTGGAACGCTTCTTTCGCAAGATATTCACAACCTGAAGATGAAGAGATTGTTTTTCAAAAAATAAAATCATCTTCAGAAAGCAGGGAATAACTTCGGAATTCCAAACCACTCATTGCGGAGTGGCTCCTCCCATCCGTTCAGGATGACAGGCACTATGGCTTTCCATTCCCTTTCCGGGGGTCCGAAGAGGAGGGCGGTTCGGTCCGAAGCGGGGCGGCAGCCTCGCCGCTGGTGGCGATCTCTTCCGCCTTGGCGGTCCGAAGGATTTGGAGCACCCGCTCGACCGGTTCGTCCCCTTCCGTATGGACGGAAAGCAGCAGTTTCCCTTCGCGGAGCCGCGCCTCGTAACGGCGCGCTTCATATTCCGGGATGCCCATGCCGATCAGCGCCCCGGAGACCCCGCCGATGGCCGCGCCCACGGCCGCGCCGCTCAAGGCGGCCATGATGGGGCCGGCGGCGATGAACGGCCCAATGCCGGG
Source organism: Verrucomicrobiota bacterium (assembly GCA_037143855.1). Taxonomy (GTDB): domain Bacteria; phylum Verrucomicrobiota; class Verrucomicrobiia; order Chthoniobacterales; family Chthoniobacteraceae; genus UBA695. The sequence goes on along the minus strand of JBAWXX010000020.1, from coordinate 15,235 downwards.
GATGGCGAGCGAGCCGATCCCGGCCAGCCACCCGAGGATGCCTCCCAGCACAAAGCCAGCGGTGCCGCCGGTCGCCGTCCCTTCCGGCGCCTTGGTGGACGGTTCCTGGCTTGGGGGTTCGGCAAAGAGGACGGAAACCTCCTCCGAGGGGATGCCGGAGGCTTTGAGTTGTTCGATCACGTTTTCCGCGACGGCGCGTTCCGAAAAGAGGGCGAAGATGGAGCGTTTCATGATAAAGCTTCAATCGCTGCCCCTGGATGGGACGGTTGCAAAAACGCGGGGGCGCCGCGCATTTTCCGGTTTGTGCCGCGCCGCCGAAGGGCTATTCTGCGCGCATGCTCGACATCAGGCTCATCCGTGAAAACCCCGACTACGTCCGCGAACGGCTCGCCACGCGCGGAGGCGACGCCCCTTCGAAAATCGACGAAATCCTGGCCTGCGACCGCCGCCGCCGGGAGCTGGAAACCCGGCTCCAGCAGCTCAACAGCGACCGGAAGCGCTTGAGCAAGGAGATCGGCATGAAACGGTCCAAGGGGGTGGATTCCGCGGACCTGGAGGCGCAGGTACGCGGCATCGGCGATGAAATCGGCCTCCTTACCGAGCAGACGGCCCAGGCGGACCAAGCCCAACGCGATTTGCTCCTCCAGTTGCCCAATTTGCCGCACGACAAAAACCCCGTCGGCGTGGATGCCAAAGACAACCCGGAGGTGCGCGTCTGGGGTGGAAAGCCCGCGTTCACCTTTGCCCCCGCCGACCACATGGCGCTGGCGGCAAAACTCGGTCTTTTCGACCCGGAGCGGGCCGCGAAAATCAGCGGCAGCGGGTTCATCTGTTTCACCGGCCCCGGGGCGCGGCTGGAACGGGCGCTCATCCAGTTCTGCCTCGACCTCCACACGCGGCAGCACGACTACCTGGAGGTGAGCCCCCCGTTCCTGATCCGGCGCGACGCGATGATCGGCACCGGCCAGCTTCCCAAGTTTGAGGAGGACATGTACGGAATGGAAAACGGCGAACTCTTCCTGGCTCCCACGGCCGAAGTCCCCGTCACCAACCTCTACCGGGAGGAGCTCCTTTCCCTGGCTGATCTGCCCAAAAAGATGGTCGCTTACACCCCGTGTTTCCGGCGCGAGGCCGGTTCGGCGGGGCGCGAGACGCGCGGCATCATCCGGGTCCACCAATTCGACAAAGTGGAGCTGGTCAAGCTGACGACGCCGGAAACCTCGTGGGAGGAACTGGAAGCCCTCACGGCCAATGCGGAGCGCGTCCTGCAACTCCTCGGGCTGCACTATCGGGTCATCGAACTGTGCACCGGCGACATGGGGTTCGGTTCGGCCCGGACGTATGACATCGAGGTCTGGGCTCCCGGGCAGAACGCCTACCTGGAAGTCTCCAGTTGCTCCAATTACACCGACTTCCAGGCGCGCCGGATGAACCTCAAATTCAAGGACGCGGAAGGCAAGAACCGCTTCTGCCACACGCTCAACGGCTCGGGCACGGCCCTGCCTCGCCTCTTTGTCGCGCTGGTGGAAACCTGGCAGCAGGCCGACGGGAGCCTCCGGATCCCCGAAGCGCTCCAGCCCTACTTCGGCGCGGCGGAGATCCGCTGATTTATGCTCACGCAAAGACGCAAAGGCACCGAGAGAGGGAAATCCTCAGTGCGCGAAAGCGTCTTGCCTCTGGATTGCGAGGGGCTCTCCCCCACGGCGCGCTACCTGGTCGGCGTCTCCGGCGGGCGCGATTCCGTGGCGCTGCTGCACGCGCTCATCAAGGCCGGTTTCCGGCGGCTCATCGTCTGCCACTTGAACCACGGGCTGCGGGGCCGGGCGGCCGCGGCCGACGCCCGGTTCGTGGCGGCGCTGGCGGCGAAGCTGGGTCTGGAGTTGGCATCGGAAAAAGCGGACGTGGCCGCGTTGGCGAAGCAGTCGGGGCAATCGCTGGAAACGGCGGCCCGGGAGGCCCGCTATGCCTTTTTCGCCCGGGTCGCCCGGCAACGGCGCTGCCGCGCCCTCTTCCTGGCCCACCACGCCGGGGACCAGGTGGAGACGTTTCTCTTCAACCTCTTTCGCGGCGCGGGCCGGGCGGGCCTGGGAGGGATGCGCCGGGAGAGCGAGCGGACCGTGGACGGCGTGCGGCTCCGCATACTGCGGCCGATGCTGGGGGTCTGGCGCGAGGCCATCGACGCCTACGTGCGCGGCCATGGGCTGCGGTTCCGCGAAGACGCCAGCAACCGCACGGCCGCGTTTACCCGCAACCGGATCCGAAAGACCCTTTTTCCCGTGCTGGAGGAGGTGTTTGGGCGCGACGTCCGGCAGGCGCTCTGGCGGGCCAGCGCGATCCTTCAGGCGGAAGAAGAGTGGCTCGCCGCTTTGGCGCAGCAAGCCGGGGCGGAAGCAATGGGGCCGGAACTCGCCATGCCGCTCTTGCAAAGCCAGGCCGTCGCCCTGCAACGCCGCCGCATCCTTGCCTGGCTGCGGGGAAACGCCATTCCGAACGCCGGTTTTGATCAGGTGGAAGCGGTCCGCTCTTTGCTGGAGCCCGGGCCGCGGCGTCCCGCGAAGGTGAATCTCCCGGGCGGCTGGCATGCCCGCCGCCGCGCCAAGCGGCTCTTTTTGGAACGCGCAAGTGCTTGATCAGAAGGCGCTTGCGATACGGGTTTCAGCGAGAATCCAGTCGTATCCTGTATAAACAGAAGGCGCAAGGTTTTGAAACCTTGCGCCTTCCTTCATAGGGGGAACACGAGAAAATCTAGAGGATTCCCCAGGGGATGCAACCCAAAAAAGAAACGCCTCTTTTTCCGGGGCGTGATGAAAAGTAGTGCAGATTGGGAAGTTCCTTCTTTAGAGCGGTTTCGGTTTATTTTGTCGTATGCTCTTCGGCGGCGAGAGTCGCTGTGCGTCTTTTTGCGCTTGGGCTGTATTTACAAATACAGCCGCTGCGCTCAAAAAGCCCCGCATCAACCCTCGGCGCTCTCAGATCATTGCGACAAAATAACCCAAAAACGCTCTAGTGTCCTGTCAGGTAATTACATTTCATAATTCCGGCCCCTTTTCCGATTTTTCGGCGTTGCTTCCTCGGGCAATATCTTCAGATATTGCCTTTCGGTCGCGCCTTGAAAAATGCGAAAAATGGACTCGGACTTATTTCATGAACTTGCCTGACAGGACACTAGCGCCAAAGGCGCGACCGCATACCAGCCTTGGCCAACGGCCAAGGTTTAAGCCGAAGCAACCCGTCAGGGCTGTAAGCCCGGCGCATCGGAATCACCTTATCCAGCAAGGAGGCGTCGGGCTTACAGCCCTGGGCCGTCTTTGGACTGGAAACCCAGCCCGTTGGGCTGGGCTGGTATGCCCCGCGCCTTTGGCGCTGCAAAGGCTCACCCAGCTTGCACCACTTTTAATCGCGCCTCTTTTTCCGGATTCCCCGCCAAGGGCGTTTTTGAGAAGAAAATTCCTCATTTCTGAAAATGAAGATTGCAAATGCGATAATGGTTTGTGGCGCGGGCGATAATGAAACGGGGGCGATTCCAGAGTAAGCCGCTTGGAAGCTGGGGAAGCCTGATTGGCGCGAGGTATTTTTTTCCCAAAAAACGATTTTTGCAATGGCGCGGGGTGCAAAAGATGCTTAAAGAGTAGGCAAGACGCTGGCACAGGCTGGCGATCCTCAACTCAACAACAAAATAAAACCTATGCTCCAGAACTTAAACTCACGTCGCGGGGGCTTCACCCTCGTTGAAATCATGATTGTTGTGGCGATCATTGCCCTGCTGGCAACGTTCGCTGTGCCAAGTTTCATGCGCGCCCGCCTGCGTACGCAAGCGACCGCCTGTAAAGAGGATCTCCGGCAGATCGATCAGGCGATCGATCAGTGGGCGATGGAAAAGAACAAAGCGAATGGGTCTGCCGTGACCGTTACGGATCTCGCGGCCTACATTAAAGCCAATACCGCTCTGTATACAAATCTGGCTGCTGGGACGCCCAAAGACACTCTCGGCAGCACGATCACGATACCCGCTGTGGGGACGGCCATCACGGTGCCGGCCGCTACGGCGACGGCGACTGCCAGCGTGGCGGATGCCACCTTCTGGTCGCCCTATGTCACCGGGACCTAAAGATTGTTAACACGGATCGGCTGGGTTCGATCCTTGAACGTTTGGAAAGCAGCCGCCCTGGAAAGAGCGGCTGTTTTTTTAGGTACGCGCGGAGGAGGAAAACCAACCCGCCCGGCTACTTCCTGCCTACTTTGAAGGCGCTGGGGCAGAGCGCCTGGACCTCGCACCCGGCGCAGTCCGGGTTGCGCGCGGTGCAGCGGCGGCGGCCATGCCAGATGAGCCAGTGGCTGAAGTTGGTCCATTCCGCGCGCGGGAGGAGCGCCATCAAGTCGGCCTCGATCTTTTCCGGCGCGGTTTCCTTGGTGAGCCCTAGGCGGCCGGAGAGCCGGGCGACATGGGTGTCCACGACCACGCCTTCGTTGCGCCCAAAGGCGTTGCCCAGCACGACGTTGGCGGTCTTGCGGCCGACGCCGGGCAGGGCCGTGAGCGCCTCCATGGTCTCCGGGACGCAGCCGCCGTGGTGCTCGACGAGGGCGGCGGCCAGGGCGCGGATGTTCTTGGCTTTGTTGCGGTAAAAGCCGGTGGAGCGGATGGCCGCCTCCATCTCCTCCTGGCTTGCCTGGGCAAAGTCGGCGGCGGTCCGATAGCGCTGAAAGAGGGTCTCGGTGACGAGGTTGACGCGCTTGTCGGTGCACTGGGCGGAGAGGACGGTGGCGACGAGAAGCTGGAGGGGGTTGGCAAAGACCAGCTCGCAATGCGCGTCGGGATAGGCGCGGCGGAAGGCTTTTAGCAGCGCGCCGAGACGCTCCTCCTTGGGGTTCATTTGAGGGCAGGCTCCAGGGCGTCGATGCGGGCTTTGGCTTCGCCCACGTGGGGGGCGCTCGGATACTTGGCCACGAGGTCTTTATACGCCTTGAGGGCTTTGTGAAGCTGCGTCGGCTTGGTGACGTCCTTCGGGTTGGCGCTGGTTTGCGGCAGCCCGGCGGCTTGTTTTTCTAAAAGCTGCCCGCCGCGCCAGAGCCCCTCGGCAGCCGCTGCCGGGATGGAGTCGTAGAAGAGGGCGATTTTGAGGTATTGGTCGATGGCCGGGAGCAGCTCGTTTTTGCCTTCCTGGATTTGGGCGTGCAGGAGCATAGCGTTGGCGCGCAGTTCGTTGCTTGCGGTGCGGGCCCGGATGATCTGGATCAACAGGGGGAGCGCTGTGTCGTCCTTCTTTTCCTGATGGGCCAGGATGGCGATGCCGTAATTGGCTTCCAGGATTTTGTCCGCCGCGGAGGAGGGGTAGAGCCTTTTAAAGGTTTCAAATTTCTCGGCGGCCTGGGCGATCTGCCCCTTGCTCTGGAGCGCCTTGGCCGTGCCGAAGAGGGCGATGGCTTGCGCTTCCTGGGTTTGCAGGGGCGATTTCTCGGGATGGGCGGGGTCGGCGTCGGGAAAGTCGGCGGCGAGTTTCTGGTAGACTTTGACGGCTTCCTCCACCTTCCCTTGTTCTAGGAGGGCGCCGCCGTAAAGGTCGATGTCCGCGGCGGCGTAGAGGAGCTTGGGATCGTAGGCGGCCGTCATCTGCTCCACGGCCTTCGTCTTGTCTTTCTCGTAGGTGAAGGAGGCAAGGGTGAAGAGGATTTTGCTCCGGGTTTGCGGCCGGTTGGCGAAGCGGCCGGCGAGATCCTGGAAGTAGGCGGTGATTTGCTCGTCGGTCTTGAGTTGCGCCGTGGAGAGGAGTTTCTGCCCGGAGAGAAGGTATTGCATGGCGAGCGCCACGGGCTGGCTCTCCGGGTAGTCGCCAATGAGTTTTTCGCAGGCGGCGAGGGAGTTGCCCAACGCGGCGGTCCACGCGGCGCGTTGCGCTTCGTTGAGGGCGAAATAGCGGCCCAGGGCGTTGGCCTGCTGGTTCCAGAGGGTGGCGACGTTGAAGAGGGCGGTCGGCGCCTGGGGGTCCTGCGGATGCTTCTCGACCATGAGCGCGTAGAGGGCGATGGCTCCCGCCGTTTGGCCTTTGGCCAGGAGATCCTGCGCGATGGTGTTGTAGGCGTAGAAGACTTTGTCGTGATCCGGGTAGCGGCGGATGAATTCTTTCATCAACGCATCCCGTTCGTCGGCTTTGTCTGGCCCGCCCAGGAGGTTGGACTGCTCAAAGAAGGCGTAGGGCGCGGCCTCGGATTTCGGAAATTCGTCGGCGATTTCCTTGAAAAGCCGCAGGGCGGTGGCGGTGTCGGGCTTGCGTCCGCAGGCCTGGGCCAGGCTGTATTTGGCGCCGGGGAAGAGTTCGCTCTTGGGGTGCTCTTTGAGGAAGGCGGTCAGCTCGGGGATGGCCTTGTCCACGTCCCCTTTTTGCAGGTGGATCTGCCCCACCCAGAAAGCGGCGTTCTCCGCCTGCGGCATGCCGGCGTAGGTGGTGGCGATCTTTTGATATTGGGCGAGGGCCTCGTCGATTTTGCCTGTGTCTTTGAGGATGTTGGCGATGCCCGATTCCGCCGCCGCGGCCAGTTCGCGCTTCGGGGATTCCTTCAGGAACGCCTGGAAGGTGGAGAGCGCCTTGTCAAATTGCTTGAGCTGGATGCAGGCGTTGGCCTGGGCGATGAGGGTGTCGTTGAGGAGCCGCCCCTTGGGGTAGAGCTGGACGCCTTCCTGGAAGTAGCGCAGGGCTTGCTCCGGGGCTTTCGCCAAAAAGAGGGTGCCGATGGTGTAGGGGAGGTTGTCGGCCAGCGGGTCGCCTTTGTAGGCTTGCTGGAATTGGGTGTAATCCTCCACGGCTTTGTCGATGAGCTTCTGGCGCGCCTCGTCGGGAAGGGTATGGCTTTGCTGGGCGTAGCTGAGGGTGAGGTAGTAGAGCAGGTTTTTCTTCTGCTCGTCGTCTTCGGCAAATTGCTGCATCTGCCGGAAGACCACCCGGGCCTCGTCGTAGCCTTCTTTGTGGAAGAAGAGTTGCCCGATTTTGATTTGCGCGGAGACGGTCAGGTCGGCCTTGGCTTTGACGGCGGCGAGCTTGGAAATCTCATGCTCGAGGAGCCCCTCCAGGCTTTTCATTTGCACCAGGTTCTTGGCGGCCAGGGCGGCGAGGCGGCGATCGCGGACGCTCTTGATGCGGGCTTCCTGGGCCGCGATGGTGGTTTCCTTGGGAAAAAGGGAGCGGTAGGCTTCCAGCGCCTTGGCGAAGAGGATCTCCCGGGTTTCCTGCGGGGCGAAGATGGCCTGGTTGGTGAAGAGTTCGCCGAGCTGGAACTGGGCGTCGTTGAGGAGGGCGATGTCGCTGCGGCGGGTGATGATTCCGGTGAGGAGGCGCTGGGATTCGTCAAACGCGGCGTCGGCTTTTGCATTGGCGGCTCCGGGGGTTTCCTGCGCCGCCAGCGCCCCCTGGGTCATGAGGCAGAGCCCCAACAGGAACTGGCTTTCCTGGATGGTTTCGCTTTTCGGGAATTGCTTTAAATTCGTCCGCAGCGCCTCGGCTGCGTCGTCGTATTTGGCGATTTGGAAACTGCAAAGCGCGCGGCCGTAGGTGATGGTCTCCACTTGGGGGCTGGCGGGGTATTTTTTAAGAAAAGCGTCGTATTCCTTGATCGCCGTCTCGTACCCGGCCTTGCGGGCGTCTTCGTTCGTCTCTTTGGCCGCCTTCGCCGCCAGGACCTGGGGCAGCAGGGCGTAGCCGAGTTCCGTGATGTCGGCCGGCGCGGGGGGGACCAGGGTTTTTTGGATGAAGGTGCGGCTCTTTTCGTAGTCGCCCAACATGTAATAAAGCGTGGCCAGCCGGTATTGGGCGTCGGAGACGAATGTGGAGGTCGGGTATTTTTTGATGACGTCCTCAAAGGCGGCGGCCGCTTCGGCCAGCTTGCCATCGTTCATGAGCTGGAGCGCCGTGGCGTTGGCGTCTTCGGAAGAGACGACCTGTGCCTCTGCCAGGGGGGCGAAGGGGAGCGCCCCGGCGGCAAATATGGAGAACATGACGAGACGTTGGAGGGGGGAACAAAACTTCATAGTGCAAAAGCAACAAAGTATAGAATACAGAAAGGAGGGAAGACCGAGGATACCCAATGGGGAAGCGTCCTGCCAGCGGTTTTTTTTGCTTGCTTGCCGTATGCTTCGGATCGAGGAAGCTCGGGAGATGCGCCGGAGATGTAAGATGCTCTATTACAACGAGATACAGATTACCCGGCCCCCCGTTTGCGCAGCCAGATTTCCAGGATGGCGAGGTCGGCCGGGGTGATGCCGCTGATGCGCCCCGCCTGGCCGAAGGTGGCGGGGCGGATATGGGCGAGCTTCTGCTTGGCCTCCGCACGGAGTTCGGCAATGGCGGCGTAGGGGAGATCGGATGGGAGAGGGCGGGTTTCTCCGGCGCGCGCCCGCTCCACCTGCGCCTGCTGGCGGCGGAGGTAGCCTTCGTATTTGAGATCGGTTTCCAACAAGCTCCAGATTTCCTCCGGGAACCGCGTTCTCAACGCTTCGGGCAGGGAGGCGGCGGTGGCTTCCGGGCGTTTCAACCACTGGCAGAGGGGGACGCCGTCGATCCGCTCCGTTGCGGCGAGGAGGCTGGCTTCGGCCAGGGAGACACATTTGGCCTGGGTGGCGGCCCAGCGCTGGTCGTCCACCAGGCCCAGGCGGCGGCCCAGGGGGGTGAGGCGCAGGTCGGCGTTGTCCTGGCGCAGGAGGAGCCGGTATTCCGCCCGGCTGGTGAACATCCGGTACGGCTCCTGCGTCCCCTTGGTGACGAGGTCGTCGATCAGGACGCCGAGGTAGCTTTCCGCCCGGCCGAGGTGGAGCGGGTCCCGCCCCAGCAGCTTGAGGGCAGCATTGGCCCCGGCGACGAGCCCCTGGGCGGCCGCTTCCTCGTAGCCGGAGGTGCCGTTGATCTGCCCGGCGAAGTAGAGATGGGCAAGGCGCTTGGTTTCCAGGGTGGGGAAAAGCTGGGTAGGCGGGCAGTAGTCGTATTCCACCGCGTAACCGGGCCGGAGGATTTCGGCTCGCTCCAGGCCTGGGATGGAGTGGATGAAGGCGTGCTGAGCCTCGTGGGGGAGGCTGGTGGAGACGCCGTTGGCATACATCTCCTCCGTATGGAGGCCCTCGGGCTCCAAAAAGACCTGGTGGCTCCCTTTTTCGGGGAACCGGACAACCTTGTCTTCCAGCGAAGGACAGTAGCGGGGGCCGATCCCCTCTATTTTACCGCAGTAGAGGGGAGACTGATCCAGGTTGGCCCGAATGATGGCGTGCGTTTCCGGGGTGGTATGAGTGATCCAGCACGGTTTTTGTTCCACGTGGAACTTTTTGCCGTCCCAACGGTTCAGGGTAAAGAGGTCGCCGGGGCCGACTGCCATCAGTTCCGGCAGGAAGGAAAAGAGGGGAGGCGGGGTGTCGCCTTGCTGGGGGCAGCACTGGGAGAAGTCGATGGTGCGGGCGTTGAGGCGGCATGGTGTCCCGGTCTTGAAGCGCCCCAGCTCAAAACCGAGCCGGGTGAGGCTCGCGCTGAGCGTGGAGGGGGCGTCGCCCATCCGCCCCCCGGGAGTGTTGCGGAGGCCGACGTGCAGGAGCCCCCGCAGAAAGGTCCCCGTGGTGACCACCACGGCGCGGCACCGGACTTCCTCGCCCAAGTCGGTGCGGACCCCGGCGGCACGGTCCCCCTCGGCGAGCAGTTCGACGACATGCCCTTGGCGGAGCGTCAGGCGGGGCTGGCGTTCGCACATGGCCTTGGCGCGAAATTGATAGGCTTTCTTGTCGCACTGGGCGCGGGGCGCGCGGACGCTGGGGCCCTTGTTGCTGTTGAGCATCCGGCATTGGATGGCGGTGGCGTCGGCATTGGTGCCCATGAAGCCCCCCAGGGCATCGATTTCGCGGACGATATGCCCTTTGGCCAGGCCGCCGATGGCCGGGTTGCATGACATCTGGCCGATGGTATCGAGGTTCTGGGTAAAGAGCACGACGTCACAGCCGAGGCGGGCGGCGATCAGCGCGGCTTCAATGCCCGCGTGACCGGCACCCACCACCGCGACGTCATACACTTTGGGATCAATAAACATGTTCTACGTGGAACAAATTGCCGGTTTCCAGGAAACCGGGACGGGGAGTGTCGCCGAAGAGGCCCGGCAAAGCAATCTGGAAACGGCTGCAACGGAAAGCAAGGGGAAGAATCCGCAGATATTTTCTTCTTCATCTGCGACCATCTGCGCAATCTGCGGACTCCTCTCTCACCCGTCCGGGCGCGCGAAGGGGCGGTCCTTTTTTGCCCGTGACTTCGCAAAAATTGTGCAACAAGGCTTGCTTTGGCCAGCCCGCCGCCTACATTCGAAACGCACCGAACACCTTCTTGTGATGGAAGCTGAATCCCGAACATTCGTCGAAGCCGAAATCAACCGCAGCCTGCCCCCGGAGGACAAAATCCGGTTCCTCCGAGAGATGTACCGCATCCGGCGGTTTGAGCAGACCGCGCTCAAGGCTTATAACGCGGGAAAGATGGGCGGCTTTCTTCATCTCTACACCGGCCAGGAGGCCGTGGCCGTGGCCACCCTCTCGCTCCTGGGGCCCGACGACCACGTGGTGACGGCCTACCGCGACCATGGGCACGCCCTGGCCGCCGGGATGGGCATGAACGAGTGCATGGCCGAGCTTTTCGGCAAGGCCACCGGCTGCTCCAAGGGGAAGGGGGGCTCCATGCACCTCTTTGCGGTGGAAAAACGCTACTGGGGCGGCCACGGGATCGTCGCCGGGCAGACGCCGCTGGGCCTCGGCATCGCCTACGCGCTCAAATACAAGGGGATCCCCGGGTGCTGCCTCTGCTACCTGGGCGACGGCGCGGTGAACCAGGGCGTTTACCACGAATGCCTCAACCTCGCCTCGCTGATGAGCCTGCCGGTGGTCTACCTCATCGAAAACAACGGCTATTCCATGGGGACGAGCCTGGCGCGCTCCTCCGCCTTCAAGCAACTGCTGGCCCAGCGCTCCGAAGGCTACAACATCCCGTGGGACCACGCGAACGGCGAGAATATCTATGAAGTCCGCGCCAAGACGCAGGCCGCCATGGAGCGGGCCCGCGAGGAGAGCCGCCCGACGGTGCTGGAAATCGCCACCTACCGCTACTACGGCCATTCCGTGGCCGACGCCAACGCCCGCAAATACCGGACGCCGGAGGAGATCGAGCATTACAAGACCTACCACGACCCGCTGCTCCTGTGGCAAAAGCGGCTCGTGGACGAGGGCCTCCTCACCGAGGCGCAGGCCGAAGCCCTCGACCACGAGGCGCGCGCCGAGGCGGAGGCGGCATCCCGGTTCGCCGACGAAAGCCCGTTCCCCGCCGAGGCCGATATCTTCACCGACGTTTACAGCGAAGTGGACCACCCCGTCGGCGATGGCCCCAGGGGAACCCATTTCTTTAACTGACAGCAGAAGATCCTTTTCCGGGCTCAGAATTTATTAACCATGCCGCTCATTACCTACCGCAAAGCCTTAAACGACGCGCTGGCCGAGGAGATTCTCCGCGACGAGAATGTCGTCATCCTGGGAGAAGAAGTCGCCGAATACAACGGCGCCTACAAAGTCACGGAAGGGCTCTGGGCCCGCTTCGGCGGCAAACGGATCGTCGATACGCCGATCTCGGAGGCCGGTTTCGTCGGCATGGCCGTTGGGGCTTCCATGATGGGCCTGCGGCCGGTGGTCGAACTGATGTTCTGGAGCTTCGCCTTTGTCGCCTTTGACCAGATCGTCAACAACGCCGGGTGCGTCCGCTACATGTCTGGCGGCCAGATCCGCTGCCCGCTCGTCATCCGGGGCCCGGCCAACGGCGGCACCAACGTCGGGGCCACCCACTCGCACACGCCCGAGAACTTCCTGGCCAACGTCCCGGGGCTCAAAGTCGTCGCCCCCGCCACCGCCTACGATGCCAAGGGGCTCCTGAAAAGCGCCATCCGCGACAACGATCCGGTGATGTTCCTCGAGAACACGCTCCTGTATGGAGAAAAGTGGGAAGTCCCTGAGGAAGAATACCTTATACCGCTAGGTGTGGCTGACGTGAAGCGCGCCGGCACCGATGTTTCCCTGCTCGCCCACGGGCGCGCCGTCCTCACGTGCCTCCAGGCGGCGGAGATCTTGCAATCCGAGCACGGGATCAGCGCAGAGGTGGTCGATCTGCGCTCCATCCGGCCGCTGGACGAGGAGAGCCTCCTGCAAAGCGTGCGCAAGACCCACCGGGCCGTGCTCGTGGAAGAAAACAAGCCATTCTGCGGCGTGGACGCCCAGATCGCCGCCCTCCTCCAGGAGAAAGCCTTCGACGATCTCGACGCCCCCATCCAGCGGCTCTCCGCCCTGGACGCTCCGGCCATCTACAGCCCGCCTCTCGAAAAGATTCAGTTGCCGACCGCCGCCCGGGTGGTGCAAAAAGCACTCGCCATCTGTTAACAGCCTGTTAATCCGCAATCCGTACCTTTTTCCCCTATGCCACTCTCCATCGAGATGCCCAAACTCAGCGACACCATGACCGAGGGAACCTTGGTCAAATGGCGCAAGAAAGCCGGAGAGAAGGTCGCCATGGGCGACGTCCTCGCCGAGATCGAAACCGACAAGGCGACCATGGAAATGGAAGCCTTCGATGACGGCACGCTCGCCGTGGTCTATGTCCAGGAAGGAGGCAAAGTGGCCGTTGGCCAGCGCATCGCCCTCCTCGCCCTGCCCGGGGAAAAACCGGACGAGGTTGCCGCGGCAGGCGCGCCAGCCCCCGCCCCCTCCGCACCGGCGGCCGCGCAACCCGCTCCAACCGGCGTTCCGGCACCCGCGTCCATGGCTCCCGCCGCCCCCCCCCAGGGGCGCGTCAAAGCCTCGCCGCTGGCCCGGAAGCTCGCCGCCCAACGGGGGATCGATTTGACCCGGCTTGCGGGCAGCGGCCCCGGCGGACGGATCGTCCAGCGCGACGTGCTCTCCGCTCCCGTGGCCGCCCCCGGCCAGCGTCCCGGGGCGCCGCAGCCTGCCGGCCCGGTCTCCGTGGCTGCCATCCCCCCCATTCCCGCCGGCCCCAACGACCGCGTCGTGCCGCTTTCCGGCATGCGCCGGGTCATCGCCGAGCGGCTCGTGGCCAGCAAAACGAGCGTCCCGCATTTTTATCTCCAGATCGAAGCCGATGCCGCGCCGCTCCTAACCCTGCGTGCCGGGCTCAACGCCGGGGCCGAAGAGGCGGCGCGCGGAAAAATCACCGTCAACGACCTGATCCTGAAAGCCGTCGCCACAGCCATCGCGCGCGTGCCCAAGGTCAACGCCGCGTGGGCGGGCGAAAGTGTGATTGAATACGCCAACGTCCACCTCGCCGTGGCCGTCGCCGTGGACGACGGGCTCGTCACCCCCGTCGTGCGCGACGCCGCCGCGCTTTCGCTGCGCGAACTGAGCGACGCCGTCAAAGACCTCGCCGCGCGCGCCCGCACCAAGAAGCTCAAGCCCGAGGAATACCAGGGCGGCACCTTCACCGTCTCCAACCTTGGCAGCTACGGCGTCGAGAGCTTCTTCGCCATCGTCAACCCGCCCCAGGCCGCCATCCTGAGCGTCGGCGCGGCGGTGAAGAAGCCGGTCGTCAACGCCGCCGGAGCGGTCGTGCCCGGCCAGCGCATCACCCTGGGCTTGAGCTGCGACCACCGTGTCGTGGACGGCGCGCTCGGCTCGCAGTTCCTCGGCGAACTGCGCGGGCTCATCGAAAATCCGACATTGATGCTGTTATAATTGTTTCCCGCAGACATCTCCGCATCGAATTCTTTTGACCCTTTAGGCGGAAACGCCCCATCCTTTCCAAAGCTATGAACTACGACCTGATTGTCATCGGCGGAGGCCCTGCGGGGTATGTTGGAGCGATTCGCGCGGCCCAGCTCGGGAAACGCGTGGCCTGCATCGAAAAAGAGCGCGCGGGCGGCACCTGCCTCAACTGGGGCTGCATCCCCACCAAGGCGCTCCTGCGCAACGCCGAGCTCTACCAGATCATGGCCAAGCGCGCCGCCGAGTTCGGGTTCAAGTTCGACAATCTCGGCTTTGACTGGGGAAAAATCATCGCCCGCTCCCGCGACGTCTCCGACAAGAACGCCGCCGGCATCGAGTTCCTGTTCAAGAAAAACAAGATCGACTACCTCCGGGGCGAAGCCAGCCTGGAGGCCGCCGGGACCGTCCAGGTGAAAAGCGCCGACGGAAAAGTGGAGAGCCACACCGCCGAAAAAATCCTCGTCGCCACCGGCTGCGTCTCGCGCGGGCTGCCAAATCTTCCCTTCAACGGCACGACGGTCATTAGCAGCCGCGAAGCCATGGTGCTCCCGGCCCAGCCCAAGTCCATCGTCATCATCGGCGCGGGAGCCATCGGCGTCGAGTTCGCCTACTTCTTCAACGCCTTCGGGACCAAAGTGACGCTGGTGGAGATGTTATCCAATGTGCTCCCGTATGAAGACGCCGACGTTTCCATTGCCGTCGAGAAAGCCTACCAGAAGCAGGGCATTTCCGTTCTCACCAACACCAGGATCACCAGCGCCGAAGCCACGGGGAGCGGCGTGCGCCTCAGCGTCGAGGGGAAAAAGAGCGAAACCATCGAAGCTGACATGGCGCTCGTCGCCATCGGCATCGCCCCCGTGCTGCCCGGCGGCGCTTCCGCGCCGGAGCTGACGGAGCGCGGCTACCTCAAGGTGAACGACCGTTACGAAACGAGCCTCCCCGGCATCTACGCGGCGGGCGACATCATCGGGCCGCCCTGGCTCGCCCACGTCGCCAGCTTCGAGGCCATCCAGGCCGTCGAGGGGATGTTCAAGCCGGGCCACACGCCCAGGCGCGTGACGTCCTTCCCCGCCTGCACCTACAGCCACCCGCAGGTCGCCAGCGTCGGCCTGCTGGAGCGGGAGGCGAAAGAGAAAGGGATTGCCTACAAGCTTGGCAAATTCCCCTTCATGGCCAGCGGCAAAGCCCGCGCCGTGGGCGAGGTGGACGGCTTTGTCAAAATTCTGATCGGCGAGCCCAACGGCGAAATCCTCGGCGCGCACATCGTCGGGCCCGAAGCTCCCGAGATGATCGCCGAACTCGGCCTCGCCATCACGATGGAGGCCACCTACGAGGAGATCGAAGCCACCATCCACGCCCACCCCACCTTGAGCGAGGCCGTCCACGAAGCTGTCGGCACCGCCTTCGGCAAGGCGATTCATATCTAGTTCTACTTTGTTATGATATTTGGGCGACTTCGTCGTGCGGATCTCATGGCTG
>JBAWXX010000019.1:0-52987 GCA_037143855.1 Verrucomicrobiota bacterium | reverse complement strand
AAAACGGCGACACAGGCCAAAGCCATGCCAGCGAGCAGGGGCCGGAAGCTGCGGGTCAAGGGTGATTTTATCATATTGGTAATTTTCCTCCCCCCGAATCAGAACGGGTTTAGGGATTCTTAAAAGCTCACTCCATCATTCATGGCTTCTCCAGCCGCTCTCGCACCCAGCAGGACCGGCACTGGCAGCCATTCTTGGAACCCCGCCCGCACGTGCCCTTGATATCCTGAAAAGGGAGAGGCTTGATGCAGGCCTCGACCAGTTGGCGCATCCGCACGAAGCCCGGGTCCTGTTGGGATTGCCAGCGGACCGGCTCCTGCCCCCACCCCCCCGCCGAAACGGCCAGGGGCGCGAGCAGCACGCGGCTTTGCAGGGGATCGGCGACGTTAATCAACGTCTCAGCCGGCTCGGCCTGCCAGGGCCGGCCGGTGAGTTCGGCCACGGCGGCGTGCAACTCAGCCAACCGGGCCGGATCGATCTCGCGGTCTTCCAGCCGGTTGAAGGAATAGTCGCCGGCATAAGGCACGTTCAGATCCATCCAGGTCGTCAGGCGCTCCCAGGACTCCGGGTCAAGCGTAACACCATGGTGGCCGGCTTTGAGCATCGGCGCCAGCCGGCTGGAATGGGCCACATAGGTGAACGGCTTGCTGGTGACCGATTCGCCTGCGTAGTCCATCTTGCCGATCAGTTGTGGCCGATCCACCAGATTCTTGTAAGCCGCTGCCGCTTTGAACCGCGTGATTCCTGGCCAAGGCAACACCACATCATTTTCCGGTGTGTTTTTGTACCAAGTCCCGTATGAAAGCGGCTGCGAGGTCAAAGCGAAAAGGGCTTTTTCCGACCGGCTCTTGTCCGGGCCATGGCAGGAGATGCAATAGCGATCCAGCACCGGTTGAACCGTGCGGGCGAAACTGAAGCCTCCGGGATAATTGGCCCAGAGCGGCGGGCGAAGCTTTTGGAGAGGGGGCAGGCGCGAACCGCTCCGATTCGCGGGGGCCGCACTCCGATTCTCGTGGCAGCCCACGCAACTGGCGGTTTCGCCCGGTTGGAGATAGACCATGCTGCGCATGGTCATCACCGCCATGGAATTGCCATCAAGGAGTTGAAAGCTGAGCGGAGCGCCGGCCGGTGCCTCGAAGAATACGCTTCCATCGGCCTGGACCGGAACAGTCCCCAGCACCCGCTTGGGAGTTTCAAAGGCGTAATAACTGTCGGGGTTGTGGTTCTGGGTGGCCTGATCGAGAATCTCGATGACCCGCAGGCTTTTGACCGAGCCGCGAGCGATCCGTCCGGCATGATCGAAGCGGTTCTGATAGACGTCTTGAATATAGAACTGGCCTTTTATCTCCTTACTGGGGGAGGCCACCGGGCGTGCTGCTGGCATGGGACGCGGTTGCACAGGGATCGGGAATGTGGCGTCGAATTGCTGGTCCTGGTAGATCAGCTCCCGCCCCCCCAGCGTGTCGGCAAGATAGATTCCCGACCGACCGCCGTGGTTGCCGCACACCAGGAACAGCTCCTCGGTGAGCGGATAAGGCATCATGTAGGAACTCCAGCCAGCGTCCATGGCAAGCGTCGCCTGCTCCGGCTTGTCCGTCAAAGCATAGGGAAAGCCGAAGGGATAAATGCCGTTTTCATCCGGTTTCATCTCCCTGTTTTTCGCCAGATACTCCGGGGTGTGGAATTCCGGGAAACGCGCCTCCGGAGTCAGCATCACCAGCGGCTTGAGCCCATCGGCGCCGAGTTCGGGGCGAATCCGAATGATCGTGCCCCACCTAACGTTGTGGTGGGCGGTGGCGGTCGCAATTAAATCCCTGGTGCCCGGGATGGGACGCGCATGCATGACCAGGTTGGGATCCAAGGTGTTGTTGCCATAGACGTACGCCGTGCCGGTGCCGTCGGTATTGGTGGCCCAGAGCTTGTGAAGGAACTGGATACTCCGATTGATGTATTCCCATCGCGTGTAGAGTAGCCGCCCGTCCGGCAGCAGGGTCGGGTTGTATTCGTTCAACTCCCCAAAGGAAAGGGCGCGCACGTTGCTCCCATCCCCGTCGCAGCGGTGCAGCACAAACGCTGGGTTGTAGCGCTGACCGGCGACACAGCGCACCGTGGTCATGACCCGGGTCGAGGTGAAGGCAAACCCGCCGTCGGGCAAATAGCAGGGATCCATATCCTCGATGAAATGCGTTGCCCGCCCGAGGCGTGGCATATCAGGATCCCGAGGGGTTCCCGTGATCTGGCGCAGCCCGCTGCCATCCAGCCCGATCTCGTAAATGCGGAAGGTTTTCTTGGCCAAGTCCTCCGACTCGGGAGCGTAGGCGAAGACGACCTTGCTTCCATCAAAGAAGAGGTCGGGCCGCAAGGTCACGCCCGGCGGCAGCGCTTCCTTGGTCAGATAGCGCACGCTGGGCTGGGATTTCCAGTTTTGCAGCACCGCGATGCCGGGCACCGGTCCCTGCTGATTGCCGGCCAGGAACGAGTCAACCATGTGGCCGAGGAAAGCGCCGGGGAAGCCTGTCTTGAGCGCCACCGAGTTGGCGTTGAAAAGAATGTCGTTAAACTGAAGGGCCGGATGGGAAAGGATGATTTCGCGCCGCAACGCCCGGATCTCTTCGATGGCCACCGGCTGCTTATTGCGGTTCCGCTCAAGAAGCTGGAGATACTTGGCGCGCAACTCGGGCCGAGGCGCGCTCTTTTCCACCAACTGCAGGGTTCGCTCAGTGAAGGCCAGCCACTTTTCGCACTGGGCATCCCCCGCCGACGCCATCCGAGGCGCGCTCAAAACGGCGACACAGGCCAAAGCCATGCCAGCGAGCAGGGGCCGGAAGCTGCGGGATAGGAATACCTTGATGATGTTTCTCATTTTGCTTTCTCCAATCAGAACGGGTTCAGTGATTCTTTGACCTGCTTGGTGCCCCAAACCGACACTTCTTCAATGAAGCTGTTCTCCGGCACATCCACGCAATGAACCAGTGTGCGCGCAAATTCTTCCGCGCCTGGAAAGCCTTCCATCCATGCGCTGTCGATTCCCGAGGCATCGCAGAAGCCTGTCCTGGCGGCACCGGGGATGAAGGTGGTCGCTTTTCCTCCCCACTGAGCCATTTCGAGGTGAATGCAGCGCGTAAACCCAACCAGCCCAGCCTTTGCGGCGGTATATACGGACCAGTTGGGCCAGGAATGGTGAGCGCATGCACTGGAGACGTTGACAATATGGCCGCGGCCATTGGGTTTCATCACTTTGATTGCTTCCCGGCAACCCTTGGCGACGGAAGCGAGATTCACGGATAATGTTTGCTCAATATCCGAATCCTCCATCTCCTCCACCGGAGCGATCTTCCCGCCCGCCCCATGGTTATTGATGAGGACATCCAGCCTGCCGAACCTGTTGAGCGTGGCATCCATCAACCGCTTCCAGTCTTCGGTGGACGTGGCGTCGGCTTGCACGGCGAGCAGATTTTCGCCCGCTCCGAGTGCCGCTTGCGCCCGTTGGAGTTTTTCCAGGTTGCGCCCCGTGATCACCGCCCGGCCTCCCATCTCAAGAAGCATCCGAGCCGCTTCCAAGCCAAACCCGCTGGAGCTACCGGTAACAATGATTGTTTTGCCTTCGATATAGTGTTTCATCGTTCGTTTTGAAATCCGCCGGTTATTCGCTTTGTTATTTTGAAACCGCCGATCGATTGGCCGCTTCCAGGAATGCCGCCACCTGTTTTTCGCTCAATACCTTCACGTGCGAGGGTTTCCCCATCTCCTGGTTCTTGCAGGTCCAGAGCACTTTTTTGTCTGCCGACACCGCAAAGACGGGCACGCCGCCATGGTAGGCCGCGAGCACGGTCGTTCCATCTGGAAGACGCTGGCTTCCGGCTGCATAGTTAAACCCCATCTCCGGCACGTCTTCTTTCGTCAGATTCCATACCACTTTGCCCGACGGATCGATCTCGGCCAGTGAGGAGTTGTAACCGCCCCCAACGAGCAGGTTGCCGTTTGCGATCTGGTCGGCGCTGTGCAGGCAGCACCAGTTCAGGCCCTGCTTTTTCATCTCTTTTCCCTCAAGCAATCGCACGATCTTTCCCGCCGGGTCGAACTCGTAGAGGTTGTTCTCCCCCATGGCGCAGACCAGGTAATTTCCATTGGCCAATTTGCGCACCTGCCGCATTTGGTTATGGGCGGTGCCCTTGAGCGGAAGCTTGACCTCTTTCACCTGCTTGCCGTTCTTGTCCAACTCCAGAATCCTCGCCATTCCGCCTTCCCCGAAAACCACTCCGCCGTCGGGAAGCGGCTGGCAATTGTGAATCTCGATCGGCTGCCCGGCAGGCCCCGTGTATTCCCACACCACCGAGTTGTCCGGGCGCACGACCTTGACCCTGTTGCCGCCGGATGCCAGCACATTCCCGTCGTCGAGCAGCCATGCCTCCTGGCATGAACCCGGAAGATCGGTTTTCCAAACCACCTTGTCGTCGGCGTCAACCATGTAAGCTGCATGGTTGGTATAGCTCGCCAACAGCAATGGGGGATGTTTGGGCACCGTTGTTTCAGCGGCTTGGAGCAGGGCTTGGCTCAGCGCAAGCACGGCGAGAATTCCGAGAGTTCTTTTTTTGTCCATGGGGAGGTTCTATTGCGGAGAAAGTGAGCGCGGTGGCTAAATCGGAATACTTAGCCGTTCTGCGATCCTGATAGCGGCGCCCTTCACGATTTCAGCCACTCCGGGAAGGTCTTCGGCTGTCAGGCGGTTGGACGGCCCGGTGGCCCAAATCGTAGCGAGCGGATAGCCGTGCTCGTCTAAAATCGGCGCCGCAGCGCAGTGGCAGCCGTCGATCGCCTCTTGATGGTCAAAGGCGACACCAGTTTGCCTCACCCCGGCAAGTTCTTTGAGGAGATCCTTGCGGGATGTAATCGTCTGCTTGTTGAACCGGGTAAACGGCATGTGCGAGATCACGTCGGAGAGTTCTGACTGGGGTAAAAAAGCCAGGAGCGCCTTTCCAGGGGCGGAGCAATGGAGTTCGGTGCGCATCCCCTCCTCAATATGATAGCCAAAGGCGTGGGAACTTTTCACCTGCGCCAGCACAAGCAAACGGGCTTCCTGCGGCAGCAGGGTCGCCAGCGCAACGGTCTCTTGCACAGCGTCACGCAATTGCTTGAGGATCTCCATGGAGGCCGCAACGATGTTCTGCTGGGACACCGCCGCGTAGCCGATCCCCAGCAGCTTGCGCGTCAAAACAAAGCGGCGGTTATTCTCGTACCGGTGCAAGTATCCCATTTGGGTCAGCGTGCAGGCGATGCGGAATACGCTGTTATTGGGAATGGCGAGGGCGCGCGCGATTTCGACCAGTGCCAGCCCTCCTGGATGCTTGCCAAGCAACTCGAGAATCAACATCCCGCGTTCCAGGTTTGGAACATTGTGCTGGGAGTCCGCATTGCCCGCCGGGTTGTATTTTGCAGTAGACACCTTTTCCATTTGTGGTAATCATTTCTATATATCGAATCGCCATATTCTGTCAATATTTTCGAGACGATGCTCAAAAACAAATGTCGCAGCGCCCTGTTTCCGCATTGCATTGCCCCAGACGTTCGCTCCTTCCCTGCTCTCGGAAGCCCGCATGGCAGTCGGGGCGATTGAGAACCGTGCGTCCTCGTTGAACCCAAGAGGAGATTCTTTACAACGATCGGCCGTCTGCGAATATATCGCGTTTTTCAGAGATTCTCATGCCCCCCTCTCATTCATTCCTCTGGCGATTGATCCGGGCATGTAGTTCGATGAAACTGGCCATGGTCGGATTGCTCACGATAGCTCTGGCGTGTGCCATCGCGACGATTTGCGAGTCCAAGTTCAATGCCCAAGTGGCGCGGACATGGTTCTACAACGCCCCCTGGTTTCTGTTATGGCTCGGGTTTTTTTGCGCAAATCTCATCTTCGCGACCCTGGCACGCTGGCCTTGGCAGCGCAGGCACTGGGGGTTTGTCGCCACACATTTCGGAATCGTGATCTTGCTGGCCGGGGCGATGATCGGACAAAAGTTCGGGTCTGATATCAGCCTGCGGCTGCACACAAGCGTCCCTTTCCATGAAACCCAGATGGTATTTGCCAAATACGATTCGGTGGTAGTGAACCGGAGCGGCACGCCAAGCGGCTACCAGCTTTCTCTGTCGGTGAACGGCGCAAAGCCGAAGGTGACGATTGAGCTTCCACCGTTGCGGAGCGAGTCTTTCGACCTGTTTTCGGTGCTGGGGAAAGCGATTTCGCTCCAGGGCGACTCAACAAAAATTTTTATCAAAGGCTACTGGCCGGATTTTGTGATGAAAGAGGGCGGCCCAGAGTCCCGATCAAATGAGCCGAACAACCCGGCTATTCTGGCTCTATTATCGGGTTCCGCTGAAAGCCCGGATGCGGCGGCCGTCCAGGAACTCGGGTTTCAAATCCGATTGGTTCAGTTTAACGTGCCGATGGATGAAGGAACCAACGCGCCATCCGATTTCCGAAGCACCGTTCGCTTCACTGACCCGGTGACCCATGAGACGCTCGATGCTGTGATCTCTATGAACCACCCCGCCAGCTTTCCCTCCGGTTTCTGGCAGACGGCTCTCGGGCGAAACTATAAATTCTTCCAAGCGCAATGGAACCCGAATGACTTGGGGGAAACGACGCTCCAAGCCACCCGCGATCCCGGCTGGCCTCTCAAATGGATCGGCTCGCTGCTGCTGTGCGTGGGGATTGCCGCAATGTTTTATTTAAAATGAACGCGCAAATGTATTGTTCAAGCATGCAAAGCAGCGGGAAAAGAAAGCTGTTCTCTTGGGTGGGCATGGTCACCTTTTTCTGCCTGCTCGCCGCGTGCCCCGCGCCTGCCGTCGCACTGGATTGTTCGCCCCTCGAAAATATTCCCGTGCAATCCGACGGACGCAAGAAACCCTTCTCCACGTTTGCCGCCGAGACGCTTCAGGGGATCTGCGGAAAAACAACTTACCCCGGCGTGGATCGCGATGGGGGGGCTTCCCGGCCCCGCCCGGCAATCGAAACCGTGCTCTCCATGGCCATGGATCCCGAGACATGGAAGGGGCGCCCTGTCATTTTGATCAACTACAAGCCGCTCAAACAATCACTGGGATTATCCCAAGATCGGAAACTTTTCTCGCTGGACGAACTAAAGGATAACCGTGCGTTTTATCAGGCCACCCAGATATTGCAGAACGCGGAAATGGAAGCCGCGAAACCCAGCCTGACCCGCGAGCAAACCGAACTGCGCTCGGTTTGCTCGCGAATCACACGCTTGGAATCGGTGCTCAACGGATCGACGTTGGCCCTCCTGCCACCGGCCGAAGGAAACGCTGGCTGGCTCACCCTTGATCATGCGCAAGAGGCCTTCCTCGGCGCGAAGGGAGAAGCGGTTTCTTTGGCCGCCGCAGAGATGAGCCGCGCGATGAAAGCGGATGATGGAAAACTGTTCCTGGTTGCAAGCAAAAAGCTCTCGGCGGCGCTGGCCGCATTGAACCCTGTGGCTTATCCTCCGGCGCGGCTCATGAAGCTGGAGACTGCCTATGGAAAGCTGCATCCCTTCGGATGGGCATGGGGCCTGTTTGTCTGCGCATCCATCATTCTTTGGCTGACTACCCTTTGGGGCCGCAAGAAGGGGTATATTGTTGCGTGGGTTTTTGTCAGTGCCGGATTTTTGATGATGGTAAGCGGGTTTGCCTGCCGCGTGTGGATCGCCAACCGGGCACCAGTGACGAACATGTATGAGTCGATCCTCTGGGCCGCATTGGGCGTGGTGTTTTTTTCCATGATCATGGAAGCGATGTACCGTTGCCACTACTTGTTCCTGAGCGCGCTGCCGGTGGCCGTGGTTGCGCTCATTCTGGCCGATTCCCAGCCCGCCGTGTTCGATGCATCCATTCGCCCCCTGGCCCCCGTATTGCGGGACAACTTCTGGCTCGCCACCCACGTCACGAGCATCACTCTCGGCTACGCCGCACTGGCTCTGGCGCTGGGCGTGGGGCACATCGTTCTGATCAAGGCGCTATTCAAGCGGCCAGTCACAGCGGCGCTCACCCAATATCTTTACCGCTCGCTTCAAATCGGCGTAATGCTGCTTGCCATTGGCACCATCCTTGGCGGCATTTGGGCTAATGCCGCATGGGGCCGGTTCTGGGGTTGGGATCCGAAAGAGACTTGGACGTTGATTGCATTGCTATGCTACATCGCGCTCTTGCACGGCCGGCTGGCCGGTTGGTGGCAGGGATTCGGTTTGGCCGTCGGCTCCATTTTGGCTTTTCAAGCGGTGCTCATGGCGTGGTACGGAGTAAACTTCATCCTCGGGGAAGGTTTGCACAGCTACGGCTTCGGTACAGGCGGATTTGGTTACGCGCTTGCCTATGTGATCGCGGAAGCAGCTTTTGTAGCCGTGGCGTGGAAGCAAACCCGGACCGCGCAGTAAAAGTGGTGCAGCATCAAGCGGCGGTTTTCCAGAAGTGTTTCCAAAGATTGTTGGAGCGAGAACACGCCCTAACAGCCTGTTGAAATAATGAACAATGATTGAGCGTTTGAGTCCCAAATTCTGGATGGCGCTGGTGGCGTTGGCCGCCGTGGCGCTGTATCTGCCGTCGCTGGGCTACGATTTTGTCTACGACTCGGTGATGCAGATCCATTACGACACCTTCATCCACGAGCCCCGGCATTTCGCCGATGTCCTCTCGCTGCGGGTGCTGGGCATGGACGTGCTGGATTTCAACCGGCCCGTCAACCTCTTCACACTGATGGTGGACTCCCTGCTGTGGGGGAAAAATCCGGCGGGCTACCGGCTCACCAACCTGCTCCTGCACGGCGCGACGGCGGCGTTGCTGCTGCGCTGGCTGCGCCTCCTGACCGATGGCCGCCTCTGGCCCGCGCTGCTGGCCACGCTGGTATTCGTTGTCCACCCGGTCCACACCGAGGTCGTGGTGGAAACGAGCTACCGCGAAGACCTGCTGGTGACGTTTTTCCTGCTGGCGGGCTTGAACGCCGCCGAAGCGTTCCGGCCCGGGAGAAAGGGGCGCACCTGGGGGCCGGCCCTGCTCACGGTGGGGAGCCTGTTCCTCGCGGCGGCTTCCAAGGAATCGGGCGCGGCGGGCCCGGTGGCGCTCGCGGCTTTCTGGTTGCTCTTCCGGCAGGGCAAGGGGGATAACGCCGGGGCGTGGGGGCTGCTCCTCGGCGCGGCAACCGCCGGGGTGGTCCTCTTTTTCGCGCTCCGGTTCTCCCTGGAGCCGAATCCGTCGTTGGTGTTCCCTTCGGCCCCGGGGGCCATCGCCGCGCCGGGGATCGACTGGCTGCTCGTCCAAACGCGGATTTGGAGCGCCGAGTTCCTCCGCCTCCTGTGGCCCGCCCATCTGTGCGCCGATTACGGCCCCGCCAATTTGCAGCCGATCGACCCGTCGGTCGCTCTGCTGGCGCTGCTTACGCTTGGGGCCGCGCAGGCGGTGGGCTCGCTCTGGAACCGGAAGATCGCCTTGGGCAGTCTCCTCTTCTGGGCGGCGCTGGCGCCGGTTTCCAACCTGGTTCCGATCTACCACCCCATGGCCGACCGCTACCTCTACCTGCCGATGATGGGCGTGGCGCTGCTGCTGGCGGCAGCCCTGGCGGGGATAACGCGGCGTCCGGCCCGCATCGCGGCGGGCACGGCGGGGCTCGCGGCCGTGGGCCTGCTGGCGGCGACGACCCTCCGCCAGGAACGGACCTGGCGGGACGGCAGCACGCTGTGGGCGGAGGCGGCGCGGGAAAATCCCGCCTCCCTCAACGCCTGGATCGGCTGCGGCGATGCCGCCCTGGACAAGGGAGACCCGGCCCAGGCGATCCCTTTTTACGAGCGCGCCAGCACCCTCGCCCGGGAGCATTCGGCCCAGGCGTTCGGGGGAATCGCCCTCGCGGAAGCGGCGCGGGGACGGCAGGCCGAGGCGGCCAAGGCGCTCGCCAGCGCCACAAAGCTTGATTCCCGTTACGCCAAGCCTGAAACTCTCGTCCGCGCGGTGGTTCTTCCAGCATACCAAGCCCAAACCTTTACGCTGATCGGCCTCCGTGCCAGACACCCATAATTTATGACCCGTTTTTTCGCCCCACGCTACGTCAAGGACGGCCAGGAGACACTCCACGGCGCGCGCAAGATGCTCGCCTACAAACGCGACCTCCTCGCCCCCGCCGACCTGGAAGCCGCCGAAGCCCTGCTTTCCCGCCTGAAGAAGGCGCTCCACGACCGTGACCGGGAGGCAGTCGCGGCCGCCAGCAAGGAAATCAACCGGTTCTTCGCGGAACGCTTCCCCCTCCCCTCCCACCCGGAGATCTGCGAAAATTGCGAAGTCTTCCTGGTGGCGATCGTGATCGCGCTGGGCATTCGCACGTTTTTCCTCCAGCCCTTCACGATCCCCACCGGCTCCATGCAGCCGACCCTCAACGGCATCCTCGTCCACGCGACGCAAACCCCGCCGCCCAACCCGCTGCGGCGCGCCGTGGATCTGGCCCTCCTGGGCCGGAGTTACTTCCAGGTTGTTTCGCAGGCGGACGACACGGTGTTGCAAATGAGGGAGGTCACGCGGTTCCAGTTCTTCCACTATACCGAGCTGCGGTGCGAGCAACAGACGCTCCTCATTCCCGCCCCGGTTTCCGGCGTGGTAAAGACCTTCGGCATCCAGCCCGGCAGCCGCCTCCAGGCGGGCCAGGCGCTGCAAGGCTATACCGACACCGGCGACCATGTGTTCGTCAACAAAGTGGCCTACAACTTCCGCGGCCCCCGCCGGGGCGAAGTCTTTGTCTTCAGCACGCAGGGCATCCCCACCGACGAAAACCGGGCCCACCCCGGCGGCCCCTCGCAATACTACATCAAGCGCCTGGCCGGGCTGCCCGGAGACACCCTCCGCATTGACCCGCCCCGGCTTTTCATCAACGGCCAGCCCGCCACCGGGGTCGGCTTTGAGCGCGTCATGTCGGGCTCCCCGCTCTCCCCGGACGGCGGCTACCGCGGCTATGCCAACGGCCCCCTCTACCTAACGGACCCCGGCGCCACCTTCCACCTCCCGGAAAAACGCTATTTCGCCCTGGGCGACAATTCTTACAATAGCGCCGACAGCCGCTACTGGGGCACCGTGCCGCAGGAAAACCTGATGGGCTGCGGGCTGGTGGTCTACTGGCCTTTCACCAAACATTGGGGATTCATCAAATGAGCGAACTTTTTCCCATGAGCAACGCACTGCTCGAACTGGCCCACTGGGCCGGCAACCACCCGGCACGCCTGGTGCTTGGGAGCGAAGGGGCCGTGGCCGCCACGCTGCCCGGGGGGCTCTTTGCCGTCAGTGCCGCGCATACAAGCCTGGCGCGGCTGGAGGCGGGGAGCCTGGTCGGGTTCGACCTCGCCAAAACCCAGGCGCTCCTCGCCCTGGAGGATCTCCCGCCCGAAGCGCTCGCCGGAGCCCGGACCAACCCTGCCGCCCCGGCCCCCAGCGCCGACGCGCTGGCATTCGCCGATCTCTTCGCCTTCGATGGCGTCCATTTCGCCCTCCATACGCAACCCATCCCGATCAACCAGATTGCCTGTTCGCCCCGAGCCCGGCAGTTTACAGACCGCCGCAACCTGCCCGAGGAAATCCTGGCGTGCGGACAGGCGAGCGTGCTGGTCCCGTTCATGCCGCCGGGGCTGGCGCTGGCCAAGGAAATCCGCCACCGGATCGCCCTCTGGCGCGACCGCTACAAATCGGTTCCCAAGCTGATCCTCATCCAGAACCACGGGATGATCGCGCTGGGAGCCACCGCCGCCGAGGTGCAGAATGTCACCGAACTGGCGGTCAAATACGCCGAAATCTTCGTTGGCGCGGCGATGCTGGGCGGCCCGGAATTCCTAAAGCCCAACTATATCACCCAAATCGAATCCACGCGGCTGGTGTAAGCGGCGGACCTGCCCATCCAAAAAAGAGGAATCCGCAGATTTTCTCGTGTCTCGCCCATGAACACGCTTTTGCGCTTTGCGCCTTTTCGTGCCTTGAGATGAGGATGCCCTGTTTTTAGGCTCGCAATTCTGCAAAATCGGCGAAATCTCTGCTCTCCCATGGATTCCCTGCTGGCACGCAATGTCACTGCCTCCCGCTCCACCGGCGGCGCGCCGGAACGGATCGAGGGGCTGACGCTCGGGTTCGAACCGGCAACCTTGAATCTCCTCTTTGGCCCGCCGGAGAGCGGGCGCAACCTGCTCCTGCGTCTCCTGGGGCTGCTGGAACGGCCGGAGGCGGGGGAGGTGTTTGTCACCGGGGCTTCCACCCAAGGCTGGAGCGCCGACCAATGCGCCGACCTGCGCAACCGCCATTTCGGGTTCGTTTTTGAGACCCCGCTGCTGCTTCCCGCCTTCAACGTCGCGGAGAACATCGCCATGCCGTTCTTCAAAAGCACCGAAGCCACCCCCGAGGAAGCCCGGGAGGCGACGCGCCGGGTGCTCGCGCACGTGGGCCTCGCGGAGGAGGCCGGGACCCCCGTGGAGGCGCTTACGCTGGAAGCCCAGCAGCGCGTGGCCCTCGCCCGCGCGCTGGTGCTGCGGCCCCAGGCGCTCTTTGTGGAAAACCTCGACTCCCTCGCCCGCGACAGCGCGTTGATCGGCCTCCTGGACCTGCTCGCCGCGACCCGGCGTTTGGAGGGGTGCTGCATTATCGCCACCGCCAGGAACGCCGACCTCGTCCGGTTCGCCAATCGGGCCGTGGAGATGGCGGGAGGGAGCGTCGTGCGCGACTGGCGTCCCGGCGGCCTGCTTTCCTAATGTGTTCAAAAATTTTAAAGTCCCACGCCAAGAAGAAGATGTTTCGCTTTTCCTTTGCGACTTTGCGTGAGTTCTTCCCGTTTATAGGTTTATCCGGCGTCTTTTCGCGCCGGGCATAAACCCAACAAACCCAACAAAAGAACCCTTTCTTCGGATGAACCCTGCCACCCTCCCGGATTCGCCCAGTGCCGCGAGCATCACCCGCTCCAGCAAGAGCAACTTCGCGCTCGCGTTCCTGGCGCTTCCCCGCGAACGCCGCGGCGACCTGACGACTTTCTACGCGTTCTGCCGGATCATCGACGATATTGCCGACGACCCGGACGACCCGGCGGACGAAAAGCAGGCCCGGCTCGACGCCTGGCGGCGGGCCTTGCAAGGGGCGTTCCCCGGGGAACCGCCGCTGGCGGAGGCGGTCCGCGCCCTGATGGCGAAGTACCAACTCCAGCCGGAATTACTGGGGGAACTGGTGGAAGGGTGCGCGATGGATCTGGCTCCGGCGCGCTACGAAACCTTCGACGATCTCCTGCGCTACTGCTACCGCGTGGCCAGCGTGGTGGGGCTGGCGAGCCTCAAAATCTTCGGCTGCCGCGCTCCCGGCGCGCACGATTACGCCGTCACGCTCGGCTACGCGCTGCAAATCACGAATATTCTGCGCGACGTAGCCAAGGACCTGGCCAATGGCGGAAGAATCTACCTCCCCATGGCCGACCTCGCCCGGTTTGGCGTGACGCCGGAGGACCTGGCAAAGCGGCGCGGCGGCCCCGGCTTCGCCGCCCTGATGGCGTTTGAAGCCGAACGGGCGGAGGCGCTTTACGCCCGCGCCGTGGCCGAGTTCCCCAAGGAGGACCGGCGCGCGCTGGCTCCGGCCGAGATCATGCGGGGCGTCTACCACCGGCTGCTCCAGAAAATGCGCCGCGACGGCTTCCGCGTCTTTGAGCGTTCCTACCGGCTCAACCGCCTGGAAAAACTAGCTGTCGCCGCCCGCGTGCTGCTTCTTGGATAGGCATAAATTGCCTCCACGCGCAAGGGCTCCGGCTTCTCCGATGCCCCTTGTGAAATGAAAACGCTTCACTTTCTGAGCGGCACGGCGGCTTGCCTCCTGGCCGTCGTCGGGTTATCCGGCTGCGAAACGCCCACGCAAGGGGCCCTTACAGGGGCCGCCGCGGGGGGCATCCTCGGCGGCATCGCCGGGGGCAACGTCCGTAGCGCCGCCATCGGCGCGGGCGCGGGAGCTCTCACCGGGGCCGCCATCGGCCAGGTCAACAAGGAAAACCGCTACCGCTACGGGTATTGAACCCGCGCAACTTCGGTTTTCGGTTGAATAAAAAGACGAAATAAATGTCTTATGGAATGAACAGAAAAATATTCCATCTCATTCCCAACTTATGAAATCTCTTCCTATTGCTGTCCTATCCGGAATGGCGCTTGTGACCGTAAGCTTTTCCGGTTGTGAAACCCCCGGCCAGGGCGCGGGCACCGGCGCACTTACCGGGGGCATTCTCGGCGGCATCGCCGGGGGCAACGTCCGCAGCGCCGCCATCGGCGCGGGCGCGGGGGCTCTCGCAGGGGCTGTCCTCGGCCAGATCGCGCAGGATGAGCGCCGGGCGGGCTATATCGAAGGCCGGGCCGTCGCTTACCCCGAGCCTTACCGCGTGGCGACGCCTTCCCGTTACTATGGCTATGTCATCAGCCCCTACCGGCCGCACTCGCTGGTGGACGTGCGGGGCATCCGCCCCGGCGCGCGCGTCGTGGACCCGGTGAGCGGGCGGATCTTTATCAATCCGTAGTCTCCAAGGCCCTGAACTTTACGTCAGACCGTCGTTCCCTTCACGGGGAGCGGCGGTTCTGTTTGCGCACGCCTCCGCAGGAGCGCCCGGTGAATGGGGAGCCCGTGGCTGCGGAACAGGCATTCAAAGTCGGTGCGCGGGTAATCCGGGCCCGGCGTCCACGGCTCCTCGGCAAAACCGGGGTGGGCCTCGAACACCCGCCGCATGTGCTGGAAGTAGGGGGCGTCGTCGGTGGTGAGCCGG
This sequence comes from Verrucomicrobiota bacterium, assembly GCA_037143855.1. GTDB lineage: Bacteria > Verrucomicrobiota > Verrucomicrobiia > Chthoniobacterales > Chthoniobacteraceae > UBA695. Next base: position 38,202 of record JBAWXX010000019.1, on the reverse strand, counting down.
AGTTCCCCGCCGGGCGCGAGCGCCGTCCAGGCGTCGTCGAGAAAGGAGGCCTGGATGAGGCGTTTGGCGTGGTGCCGCCGCTTGGGCCACGGATCGGGAAACATCACGTGGAAGACCTGAACCGAGCCCCGCAGCAGAAGGTAGCGGACGAGGTAATGGCTCTCCAGCCGGATCACCCGGGCGTTGCAGGCTCCCGCGCGAGCCAATCGCCGACAGGTCCGCCGGACTCGCCCCAGAAGCCGCTCGACGCCCAGGAAATTCCGCCCCGGGAAACGTGCCGCCATTTCCACCAGGAACGCGCCGTCGCCGGAGCCGAGATCGACCTCCAGCGGGGCCCCCTCCCGGCCGGGAAACAGCGCGGCGAGGTCCAGCCGGGCGCAATAATCCTCGGGCAGGAATTCGACGGTTTCGGGCGGGAGCAAAAAGACCGGTTGCATGGAGGCCGTAATGTTGCCGTTCGAAGGCCTCAGGGCAAGCCTGAGGTGCTGGCAAGGCACGCACAAAGGCATTTCCCCACAGATCACAGAGGACGCAGAGAAAAAACCCAAGTTTTCATCTCCTTTCTCCTCCGCCGTCACACCAAGTAAGATGAACACAAATTGTCAATACTAAGGACTGACCCCTTTGCCTTCTTACCGAAAATACGTATGAAAACGCATTGACTATTTTCCGCTCATGTTTTTTCATCGCGGTATTGCAAAACATCAACACCCTAGAAGCCAATTTCTCCTTGTTGTGAACAACCTAATTTATGTCGCCAGAAAACGGGCTATAGTTTACAGCTTTTTCACAGTTTTTGGTTTGGTGCTACCTGTTCGTGCAGACCTAACGACTTCATTCCAAGGTTCAACCCTTGATGCTAACCTTCATCTTGATGTTCCCGACCCTGCCGTGGGAACAATTTCCCTAGATACTCAGAACCACAATCTCCTTTTTACCGGTGCGGGTGCTGATTTATGGGATATCCGAAATGGCCTTCCTTATGCTTGGACTGCCATTCCGCAGGTCGGCATTGGTGGTGTGTGGCGGGCTGAAACCGAGGTGCAATTCAATGATGCACAAAGTGATGTGCGAATTGCCGGCCTGACGACCTATTCGGGACCCGATGGCTCCGGTGGAGCGAGCATGGGGCAGCAGTTTACATTTGCCCTCGACCAATGGGACGGTCCTAACGGGGTTTGGGTTCAGGGTCTCGGAAACAACCATCCGGGAAATTCTGACAATTTGTGTGCTGGATTGGATACGAACACGGTGGATTTGAGAATGGATGTGACGGTTGGCTTAGCGAATGACAACACCTACAATTTTTATTACAAGCTGCCGACTGACAGCGTTTGGAGAAGTTTAGGAACCATCCAAGATGTCAATAGTAACGACCGCGTTGCATTGTTTTTGAAGGGTGGTGACATGGATGTGTCGTTTAACTATTTCAATGTTACTACGATAAGCAGTGTTCCAGAACCAAGTTCAGGCGCGTTGGGCGCCCTCGGCGGGATGGGCTTGCTGTGGATGCTCCGCCGCCGTCGGTAAACCAAAACAACATCCTTTATTTTGCAAATCCCCGACGCCTTCGATGGTGTCGGGGATTTTGCTTTTATCGAACGACTAGCGTGCCGCTGTGGGATGGCCGTGTTAATTTTTCCGCTCGCCCCTGACCGCCGCCGCAACGCGCCCCACGGTTTCCAGCGTAAGCTGGCGATCCACCAGCCGCATCACGTGCCAGCCCGCGAGGGCGGCTTCGAGATATTTCTCGGCATCGGCCACGAAGCCAACCGACGCCCGGACGGCAACTCGATCTCGTAATCGCTGTTGGCCGAGCGCTGGAACTCCGTCTGGAGCCGGTTCCAGAGCGCCGTGATGCGCCGGTTTGAGGAGCGGAACTCTTGGACAACGCGTTCGGCTTCAGGCAGCGAGATTTCAATGCCGCCCATGACGCGCACAACGGCAACGAACTTCTCTGGGCCACACCCGTATCCGCTGCTTGCCACCGGGTCCACGTCAGCACACTTCCGCTCACCGTTGCACCGCGTGCCCGTAGCTGTCAAAACCACCGGCATTGCCGTGCCCATCGCGGCGTTGTACACCGCCTCCAGCCCGCCCATGCCTTGCAGCCCGCCGTATTTTCCCGTTCAAATCCGGCCCGTGCACCAAGGTGCAGACAAGGGAAAGAATGAACGTCAAAACGCAGACCCAGCGCAATGCCGCTACCGCTTCGCTCTCATGATCGGGCGCGAAGAGGGCAAAGGGGCGGCTATAGGCGGCTGTCACGGGCGGGAGTTTAGAAATTCCATCCCCGTTCGTGTCCAGCCTTGACGCTCCTTGACCTGGCAATTTCTTTTTTTCTCGATGATGGCTGGCTTCATCGCCAAGCAAATGTCGCGTTTCTTACCCGGTTCGCAGTTGAGATTTGGGCGGGGCTGCAAAACAAATCTCAACGAGGTTGACGGGGACGAACACTGGATGGGGCGGGCCCGTGTGTAGAGACGTTCGGAGGGTAAGGCGCAAGCCGCAATCGCTCGGCCTCTGATCTATGCTGAATCCTCTTCCTTTTCTTTGTCGGCGGGCCGTTTTGCGGTTAAAGTGCACCCCCTATGCCCACGCCCGAGCCTCCCTCGACCCCCGCCCCCCGGCGGGTGAACCTGCGCACCCCGGAAGTCATGACGCGGGTGCAAGCCGAGGTGGAATCCCACTACCGGAGCGCCATTGTGGACCGTCTGCGCGCCAACGGCGGCACCATCACCGCCGGGGGCGTCACGGTCAAGCTGGCCAAGCAATTCGGCTTTTGCTACGGCGTGGAACGGGCCATTGACCTCGCCTACGCCGCCGCCAAAGTTTTCCCGGACCGGCGGCTCTACATTCTGGGCGAGATTATCCACAACCCCGAGGTCAACGAGCAGATCCGCTCCATGGGCATCCGCAACCTCGTGGACGGCTCCGGCCAGCCCGCCCTGGATCTCCTTTGCGAAGGCGACGTGGTGATCGTCCCCGCCTTTGGGACCGACGTGGCCACCCTGGCGCGCATCCAGGAACGCGGCTGCCAGATCGTGGACACCACCTGCGGCGACGTGATGAGCGTTTGGAAACGCGTGCGGCAGAACGCCGGGAGCGACATCACCTCCATCATCCACGGCAAGGCCCAGCACGAAGAGACCAAAGCCACCGCCAGCCGGGCCTTCAGCGGAGGGAGAGGACATTATCTCATCCTTCTCACCCTGGAGGAAACCGACGCCGTCTGCGATTACATCCGCAACGGCGGCGACAAACTGGCTTTTTTGCGCCGGTTCCGCGGCGCCCACAGCGAGGGGTTCGACCCCGACCTCCACCTGCGGCGCGTCGGCGTCGCCAACCAGACCACCATGCTGCGGGCCGAAACGGAGGAAGTGCAGCGGCGGATCAAGGCTGCCGTCGTGGATCGCGACGGCCCCGAGCGCGCCGCCGAGAGCTTCCGCTTCTTCGACACCATTTGCGGGGCCACCCAGGAGCGGCAGGACGCGCTCACCGAGATGTTATCCCAGCCAATGGACCTTCTGCTCGTCATCGGCGGCTACAACTCCTCCAACACCTCGCACCTGGCCGAGTTGGGCCAGGAGATCCTGCCCACCTACTTCATCGGCAACGCCACCCGGCTCGGCTCGCGCGAGCACATCCGCCACTTCGACTTGCAAACGAAGGCGGAAATCCTCACCGAACACTGGCTGCCCTGCCCACCCGTCACCATCGGCATCACCGCCGGCGCTTCGTGCCCCAACAACTTGATCGAGGAGGCCATCCTGCGCGTCTTCGCCCTCCATGGCGTCCGGCGCGAGGCCCTGCTGCAAGCGTAGAGCATCTGCCAAAAGGGATTTCTGGATAAAGGCGCGAGCGAAGCGGCAGCATTTTTCATACTGCCCGAGCGAGTAACGCCGGGCGACACCTCGTGCCGCCGCGGCTTTTTGGAAAGATATTTTGGCAGTTGCTCCAGAAGAGGGGCGGGCACTTGAAAGCGCCCTCTCCTGCGAAACAAGAGGGAGGAGAAATGCTTATGCCTGCCTTTGCCTTGCCGAAAACGACCAGCCGGGTGTCCCAGTTCACTTCCCGGAAAACCAACGAAAAAATCTTGAGCCAAACCCGGGAAGCCGTGGAGCGCTACTGCGAAGCCGACCAGGAAACGCTCGCGCGGCGGCTGGAGGAACTGGACCGCGAATGGGATTTTGAGCGGGCCATCCAGACCGGGGCCTCCGTGCAGATCCTGCTGGGGCTCGCCCTGGGGGCCTTTGTCAACCGCCGGTGGTATGCCTGGAGCGGCATCGTGGGCGGGTTTATGCTGATGCACGCGCTGCACGGCTGGGCTCCGCCGCTGCCCCTGCTGCGCCGCCTCGGCTTCCGCACGGAGGCGGAGATCGAGCAGGAACGCGATGCCCTGCGCATTCTGCGCGGGGACTTCACCCCCACGCGCAATCCGCGCGAAGCGATGGCCCAGGCGCGCCTGAGCAGTGCCCCGTCGATTTCCGGCGCGGGGATGGAGGACAAGAAATAGCGAGGTCTTAGGAGGCGGGGGAGAGCCCGGTTTTCCCCCGCTCCGAAGGTTAGAGCGGTTTTGATTCCATTGTTTACACGCTCAGAGGCGGCGCGGGCCGTTGCGCGGCTTTTCAAGCTTGGGACGGCATTAAAAATACAGCCGCTTCGCTTAAAAAAGCCGCGCACGAACCCACGGCGCTCTCGGATCATTGGTAAAACGCGATCGTGCCAAACTTAATAAGTTACAGAACGTGCGACGACCTACATTAGTTTGAGTGCCATCACTTCCCGCCTCCCCCGCCGATGTCACCAAAGTGCTCACCTGCATCCGCGCGGAAGACGTGATCTTGTTAAACGGGGGTGGAAACCGCGCATGCCAGCGCGCGCAACCGGTTGCGGGGCGACATCCAGTTTCTTACGCGTGAAGGCCCTGATGCTACGCATCCAGCTCGACTGCGGCTTTCCTCTCTCCGCGTTGCTCACGCGGCAGGCGTGCGAGGAGTTAGACCTGAGAGAAGGCAACCTCATCGCCGCCCTGGTCAAAGCCCCCAACGTTCATCCCGTGCCCCTCTTGATCCCTGCAACGGATCCGGTGCGGATACCCAAAGGAGATATTCACCGAGCGCAATGTATACGTTCTGGAATTGCGGTGATGAGGCGATTTACCCTTTATACTCCATGCACCGGCTTTGGAGACATAAAATGGCGGAAGGGGCGGGATTCGAACCCGCGGTAGCGGTAAAGCTACGTTCGATTTCGAGTCGTGGGTATTTACTCTGTTAAAGAAAAGTTCCTACCAATCTCCTACACAAAACAGGTGTTTCCCCGTTTTTCTAGACAGATCACGGTTCTGTTGAGAGTCAAACACGGACGGAATCAGGAGAATGCGGGCGCACCAATAACCTGGGGTCATGATCAAGAATACGTTGGGCGCGCCTTTGGCGGAACCACGCGCGGTGTCCAACACGGCTTGGACTGGGAGGCGTTGAGATTGATCTCACCGCCAAACGCCGGGGCTGGCGGCGGCAGAACCCGACCGTCAATCACCGTCGTCGCCGAGGGCGAACCCGGCGTGCCGGTGTTTTGTTGCGCCCAAGTAAGAGGAACGCCTGCCAGAGTCACGCCCGTCAACATCCCGCCCAAGAGGATCTGCTGCATTGGTTTCATCGTTTTCTCCCCATGAAATTTTGTCAACATTACGGGGAGCCAAAGCCCGCACACGAAGTCATTCCGACCCGGGAGGATTCGCAGCGGCGCGAGGGAACGGTTGCCAATGGAAGGATTTGTGGACGCTCCTCGCCGTTGAAGATTCGCCTGCTGCGTTCCAACAGAACCCACGAAAAAATCCGCCGTCCTTTGACCGGAACTGAGGTGGAGCCGGATGGCTTGGTTTCGCTCAGCCGGTGTGTTGCCCCTTGCATGCGCCACCTCCGGGCTTATCCCTCGGGCGTCTTGTTCAAGAGCAACCAATACAAGCCAAGTTGCCGGGCCATCTCCATGAACTTCTCGAAGTCCACCGGCTTGACGAGATAGCTGTTGACGCCCAGTCGGTAGGATTCCACCACGTCCCGCTCCTCGTGGGAACTGGTCAGCACCACCACGGGAATCGTCCGCGTGCGCGGGTCGCCTTTGATCCGCCGCAGCACCTCAAGTCCGTCCACCTTCGGCAGCTTCAAATCCAGCAGGATCAGCTTGGGATTCGGGCCTCCGTGCGCCGGGACTGTATCGTCAAATAGGTAGTTCAGCGCCGCCTCGCCGTCGCGCGCCACCTCCACGTGATTCGCCAAATTGTGCTTTCGCAGGGCGTGCAGTGTCAGTTCCACATCTGCGGGATTATCTTCCACCAGCAGGATTTCCACGGGATTCATGAAATACCCTCCCCAAGGGTGAAGGAGAAGGTAGCCCCGCGATCCACCTGCGCTTCGCCCCATATCCGCCCGCCGTGGCGATGGATGATGCGCTGAACCATCGCGAGACCGATGCCGGTCCCCTCGAAATCCTCGGCGCGGTGCAGACGCTGAAACACAACAAAGAGCTTATCGGCATAGCGCATATCGAAGCCCACCCCGTTATCCTTGATGAAATAGACGACTTCGCCCCCGTCGCGCCTTGAGCCGATCTCGATCACGGCGGGGTCGCGCCCCCGGCTGAATTTCAGCGCATTGGAGAGCAGGTTCTGCCAGACCACCCGCAGCAGCACCGGGTCGGCCTCGCACGGGGGGAGATCGCCGATTTGCACCTGCAACTTGCGACCCTCCTGCTCCGGGGCAAGCTCATTGACCAACTGGCGCACGATTTGATCCATGGTCAGGGGCTGAACATGCATTGATTGATGTCCCAAACGGGAGAAAGCCAGCAGATCGTCGATGAGTCGGCCCATCTGCCGGGTCCCGTCGCCCACAAACCGCAGATACTCCTGCGCCTTGACGGGCAACTGCGGCAGATATTCTTCCAGCAGGATACGCGAGAAGGCGTCGATGCTCCGCAGCGGAGCGCGCAAATCGTGCGAGACACTGTAGGAGAACGTTTCCATTTCCTTGTTGGCCGCCTCCAGTAGACGGGCGTGGGATTCGGCGCTTTGTTTCGCGGCGGCGAGGCGCTCCTCCATTTGCTTGCGCTCGGTGATATCGGTGAACATGCGCACCGCGCCGATGACTCTGCCTTGTTCATCCTGCAAAGGCGCGCCGCTGATGAGCAAGTTGTAGTTGCTGCCATCCGCGCGCACCATCCGGCATTCGAGGGCAACCGTTCGCTGCCCGCGCAAGGCGCGCTCCAGTGCATGCTCCTCCGCTGGCATGGGGCGGTTGTCCGGATAGCATTGCTGGCCCCATTCCTCCTCCCCAAAGTTTAGATCGCTCCTGGCTGGATTCAGCCCGGCAAGCCGACGCGCGGCGCTGTTTGCGAAGACGAGCCGACGCCCGGTGTCAAACACCATGATCGCCCCTTCCGCCTGCTCAAGGATCGCCCAGGCAAACTTTGCGCTGGCCAACACCTGCTCGGTTTGTTTCCGCTCGCTCAGGTTCGTTACGATCATCATGAAGATGCCCTCCGCGACGGTCTGCCCCAACCGCGACATGCTCAGCAGCGCGGGGAAGACGCCGCCGGGCTCGGCGCACAGGCCCACCTCCCCTTGGGCGCTGCCGGAGCTGCACTCGCCCAACATCGCAGCGAAGGCGGGCCGATCCGGCTCCTGGATGTAAGGTTCCATGCGCGTGCCGATGAGGGTTTCCAGAGGGTGGTTGACCATGTTGGCAAAGGCGCGATTGGCATAGTGGATTGTCCCGTCCTGGCTGAGCGTAGCGGCTCCCTGCTGCATCTGCTCGATCAACGCCCGGTAGGGACGCTCCGCGCCTGCCAACGTGAAGAGGCGCTCCCCCTGGGGGGTGTTGACGACGAGGGCATCCACCTCGCCTCTCCGCATGGCCTCCAGCGTCTCTTCCGACTCCTCCTTCTGCGCACGCAAAGCTTGGTTTTCCGCCTCCAACGCCTTCAAACGCCGCTCCCACCCGGCATTGGCGTGCGCACGCCTCATTGCGATCCTCCCTTCGGCCCAACGCCCAATACGAGCAGAATGCGCCCGGGATCGCTCAACTCGCCCACCAGTTTGCGCAGCGGCAGGGGCAGCTTTTTGACGAGCGTGGGGGCGGCAACAATCTGATCGCCCTTGGCCAGTTCAGGCTGCTGGTAGATGTCGATGATTTGCAGCTCGTAGCGCCCGGCCAGATGCTCCTCGCAGAGCTGTTGGATGTTGTGGATGGCCCGAGAGGAACGGGGCGTCATGCCGCTGACGTAAAGGCGCAGGACGAATCGCGCGGACGAGGTGTCCGCGAGGGCGCGCTCGAAGGCCCGCGCCCCCGGGCCCAGCACCTTGCGGATGTTTTTTGTGCTTCGTGGCATGGCTTGCCTTCGTTTGTGGAAAATCACTCTCCCCCCGGTGGGCGCTCCCGCAGGTTCAGCCCGACCAGAACCCGCTCCGTTTGGGAGAGATCGCCGATGATTTTCTTGATCGGCTCGGGAAGTTTGCGCACCAGCGTGGGCACCGCCAGGATCTGGTCGCCCTTGGCCAGTTGCGGGTTTTCCATCAAATCCACCACCTCGATGTGGTAACGCCCAGCCAAGTGCTCCTCGCAGAGCTTTTTGAGGTTGGCAAAGGCCGCCACGGAGCGCGGCGTCTGCCCGGCCACGTAGAGCCACAAGTCCCACTCGGAGGTGGTTGCGCCTTTTGCCATCGGCTTTTTGGTTTGGCGCTTGGGCTGCGTTTTCACTTGTGGCCGCCTTTCTTCGTGGGGGTGGGGTGCTCAAGAGGCTCCGTTGGCACGGCATCCGCCCGGCGTCTTTGGGCCATCGCCTCGCGTTCCGCCTCCATCTGGTTTAGACGGGCCTCTTCCTGGTTGGCGGCGGTCGCCATCTCCTGTTCATGCAAGTCGAGCTTGGCCTGCAATGCGGCGATCTGGGCTTCCATCGCCTTGCGCTTCGCCTTTGTTTCCAAGAGCCGCCGCTGGACTTCCTGCCGCCGGGCGAGTTCCTCGCCCTCCTCCCTGGCCTCTTGGCTCTGTCGCGCCGCGCCCGTGAGCACGCCACCCGGCCCGAGGTAAACGTCCAGCAATTCGATGCCGTGGTTGGTCAACCGAAATTCGCGGATCTGGTTGGAATGCGCCATGCCCCGGCTTTTGAGGACGTACAGGCCCCGGTTGCGCTCGCCGCCGCTCTCGATGTCGCGCAGCAGAATCCAGGTGTCGATAAGCGAAGAGATATCCACCTGGGTCCGCTCAGAAGTGGCACCACCAGGGGTCAGGTCGGTGAGGAAGGTGGTGACGCCCTGGCCTTTGAGATGGTCCAGCAGCCGGACGATCATGGCGTGGACATCGGCGCGGCTGCCGCAGGAGATCAGGTCGGTCACCGGATCGAGCACAACAATGGCCGGTTGCTGCTGTTCCACCAGCAGGTAGGTGCTCAGCAGGTGCGTTTCCAGCCCGTAGAGCGTGGGGCGGCTGGCCTGGAAGATGAGCAACCCCTTTTTGACGTGCGGCTCCAGGTTCAGGCCGATGGAGCGCATGTTGCGGAGAATCTGGCTCTCGGATTCCTCAAAGGTCAAATAGAGGCACTTTTCGCCGCGACGGCAGGCGGCATCCACGAAGGTGGCGGCGAGGCTGGTCTTGCCAATGCCGGGCGTGCCGGTGACGAGGATCGTGCTTCCCCGGTAGAACCCCTTCGCCCCCGAGGATCGCATCCAGCCGCGGCAAGCCCGTGGGGAGGCGCTGGCTGGAGGCCGTGTGCGTGAGCCCCACGGAGGTGATGGGCACGACGCTGATGCCGCGTTCGGTGATGAGGAAGGGATACTCGTTGGTGCCGTGGGTGGAACCGCGGTATTTGACGATGTGCAGGCGGCGGGTGGAAAGCTGGTCGCTCACGCGGTGGTCCAGCGTGATGACGCAGTCCGAGACGTATTCCTCGATCCCCTGGCGGGTCAGCAGCCCCCCTTCGCCCTTCTCGCCGGTGATGATGGCGGTGACGCCTTTTTCTTTGAGCCAGCGGAAGAGCCGCCGCAGTTCCGCCCGCAGGATGCCCGTGTTGGTGAGGCTGCCGAAGAGCGACTCGATGGTGTCGAGCACGACGCGCCGGGCCTTGACGCTCTCGATGGCTTGATTGAGCCGGATGAACAGGCCGTCCAGATTGTAATCGCCGGTTTCCTCGATTTCGCCACGCTCGACGCGCACAAAATCCATCGCCAGCTTTTTGCGGGCGATGAGGTCGTGCAAATCGAAGCCGAGCGAGCGCACATTTTGGGCCAGTTCCGCCTCGGTTTCCTCAAAGCTCATGAACACGCCGGGCTCGTTGTGCTGCATGGCCCCGCGCACGATAAACTCCATGGCCAGCAACGTCTTGCCGCAGCCAGCGCTCCCACAGACCAACGTGGGTCGGCCTCGCGGAAGCCCGCCTTCGGTGATTTGATCCAGCCCGGCGATGCCCGTGGGGCATTTTTCCAGTCCCCCCTCGTTCGCGCCCATCGTATTCCTCCTCTGGTACATCGCAGTTTGGTTTAAGAATGGCCCGGTGCAACGGAAGATGCCGGGGTTTTCTCCTCATCCCGATGGGGGGAGGTGCCCTGCGTTTGCAACGCGATCAATCGCGGCCCGCAGGCGATCCATGTCGAGCGGCTTGACCAGGTGTTCCGCAAAGCCCGCATTCTGGCTCAGGCGAACGTCCTCCTCGGTGCCATAGCCGCTGACGGCGATGCCGGGAACATCGGGGCGGGTGGTGTGCAGTTGGCGCATGAGATCAAGCCCGCTGCCATCCGGCAGCCCGAGATCGCTCAACAAAAGATCAAACTCCCATTGCCGACTCTTTTCCAAGGCTTTGCCCAGGTCTCCGGCGGTGCGCACGTCGTGCCCCTCCCTCCGAAGTAGGCGCTCCAGGATGCGCGCCGTGTCCCCGTGATCTTCCACCAGCAAAATCCGCAAAGCCCGTTTGGTGCCGTGGTTTAAGGCCGCAGCCGGGGTGGCTGTGGACGGGCCTGTTTCCTCGGCCAAGGGAAGAGTCACGCAAAAGGTCGCCCCCAGCCCCAATCCCTCGCTTTTGGCTTCAATCGTTCCCCCGTGCATTTCCACCAGCCCCTTTGATATTCCCAGACCAAGGCCAAGCCCCCCGTGCGCACCGCTTTCGCTTCGCTCGATCTGCTCGAAAGGGTTGAAGATGCGCACCAAATCCTCCGCCGCAATGCCTTTGCCGCTATCGATGACCTCCGCCACGACACTCTGCCCGACGCGTCGGCACTCGATGCCAATGCACCCTTTCTCCGGGGTGAACTTCAGGGCGTTTTTGAGCAGGTTCCAGAAAACCTGCTGGAGGCGGGTGGCATCCGCCAGGATCGGATACGGCTCGCCTTCCGTCTTCACGCCAAAATGAATCCGGCGAACCTTGAGGTCCTCCCGGCAAACCTCCACGACCCGCCGGATGATTTCGCACAGATCGACCGGGCGTTTGTCCAAGTGGATTTTCCCGTGGGTGATCCGCGTCACATCGAGCAGATCGTCGATCAGGCGCGCCTCCAATTCCACGTTGCGCTCAATCATCTGCAAATCCCCGCGCACCGCGTCGCTCAGGCTCTCATCCTCCGCCAAGACCGAAGTAAGGGCCAGGATCGGCGTCAGCGGGGTGCGCAGTTCGTGGGAGAGGACGGCCAGAAAGCGGTCCTTGGCGCGCGACGCCTCCTCAGCGGCTTCTTTGGCCCGTTCAAGGGAGAGCGTGGCGGCCTTGAGTTTTTCCTCCCCCAGCTTGCGCTCTGTAATGTCAATGTTCGTGCCGACCATCCGCAGCGCTTTGCCGCTTTGGTCGCGTATGATCCGGGCGGTGGCCTGGATGAACCGGACGGCGCCGCCGGGACGAACGATCCGAAACTCGGGGGCGTATTCCCGTTCGCCCCGGAGAGCCGCTTTTGTATCTTCCACTGCAACCTGACGATCCTCGGGATGCAGTGTGCGGTTCCATGCCTCATAGGCACCGCCAAAATCCTCTTTGCGAATCCCGTAGAGGAAATACATGCTTTCGTCCCATGTCAGTTCGTTTTTGACAACATTCCAGTCCCAGACGCCGATCTTCCCTGCACTGGTGGCGAGGTGCAGACGCTCCTCGCTTTGGCGCATCGCATCCTCCGCCAGCTTGCGCTCCGTAATATCAACGAACGCCCCGACGGCCCCGCGCGGCTCGCCGTTTTCATCCCGCAACGTGGTTGCGTTGCCAATGATCGTTACGGCGGAGCCATCGGCAAATACCAGGTCCATTTCGTAATCGCGGATCTCGCGGCTCTGCGCCGCCTGTTGCAAAGGCAGCTCCTCCGGCGGGATGACCGTGCCATTCCTCATGGCTTGGAAACTCATGGGCACTTCCCCGGGCGGGGCGGTTTTCGAGAGGTTGGCATCCGGGGGGAGGCGAAGCACTTCGCGGCCCAGACGGTTGCCGGTCATGCGCCGACATTCCCGGTCATGGGAGATAAAGACGATGGCGGGCACCGCCTCCATCAGCGCTTCCATATCCGCCAGGCGGTACTCGGCCAGAGCCTTTGCTTGGGCAATGGCCTCCTCCGCCGCGGTCTTCTGATGACGGAAATGCCGCAGTGTGATGGCCTGCCGCACCGCCTCGCCCAGCCGCGCGAGGCGATCCTTCAAGAGATAGTCCGCCGCCCCTGCGCGCACCAGCTTCATGGCCACCTCCTCGCCCACACTCCCCGTGACCACGATGAACGGCACGTCCAGCCGATGGTCGTTCAACAGGCGCAATGCCTCCCAGGCGTTGAAGGCGGGCAGGTGGAAGTCCGACAGAATCAAATCAAAGCGGGGACTAAGCTGCGCGAGATATTCCGCTTCGGTCTCCACCCGCTTCCATTGCGGATCAAATCCAGCATTTTGCAACTCATGCAGCATCAACTGGGCATCGCTGGCCCGGTCTTCCACAATCAGCACATTGAGAGGGACCGCCGCAGCTTTCCCCTCCATCTCCAGGTGTTCAGGGTCGGTTGCTTGGGCCATTTCCGGTTGTCCATAGTGCTCCCCCACGCCGCTGCCCACGCGCAACTCAGGCAGATTCGTCTCCAGCGGACTCGTGGTATTCTCGCTTTGCATCCAAGTAATCTTCCCCTCTTTTTAAGCTAGGCTTTCTTCGGCATGAATCAACCCGCATGCATACGCCTCAAGGAAACCCTGATCCCTCTCGACGGAAGCCCGGCACTCCTTGCTCCGGATCAGGTGGGTGTTCGGAGACGATCCGCTGAATGGCCGCGCGCAGGGCTGCGATATGCACGGGTGTGACGAGGTGTTCCTTAAAACCGGCAGCCAGGCTCTGCTGGACATCCTCTTCCGTGCCGAAACCGCTAGAATCGATCATGGTTTGCGGCGCGATTCGGGCGCATGGCGGAAGGGGTGGGATTCGAACCCACGGTGAGATTTCTCCCACGTTCGATTTCGAGTCGAAGGCGATTACTCTGGTTAAAAAAAGTTCCTACAATATTGCTACATTAAATGAGGGTTTCTCCCTTTTTGCTTCATTCCCGGCGCGATTCCGTATCCATCAGGTTGACACTACAACATTAAGGAATGGTTCAGCGAGCTGGCCGGGTATCCACGCTTACTATTACGTAGCCGGGTTATCCCTGGGTTTCAGGGATCCAGGGGGATAATGGAAGTCGTTTCCCCGTTCCCGCTGTCTACCTAGACGTGCCTGAGTAATCGTTCTGCATCTCTGTAAAAATATTGCAGGACGTGAAACGCTCTGGAACACTCCACCAAATAGCCACGGTAATATGCCCCCGTTGTAAGGAAAAGTTTGACCCAGCCCTCTACCCCATCGCTAAGGCAGTGGCGACAGCAGCAGGAGCGGCGGGCAGCGGGCTTATTGGGGCTGGATACGGAATTGCGGGAGGGCCTGGGGGTGCGATTTCTGGAATGATCCCGGGTGCTGTAATCGGCGGCACGCTTGCGTTGCTCGGGATCAGCAAGTTCACCCGTTGCCCAGAGTGCGAGAAGATCATCAAACTATGAAGCCACTCTACCTCGGAATTAACGGGGAGTAGAAAGGGCCCGCCGCTGAGCATCACGATTTTTGGATTCCCATTTGGTGCAGGGAGCCGATGACCGCAGGAGCGTTTTCCCGGATGTCCTCGTCTATGGCGAGGATGTCAAGCACTGCGCCCGCGCAATCACCATGGGGTCGCTGGCCGCCCCCATACGACGATTGGGTATCGGCTCGATCTTGGCAAGCAGCCGTTCGATCTCCGGCGAGCAAACGGCGGTTTCGTGGGTATAGCGATGGCCACGATGGTATTCGCCCCCCGCCCGACGCGGGATTGATAGGCTTCGCCGCAGTGATTGTCCCATTCTGGTTCATGGCGTGGCGCACGGCCACTTGGGCGAGCGGGTGTTCGGAATGGCCTTAGTGAACCGGGGTGTGACTTCGGTGATGGGTTGCGATGTCCCGGATGCTGATAGTAAAGCCCCGCCAGTGAGACCAGACGTGGTCTTAATGTTTATCGCGATTCTCCTGTATCACCACAGAATCACTGGTGGATTAAACCAAAGAAAGCGAGGACGTTTGATGAAACCCAAAAGAAGCCGTCCAGCCCCGGCAGATAACTCTATGCGTGCCGAATACCCGTACATAATCTCTTCCGTTTCCGTCCGATCGATGGTCAGTAACGCGGTGATACGTGAATCACGATATCTCGTTGACGCTCCATTCCTAGGCGAGCCCGAAATTGAAATAGTTCTGGCCAGTTTGTGTTCGAGCGAACTGAAACAACATTCGTATAATGTTATGGAATTTCACCACGAGAGGGTGCGTCTTAGCGACCGGTTCTTTGATCAAGATGTTTGTCCCCTGCAAACGTTGACCTCGGAGCACCTCATTACGGTTTGGAACTTCGATCCAGACGCGCTTACGCGTTTTGCGGGGCCAGAAGACTCCGTGGAATAGCAATTACGCTGTGTCTTAGGTGATGTTTGCCCCCTTCGGGTGTTCATCCCCTGAACGGCATCACCGGACACTGCAACTCCCGGTAAACGCAGGTCGCGCACTGCCTGCAAAATCCTAACGGATTCATATGCGCATCTTTTGGTAAAGCCCCGGTTCTCGGCGCCTCTTTTTGAAGGTCGTCCGAAAACCGATAAACCCGAAGATAGCACCCGAACAGCCGGTGACGTTCACAGCTAGAACCGGGAGTGAATAATCCCAGCCTGCGTGCGCTTCGTCCGACCCATTCAGGAGTCGCAAGATCCGCGAAATAAGCATTCCCGGTTAGCCTCCGCATCTCCAAAGCCAGGTGAGTCGGGGTGCACTTGTTGTAGCCCGCCCGTACGAGTGCCTTTGCTGCTTCGATCAGCAGGTCATCGGGATTACTCCATTGACTCGCCATCAAACGCTGGGAGTCAAGCGCGGCTTCAAAATCGAATCGGAGTGCTTCATCCTGGCTTAATTGGGCAAACACCCGCAAGGGAGTGGCGATTTCATCTTGGCGGTCAGAGACCGAAAACGCCAGCTTCCGATATGCTTCCGCAATGGGGTCAACGTTGGCAAACACCCAGCAGTGCAACTCATCACGCAGGCGGGCCAACCTTTCCCGGTCAGATACCGCCAACCCCCTGAGCCCCTTTGCCGATCCCGGAGAGACGGGAGCTGTTGCAATGCGCAACGCCCTGCTCGCGAGGATCGGGTCGCTTCCGGCGGTGTTATTGACCATTTTCACCCCGAAGAGGTCAAGGCGGCGTGCATGAAAGGTGCGGGGGTCGGCCCACGTTTTCGTTCCCGCTGCTTGGTTGTAGCCGAGCTTTAGTGTCTGCACCAGGGCCGAGAATTGCGCGGATTCGGGGCTCTTTTTCCTGGGAGAAATCGACTCAAGGTCGTCAAAGACGACCAGTCCTCGGGCTTCATCGATCTGCCGCGCCATGGCGGCAACGCTGGCGGCACCCACGATGCACGAATTGGCGCATACTGTCGCCATGGCCCTGCCAAGAACGGTCTTTCCACTGCCCCGGGGACCCGTAACCAAAATCAGCGGGACGGCATCAAAGAGGGACTGGGCATAAGTGACGGGGACAGTGAAGGTGAGAAGGGAGTAATGCTTGGGATCGGGCAGCCAGACACTGCTCCGCAGAAATTCCTCCACGTCACGCAGAATCTCTCCCAGCCCTCTCTTGGGCGATCTTCCCTCCAGATAGTCGGAGACGGAGGGCCATCGCCAGGAAGCGCACGGGTTGGATCTGGGGCTTCCTTCGATCGCAAGGTTGCCCAAGTGATTGAGGCCATAGATCCCTTGTTTAGGGGTCAATAAGGTTCGGTTGCTGCACACCACCACGGTTTCGATCTTCTCGATGAGATGCCCGACCGGGTTCGGGGTGCTCACGATGGTGTCCAAGGGATAGTATAGCTCCCCATTGATGCAGGTGCCGCATCGGATCTCCAGCGGGACGTACTGCCGCCTCTCTTGCTCGTTTGGGTGGTGGCACTCGGCTAGCGAACTTACTGATGGAGGAGCCGGTTTCAACACCCGCGTCCCCTCCAGTTTTTCGCGCAAGAGGTCGGCATCGAGGACCCCATCGGCGAACGCCGAGGCAAGGGAAATCAAATCACCCGCAGCAGAGCGAAATTCCACGCTGCGGATTTGCTCGCCCAGATGAAGATGAGGAAAAGGGGCTAAGGCACGCCGGGGATCGGAAACTACAAACACCCGTTCCCAGGGGGCCCAGCATTGCGGGTCGAGCCATTGGGAAGGAGCGCTGGTCCTGTACGTGGAACCAAGAATCAGCAACGGCGCGAGCGTGGTGCCATGGAGGTGCTGCCAGGCGAGCCACACATCAAGCGGATCGACCGCAACAAGCACGTTGCGTCCGGTCCGCGGACCTGAATAGTATTCCTGAGGGGGGCCGGGGGACCAGAAGCCGCTTCCACGGGTACCGTTGGTGACTCCCGGGATCGCGGCGTAACCGGCCCTTTTAAGCATCTCTCCAGTCGGCCCAATAAGGGGGAATACGAGGGCATCGGCTTGCAGCTCGCCTTGGGTGGTGGTGTAGGGTGTGGAGAGTCCGAGGGCAAACTGGTTGATCGTGGCATCGTCGAGCCCCGATTGATGGAGCCACGCGAGGGCGGTTGGATTGCGCCGGAGGCGGGCCTGCCGGAGGCGCAAAAATCGCGGATTTGCTCTCGGTGTGCTCATCTTGAGCTGAAGGTCACCACCGCGTGGCGTCGAGGTGCCGGACCTGTAGGACTGCGGTGCGGTGACTTCTTGTGGTATATCGGAGTATCGGACTCCGGCCCGCCCCCGGCCCGGCCTTTCCAGCCGCCGCTTCACCTAGCCCCCAGGATTTTGTTGGCGCCGTAGCGCAGCCGACCTCTTCTCATATTCCTGTTCGGCCGCCCTGGTATACCCGTCGTTTTTCCGGATTTCATTGCGAACCACATAATATTCGCTGACGGTATTGGGAGAGTCTTTCAATGCCGTGGCGGAGTTCTCCCTTTCCTTGGGATCCGCCTTGTTTTCCCAATGCGTCGCGACGATTTTACGGAACGCATGGGGATTTATTCCATGAGGCGCCAAGTCCGGGACGTATTTCCGGGTCACACGAACGCAAATCTCAAAAATAGACTGCAAGCCCTTGCTGCTACGTCCGAAATTCGGCGAAGACAGGAAGAGGTGTTTATCGACGGTTTTTGCGTGCTTCAAAAGGACAGGCCGGGCCTCCTTGAGATACAACTCCAGGAGCTTTGCGATCAGCTTATGAAGCCGCCCAAACCATCCGAATTCGGCCGCAAGGCCCGGTCTGTGATTCTTGAACAGCTCTCCTTCAATCGCCAGACGCCAGCCCTCCTCATCTTCGATCAGATGCTCATTGAGCAAGAGACGGGTTACAGTCAATTCGCGGAATGGGTAGACCCCAAGCAGGGCAACAAGGAGTTCATTCCGTATGTGTAGCGCCCGCTGCACCTCCTTTGCTTTGGGCGGGCGGGCATTTTCCATCCTTTGGGAACAAACGATGATTACATCAACGGGATTGTCCATGGCCAGGATGCTCTTGACGCGCCTGTCCGCGGGGCGAGTTTGTCGGCTGTCCGACCGTCCAAGCCCGACTAGGGACTGAAGGAAGAGCTGGAGGTCGGCGTCGGACTGCTCGCAAAAAACTACACACCGGTCGGCCATCGCCGAGAGAGGTTTTGTCTCTGTCCGTCCCCGGCGGAGGCGCTCTTCAGTGGGCAACCTCTTCTCGATATAGGGGCAATAACAGCCTGATGTGGCTTCGTCGGGGCGACTCGGCGCGAGTCCGTCAGGGGAAGCCTCGTCCAGTTCCGGCATCGTAAGCAGCACGGAGGGAAATTGCCAGAAATAGCCGGTTTCTGCCCTAACAAGGCTGCAAATATTGCCCGCGAAGGTCCGCGACCAATTGTTATAAGCTCCTGCCCGAGTCTTGTGCCACTTGATATACATGCGAACCAGGTCGGCGTCGGCAAGGAGCGGCAGCGACACCGATTGTTCCGTGAATCCCAACCCGCTGAAGCGGACGAGCCAGCCGAAAAAGTAGCCGTAGTCAGCCCGGTGAAATTTGACGGTTTCCGCGTTCCATCGATGTTTTGCGGACCGGCGAATCTTCCCATCATGGACGTCCTTTGTCTTGAACCATACTAGGTGCCTGAAGCCCGCTTCAAGGGTGTCCGTCCACAACTTATAGGGTTCGGCAGCAGCGCGGCGCATGCGATCCCCCAAGTCATCGGGGTCATTCAGGCTAGGCGCGTTGAAGCAGCGCAGGAGAGCGCCTTTCGCGTCGAGCACCTGGTCAAGCTGTGCAACAAGCTTGTGGCGGGTGGGAGAGGGCTTGCGGCCACGCACAACCTCCCAAGCATAGAAGAGATCGCGCAGTTTTTTTTGGTCTCCCCCCATCCTCCGGATCAAATCCGGCACGGTCAACCCCGCCCGTTCTCGCAATTTTCGCAGGAGTTGACCAAAACTAAGCTGGGGGTTACCCGCTTCCACCGCGGCCAAATAATTTCGTTCGGCTTCAAGGTGCGGCAGCGTCGCAAAAAGGATGCCGGGAATGCCCAGCACTTTTTCCAATGCATCCAGGACGTCCAGCGACCATGAGGCGCAACAATGTTGCTAAGGAGCATTTTGGCATCTGGTCCGCGTAAAAGGCGTAGGGAGAGTTCCTTACAGAATGATAGGGGAAGCTTTTATAGGCTTCCCTGAAGACCCTTGGAAAGGTGCCTTTAGCAACCTTTTTTCCACCCGGAAATGCGGCAGAAAACCGGGCCAACCCCGGGGGGCTTTTTGTGGTCGAATGAAAGGGATATGGCAGGAATTTCGCGTAACCCGCTCCCCCTCAGAATCCCTGGCACCCCCACCCCGTTTGAACCGGTGATGAACCAGTTTGAACCGGAACACAGGTTCAAAAAGGCAAAGGAAAATCAAATAACGCAACGTTCCAGTTGTGCCTTGCGTTTTGGCCAGTCCGGCAAAATCTTCGTCAGGAGGCGGTAGAAGGCAGGTGTGTGGCCGTGTTCGCGGAGATGGCAAAGCTCGTGAACGATGACGTAGTCAATGCACTGGGTGGGGGTCTTCACGAGGTTCGGATTGAGCAGAAGCCGCCCTTTGAGGGTGCAGCTACCCCAGCGCTTCGGCATCTTCCGGAGGGCAAAGCCGCTCGCCTCGATCCCGTGAATGCGGACAAGCTCCAAACAGTGTGCAAACCGCCTGGCGACGCAGGTGCGGGCGCGTTGATCGAACCAGTTTTCAAGGAGCTTACCTGCATGGGCTACGGACGCCGCATGACCGACATGAACCTCGATGCCCAATTTCCCAAGGACGACGCGCTCTTGATCTGCGCGTATGATCCGCAGACGGAATTGGCGTCCCAGATAACGAATGGATTCGCCGCTCCGGTGACCGGCAGAGGGGGGCTTCGGCAGATAGGTCGCGAAACGGTTTCGCTGGGAGATAATCCACCGGGCACGTTTCAGCACCCGTTTGCGAACGGCTTCGATGTCGGCATGAGGTGGGGCGGTAACGCAGACCCAGAGATTCGGATCGACGGTGATCGTTAGGTTTCGCCGCGCGGTCAGTTCGAGGGAAAAACCTATCCGTTGCCGACCATATTGGACTTCAAGCTGCATTTTAGCGCACGCGCCAGTCTTTATAGTAAGCCGTGGCGGTCGGCATCACTTCATTCACGATCTCGTCCAACGCGGCGTGGGGTATCGTGAATCCGTGCCTTCGCGCCGCCTCCAACAGGCAATCTTCCACTGCGTTGACCATCTGGTTCCTCGTGTCCGGATCGTTCGTCCAGTTCACGATTAGGTGTCCAATGATGGCTTCGTCGATTTCTCCGCCAAGGTCCGCGGCCAACGCCTCCGAGTTCGCCGCCCCCAAATCGCCCAGCTTTTCCAGGGCTTTTAACGCGGTGTGATAGAAGGCCCTGGCTGCGGGACGGTGGCGCAAGGGAGCGGGCACGCGGTCGCTGGTGCGGTCGCGGACTTGATCCCGTAAATCAAGAACCTGCTGCAAATACTCACTATCACTGATCCGGCGGAAGCGGAAATCATCGATCAATCGTTGAAGCAGGGTTGAGAACCGTTCATAGAAGGTCGGGTCTTCATCCCATTTTTCTCGCATGGTTTTCGCGGTGCGGTGAGCGATTGTATCGGCGCGCGACGCCTTGCTTTCCAGCTTCTCCACCTCCGCCTCAAACCGTTCCCTGTCAAAAATGCTCACCAACTCGGTGATCGTCGTCACTTCGCTGGCTCCCACGTGCCGGTCGATCAGGTGTTGGATACGCTTCTCGTAATCCCCGTAATCGACTGTCTCGGCATAGCGTTGCCGTATGCGCGTTCGCAGGTTAAGGAAGTATTTCAGATCACGCCGGTAACGTTCCACGGAAGCCTCGGGCGTTGTCTCCAAGAAATGGGGGGAGGAAATCGCGATTTGGAAAAGCCGGGCGAACTCCCTCAGCCGTTCGTAGAAAAGGTCGCGCTCATCCTGGTGTTCCAGGCATTGGGCAAACTGTTCGTCATCCTGTTTATTTTTGACACTGGAAAACAGCGCCCAGACATCGGAGTAGGAACCGGGCAGCTTCGCGATCTCATTCCCGAGAGGCGTAAGGGCCATCTCCAGATCCCCTGCGTCGAATTCGGCAAGTGCTTCATAGCTGCTGAGCGCCTCGTTCAAGTCCCCCAGGATGCCGTAGTAGTCGATGATGTAGCCGGCATCCTTGGCTTCGCTCTTTCGGTTTACCCGCGCGATGGCCTGCAACAGGGTGTGGCCGGTGAGCTTTTTGTCCAGATAGAGAACCGTGTTCGCGGGGGCGTCAAACCCGGTCAGCAGTTTGCTGACCACGATGATAATCTCGGGATCGCCATCTCCTTTGAACCGACTCGTCAGGCTTTCGTTGTAGCGTTCGTCAGTGCCGAACCTTGCCATCATCTCTTTCCAAAACGCATGCACCCGCGGCAGCTCGCTTTCGGCGCAGTCCTCGTAGTCCTCCCGGCTGTCGGGGGCGGAAATCAGCACCTCGGCAGAGACCCGCAACTTCGGATTCGTGCGCCCGATCTCGTCGATGATCTCTTTGTAACGCAGAGCGACGTCTTTGCGGGGGGCGACGAGCTGGGCTTTCGCCCCGGTCGCTTGAAACGTGCCGGTGAAATGTTCGCAGATATCCCAAGCCACCATCCAGAGCCGTTGGTCCGCCCGGTTAAGGTGATCCGCGTTGGCGAATTTCCGTTTGAGATCGGCCTTCTCCTCCTCCGTTTTGCCGAGCATCAAGCGTTCAAACCAAAGGTCGATCTGCTTTTGATCCACCTGCTGCTCCACATGCCGCCCCTCGTAAAACAGCTTCACAACAGCCTCGTCGGCCACGGCGCATTCGAGGGTGTAGGTGTGGATGAAATCGCCAAAGACAGCGAGGTTGTTCCGCTGCTCATCCTTCACCACCGGTGTGCCTGTGAACCCGATATAGCAGGCACGGGGCAGCGCCTTGCGCATCTTGGCGTGGAAGGAGCCGAAATTCGTGCGGTGCCCCTCGTCCACCAGGATGAAAAGGTTCTCGTCCTCGTCCAGCCGGGAGGTGTTCCGGACGGCGCGCTCAAATTTGTTGATGATCGTGGTGATCACCCCCGCCTTGCGCTGCTCAATGAGCTTCCGCAGGTCGCTTCCATCGCGCGCCCGGACCGGTTCATAACCGCAAGCGCGAAACGTGTGGCCGATCTGTTTGTCCAATTCCACGCGGTCGGTCACTAGGATCAGCCTCGGGTTGGGAATCGCCGGGTGCATGGCGAGAGCCTTGGCCAGCATCACCATCGTCAGCGATTTGCCGCTGCCTTGCGTATGCCAGACGAGCCCCCCCCGGCGAACCCCGTTTTCGTCGCGCTCCTGCACGCGGGCGACCGCCCGGCGTACGGCTTCATACTGCTGGTGGCGCGCGATCTTCTTCTGCCCTGCGTCATACACGATGAACTTTCGGGTTAGCTCCAGCAACCGCTCCGGTCTGCAAAGCGCGTATAGGATCCGGTCCTGCGGTGTCACGGTGCGTTCCTGAACCACGGATGGCTCATCGCGCCGCACCAGCTTCAAGAGTTCCTCCACCGGCAGCGCGGTATTAAGCACGCCCATAACTTCGGAATCCGCAAAGTCTTCCTTCCATGCCGCCCAGAACTCCGCTGGCGTGCGGGCCGTGGCATAGAGCGCCGCCTCACTGTTGATAGCCAGCAGCACCTGAGCATACCAGTAGATCCGGGGGATTCCATCCTCGCGCTGGTTGCGGAGATGCTGGGAAACCCCTTGTTCGAGTTCCTTCTTTCCGCGCGGCTTGCATTCGATCACCGCGAACGGGATGCCGTTGACAAAGAGCGCAACATCCACGCGATAGGTTTCGCGGGAACCGGTGCGCTCCACGGCGAATTCCTCCGTCACATGATAGACGTTACCGGCATGGTCAGGCCCGGCCCCTTCCCAAGCCAGGTAGCGCATCGTAAAGCTGCGGGTGTCTCCCTCGATGGTTTGCGGGAAGCTCTTGCCCAGCGCCAAAAGGTCGAACACCTTCTCGCTGGTTTGCAGCAACCCTTCGTCGGGCAAATCGCGAAGTGCAGCCACGGCCCCCTCAATGGCTTCTAGCGAAAACGGCTGCTCACGACCGCGCCAACAGACACGGTTCAACTTGGAGAGTTGCTCCCGCAGGATGGGCACGAGCAATACCTCGGAGCGCCGCCCGCCCCGCAACACCAGAGCCTCTTCGCGCGTGAGGTAATGGAAGCCCAGCTTCATCAGCAGTTCCACGGCGGGAATCTGTGAAGCGAGCTTTTCGCGGGTTTCGGGGGTGATGTAGTCAGACATGGCTTTCAGGGAACAGTTGTTAATCCACCATATTGGGATTACGAGTTAGATCGTCCGGCAGAGTTTTGTGAGGAAGAGACCATCCCCAATGGTTCGGATAAACAGAGCGCATCCACTGTCCGGTTTCCGTCATCCATTCTTTCCATTGTGCTGTCATTGTCGCTGGATCAAGTTTGTTGGCGTCAAGGATTCGGCACAGCAGCGGTTTATGTCGCAATAGGAGTTGGTAGCCACGGCGCACCTGTTCATTAGGCCACGCAAGACAACCGAGCGGAACAGTAACCGAGGCATCGTAAGGTCCATCTCCCGGAGATGTGACGCGCCACGAAAAATTCAGAACGGTAAGCAGGAGATAGTAGGCAGTAACCCCTTCGCGGCATTTATTTGTGTTTCCGAACGCCTTTTGGAGCCACCCCCAATTGTCGATGACGCTATTGAGAAAACGCCAAGCAACAGTACAATGATGCCCAAGAGCATCTGGCCACCCCGTCAGTCGCGTTTGCTTAAACAAAGACTCGGTCTGAGGAGCACCCCACCTTTCAGGTAGTTTGGTAAGCGCCAAATCGTGTGCGAATTTTCCTAAGCCACTTTCCATTAGCATGGCACCAACCACAGCTTGGGCGACGAAGAAGATAGTCTCGGGGAAGTCCACCCAGTAGGTATACTCAGTTCGTTGCCATTTTGACGGAGAAAGGATTGAGTCAACCCACCCGAGTTGGCCTGCGTAATCCTCATCCCCGGACTCAGCAGCAGCAACGATGCAGGCGATAAAGGGGCCGAAGCACTCGACACCACGGCGGGTGTAATCGAAGAACACAGAAGGATCTTTTTCGTCCAAACCCGGGATGTGTGGATTATCGGCTCTCCATTGGCAGAGCGAGGTGGCCGAATACTCTTCGGCGGCGAGCAACAGCCGTCTCCACGCCACACGATCCTTTGCGTGAATAATATCGAGCGCTCGCTCGTAGGCGGTGTCCGGGCTGGCGAGGGCTTCGGAGAACTCCAACCGTCGGTCTTGCTTTTTGGCCAGGGAAGCTGCGCTTTCGAAGGTCTCCTCCGCAAAAGGGTTCGCCCCGAGCGGGGGCTTTTTCAGCTTGGGAACCTGATGAATCTTGCGCAGCAGTTTTTCGAACTCCTCCTCAATATCGGCTCCTTCGCTCAGGTCAACGTAGAACCGGGTGCTGACGCAGCGTGGAACCGGCTTGTCCGGGCCGGATTGGCGGATGACAGGAATGAACTTGCTGGTGCCCAAATCACGGATCAGCTCACCGGTTACCACCATCGCTTCATAGCCTACGCCTCCTTTGCCGTCATCGGCTTTGCGCACGTAGGTTTCGGTGCATACCATGAGCACGTGGTCGGCTTCACTGACCGCGCGCTCCATAAATTTGGGGACATCATCTCCCGGCCCAATGTCGAACTGGTCAAAGAGCACTTCCACCCCTTTCTCCCGAAGGCGCAAGGCGAAGCCCGCCACCCATTCCTTGTGCGGCTTGGAATCGTGGGAGTAGGAGATGAAAACGAGCGGGGCTTTGGCTGTGGGTTTATCCGACATAACGGGGTTAAACTTTGACGCGCACCTGGCCGGTGAGCAGCTTTTGCATGAGGCCACGTTTTTGTGTCCGCCGGGCTTCGAGTTCGCGCTGGGTGAGTTGGATCTCCTGTTCGCAGGCGTTTAGGATTCGGATGATTGTCTCCTGTTCTTCCAGAGTGGGCGGAACATCAATGTGGAAACGCAAAAAGTCCTTCGGTTCGAAGATCAGCTTTTCTCGGTGGACTCCATTACTTGAAAGGAAGGCGTAATGCCACATGAGAGGAAGACGACTCAACCAGTCGAGGAAGGGCGTGTATAGCACCTTCGGTGCCTTGTTTACAAAAATGGAGTATTCCTTCGATACATGCGTTCCGGCGAACGCATCTGCGACCATTCCCCAAGCCCCGTGGCATACCTGCCGCTTGGAAACCAGAAAGTCTCCGGCCTGAAGTTCGTGCATGTCGGTGGTTTTGTATTCAGAGCCCAGTAGGTCTTCGCGCCGAAATAGACCGCCGGAACGACGCCGGATGCTTACCAGCTTAAAGAGACGGTCGGGAGCCCACTCCACAGGCCGGAAGATGTGCTTCAATAGTTCGCCCAAGCGCACCTTAATCCACGGCTTTTTCGTGAATTTTGGATGGCGAAGCGCCCCCGTGAGCAACTGCTGGCGAAGGCCCCGCAGGCGGCGGTTCTTGGCGTCGAGCAGCGCTTGCAGCACTTCAATCGCCCGGTCCCAAGCCCCGAGGATTTCGGCGATTTTGCGCTGTTCGGCGATGGGAGGAAGCGCAAGCGCAATGCCTCGAATCAGATTGGCGTTAAGGTTTTCTTGATTTCCTGTATTACTCAGACGACGAATTTCGGCGTATCGGAAAATCAATTGTTGGAAGACGAAATCCCGGTTGACCTCATCGTTAATCAAAATGGCCGCGCACGCTTGGTTGATTGCAGCGTCAATTCCAAGAACTGCGACTTGGCCCCGCGTTTTGCCCTGTCCATACATTGCCATGAGGATTGTTCCACATGGGATGATTCGTGCTGCTGATTCTTCCAATCCTTTCTGTGTAATCCATTCATCAGCTTCTTTGATGGTGGAAAAGTTGATGGCACCTGTCTTGATCCATGGAACCGCCCCTCCCCAGAATTCACCGTTACCACGCGATGGTGTCCCTCCTGAGATTATCTTGGCAATCTGACCGATAGACGTACTCGCCCAATCCACAGGAATCTCCCCTGCGGGTGTCTTCTTCGTCTTCTTGCTGGCTTTGAGCTTCAACATGGGGGCCTTAGTCTAAAAGTTGGGTGAAATCGTTGAGCAGCGACTGCACAAGCTCCTCGCCGGCCATTTCCTCCGAGGTTTGAAATCCCCAGCCGAGGCCGGAATAGCGGAGCGCCGGGCTCATCTTTTCCAGCACGTTGCGGAATTCGATGGCCTGTAAGGCGGGGGACGCGGTATCAAGGCCCGGCGTGTCGAGGGTGCGACTCACGCCATCCAGCGCGGCAAAGAGCGCCCCCCAGTTCACCCATTGCGGGAAACGGCGCTCCGGCGCTTTGGCCAGGAAGCCCCAGTCCTCTTTCCGAAGGTGAAAGCGCTTTTCCCGGGCTTCCCTGCCGGTCAGGACATGCCCCGAGCGGGCCATCTCGTTGAGCGCAAGCTGCACCGTGCGCGGGAAATAGCCGGTAAGTGTAGCGATCTGCGCGGGATGGTCGGCTTCCGAACAGAGCAGGCACGCCATGATCTCCGCGCGGGCTTGAAGCCCAAAGAGTGCCCGCAGCTTGAAAAGCAGATTGGTCGGCAGATGGGGATTCGGTGGGATGCTAAGACCTCTAAGTTGAACCCGTTCGCGTAGCCAGCCGAAGGCGAGAAACAGCTCATCCGCCTCGCCCATCACCGGAATGCCGGGAAAGAGAAGCTCCGGCTTTTCGGGAATCTCATAGACGGGGCCGCTCCTGCGAAAGGAGGCCATTTCCTCCTTGGTCCGGGCTCCAAGTGGAACGGTGAACTCTCGCGAGAGATTGCGCCACTTGGCTTGGGGGGCACGGAGACCGACCGTGGCGGCCATGGCCGCCAGCACGCCGGGGTGCCCCAACTGATGCGTGGTTTGCAGGTTCTTGAGGCGCTGCAAGTTGATGCTACCCCCCTCTGTCGAAAGCCAATCGAGCACTTCATCGAAAAGGCGCGGATCGCGGCGGCCAAAGGTCGTCGTGAGGAGGAGCAGCGCCTCGGGGTCGATCACCCAGTCGTCGTCGGTGCGCGCCTGTCCTGCCACCCCCACGGCGGACCATTGCCGCCAGAGGAAACTGAGGACGAGTTCGTGGAACCGCTCTCTAAAATTGGGTAACGAGATCGGCATGGCCAAGGGCGTTGAAAACGCGGGTGACGGCGTCCAGGAAACCTTCCGACGGGTCCTGGGTGAAGGTCCAGCGAGCGGCTGTGAGCAGTTCTTCAGGGGTCGGTTGGAGTTTCCGGAGATCGCTGAAATGCTGCCCTCCAATGTCGGCGGCTGCGTAGAGTTTGAGATGGATCTGATCGACCCTGTCAATGAAGCCGATTTTCAAGCAGGAAGAAAACTCGCGCGTGTGCAAGCGTTCCAGCACGCCTTCCGGGAGCCCGAGGCGGAAGAGGTCGGGGTCGGCGGGGCCGTCGTTCAGCCACTTTTCGGGCAGTCGCAATTCCTGGCGCACATCTCCCGCGTCGTTAAGCAGCCAATCGGGCAACGGGCGGGCGCAGACGAGGTGGTGGTCTTCGATGGTCGCCAGCACATCCACATCCTTGGTGGTGCGGGCGACGAGTTGCAATGCAATCAGCGCCGAGCCCCCGCAGACCACGAGGTGCAACTGTGGGCGTTGCCTGCTGGCCATGAGCGAGCCCAGCAGGGTGAGCGCCTCATTGAGGGCTTCGTGATTGATATCCGCCATATAAAGACAAGTAAACTACGCTTTCAGCGTATTTCAATTGTTATTTAATTCCAAGTTCGCCCAAATGTGCCAAGATTTGGCTCCGGACTTTCGCCAATTCCTTTTCCAGACCGGCGATATCGGCCTGCACTTCGGAAAGGTTTACGGGTTCCTCCTCCCGGAAAGTGTCCACGTAACGAGGGATGTTGAGGTTGAAGTCGTTTTCCTTTACCTCATCCACCGGTACGCGCCGGGCGTAGCTGGGTATGGTCTTAAAGGCGCGGAACGTGGAGACGATTTTCTGGATGTCCTCGGGGCGGAGCCGGTTTTGATTGGTGCCTTCCTGGAATTCCCTACTGGCGTCGATAAAAAGGATGTCGGTACCACGTTTGGCGGCTTCCTTGCCTTTGTTGAAGATGATAATCGCGGCGGGGATGCCGGTTCCATAGAAGAGGTTGGAGGGAAGCCCGATTACGGCTTCGATGAGGTTTTCTTCCACGAGACTTTGCCGGATTTTGCCTTCGGCGGCTCCACGGAACAGAACGCCATGGGGCACGACCACCCCGACCTTTCCGGAACCAGCAACGGCGGTCTCGATCATGTGTGAAATAAAGGCGTAATCGCCGCGGCTCTTTGGGGGGATGCCGCGATGGAAGCGCTTGTGCGGATCGCCGGCGGCCTCTGGCGCCCCCCATTTATCCAGGGAGAACGGCGGATTGGCGACGACGATGTCGAATTTCAGAAGGCGGGCATCTTCCACCAGCTTCGGGGAATTCAGGGAGTCGCACCATTCAATCCGGGCATTGTCCAGATTGTGCAGGAACATGTTCATCCTCGCGAGGGCGTACGTTTGGTTGTTGTTCTCCATGCCATAGACGGCGACGTTCCGGTTGCCGATCTCATGGGCCACCTTGATGAGCAGCGAGCCGGAGCCACACGCCGGATCGCAAATGCGGTCGCCGGGTTGAGGCGAGAGGAGTTTGGCGAGGAGGGTGGCGACTTCGGACGGGGTATAGAACTCGCCGCCTTTTTTGCCAGCGTCGGAGGCGAACCGGGCAATGAGGTATTCGTAGCAGTCCCCAATTAAATCGGCGCTGCCGAGGGTTTTAGGACGGAGATCCAGCGGAGCGAAGTCCTCTAACAAGTTGCGAAGGCGACGGTTGCGATCGCGGGTTTCGCCGAGGTGCACTTCTGAATTAAAATCGATCTTACGGAAGACGCCGTCCAGCTTGGCTTTGTTTTCGTCCTCGATCAGGTCCAGTGCGCCATTGATCAGCTCGCCGATATTGTCCGCCTCCCGAACCTTGTAGAGCGTCTGGAAGGTGGCTGTTTCGGGGATGATGAAGCGCTCGCGGGAGAGGCGGCGCTCGATCATCGCCTTGTCTTTGCCAAACTGTTCCCGGAGTTCCTCAACGCGCTGGAGGCGGACATCGCTGAGGTATTTGAGGAAGAGCATGGTCAGGACGTAGTCCTTGTAAACGGACGAGTCCATGACACCCCGGAAGGTATCACAGGCTTTCCAGGCAACGCGGTTGATTTCGTCTTTGCGGTCGGGTGTGGAATCGGTCATGGCGGGAGGATTAGGACTGTTGGGTGGCTGCCCATTGGCGAAGCAACTCGCGGCGGCGGTCGGAAAGGGTGTCCATGAGCTGGCGTTCGCGCTCAAAGAGATCGTTTAGGTTGGCGATGTGGTGTTGCTCGGGAAGCGGTGGCAGATTCACAGGCAAATCTCGCAGAGCTGCAAGCGTAATCATCGGGATGGTGGTGGCGGAGTTTCTGGAGCGGAAATACGCTTGAGGGCCGTCCTGGTTCAAAAACCAAGCCAGGAACCCCGGGACAACGCGACAAGGTTCCACGCGAATGATATGGAAGCTGGCGACGGCGATGGTCTGCTGAGGAACATCGAGCCCGACAAGGGCGGCGTAGTTCCGCGGCCCGCGCGCCATGAGCAAGATGTCGTCTGCGGTTACAAAGTGATCTTTAGGGCTACGCATTCCATCAGGAACGATCCGCGGAAGTTTGTCGGGGCACGGGATGCGATACGTCGAAGCGTCCACATCGCGGCCCTGAATGACTGAAATGGTTCCGTCCGGGTCGGGGACAACCCCGGCCCGGAACGGATACCCTGCTCGCAAAGTGGCGACTTCACCAAGAGTGGTGTCCATGCGCGGAGAGCTATTTTCCTTCTTTGCGAACGCCCTTGAAAGGCGTCTTGTCGGATTTTCCGTCCATGAATTGCCCGGTTTCCGTGTCTCTTTTCGTCCAAACCTTGGTGACAGGGTTCTGGATTTGGCTGCGTCCGCGAACGGCTCCGTTGCGATGGTTATCGCCGGTGGGTGGGTTGGTGGCCATAAGTATTAACGTGACTCCTTATTGAAGATTGGCCCATTGGGCTTCGATTTCCGCACAGGCGGCTTCGATATCCCGGCGGCGTTTGACAAAGCTCTTCGGTGCAGAATAGATGCGCTCCCGAAACACGTCGAGGACGTAACAGTGCTTGTAACTGACGTTGGAGGGGGCGGGGAAGTGGCTTTCCCCATACTGATGAACGGTCGTGCCGACATAGGCGGCAATGTCATCATCGAGCGGGTATGTTTTGCCGACGTAAAGCTTCAACAAGCCATAGCTAACGCCCCCTCCGCGTTCATTCACCACCAGTTCCAGTTCGGGCCGAACACTGATGTCCACCCCGGCTACATTTAAAAGGGCTGTTTTCTCGCTGGCACGGCGGAACGTGTAGGAGCCCAGAGGGAGTTTGGGTAGCGCCTTCAGGAAATGTTTGAGAGCCTGAACATTGACCTTTTTGGTCGTGATTTGATTCTCATTATGCGCCGGACGGGCCTGAATACGCTCGATGACTCGATGGATCCGGTCTTCATCGTGATTGGGGTCGACAAAAAAATCGACGATTGCATCGAACGCTTCCTTGTAGCGGGCCGTCACGAACTCCTGCGGGAATTTCTGTTCCATCAGAATTGTGCGCCGTCGCAGCGGCTTGCTGGATCCGAGGTATTCGGCGAGTTTGTTGATGCTCACGCGAGGCGTGGTGCGGATTTTCTGTTCTGCTCGGTCTGACATGTTGCTTGGTTTTTTCTTGGTTGGGGGGGGCGACCGCCCTCATTTTTCCTTTGATTTTTGCCAGCCCAGCGAACAGATTGAGTTGTCACGCTGATCTCCACCCTCCGGGTTGGCGATTGGTTTAAGGGCACTCCAGGTCGCCTTGGAGTGCCTTTTTCTTAACGAGACCGACGATAGCAGTATCGTTATTCTGAGCAAGCTAAAAATTTTAACTGCGATTTGAAACCGGGAAGTCGGCTTTCGATGGCGGATGTGCGTGAATACTGCATCTCCCAAGTGCCCCGCAAGAAGCATAATTTTGGGTCATTTGCTAACTGTTTCCCCTCGGCTGACGAACGGAGGGGTGATCTTCCAATTACAGAACAATGCCACCTGCGCCGCCGCAAAAGCATAGCTGAGAAGTTTCGCTCAAGCGCACCAGTTCCTCCACGAGGAGGTGGCTCAACCGGATGATTCATTAGGGGGACGGAGAGCGCGTTCGGGTTAGCGGAAAACTACACGCGCGCCTACTGATCTTTCCTCTTTTTCTTACGCCGAGACTTGGAGGGTTTGAGAGGCTTGCGGGATTCACCGCAGTTTTCATTCCTGCGGATTTCAGACGGTAGCAAGGGAACCTGTCGGCCCGCAAAGACCCAATCCCGGTAGAACATCTTTGCCGATTGGTAGTCGATTTTGGTCTCCTTGCCTCGCCCGCCCTGGACAGTTACAGTGACCAACTTGTGAAAAAGAGCCCGTTGGGCAAGACGCGGGCTGTCCAGCAGGTCAGCAAACTTTCGCTTGCTGATCTGGAACGGCTCCAAATTGTCTTGTGGATCCCAACGCATTGCAGGTTACTCCGCAAGATATGAAGCCCCTTTTTGGGCCCCACCCTCCGGCGGAAGTATACCTGTCTCGTGGCGTCAATATTTATGGAGATCAAGAGCAAACGAGAAAGTTTTTTTGCCCTATTCAAAGGGGGGGAGTCCGCGATGGTGCCGATTCCTTCTTTTTAACCAGCAGGCCCGTTGAAAACCTCAGCCGCAATACGATAGAACCGGTTTATCCAATCCTCAGCCGAACCAGCAAGTCATTCAACGCGGCCCGGGTTTCGTCGGTTGGCGTTTCCGGCAGGGTGCTGGTTTCGTGAGCGGCTTCCAACTCGGCGCGTAACCGCAGGTATTCGGCTTCGTAAAGGGTAATGTCGGCGTCCGCAAGGAGCGATTGCTCCGGCCCGGCGAGCTTGCGGTCAATCAATTCGGATACGTAGGGCAACCGGGCGGCATGGTTGAGCGTGACAAGGTTGGCCTCCACCTGTCCGGTCTTCATCAGATGGATGCCGGTCAAGAGCACGCGGAAGACGTAAAGGAGGGGTTTGACCCGCCGGGGGGACTCTTTGAGGAAGAGGTTCCATTCCGTATCCGAAAATCCCAGGTAATGGTGGGAATGATGCCGGGTGATACATCCGCGCGCAATCTCCTTCAACTCTTCGTGCTCCGGCCTCGCATGAACCACAAGGGGCGAATAGAGCTGTTCCAGCACGTAGCCGTTCTTTTTGAGCAGCATCCCGAAGAATTTGCGGATGTCGTGGCTGACGATGTCCATCTCCAATCCCTCTATGAACCGGGAATCCGAGACGGTTTCGTCGCGCAGATCCAGCCCAACGACGTTCTCCAAGGGCAGGCAATGGGCTCCGCGAAGGTCAAAGTCAGAGTCCGGTGAGGGGAAACCATAGAGGTGGGCTCCGCTAATAGTGGCAAACAGGAGCGGGTAAGGCTGGGCTGCGACAATCCGGGGGAGGCGTGGGTCAATGGAAAACGGCGTCATGGGAATCAATAAGGAGGAAGTAGGCGGCGGAACCCGTGAGTCAGGACAACCGCCAGAAAAACCAGGTTTCGGGGGAGGATGCCCGGCCAGAAATAGTGAACAGGTTTTCCTTTGCCAACCGGGAGGGACAACTCACGAGCCAAGGCATTGAGAACGGCGATGGACCGGGGCCAATCGGTGATGCCATTGATCCATTCCTCGGGGATGCCGTTTGTCCCGACGTTGGCCCCCATCATTGCCCCCACAATCGCTCCGACCGTGTCGGTGTCTCCACCGCAATCCAGGGCGGCGATGAGCGCAGCCTCGAAACTATCCGGGTGGCGCAACACCGCATAAAGGGCGATGGGAACCGTGTGGAACGCATAACCAGTCACCCCGCGTCTGAGGTCGAGCGAGTTTGCAAACTCTCCCACGCTCAATCCGGCAGCGTGGGCTTCGGCCAGCTTGCAACAAAGGAGCCTCCATTCCTCGTTGTCGCCCAACCCCGGCAACGCCGACAAAATCTCGTTCCGGCGGTCACATACCAACAACGCCGTCGTCTCTGCCACCGCCAGCGCCGCGATCTCTGCGCGCGGGTCGGTGTGGGTCATCCTTGTGGACGCGGCGACGAATGCCCGGCGACTGTCAGCATCCCCAGCCAAGAACGCTCCGATGACGGCACTCCGCATGGCCGGACCGTTTCCCGCCGACCAGACACCGCTTCGCGCAGGCGGCACCCCAAGCCAGAGCTTGATGCACGCCTTCGCCGTTGCCATACCCACCCCTGCGGGCAACCCGAGAAACCACCAGCGGAGCTTCCAGGCCAGCCGCCGCCGAAAACCAGCGGCATCGGCGGGCGAAGAAAGCAAGGCTTGCGCAACCATGATGGTGTGCTCGGTATCGTCGCTCACCATGCCTCGCCCGAGAAAGAGCCTCATTCGCCAATCCCCCCTCCACCACCGGGCAATCCGTTTGGGCGAAAGCCCTTCCCCGGGTAATCCAAGCGCGTCGCCCACGGCAGTGCCAAACATTACCCCTGCCATTCGTTGTTGCTGTGTTGGTTTCATGGGACCATGCTTCTGCGGGCCTGAATGAGAAAACGGTTGGCCGATTCGTAGTCCGGGCGTTCGGGCAACCACGTGGAGGCAAGGGCCGATTCAAAGTCGCCATGGAGTTCCTTGCGCCAGGCGTCAACTTCCGGCCATGGAATTTCGCCGCGCTTTACCGCCAGCAAGCGCTCCCTGTGGTCTCCCGCTCGAACCGGCACGCGCCTCTCCCGGAGGGTTGCCGCCCCGGTGATCAGCAACCGGAGCAAGTGCATCGCGTGCTTCCAACGCACGGATCCATTATTGCGCCGGTCCTGTTCGATTTTCTTGAACTGGCTCATCGCATATCCGTTGAACGTCTGGAAGATCATCTGGGAGAGAAACCGTTCCCTCAGCGCGAGCAGTTCCTCGCCGAGCGGCGTCACTTTCTCTACCAAGGGCGAGTAGAGGCATTCCAAAATGTTCGGGTTGGCTTTGAGCGCCATGGAGAGGAACTTTTGCAGCTCCCAGTAACAGCTTTGGCTGGCGTTGTCCTCGAACTGTTCGGGAGCCCCAAACAGGGACCAGTGCAGTTCCGCCGGGGCGATGAAAATGCCGCGCACGTCCGTGTCGGAGTCGTCCGTTTCCAGGCCGTAGGCCCGCGACCCCATCACGCACCGGTAAATGACAAAAGCCTCCAATTCAAAACTGGCTGTTGCATGGACCTCATCCCCGCCGGTCAACCGGTCCTTGAAATGTTTGAGCACCTCGAACTGAACGCGCGCCATGGACGATTCAAACCCGTCCGGGAACCGGACGAGATAATGCGATTCCGTTCCCGCCGGAGTCCGCGTGACCACCCCCACCGCTCCGCGGGGATGCACAAGCACATCGTTACTCCCGCGGATCTCCACGAGCACGACGACCTGGGTTCCTGCGGAAATTTTGCCTGGGGGCTGGGTTTCGTCACTCACAATCCAATGGAGTAGCCGCCCGCGTCGGGCGTGGCAATTGAATAGAGAGGCTCCCCTCTATTTCCCTTTTCCGGGGCAAATCAGGATGATAGCGTCTTACACATGTTCGGAATCCGGTTTCTCAAATTCCAGCCGACAACGTATCTCCTGCAATATCGCAATGGGCGAATCGTGCGCGAAGGAGTCGGGTTGGCTTTTGTCTATTATGCGCCCACAACCTCGCTGGTGGCGGTCCCAATCGGAAGCACTGACGTGCCGTTCATTTTCCAAGAAGTGACGGCGGACTTCCAAGAGATAACGCTCCAGGGGCAAGTGACGTACCGAGTTGTAGACGCCAAGAAACTGGCAGCGTTGCTGAACTTTACTCTCGATGCGAGCGGGCGAACTTACGTTTCCGAAGACCCGGTCAAGCTGCCTCAACGCGTAATCAACGTTGTGAAGGTGCTGGCTCGCACCGAGTTGGAAAAGCTGAAACTTCGCGAGGCAATCCGTTCGTCGGAGACTATCGTGAAATCGGTCGGCGACCGACTGGCCGCATCTCCTGAAATCCAATCCCTCGGCTTGGAAATCCTGGGACTTTCTGTGCTCGCAATCAAGCCAACTCCTGAAAGCGCCCGTGCTCTGGAGGCCCAAGCCCGGGAGCAACTTCTTAAAGAGGCCGACGAAGCAACCTATGCTCGCCGTAACTCGGCGGTCGAACAGGAACGCGCGATAAAGGAGAATGAGTTAAACACAGAAATTGCCGTCGAAAACAAGAAGCGCCAAATCCGCGAGGCACAGATGGAAGCGGAGCGCTCCATCCAACAGAAACAGCACGAATTGGAGCAGGCCAAAATGGCGGCGCAGATTCAGTTGGAGGAGAAGAATAAAGAACTGGTCGCCCTAAGCGTGGAAAATCAGAAAGCGGAAGCCGAGGCTCGCGCCTACGGCATCGCCGCCTCCATGGCCTCGTTCAAGGACGTCGATCCCCGCATTTTACAAGCGCTGGCTACCGCTGGCATGCAACCGGAGCAACTCATCGGCGTCGCGTTCCAGGAGTTGGCTGCCCGCGCCGATAAGATCGGCGAATTGAACATCTCGCCCGATCTGCTGCGCGAATTGCTCAAACATGGTAAATAAATGGAGCGCCGCACCGAGAACAAGATCGTCCTGATCACGCGGCAGACGCGCCTGGCCGAGCTGGTTTCCCGGTTCAACACCGTCAGCCAGGCACGCTTTTACGTCGAGCACCTCGGGGCCGATTTCTCGGATTACCTGCTCGAAGACGAGCGTTACCGGCGCGCCGCCTCGGAGGCCCAGCAAATCCTAAGCACGCTGGGGCGGGTCCAAACGGTGGACCGCGTCTTCCTCCCGAATTTCATCTTCGGACCGCAGGACACCGTGGTCGCATTGGGCCAGGACGGCTTGGTGGCGAATACGATCAAATACCTTTCCGGGCAGCCGGTCATCGGTGTGAACCCTGACGTGGACCGCTGGGAAGGCGTATTGCTTCCGTTCCGTGTTGATGATCTCTGGGCCGTGGTGCCAGAGGTTTTCGCCCGCCAACGAGCGATGCGACTGGTGAGCATGGCTAAGGCCGAACTCAACACCGGCGAGACGCTCTACGCAGTCAACGATCTCTTTATCGGGCCGAAGTCCCACGAATCGGCCCGTTATGTGATAGAGACCGGAGGGCAATCCGAGCGCCAATCGTCCAGCGGCATCATTGTATCCACCGGTCTGGGCTCCACAGGGTGGCTCCGGAGCATCGTGGCCGGCGCCGCAGCGGTTTCAGGCGAAGTGGAGGACGCCCGACCATCCAAACCGTCTCAGAGATCCTCCAAATCCGGTCAGAAGCGCCCCGCGGACATCCGTTTCGCGTGGGACGCCGACTTTCTTTACTACTCTGTGCGCGAGCCGTTCCCGAGCAAGACCTCTGCCGCCTCCATCGTGTTCGGAAAAGTTACGCCCCGGCAGCCACTGGTGGTGCAGTCCCAGATGCCAGAAAACGGCGTGATTTTCAGCGACGGCATCGAAAAAGATTTTATTCCGTTCACCGCAGGGACGACGGCCACGATTACTTTGGCGGAGAAAAAGGGTGTCGTGGTGCTCTGAGGCCGTGAGCGGCCGGGGAGGGATCCGCGGCTTGCGGCTTGCTGGCATACGGCGGTTTTGGTCGTGGCGTAATTTAAAGTCATACCAAATCATTTAGGGGCGGAGAGCCCAGAATGCTTCCGCGTCCTTTTTTTCGACCAGGGAAATATAATGGCGAAAAAGGACATCGTCTGTCTCTTGGCCTAGTTTTTTACGCGTTCCATCGGCATCCCCGGTCTTGACGTAATCCATGGACGCAAACGTATGGGGAGTGCATTCCTCTTCTTGGGAACGTCAGCAAGTTCATGGAGTTTGTCGAGCCGATGCCGACGATTTGTCATTGAGCACAGCCGCCCGGTCCGCTCTTTCACACAGGGGACCCGTTCAATCCACGCCTCGAATGCGTCGGTGAACTCGATATGGCGAGCGTTTCCCCCTTTGGCTGCTATTTCCTTGTCAGCGAGATGATCTTTTCGTCCCAGCGAAACCGGCTCCAAGTCATGCGGGGCATTTCATCCAC
This sequence comes from Verrucomicrobiota bacterium, assembly GCA_037143855.1. Lineage (GTDB taxonomy): Bacteria > Verrucomicrobiota > Verrucomicrobiia > Chthoniobacterales > Chthoniobacteraceae > UBA695. The sequence continues at coordinate 968 of JBAWXX010000019.1, read as the reverse complement.
CCGGATCCCGGAGAAGAAAACGGTCGTATACCATGCGAGAAGATCGAGTTCTGGATGCGCTAAAGCAGTGTCCAGAAGCTTCTTGGCTTCAGTGACAGTGTAGACTTGGACTTTCCCGAGCTGGCTTTTAATCCGCCGCCGAAGCGCTTTAACCCACACAAAAATGTGATCGTCGAAGGGATTCCGGGGAATGAGGCGGGCTCCTGTGCAGAAGCGGAAAAACATTCCGAGGTCGCGGACGTAATTCAGAGTGTTGATGTCTCCCCATTTTCGCTCCGTTTTCATCTGGGTGAACCACCGGTCAAGGCGTTCAGCGGTGAAATAGGGCAGGTCGCGATTCCCCGCCGTCTCGATCAAAACATTGAGAGAAACTCCCTGGGCGTAAATGTAGTCGGGATCGCTGCCCGCCTTTTCGTGGTGTTCCTTGTAGCGCTTCACCGCTTCTTTAAGCCGTATGACCCCCGGTTTCCGGGGCCCGACTCAAAATAGAAGTCCACCACAACACCTAGGGGAATGTCACCGAGCTTCAGAAATGCGGCTTTCGCTTGGGCCAGTTGCTCGGGAGTCAGTTTCATTGCCCGGATGGCGCTATGGTCACGGATCTGGTCATCGATCCACTTCCGACACCCATCATCTCCTTCGAGCTTTGCGAAATCCTTTACGTCGGCATCACCCTCGGTGAACTTTTTACCCAACCTGGCGCGAAAATAGCCATTACCAAGCCGACAAACAGAGATGCCGGGGGGCAAGTCGGCGATGACTGCGCGGCGTTTTTTTGCCTTCACCTTGGGGGCCGCCTTTGGATTTTTTGATGCGTGCGACATTCCTCTTCCCTTCCGATACCCCAGAAGCTACTAAAAATCTACACTTTTTGACCGTTCCCATACGGTACCATACTACACCAAAAAATTTATCATTTCAGCGCCGGGAAAGGAACCCGCTGGCTGCGGGCCTTTATTTAAGCCATT
>JBAWXX010000018.1:0-53033 GCA_037143855.1 Verrucomicrobiota bacterium | reverse complement strand
GCGACTCTCGCCGCCGAAGAGCATACGACAAAATAAACCGAAACCGCTCTAAAGATTCGCGGCGAGCCACTTTTCGGCCCAGGCGGCGCTCTCGCCTTTGCGAGCGGCGTAGTCGGCGGCCTGGTCGGGGCCGATTTTGCCCACTGCGAAATACTTCGCTTGCGGATGGGAAAAATACAAGCCGCTGACGGCGGAGGCGGGGTCCATGGCGCACGATTCGGTAAGGCGGACGCCCGCGTTCCGTTCGGCGGCAAGGAGGCTGAAGAGGAGCCGCTTTTCGGTGTGGTCTGGGCAGGCCGGGTAGCCCGCGGCGGGGCGGATGCCCTGGTAGCGCTCGTGGAGGAGGTCGGCGGGGGCGAGGTGTTCCTCTTTGCCGTAGCCCCAGGCGATGCGGGCTTGCAGATGGAGGTATTCGGCGAAGGCTTCGGCGAGGCGGTCGGCGAGGGATTTGACGAGGAGGGCGTTGTAGTCGTCGTGGGCGGCCTCGAAGGTCCGGGCCAGTTCGGCGGCGCCGTGGATGGCGACGGCGAAGCCGCCCAGGTAGTCGGCCAGCGGCGCGGGGGCGATGGTGTCGCTGAGCGCGCGGTGGGGCTGACCCTCCGGTTTCTCGATCTGTTGGCGCAGGAAGTGGAAGACGGCGCTGGGCTCGGCGCGGCGCTCGTCGGGGTAGAGGGCCACGTCGTCGCCAAGGGCGTTGGCGGGCCAGAAGCCGTAGACGCCGCGCGCGCGGAGCTGCTGCTTGGCGGTGATTTCGCCAAGGAGCCGCTGGGCGTCGCCGAAGAGTTCACGGGCTTGCGCTCCTTTTTCGGGGTCGTCGAGCAGGGCGGGATAACGGCCGCGCAGTTCCCAGGCGTGGAAGAAGGGGGACCAGTCGATGTAGGGAATCAGGGTCTCCAGGACCGGTTCGACGACGCGTACGCCGGTGAATGCGGGCCGGGGGGGGGTGTAGCCGGACCAGTCAATGGGGGTCCGGTTGGCCCGGGCGGCGGCGAGCGGGACGTTTTTCTTCGCGCCCGCGCCGCTGGCATGGGCGGCGCGCAGTTTGGCGTCTTCCTCGCGTAGTGCGGCGGCGTAGGCGGCGCTTTGCCCGGGGCTCAAGAGGGAGCTGACGACGCCCGCCGCGCGCGAGGCGTCGCTGACGTAAACGACGGGGCCATGGTAGTGGGGGGCGAGTTTGACGGCGGTGTGGATGCGGCTGGTGGTGGCGCCGCCGATAAGGAGCGGGATGGAAAATCCCTGGCGCTCCATCTCCTGGGCAACATGGGCCATTTCTTCCAGCGAGGGGGTGATGAGCCCGCTCAAGCCGATGATGTCGGCGTGGTGTTCGCGCGCGGCAGGGAGGATTTTCTCCGCCGGACACATGACGCCGAGGTCGATGACCTCGAAGTTGTTGCATTGCAGGACGACGATGACGATGTTTTTGCCGATGTCGTGGACATCGCCCTTGACGGTGGCGATGACGACTTTCCCTTTGGCCTGAGGCTGCGCGGCGGCGGCTTTTTCGACCTCCATGAAGGGCTGCAGATACGCGACGGCTTTTTTCATGACGCGCGCGCTTTTGACGACCTGGGGCAGAAACATTTTGCCCGCGCCGAAGAGATCGCCGACGACGCTCATGCCGGCCATGAGGGGGCCTTCAATCACATGCAGGGGGCGGCCGAGCTTGCGCCGCGCTTCTTCCACGTCCTCCTCGATGAAATCAACAATCCCTTTGACGAGGGCGTGCGCGAGCCTTTCCTCGACGGGTGCGGTGCGCCACGCTTCGTCTTTGACGACGGCTTTGCCCGCGGATTTGACGGTTTCGGCAAATTCGACGAGGCGCTCGGTGGCGTCGGGGCGGCGGTTGAGGAGGACGTCTTCAACGCGCTCCAGGAGGTCCTTGGGGATTTGCTCATACACAGTGAGCATCCCGGCATTGACGATGCCCATGTCGAGCCCGGCCCGGATGCCGTGGTAGAGGAAGGCGGCGTGCATGGCTTCGCGCACGGGGTTGTTGCCCCGGAAGGAGAAGGAGACGTTGGAGATGCCGCCGCTGACTTTGGCGTAAGGCAGATTTTCTTTGATCCAGCGGGTGGCCTCGAAGAAGGAGAGGGCGTACCCGGCGTGTTCCTCCATGCCGGTGGCGACGGTGAGGACGTTGGGGTCGAAGACGATGTCTTCGGGCGGGAACCCGACTTCCTGCGTGAGGATGCGGTAGGCGCGGGCACAGATGGCGATGCGCCGCTCGGTGGTGTCGGCCTGGCCCTGCTCGTCAAAGGCCATGACGATGGCGGCCGCGCCGTAGCGGCGCAGGAGCCGGGCCTGGCGCTTGAATTCCTCTTCGCCCGCCTTCAGCGAGATGGAGTTGACGATACATTTGCCTTGGACGCATTTGAGACCCGCTTCCAGGACGCTCCAGCGGGAGCTGTCAATCATGATCGGGAGGCGGGAGATGTCGGGCTCGCTCGCAAGGAGGTTCAAAAAGCGCGTCATGGCGGCTTCGGAGTCGATCATCCCTTCGTCCATGTTGACGTCCAGGAGGTTCGCGCCGCCTTCCACCTGCTGCCGGGCGACGGCGAGGCCCCCTTCGAAGTCCCCGGCGAGGATCAGTTTGGAAAATTTGGGCGAGCCGGTGATATTGGTCCGCTCGCCGACCATGAGGAAACCGCTCTCGGGGGTGATGACGAGGGGCTCCAGACCGCTCAGGCGCGTGGCGCGCGGCTGGGTTGGCACGACCCGGGGCTTGCAACCCTGGACGGCCTGGGCGATGGCCCGGATGTGATCGGGCGTGGTGCCGCAGCAGCCGCCGACGATGTTGAGGAACCCTTGCTTCGCCCAGTCGCCCATCTGCGCGGCGAGCGATTCGGGCGTTTCGGGGAAGCCGGTGGGGGAGAGCGGGTCCGGCAATCCGGCGTTCGGGTAGGCGCTGACGTAGCAGGGGGCGCACCGGGAGAGGATCTCAATGTAGGGGCGCATCTCCTTGGGGCCGAAGGCGCAGTTGAGCCCGAGGCTCAAAAGGGGGGCGTGGGCGACGGAGATGGCAAAGGCTTCGAGGGTCTGTCCGGTGAGGGTCCGCCCGCTGTTGTCGGTGATGGTCCCGGAGACCATAATGGGGACTTCTCCATGCGCGATGCCGCGGGCCTCGAAGACTTCCAAGATGGCGAAGAGGGCGGCCTTGGCGTTGAGGGTGTCGAAGACGGTTTCGACAAGAAGGAGGTCCACGCCCCCATCCAGGAGGGCTTCGACCTGCTCCCGGTAGGCCGTTTTCACCTGGGCAAAGGTGACTTCGCGCTTGGCGGGGTCCTGGACGTCGCGCGACATTGAGAGGGTCTTGCTCATCGGTCCGATGGACCCGGCGACGAACGCCAGGCGGCCACACGTCTCGACGGCCCGGCGCGCGCAGGCTGCGGCGGCGAGGTTGACTTCACGCACGAGGGACTCCAGGCCGTAATCGGCCAACGAAATGGACTGGGCGTTGAAGGTGTTGGTTTCGATCAAGTCGGCCCCGGCGGCTAGATACTGGGCATGGATTTCCTCGATGATCCCGGGCTGGGTGAGGCAGAGCAGGTCGTTGGCTCCCTTGAGGGGGCGGGAATGGGCGGCGAAACGCTCTCCCCGGTAATCTTCCTCCGCAAGGCGATGGAGCTGGAGCACGGTCCCCATCGCGCCATCCAGGATGACAATCCGTTGCGTGAGGAGCCGGACAAAGGGATGGGCAAGGAGAGTCACCCCGGCACTCTAGGGAATCCGGCGCGAAGAATCAATAACAAATTAACGCATCATGATAACTGGATGGGTTAAAAAATCCTCTTCCGTGGCCCTGAATCTGCTCTCTTCCATTTTGAGTAGGGAAAGTCGCCCTATATTTTCACGTACTCTGTATGACAATATTTTCCTGATGCGCGCCTTTACTCCGCCAAATCTTACGCTAACGTTTTTCGCCAAATGCGTTTGTCCGTAAAAAACCATATTTGATTTTAAGATTTTTTACTTTTTGCAATGGCTGATTTCCCTCGCATCACCAGAAACCCCACCATCATGGGGGGCAGAGCGTGTATCCGTGACACCCACATCCCCGTTTCCGCAGTCATGGCGCTGCTTGCCGCCGGTCGTCCCGAAGAGGAGGTGATGCGCATGCTCCCCGCCCTGACACCGGAGGATTTGCAAGAGGCGATGGCCTATGCCGCCTGGTGGGTGGACGAACCGACCCAGCCGCAACCGCTATCCAAGCCGGTCCATGTTTTCCCTTCCGTCTCCGCGATGTTGCTCAAGCGGACCGCGCAAGTCGCGGAGCCCGAAAAAGAAGCGGAGGAAGACACCCCGACGCCCATCCGCTCCCGCCCCCGGGGGCCGTTCCGCATGGCGCCCCGGGAAGACGCCTCGGCGGCATCCCCGGAAGACTCGCCCGAGGCGTTGGACGTGGAGGGGGTTGTCACCAGCGAAGAGGAGATCCCGGACGAAACGCTGGAGCTTTACCATCCGGATTACCCCGACTGCCCCACGGTGGTGGTGACGCGCCATGGCCTTTTTGACCGGCGCTGGTCCACGGACATCCTGGCTTGGCCGGATATCCAGGGGATTGAACGGCGCAGCGGCCACAAGAACATCCATATCATCCTGCGGAATCCTCAGTATTACCTCTCCGCCATGCCGTTCTTTAAGCGGATCTGCACGCAGATCAGGCTGACGCTGAACCTGCGCACGTTCTACCTGGATACGGCATCGCTGGGCATCCGCACGAAGGATTTGTATTTCGCGGCGAACCGGCTCTGGCACATTCACCGGGGGAAGGTCCACTACCAGAAGAAACGGCGGGTCAGAATCGAAAAAAACTCGTCCAGAGATTCCTACTGGCAAAAGTATCTGCCAAAGTAGCGGCGACAAAAACGAGCCCGACAAAGGCGTTGCTGGTAAAGAACGCCTGGTTGATGGCGTCAAGGTCCAGCCGCCGCGCGACGCGGTGTTCGTAGACAAGGGCGGCCAGCACCAGGACCAGGCTGCCAAAGTAGACGAGCCCGAGCCCGGCGGCGGCTCCAAAGGCTCCCAGCAGGAGGAACATGACGGCATGCAAGGCTTGGGCCGCGTGCAGGCTGCGCCCAATGCCAAGGCGCACGACGAGGGAGTGCACCCCTTCGCGGCGGTCAAACTCGAAGTCCTGCGTGGCGTAGATCAGATCGAACCCGGCGACCCAAAAGACGACGCCGGCGGCGAGAATCAACGGCGGGAGGGCGAACCGGCCAGTGACGGCAAGCCATGCCCCCACGGGGGAGACGGCCAAGGCAAGGCCTAGAAAGAAGTGGCAGAGGGGGGTGAACCGTTTGGTGAGCGAATAGAAAAAGACGAGCGCCAGGGCCACGGGGCTCAAGGCAAAACAGAGGGGGTTGATGCCCCAGGCGTCCGCGACAAAAAGGGCAGTGCTCCCGGCGCAAAGGATGATGGCGCCCCACCGGGAGATCAGCTTGTGACGGCCGGCGGTGCGGGGGTTGCGCCGGTCCATCTCCCAGTCGGCCAGGCGATTGAAGGCCATGGCGGCTGTACGGGCCGCGGCCATGGCGACGAGTACGAGGCCGCAAATGCGCGCGGGAGGGAGTCCCCCGGCGGCCACGAACAGGGAGCCGAGGGCGAAGGGGAGGGCGAAAACGGTGTGGGAAAACCGGATGAAGGTGAGGGTCCGGCGCAGGCTTTGCGGAAAGCTCATTTGGCGGGAGCCGGGGCCGTGGGAAGAACGGGAGCGGGCTCTTCAAACATGTCGGCCAGACGGTCGTCGATGCGGAGGTCGATCAAGCGCCACTTGTCCGCGGCTTGGTAAAAGTAAAACCGCCAGCGGATGGGAAACCGGGCGCCGAGGGAAAGGCTGGTGATGCGTTGGAGGCGGGTGCCGACGTTGCGGACGTTGATCTGGTCCACCCCGCTCACGTCGCCAAAGGCGCGGAGAGCGGCGCGGGTTTTTTCCTTGAGCATCTCGACGTCTTTGGTGGACTCGGCGATTTTCGTCCCCTGGAGGAGCTGGTCATAGGCGGCATCGACACGTCCTTCGATCAACAGCCCGAAGAAGCGGTCCACTTGGGCCTGGGGCGTGCCGGCTTGTACGGCTACGGCTGCTGCGGCTGCCGCCTGCGATTCATTTTGGGCGAACAGGGGCGCGGCGGCCAGGATAACAACCGGGGCGGCGATCAGCAAAAATTTCCTCATAAACCGGGGACGATAGCGGATGCGCGCGGCGGTGAGAAGATTTTCCGGCGGACGGCCTAACAGCCTGTTGAAATAATGAACGATGGACAGTTTGCAGCAGATTTTTGGTGTGGGCAAGGAGCCGAGCGCAGTGATCAACCCGGCCCGAGGATCGGAGACGCTGCGAATAATCATGGATCTATTGGACGCGGGTTAAGGTGCCTTCCCCACGGAGGATGTTGGTGCGCTGGTCGTGCGGCTTGGAGGATTTGACGCGCACTTCGTAGCGGAAAAGGGCGTGACGGGCGTCAGCGCCGTGGCAGAGGGTGAAGGTCTTCACGATCGTGATGTCGGCCGCGCCCTCCTGGACGCTCTGGCGGGTCTCGGCTTTGAGGGTTTCGCCGTCCCAGTCGGCCGGAGCGGGGCTGGCGGTGATGGGGGTCAGGTAGGGGTCCGGGTTGCTGCTCAAGGGGGGCAGGGCGATGACCCGCAGGGTACTCAAGCCGGGGGACACTTCGACCTGGTAGGTGACTTGCTCTTTGCCGTCGCTGCCGTCGCCCGCGCGGGGGAGGACGAAGGTGCCTTTCCACGCTCCGGCAAGGGGGGCGGCGGCAGGGGCGGCGGGCTGGAACGGTTTGAGATGGACGGCGGGGGCGGCGCTGGCGGTGGCCAGGGCGGCGGCGCAAAGGGCGGCAAGAAGGACGCGCGGAAGCATAGGGAGAAATTTTACTGCGAAAAGGCGCAAAACGCGAAAGGGAGTTGCGCGGACACGTGCGCCCATGTTTTAATTTTTTGCCGGAGCGGTAGCGGCTTTAGGCGGGTCGAGGTGGATGATGGTTTCGCCCGGTTTCATGACGTCGAGCCGGTCGCGCGAAATGATTTCCAGGTAGACGGGGTCGTTTTTGAGAAGTTGCTCTTCCCTCGTGCGCCGGGCGTGGAGGGATTTTTCCCGGGCGAGGTCTTTTTCGAGCTGGCTGAGTTTCGCGTTTTGCTCGCGGTACTGCTTGAAGATGGGGACAGACGCGATGATGCCGCCGATGCAGAGCCCCACGATGATGACGAAGATCAGGAAGCGGTTGAGCAGGTTGAACCCACCCTCGCCGCGTCCGCGCTCATATTCGCCGTAAGATATTCCGTTCACTTGCGCTTAATTTGCTGTGGGAAGGGGCATGTTTCCAGGCTTCAACGAACAAGGGCCGGGGAGGAATAGAAATCGCTGGCACGCAGGGTAATGCGTTCCCGTCCTGTGTGCCAAGGCAAAAAAAAACGGGCGGCACCCGCGAGGAATGCCGCCCGTTGAATAATGACTCTTCGTGTTTAATGCATTTTGCCGCCATAGATGGCGTTGTCGCCCAACAACTGTTCGATGCGCAGGAGTTGGTTGTACTTGGCCACGCGGTCGGTGCGGCAGAGGGAGCCGGTCTTGATTTGGCCGGCGTTGGTCGCAACGGCGATGTCGGCGATGGTGGTGTCCTCGGTTTCGCCGGAACGGTGGCTGATGACGGCGGTGTAGCCGGCTTCCTTGGCCATCTCGATGGCGTCGAGGGTTTCGGTGAGGGTGCCAATCTGGTTGACCTTGACGAGGATCGAGTTGGCAACGCCCTGCTGGATGCCTTTGCGGAGGAAGTCGACGTTGGTGACGAAGAGATCGTCGCCGACGAGCTGGACTTTGTCACCGAGGGCTTCGGTGAGGAGCTTCCAGGTCGCCCAGTCGTTTTCGGCGCAGCCGTCTTCGATGGAGATGATCGGGTATTTGGCGACGAGGGCCTTGTAGTATTCCACGAGTTCCGCGCCGGTGCGCTTGGAGCCGTCGGATTTCTTGAAGACATACATGTTGCTTGCCGCGTCGTAGAATTCGCTGGAAGCGGCATCGAGGGCGATGAAGATGTCCTTGCCGAATTCATACCCGGCAATTTTGACGGCTTGGGCGATGGAGTCGAGGGCGTCTTCGGCGCCGTCGAGCTTGGGAGCGAAGCCGCCTTCGTCACCGATGGCGGTGGAGAGGCCGCGGGCCTTGAGCACGCCTTTGAGGGCGTGGAAAACTTCCGTCCCCTGGCGAAGGGCTTCGGAGAAGCTCTTGGCGTTCTTGGGGATGATCATGAATTCCTGGAAGTCGATGGGGGCGTCGGAGTGGGCGCCGCCGTTGAGGATGTTCATCATCGGGACGGGGAGCACCTTGGCGTTGGGCCCGCCGATGTATTTGAAGAGGGGAATCCCGAGTTCGGCGGCGGCGGCGTGGGCCACGGCCAGCGAAACGCCGAGGATGGCGTTCGCGCCGAGCTTGGACTTGTTGGGTGTGCCGTCGAGTTCGATGAGGGTCTTGTCGATGGTGATCTGATCCAGCGCGTCGAAGCCTTCGAGGGCGGGAGCGATGGTGTTGGTGATGCTGGCGACGGCCTTTTGGACGCCTTTGCCGCCGTAGCGGGCTTTGTCGCCGTCGCGCAGTTCATGGGCTTCGTGCTCGCCGGTGCTGGCGCCACTGGGGACGGCGGCGCGGCCCATGGCGCCGCTCACGAGTTTCACGTCGACCTCAACGGTCGGGTTGCCGCGCGAGTCGAGGATTTCGCGCGCGATGATTTCGGAGATGTAGGACATAATTCTAGTCTGGTTTCTGTCTGGTTTTGGAAAAGAAGGAGGCAGTTTTGAGGGAGGGGCGGGCCGGGTCAATTCTTTTTGTGCCGCTACCCTAAAATCCCTACGCTTTGCTGGCGAGCAGGCTTTCGAGGAGTTCGTTGGCGCGCGCGAGCATTTCCCGGGGGTCTTCGAGGAGCCCGGCGGCAACGCGGGCGTTGTCGAAGATCTGCTCGGCGATTTTGGCCGCGAGGGGGGCGTCGGTGTGCCGGAGTTTCTCGACGCCCGCGATCATGGCGTGGTTGGGGTTCAGTTCGAGGTCGGGCTTGGACTCGTAGGAACCGGCTCCGGGATCGTTGCGGTGGATGGCCTTCATCATGCGGCGCATGCTGGAGGTCATGTATTTCTCGCTCTCGAGCGCAACGGCAGGGCTGCCGACGAGGCGCTTGGAGGCGCGGACTTCGTGGACGCGCTCGCCGAGCGTTTCTTTGAAGAAGGCGGCCAGCGCCTTGGCGTCTTCTTCGCTCAAGATTTCGAATTTCTGTTCGAGGGCGAGGTCGGCTTTTTCGGCGGCGAGGAGGGGCTTGCCTTCGAATTCGCGCAGGTTGTCCATGACGAATTCGTCGCGCGGATCGTAGAGGAAGAGGGCTTCGTAGCCTTTGGCTTTGAGAACTTCAAAGTACGGGCTGGCTTCGGCGGATTCGCGGTTGGCGGCGAGGAGGAAGTAGATTTCCTTCTGGCCCTCGGGCATCCGGCCCACGTAGTCGGCCAGGGCGGTCTGCTTCCCTTTTTCGGTGAAGCTGGATTCAAACCGGAGGAGTTTGGCCAGGGCGGCGCGGTGTTCGTAGTCGGTGGCGACGCCTTCTTTGAGGAAGGGGCCGTGCTCGGCGAAGAATTGGGTGTATTGCTCGGGGTTGGTCTTGGCTTCTTCTTCGAGGAATTTGAGGAAGCGGCCGGTAAGGACGCGGTTAAGCTTTTGCATCAGCGCGGAGTCCTGCATGGTTTCGCGCGAGATGTTGAGCGGGAGATCTTCGCTGTCCACGACGCCGCGCAGGAAGCGGAGCCACTCGGGGAAAAGGGCTTTTGCTTTGGCTTCGATGAGGACTTTGCGACAGTAGAGGTGGACTTCGGACTCGGACCGCGTCATGCCGTAGCGTTCGAGGCTGTGGCTGGGGACGAAGAGGAGGGCGCGGATGGAGAGCGGGGCGTCGGCGTTGAAGTGGAGCCGGTAGGCGGGCGCGCCGGTGTCGTGCCCGATGTATTCGTAAAATTCGGTGTATTCCTCTTCGGTGATCTCGCTTTTGTTGCGGGTCCAGATGGCCTGGACGGTGTTGACGGCTTCGCCGTTGAGGGTGATGGGGAAGGGTACGAAGTTGGAGTAGCGCTGGATGATGCCCCGGATGCGGCCTGCCTTGGCGAATTCCTCGTCCTTGAGGTGCAGGAGGATGGTGGTGCCGCGCGGGAGGCCGTCCATCGGCTCGATCTCGAAGCCGGTTTTGCCGTCGGACTCCCATTTCCAGCCGGACTCGTCCGGTTGGCTGGAACGGGTGGTGACGGTGACTTTGTCGGCGGCCATGAAGGCGGCGTAGAAGCCGACGCCAAATTGGCCGATGAGATGGGCGTCTGGTTGGGCGCCCGCCTCGCGGCTGGCTTTGAGCTGCTCCAGGAAGGCGCGGGAGCCGGAGTGGGCGATGGTGCCCAGGTTGTCGATCAATTCGCCCCGGGTCATGCCGATCCCGGCGTCGGTGAAGGCGACGGTTTTGGCCGCTTCGTCGGTGACGATGGCGATGGAGAGGGGGGCGTCGGGCTCGACGACCGTCTCGCCGGAGGTTTGCAGGAATTTGAGTTTTTCGGAAGCGTCTGCGGCGTTGGAAATCAATTCGCGGACAAAGATTTCTTTATCGGTGTAGAGCGAATGGATGACGATATCGAGCAATTGCGCGATCTCCGCCTGGAACTGGTGCTTTTCGTTGGTGCTCATAAATGGGAGCCCGTCAAACTACAGGGGGAGCCCGGTGGAGTTCAAGCCTTCACGAGAGGATGCACCACAGAGAACGCAGAGGGTGGAACAAGGGATTGTGGATCTCTTGCGCTCTGTGATCTCTGTGTCCTCGGTGGTGAAATGCGCTTGATGCGCGTGCGCCCGGGAAAATAAAACCCCTTGCGCCGGAGCCAATTCCGGTCTAAAGGTTCCCCTGTCGGGCCAGCCTGCTTTGCTTGTATGTTGAAGCTGCCGCGCCCCACATCCCGTGGCGAAGTCATTCAGCCAGCGGTTCTCGTCCTGACCTAGGGAATCGCTGATTGAAGCGACATGGAGACAGATGCGAGCAAGTTTTGTTGGATGCCGAAGTTGGGAGTAGCGAAGATATTGACGCTGCGAGCAACGATGGCAGACGGCAAAAAATCGCTCGCAGATGGTCCGTGACGATTTAATCAGCGGTTCCCTAAACCGGGGACGCCCGCTTTTCTGAGGTGTGCATTCTTACGATGCGCTTCGCCAAGAACCATAACAGACTCGTACGCAACGAAAGTACGATTGAAGGAAAGCAAGTATCCCAATGAGATCAGATAGTCAGCAGAGCGACCGCCGCCGCCGTGGTGGCCGCCGCCACAGCCGCGGTCCCCGCAATTCCGTATCCAGTGTAACGTCCAGAGAACCGGCCAAGAAACCGGGCTTCTTCCAGCGTCTCCTCGCCTTTTTCACAGGCAAAAAGCCGGCCGCCAGGAGCGCAGCCCGCGCTGCGGCTCCGAGTCGCAGCCGCATCACGGTGGAGCCGGTCAAAACCCCGGCCGAAGCCAAACCCACCCGCAAGCCCGAACTCGTCGAAGTCACTTCGCCGAAGGTTTATGTCGGCAACCTCTCCTTTGACGCCCTTGAGAGCGATCTCTTCGAGTTGTTCGCCGGGGTGGGCTCCGTGCAAAACGCCGAAATCGTGAGTCACCGCGAGACGCAAAAATCGAAGGGTTTCGCTTTCGTGACGATGGCAAGCGTGGAGGAAGCCAAGCGCGCCGTGACGGAACTCCACGACAAGGAGTTCATGGGCCGCCGCCTGGTGATCAGCGGGGCGAAGACCAGCGACGTGCGCGATAGCCGCTAGAGCGTTTTAAATTGAAGTGTTTACAATGATGCGAGAGCGTCGGGGGTTGATGCGCGGGCTCTTCAAGCGAAGCGGCTCTATTTTTCAATACTGCCCGAGCTTGAAAGACCGCGCAACGGCCCGCACCGCCAAGCAGCATGTAAACAACAAAATTTAAACCGCTCTAAATCAACGCCCTTTTTATTATTAGAAGGCTCTCCGGCAACGGGGAGCCTTTTTTTAACCTAAAACGGTGACGGGAGGGGATGAGCTGGCGGCCCCTACCCTTCGCGGACGACGCGCAGGGTGGGGTCGAGCTGCTCGTTGAGGGCGGTGACCATGGCGGCGGGGTCTTCCAACGCGGCAAACGCGCCGAGGCGGGGGATGACGGCGAGGTTGCTGTGGGGAAGGGCCTTCTGAAGGCGCTCGCCAAATTCGAGGGACGGCTGGCCCGGCTCGCTCCCCCAGAGGAAGGTGACGGGCGTTTTGAGGGAAATCAGGCGGGGCTCCAGGTCAAAGTCGAGCCGCCCGCCGTGGAGGTTGCGGATGGCGTATTCGGCGCCGCTTTGCTGGGCGCAGGTGGTGAAGACTTCGACGGCTTCGTCGGTGAGGCGCGAGCGGTCCACGAAGCCCGCGGCCAGCCAGTTGCGCACGGCGTCGCGGGTGGACTGGTAGTTGCGGTATAAAAACCGCTGGAGGCCTTCCATGTGGGCGGCGACACGGGTGCTGCGGCGCAGCCGCCCGGAGCCGAATTCCCGGGAGCCGGTGGGCATGTAGAGGAGGAGCCGGGCGGCGAGGTCGGGATGCTGGCTGGCCAGGTAGACGCAAAAACCGGCTCCGAGGCCGCTGCCGACGAGGATGGGCGGGACATCCGGACAGGTGGCGCGGATGAATTCGGCCAGCATCCGGGCGTAGTCGGCGGCGGTGGTTTTCGCGGCGGGCCGCTGGGATTCGCCAAACCCGATCAAGTCGGGGGCCAGCACGCGGAAGCGCGCGGCAAATTCAGGGTAAACTTTGGACCACTCGAAGGAGGAGCCCCCCAGGCAGGCGCTGTGGACAAAGAGGAGGGGCTGGCCGCTCCCGGCTTCGTGGTAGATGACGTGCCCCAGGGTGGTGTGGATTACCTTGGTGGCGAAGATGGCGGGGGAAATCGTTTCCGGAAGGGGGGATTTCCGCGCGGGCCGCAAGGCGTATTTGAGGGCGAAAACGAGGGCTCCGGCGAGCCCCGCCCCCAGGCCGACGCCGACGAGCTTCTTGTTTTCGTTTCGGAACATTCGCTTCACAGGCATCCGTTATGCGCCTTTCGCGCGCCGGGCACAAGGATTCATGCGTTTTCCCGGCTGCGCTGGGTGGTGAGGGCGACGAAGACGTCCTCCAGGGAGGGGGAGATGGGGCGCAGGTCGGCGGAGAGAATGCCCGCTTCGCGCAAGATCGCCCGGATCCGCTCGTCGCTGACGGCATCGTCCACGAGGAGGTGCATGGACTGGCCGAAGACGGTGGCGGTGGAGATGCCGGGACGGTGACGCAGGGCTTGCAGGCCGAGGGTAACGTGTTCGCAGGTGACGTCGATGCGGCGGGTGCCGGGCGGGTTGACGGCGGGGAGTTGTTTGAGGGCGTCGGGCACGCCGCAGACGACGAGTTGGGAGAGATAGATGTAGCCGACGTGGGAGCAGCGCTCGGCTTCGTCCATATAGTGGGTGGTGACGAAGAGGGTCATGCCGCGCCCGGCGAACTCGAAGAGGAGGTCCCACAATTCGCGCCGCGCGACGGGGTCGATGCCGGCGGTCGGTTCGTCCAGGAAGAGGACGCTCGGTTCGTGCATGAGGGCGCACGCCATGGCGAGCCGCTGCCGCCAGCCGCCGGAGAGGAGGCCGGCGCGGCGGTCGCGGTACGGCTCCAGGTGGGTGAGGGCCATCAATTGGTCGTAGCGTTTGCGCAGGGCTTCGCGCCTCAGTCCGTAGAGTTTGCCGTAAAAGCGGAGGTTCTCGTCGACGGTCAGTTCGTCGTAGAGGGAGAATTTCTGCGACATGTAGCCGATGGATTCCTTCAAGGCGTCGGTTTCCTCGACGATGGAGCGGCCGCCGATGCGGGCGGTCCCTTCGGTGGGCTCCAGGATGCCGCACAACATGCGGATGACGGTGGATTTGCCGGAGCCGTTGGGCCCGAGGAAGCCGAAGATGGCTCCCGGCTCGATCTGGAAGCTGACGTGGTCCACGGCGGTGAACGCGCCGAAGCGTTTGGTCAGCCCCTCGCACTCGATCATCGGCGCGGCCATGGGAGGAGACGCTTGGTGGCGACCGGCGCGCCGGGGCCGGGGAAGGTGACTTCGCCCGTCATCCCGGCGTGCAAGAGGCCGCCGGGGTTTTCGAGGCGGATTTTGACGCCGAAGACCTGCCGGACGCGGTCTTCAACGGTCTGGACGTTGCGCGGGGTGTACTCGGCTTCGCGGGCGATCTGTTCGATGACGCCGGGGAAGCCGCGGCCGGGGATGCCGTCGACGCGCAGCTCCGCTTGCCGCCCGAGCTGGAGGCGGCCCAGCCAGGTGGCGGGGACGTAGACGCGGATCCAGAGGTGGTCGATCAAGAGGAGGGTGGCGACGGACTGGTTGGCGGGGACGATGTCGCCGACTTTGACGCTCAAGACTTCCAAAACGCTGTGGCCGGGGGCGGTAACGCGCAGTTCCCGGAGTTGGGCGTCGATGTCGGCAAGCTGGGCGCGGGCCTGGGCGATTCTTTCGGGCCGGGTCCCTTCGCGCTGGAATTCGTAGCGCTGGCGGGCGGCTTCGGTGCTTTTGGAAAGGGCGTCGGCGGTACTGATGGTTTTCTCGGCCTCGGAGGCGGAGAGGGTGCGGGCGGCGAGGAGTTCCCGGGCCCGTTTGGCGTCGGAAAGGGCGAAGGCCAACTGGGCTTTGAGCGATTCCCAGTCCTGCCGGGCGGCTTCGATCTCCACCGGAAGCGGGCCGTGTTCCAGTTCTTCCAATTGCGCGGCGGCCAGCGCGCGCCGGGCGGTCAGTTCCCCTGCGTCGAGGGCGGCGACGAGATCGCCTTCCTTGAGGAGGTCCCCTTCCTCGAACGGGAGCTTGGCGATGCGGCCGCCGGAGCGGGGCCCGACGTGGACTTCGTCCACCTCCACTGTTCCAGAAAGCGGCTCGCGCACGGGTATGCGGTGCGTCCACGCCCAGGCTGCCGCCGCGGCGAAGGCCAGAAGGAGCACGAGTTTGGAAAGGTTGCGCATGAAGAAGGACTTTTCGCTTTCAGCCGCAGGATAACGGGAGGCGGCCCCGCTGGCAACGGGCTAGAGCGTTTTAAGTCGAGATGTAGCCGATGATTTGCGAGCGCCGCGGGCCGATGCGCGGCTTTTCAAGCGAAGCGGCTGTATTTTTCAATACTGCCCGAGCTTGAAGGGACGCGCAACGGCCCGTGCCGCCGCAAAGCGCGGCTACAGAAAAACTTAAGCCGCTCTAATCGGCAATGTCTTCCACGCCGATGGCGGTGAGTTGCTCGACGAGCCGGGGGTGGCGTGTGAAATCGTAATGGAGCGCCTGGAAGCCGAGACGGGCGGCGGCGGCGACGTTGGCGTGAAGGTCGTCAATGTAGACGGTTTCGGCCGGTTCGACACCGAACTGCCGGATGGCGATTTCAAAAATGGCGGGGCTGGGCTTGATGCAGCCCGCGAGGTAGGAATAGACGGCGCCGGAAAAAGCCTGGAAGACCGGATACTTGGACTCGAAGTAGTCGGAATGGATGTCGCTGGTGTTGGAGAGGAGGTAGAGGGGGTAACGCTCGCGGAGCCGCCCGATAAGGCCGGTCATGGCGTGGTTTTCCTCAAAAATATCCTCCCACGCGGCGATGAATTCGGCTTCGGTTCCCCGGTATTGGAGGAGGTCGAAGGCCTGGCGGAGGAATTCGGGGCGGCCGATTTTGCCGGATTCGTAGGCTTCCGTGAGGGCGTGGGCCTGGGGTGGCAGGGTGTGCGGGGGCAGGACGCACTGGGGCGCGATGCGGCGCAGCGCGCGGTTGAAGTCAAATGGGATGAGGACGTTGCCGATGTCGAAGATAAAGGAACGGACCATGAAAAGGAGAAGATTGAGGCGGGGAGGAAAAGTTCTGCCGGTTTCCGGGGCAAATGCAATCTCTTCTTGCGCCGCGAGGAAAAACCGGGCTGGCAAAACCACCCGAAGAACCGCCGGAAAGATGGACGCTGCCGCTGCGGGGCTCTGCGAAGTGCGCTTCGCGTACAATGAGCCGCTACGAGGCAGGGCAGTTCCAAATAGTTTGGGAACGAGGCAAAAATTGGTTCACGACTTGCCTGCCGGGGTTCTGCTGTTAACATCAAAAAATCGTGTTTACGCCTCGCTTTTTTGCAGCCGCCCTGTTGGCGGCGGCTTTGCTCCCCCTCCCTCCCCTGGCCTGCGGCGCACCGGATGCGGAACCGGATACGACGCCTTCGCAGACGGCCAAACCGAAGGCTTCGAAATCTCCCGCGCACACCAAGTCCCCGACCGCGTCCCCCTCGCCTTCTCCAAAAGCCTCTCCAAAGCCTTCCCCCAAGGCTTTGCCCAAACCGTCTCCTAAAACGGCCACCTCTTCCAAAAAACCCAGGAAGACGAACGCGAAGCCGAAACCGGCCGTGCGGAAACATTCTACCCACCCCGCCGCGCAGGAGGAACCCCGCAAACACCCGGAAGAGACACCTCCGGTGAAAAAACCGGCGGAAGAGGCGGCCCAAAAGCCGGTGCCAGCGCCCGCCCACAGCAACGCGGCAACGCCCGCAGCGCACGACGGCTCGGTGGTGATTTCCAAGTCCGGGGTGGCTGATGAGGAGGCTGCGGTCCCCGAGCCGGAACCGGAAAAGAGTTCCTGGTGGTGGCCCTTTGGGCGTCAGCATCATTACAAATACCTTTCCCGCTCGGTACGCGAAGCAATTGACAACGCCCCCGTGCCCCGCCACCAGTGGCGCTACATCGTGGTCCACAATTCCGGGACCCGGCAGGGAAATGCCAAGGCGTTCGACTACTATCACCGCTATGTGCGCAAGATGCCCAATGGGCTGGCGTATCACTTTGTGATCGGCAATGGCACTTCCTCGGGCAACGGGACGATTGAGATCGGCTCGCGCTGGACGCGCCAGATCAACGGCGGCCACGTCCATTCCGATTATCTCAACAGTATTGCGCTCGGAATCTGCCTGGTGGGCGATTATAACCGGGACAGGCCGACCAAGGAACAGCTCGAAGCCCTGGATGAGTTGATCCAGTATCTTCGCAAGCGGGTCGGCAAAACCGACCACAAGCTGGCCGTGGTAAAGCCGCACCGGGACATCAATCCGCCCCAATGGCCGACGGATTGCCCCGGGGACCGCTTCCCTTACGGCTGGCTCCAAAAGCAATTCGAAGAGTAGTTCCCCTAACCAAAAAAATCCTGGGCCGTTTCCCCCTCCCATGCAAAAGCAACTCCAAGTCGGCATCACGGGCGCTTCCGGGTTCCTGGGGCAGGCTGTGGTGGAGGCGCTGGGGCGCGCCGGGCACCGGTGTGTGGCGTTCAGCCGCTCGCCGGAACGGCCGGTGCACGGGTGCGCGGAAGTCCGCCGGTTCGCGCCGGGGGAACCCCCGGATCTGGAGGGGCTGGACGCGGTGGTGCATTTGGCCGGGGAGTCGCTGATGGGGCGCCCAAGCAAGCGGAAGCGGGAGGCGATCATGGAAAGCCGCCGCGCTGGCACTCACGCGCTGGTGGACGGGCTGCTGGCGGCGGGAGCCCGGGGGCCCAAGACGCTGGTGAGCGCTTCGGCGGTGGGGTTTTACGGCGATAAGGGGGAAGCCACGGTTGACGAGAATGCGCCCGCCGGTTCCGGGTTTCTGGCCGAGGTGACGCAGGTGTGGGAGGCGGAGGCGCGGCGGGCGGAAACGGGGGCAGCCCGCGTGGTGATACTGCGGTTCGGGGTGATTGTGGGGGAGCACGGCGGGATGCTCAAGGCGCTACACCCAGTGTTCCGGCTGGGGCTGGGGGCGACGCTGGGGAGCGGCCGGCAGTGGGTTTCGTGGGTGGATGTCCGGGACGCGGCCCGATTGGCCGTTTTCGCGCTGGAAAACGGACAGGTGCACGGGGTCTTGAACGCAACGTCGCCGGTGCCGCTGCGGGCGAGTGATTTTACCTGGGCGATGGCCCGCCGGTTGCACTGCCGGGCGCCGTGGCGGATCCCGTCCTGGATAATCCGGGTGCTCTTCGGCCCCATGGCCGGGATTTTCCTGGACAGCCAGCGGGTGCTGCCCCGGCGGGCGGAGGCGCTCGGGTTCGCTTTTGAGCACCGCGGGGTGGGAGCCGGAGCGGAAACGAAATGATGGATTGACGCTGCGGCTTCCGCCCCGTTACGCTGGCGGCTTCTTCAAAATCAACCAACACCTTATTTATTCTTCTATGGCAAAGTTTGGTATCAATGGATTCGGGCGCATCGGCCGTAACGTGCTGCGCGCCATGACCCCCGCCCAGGTCGAAAACGTCGTCGCGATCAATGATCTGACCGACACCAAGACCCTGGCACACCTTCTCAAGTGGGATTCCGTGCACGGCAAGTTCAACGGCGAGATCGGCTTCGACGAGGAATACCTCATCGTCCGCGGCCACAAAATCAAGATCCTCAAGGAGCGCGATCCCGCGAAACTCCCCTGGGGCGAACTCGGCGTGGACGTGGTCCTCGAATCGACCGGCTTCTTCACCGCCCGCGACAAAGCGGCCCTCCACATCCAGGGCGGCGCGAAACGCGTGCTCATCAGCGCCCCGGCCAAGAACCCGGACGCCACCATCGTTTTCGGCGTGAACGACGCCATCTACGACCCGGCCAAACACTTCATCGTCTCCAACGCAAGCTGCACGACGAACTGCCTCGCCCCGCTCGTCAAAGTCCTCAATGACACCTTCGGCATCGTCCAGGGCTTCATGAGCACCATCCACAGCTACACGAACGACCAGCGCATCCTCGATCTTCCGCACGAAGATCTGCGCCGCGCCCGTTCCGCCGCCATCAACATCGTCCCGTCCAGCACGGGCGCCGCCAAGGCGATCGGCGAAGTGATTCCCGAACTCAATGGCAAGCTCAACGGCGGCTCTTTCCGCGTGCCGACTCCTGACGGTTCCGTGACCGACTTCGTGTGCGAACTCAAGAACCCAGCCACTGTTGAAACCATCAACGCCGCGTTCAAAGCCGCATCGCAAGCCGGGCTCAAGGGCGTGCTCGAATACTCGGACGAACCGCTCGTCCTCCAGGACATCGTGGGCAACCCGCACTCGTCGATCTTCGACAGCAAGCTGACCATGACCCTCGGCGACAAGTTCGTCAAAGTGGTGAGCTGGTACGACAACGAATGGGGCTATTCCAACCGTTGCGTCCAGGCTCTCGAACTCCTCGGCAAATAACCGGGCGGTTGTAAAATTACGGCAACGCCGATTGCCGGGAGGGGTCCTCTCTCCGAAGTGTTCTCCCGGCCGGGGTTCGGCGACCCCGGCTGCATTTTTGACCTTTTTCCCACCTACTTTTCCTTATGGCCAAGCTTTCCGTTCGTGACATCGATGTTCAGGGCAAGCGCGTGCTGGTCCGCGTCGATTTCAACGTCCCCACTGAAGAAGTTGACGGCGCCCAGCGCATCACCGACGACACCCGCATCGTCGAAAGTCTCCCCACCATTGCGGCTCTGCGCGAAAAAGGCGCAAAGGTGATCCTGATGGCGCACTTCGGCCGCCCGAAGGGGAAGCCGAACCCGAAATACTCGCTCGCCATCGTGGCCGAGCGCCTCTCCAAACTGATCAACGCCCCGGTGGCCTTCGCTAGCGATACCGTCGGCGATTCCGCCAAGGCGGTGGTGGCCAAGCTCCAGCCGGGCGATGTCGCCCTGCTCGAAAACGTCCGCTTCCAGGCGGAGGAAGAGGCCAACGACCCGGAATTCGCCAAGAAGCTGGCGGCGCTGGGCGACGTTTACGTCAATGACGCCTTCGGCGCGGCCCACCGCGCCCACGCCTCCACGGCGGGCGTGGCCGCCTTCCTGCCGGTCGCGGCGCAGGGCCTCTTGATGGAGAAGGAATTGAAGTATCTCGTGGACGAACTCGCCACCCCCGCCCGGCCCTTCGTGGTCATCCTGGGCGGCTCCAAGGTTTCCTCGAAGATCACCGTCATCAAGTCGCTCCTGGAAAAGGCCGACACGATCCTGATCGGCGGCGCGATGGCCTACACGTTCTACCTCGCGCTGGGCTACCCGGTGGGCAAGAGCATGGTGGAGGCCGACAAAGTGGACCTCGCCAAGGAAATCCTCGCGCTGGCCAAGGCCAAGGGCGTGAAATTCCTCCTCCCGGTCGATTCCATCGAAACCCAGGAATTCAAGGCGGGCGCGGCAACCCAGATTTCCAAGCTCAACGCCGTCAGCGAAGGCTGGGCGGGCGTGGATATCGGGCCGGAAACGATCAAACAATACCAGGCCGAGATCGCCAGCGCGGGCACCGTTCTCTGGAACGGCCCGGTGGGCGTCTTCGAGATCGCCGAGTTCGCCAACGGCACGAAGGCCGTGGGCCAGGCGGTGGCCGACTCCAAAGCCAAGTCGATCGTCGGCGGGGGCGATTCCGTCACAGCCGTCAAACAGTTCGGGCTGGCTCCGAAGATGACCTTCATCTCCACAGGCGGCGGCGCGAGCCTGGAACTACTGGAAGGCCGCGAGCTTCCCGGCGTGGCCGCGTTGACAAATAAGTAACCTTTATCCCCAAACCAACATGCGTAAAAAGATCATTGCAGCCAACTGGAAGATGAACATGACGGTCGGCGAAGCCGATGCGTTCCTGGAGACGTTTTTGCTCGAAGTGGGCGACGAAGCGGGCGTCGATATCGTCATCGTTCCGCCCTTCACCGCGCTGGCCAAAGTGGGCGAGCGCCTCAGCAACACCTCCAACATCAAGCTCGGCGCGCAGAACATGGCGTTCCAAAAGAGCGGCGCCTTCACCGGCGAAATCAGCGCGGCGATGCTGCGGGATTTGTACGTCCGCTACGTGGTCCTGGGCCACAGCGAACGCCGCACGCTCTTCGGGGAAACCGACGCGATTGTGAACCAGAAGCTCCACGCGGCGCACGAGGCCTCCCTCAAGCCGATCCTGTGCGTGGGCGAAACGCTCGCCGAACGGGACGCCAACCGGGTGGAGGAAGTCCTCGAAACTCAATTGCGGGGAAGCCTCGCGGGGCTCAACGCCAAGGAGATCGCTGAAACGGTGATCGCTTATGAGCCCGTTTGGGCCATCGGCACCGGCCGCGTCGCCTCGCCCGACCAGGCGCAGGCGGCTCACGCCTTTATCCGCAAGACCCTGGGTATCATCGCCGACCAGGCCGTGGCCGACAAGGTCCGCATCCAATACGGCGGCAGCGTGAAGCCGGACAACGCGGAAACGCTCCTCGGCCAGCCCGACATCGACGGCGCGCTCGTCGGCGGCGCGAGCCTGGACCCGCGCGCGTTCGCGGAAATCGTGAAAGCGGGCGCGGCCATCGAATAGCTCCCGGTTCGTTTTCAAAACCGCGCCTTTCCCCCGAGGGAGGCGCGGTTTTTTTGTTCTTCCGGCTTCCTAAAGGCTTCCTTCTTCCCGTAAATTGCCAGTTGTATGCAAACGATCGTTATCGGCCACAAAAATCCGGACATGGACTCGATCTGCGCGGCGATTGGCTACGCGGAGTTGAAGCGGCTGACGGGGCACGCCGATGTGATCGCCGCGCGCGCGGGCAACACAAATGAGCGGATTGATTTCGTGCTGCGCAAGTTCGGCGTGGAGCCGCCGATGCTGATCACGGATCTCTCGCCCCGGGTGTGCGATGTGATGGAGGACGAGGTGATTTCGATCACGGCGGATTCCTCCATTTACGAGGCGATTCAATTGATCGAGCGCAAGCAGATGCGCGGGGTTCCGGTGATCGACGGGCAGTTCCGCTGCCTGGGGCTGCTTTCGGCGTTCAAGGTGCTGCACCACCTGGTGCCATCCCGCGAGGACACGGGAAGCGCGCGCATTGTAACGGCGTCGCTGGAGGAGATTTTTCACACGTTCGCCGGGCGGATGATCCAGGGGGAACCGGCGCTGGAGGAGCACGATTACCTCTTACTGGTGGGAGCGATGGGGGAGGAGTCGTTCCGCAACCGGATTGCGCGCTACGAGGGACGCCGCGTGGTGCTGATTGTGGGGGACCGCGAGGAGGTCCAGCTTTCCGCGATCCGGGGCGGGGTGGTGGCGGTGGTGGTGACGGGCGATACGCCGCTTAGCGCCGAGGTGCGCAAGGCCGCGACGCAATATGGGGTGACGCTGGTGACTTCGCCTTACGACACGGCGACGACGGTGCTGCTGGCGCGCGGCGCGGTGAAGGTGGGGCGCAAGCTGGACAGTGATTTTCTGAGCTTCGCGGCCGATGCCCTGCTGGCCAAGGCGCGGGAGGAGGCGGCGGCGAGCGCCCAGTTTCTCTTCCCGGTGATCGAGGAGGGGCGGCTGGTGGGGATTCTCTCCAAGAGCGACTTTTTGAAGACGATCCCGCGGCAGTTGATCCTGGTCGATCACAACGAGCTTTCGCAGGCGGTGACGGGGGCGGACGAAGCGCCTATTGTAGAGATTCTCGACCACCACCGGCTGGGCGGTTTTTCCTCCGATTCGCCGATTCTTTTGTGGAACAACCCGGTGGGTTCGACTTCGACGATTGTGGCGATGTGCTTTGAGCAGCTCGGGGTGCCGATTCCGAAACCGATTGCGGGGCTGCTGATGGCGGGCCTGATTTCGGATACGCTGAACCTGACTTCGCCGACGGCGACGCCGGTGGACCGCCGTATTTTGGAGCATCTGGCCGCGATTGCCGAAACGGAACCGGCGCGGCTCTCCGAGGAGATTTTTTCCGTCGGCTCGCCGCTCTTGACGATGACGGCGAAGCAGGCCATCACGGCCGATTGCAAGGAATACCATGAAGAGGGGGCGCGCTTCTCGGTGGCGCAGATCGAGGAGCTCAGCTTTACGCATTTTTATGCGAAGCAGGAGGAGTTGACGGCGGCGCTGGAGGCGCATTGCAAGGAGGGCCAGTATCTTTTTTCCGCGCTGCTGGTGACGGATATCAATTTGCAAACCTCGCTCCTGCTGCTGTGCGGGGCGGAGGCATTTTTGCACCGCGTGGATTTCCCGCGCCGCGCGCCGCATTTGTGGGTGCTCGACGGAGTGGTTTCGCGCAAAAAACAGCTCCTGCCCTACCTGCTGGACCGGCTGCACGAGATGGAGCGGAAATAGTCCAACCGCATGAAAGCCCATTGCGAATCGTTCGCGGTTTCCACGCGTGGCAAGGGAACGTATGAAATCACCCAGGAGGTTGAGGGGATTGTCCGCCGCAGCGGTGTGCAGACCGGGACGGTAACGGTGTTTCTCCAGCACACGAGCGCGAGCCTGATTCTCTTCGAAAACGCGGACCGCTCGGCGCGGGTGGACCTTGAGGCGTATTTCGAGCGGCTGGTGCCGGAGGGCGCGGATTACCTGGTCCACACGGCGGAGGGGCCGGACGATTCGACTTCCCATATTCGCATGGCGCTGACGCGTTCGAGCGAGACGGTTCCCGTGGCGCGGGGCCGGATGCAGCTCGGGACGTGGCAGGGCATTTTCGTGTTTGAACACCGGCGGGAGCCGCATCAACGGAAAGTTGTGGTAAGCGTGCTGGGGCTGTAAAGTATGCTCCGCCCCTCCCCATGACTGAACATGATTCCTTTGTTGATATTGGCGCCGCCCGCGTGGATGTGGGACGCCTCGGCCGTTGCGGTTTTCCAGAGGTGATTTTTGGCCCCGGCAAACGGCCCGGGGAAGTGACGGCGATTGCCCAAACGCTGGTGGGCTGCCACGGTGCGGTGCTGGTGACGCGCGCTGACGCGGCGCAGGCGGAGGCGATGCGCGCGGCGTTCCCCGAGGCGCGGGTGCACGAGCGGGCGCGCTGCATCACGGTGGAGCGAACACCGCTTCCCAAGCTGGACGGGGCGGTGGCGGTGGTGTGCGCGGGTACTGCCGACTTGCCGGTGGCCGAGGAAGCGGCGGTGACGCTGAAGTTTCTCGGAAACCGCGTGGAGCGATTTAACGATGTGGGGGTGGCTGGAATCCACCGCCTGGTGGCGGCGCGGGATGCGATTGCGGCATGCAACGCGGTGGTGGTGGTGGCCGGGATGGAGGGGGCGCTGCCGAGCGCGATTGCCGGGATGGTGAGCAAGCCTGTGGTGGCGGTGCCGACGAGCGTCGGCTATGGAGCCAGCTTTGGGGGGCTCGCGGCGCTGCTGGGGATGCTCAATAGCTGCGGCAGCGGCGTGACGGTGGTGAATATCGACAACGGATTTGGGGCGGCCTACGCGGCGGCAACGATCAATCGGCTGTTGCACGCGAAGTAGAGATTCTTCGCGCCTGGCCCGGCGCTCTCTTGCCATTTTGCAAGCTGGCCTACAACGGTGCCTGCATGAGTACCGTTCACATTTGTCTGAATGACATCTTTGGCGCGGCGGTGTCTTGTGAAGTGATTTTCTCTCCCGGAGATACGCCGTTTTTCAACGGCTCCGCGGTGGCCGTTTCGGGTGCCCGTTCGGTTCGGCTTGATGCCGGCGGCAACGGCAGTGTGACGCTCCTGCCGGGGCGTTATACCGTCCGGTTTTCGGGAATCGCGAACAACACAGACACGCTGCTTATTTTGGTTCCTGATGACGAGGCCGCCTATGAGCTGCCCGCGTTGGTGACGGCCGGAGATTGGATTCTGCCGTTCCGCGATTTTCTCCAATGCGCGAAAAATCTCGCCGACGTGGCAGCCCCAGCCGCTGCGTTCGCGGCGATCAAGCAAGCGGCGACCGCCGAGGCGTCGGGCGTGGTGCAATTGGCCAGTCAAGCGGAGGTGGACGCTGGCGCAAGCGACACCAAGGCCGTAACCCCGGCGACACTGGCTGGCGCGATGAAAAATCGCTTTTCGGGGGAGGCCTACGAAATCCACTCCGCCGCATTCATAGCAACGGCGGACGGAGCCTACGCCCTCGACACCAGCGCGGGGAGTTTTGATGTCACAATCGACGCGGCGCTGCCGGTTGGAAAATACATCGACTTCGCCGACGCGCGCGGCACCTGGAATACCAATCCGCCCACTTTTCTGCGCAACGATCATTTGATCGAAGGCGCGGAAGTAAACTACGTGGACGCAGCCCAAGGGACTTTCCTGCGCATTCTCAACGTCGGAGGCACTACCGGCCTGCGCATTCTGGAAAGTGGGGCCAAACCGCACAACTTGGTGGCTCCTGTCATCACGGGGCAGTATATCGGCTCGAAGTTTACCACCACGGATGGCACGTGGATGGGCTCTACAGCGTCGTTTATTTACCAGTGGCAATCTTCAGCGGATGGCGCCACGTGGACGGACATTACCGGGGCGACAGCCGACAGCTTCGTTCCCACTTCTGACCTTCTCGGGGATTTCCTCCGCGTGTTGGTGTCAGCGGCCAACGTGAACGGGAGCAGTCTGCCGGTCCCAAGCAATGCCAGCACCGCGCTTGTGGCCGCGGCCTTCCCTGCGGGTCCCTGCCAATATTGGAAACTGGACGAAACCAACGGCGCGCGTATGGATGCCACGGGCAACGGCTGGGATCTGAGCGACATCAACGGCGTCGGGTATGCCGCTGGCAAGATAGGCAATGCCGCAAGTTTTGACGGCACAAATTATCTAACTGCTTCAAACGTGCTTTGGCCGACTGGCGTCAATTCAACGCTCGCGGCGTGGATCAGCATTCCGGCTGCTCCGGCACTCTTTCGGATCGTCGGGGATGGCTACACAAACCTGTTGTCCATGACGGCGTATGCAGGCAATCCCGAAAGCAACTTCAACGCATGTGCGGGAATGAATAAGGTGGCGACTACGGTTCCGACGGATGGCACTTGGTTCCATTGCGCCGTGACCTACAACGCTTCCACCGATACCGCAGAGGTATTTATTAACGGGGTGAGTATTGGAACAGCCTCCGGCAACGGCGCTCTACCGGAGTATGGCGACCTCAACTATCCATTTACCATCGGAGGGAGCAATGTGGCGTCTGATCAATATTTTGTCGGCCTTGTGGATGAAGTCGGGGTTTGGCCGCGCGTGCTAACGCCTACGGAAATCGCCCAACTAGCCGCCGCGACTCCTTTCGCCGCCTAATTTATGAGCACACTAAATCTTTCTCAAATCAGCGCGGCGGTGGATGCCGCTTTCCAAACGACGCTTGCGCTTGCAAATCCTGTTAGGATAGCCCCGCAAGCCATCGGCGACAACGCAACCCTGCGTACGGACGTTTACACCGGGCCGAAAGGCGCGGGTTTTGTGGTCGTCGCCACGATGGATCTTAAATGGCGCACGCTGGTCATCGCCAAACAGCATGGAGCGGAAACGAGCCGGGAACAGGCCGCGCCGACGCTGGCGAGTTTGCTGGCGGAGTGCGATGCAAAGCGCGCGGCGGCTTACGAGTCGCGCGGGTGCTCCGATAAGGACTACGTGGACGCGATCACCAAACGATCGTCCAGCGACGCCACGGTAAAGGCCGAGGGCGACGCACAGTTGACGGCCGTGCTGGCCGGTCGGCTCAAAGTCAAAGCAGACATTCCGAAACCGAACTAAAAATGAGCACGGAAGAAAGTGAAAAGGTGAGCGTGCTGACGGAACGCATCGACAATTTGATCGGGCGGATCGACAAGTTCGAGGAAATCGCGGAAGCGCGCTTTGTCACGAAGGCGGAGTTCTCGCCCGTCCAAAAGCTCGTCTACGGCGGCGCGGGAATTGTGTTGAGCCTGGTCCTGGCTGCCCTGCTCGGGGCGGTCATTTTGAACAAATGAAACGGATTCTTTTTTTGGCTTTCTTGTTGTGCGGGTGTGTGAGCGCCAGGCACGGCGTTCACCACGCCGCGGCTTCCGGCGTGCGCGTGGCGGTGGAATCCGCGGCAGGGGCCGCGCGAAATGCGACGCGCCAGACGGCAGCGGCCAGGGCTTCGCTGCAAGTGGCGGAGGCGAAATC
Organism: Verrucomicrobiota bacterium; assembly: GCA_037143855.1. Taxonomy (GTDB): domain Bacteria; phylum Verrucomicrobiota; class Verrucomicrobiia; order Chthoniobacterales; family Chthoniobacteraceae; genus UBA695. Next base: position 26,199 of record JBAWXX010000018.1, on the reverse strand, counting down.
ACGGGAACTGCTGACGGTGGTTAGCCCCACCGCGCGCCCGCTGGCGGTGGAGCTGCAAGCGGCGCTGGAGGAGACACAAACGGCGCTGGATGGCGTGCAGGTGCAGTTGAAGGCGGCGCAGGGGGCGCTGGCCGATTCGTTCACGCAGGTGGAGGCGCTGCAAAAGCAGGTCTCGGCGGATGAAACGGCGCTGGGGCAGGCGCGCGAAACAGCGGCCCGGATGCAAGCGGGACGCGATTTCTGGCGGGCCGCCGCGTGGAAGCTGGCGCTCCTTGCGCTGGCGCTGGGTGTGTGGACCGTTCGCAAACCTCTCTTGCTGCTATGCGGCTTATGAAAAAACGGACTCCGTGGCAACGCCTGGCGCTTTCGCTGGCGGGCATTTCCGTGATCGAAGCGACGTGGCGCTTGGCCGTGCGGCATCTCTACACGCTGAAGCCGGAGGCGTTCGCTGCGTTTACGGCGCTGACGGTCCATTCGCAATATGTGATCGGGGCCATCGTCGTCTTCATGGTGACGGGCCGCCTGGTCTATGAGTGGAAGATGGAGACGGCCTCTTCGATCGCGGAGGAGGGCAAACAAATCCTCGCGGAGCGCACGCCCGCGCCCAAACACTACGATGACCCGGCGATTCCTTGAGTTCATCCCTTTTGTTTTCAAATGGGAGGGAGGCTATGACAACGACCCGGATGACCCGGGCGGGGAAACCAATTTTGGCATCGACAAGCGCAGTCACCCGGACGTGGACATCAAGCATCTGTCCAAGGAGGGCGCGACGGAAATCTACTGGCGCGCGTACTGGGTGAAATACGGGTGCGAGTGGCTGGCGGAGCCGCTCGGCGAGGTCTTCTTCAACGCTTGTGTGAATTGCGGGCCCGCCCGCGCCCGCCGGCTGCTCCAGGGGTTGCCCATCCCCTGGGCCGCCGGGGCGTTTCTCGACGCCCAGGAGGCGTTCTACCGCCGACTGGCCGCGGCCCGCCCGCCGCTCCAAAAATTCCTGAAAGGGTGGCTGAACCGGACGGCCGATTTACGGGGGTTCGCTACTCGGCCGCTTTAGGTGGCGAGACGCTAGACGATTTCCATGCCGACAAGGCAGACGTCGTCGGAAAATTCGCGGTTGGCGGAGAATTGCTGGACTTCTTCGACAACGTCGCGGCAAAGCTCTTTCATGGGCTGCCGGCGGCGGTTCTGGACGGCTTGCAGCAGGCGCGAGTAATCGTAGATCTCGTCCTGCGCGCTTTCCACTTCGAAGAGCCCGTCGGTGAAGAAGAGGACGGTGTCTCCCGGCGCGAAGCGGCGGACGGAGCGCTCGTACTCGGCCTCGTCAAACAGGCCCAGCACGGGCCCCATCTTCCCTTCGAGCGGGTCCGCGCCCCCGGCGCATACGTGGATGGGGCGCGGATGGCCCGCGTTGGCGTAGACAAGCTCGCCGGAGGAAAGATCGGCGACGAGATAACACGCGGAGGCAAACAGCGGGGAGGCGTTGTGCCGGAGGATGCGCCGCAGGGCACCGTTCAAGCTGGTGAGCAGGATTTCGGGGCTGGTCCCCTTGGCGGTCATCTCCTCGACGAGGGCGCGGGCGGTGGCGGCGATCAAGGAGGCACGGACGCCGTGCCCCATGACATCGCATACAAAAATGCCGACGCAATCGTCGGCGATTTCATACACATCAAAGAAGTCCCCGCTAACGGAGGAGGAGGGCTGGAAAAAGTGGTAAAAGCGGACGGCTTCTCGCCCTTCGTGGAAAAACGCCGGAAAGCTCTGCGGCAGCATGGCGAGCTGGAGTTCGCGGGCCATGGCGAGTTCTTCTTCGAGCAATTCGTTTTTGTGCCGCAGTTCTTCGGCAAACCGGGCGAGCTGCTCTTCGCCGTGCTTACGCTCGGTGATGTCCCGCGAGAGGCCGAAGGTCCCGATGATGCGGCCCCGCTCGTCGCGCAAGGGCATTTTGCTGGTGCTGACATAGGTAACGCGGCCGTCGGCCCATGTTTCCTTTTCCTCCAGGTTGACGAGGGGGCGGCCGGTGTCGAGGATCTCGCGCTCGTCGGCCAGGGCTTGCTTGGCGTGCTCTTCGGTGAAGAGGTCAAAGTCGGTCTTGCCGATGAGATTCTGCGGGCTTTTCAACCCGAACCAGCGGGCGTTGGCCTGGCTGGTGGCGATCATCCGGCTGTTCATGTCCTTGAAGTAGATGCAGTCCGGAAGGTTGTCCATGAGTGCTGCGAACATGGTCCGCTCCATGCTGGCGGTGAGGCCGGAGGGGTTCTCGTCGGAGGAGGCCTGGCAGGTCCCCTGCATCCCGATGCCTTTGCCGGAGGCGTCCCGCTCCACGCTGCCATGCATCAGGACGCTGTGGACGCTGCCATCGGGCCAGAGGACGCGGAATTCTCCCTCGAAGGGGAGGCCGCTTTCCACCGCCGCCGAGAGGGAGCTGGCGACGTAGCTGCGGTCGCCATTGTGGATCCGGTTAAAAAGGTCGTCGGAGGCGCCTTTGAAGGTGCACGGAGGCATCCCGAAAAGGGCGTGCATGGCATCGTCCCATTGCATGGAGTCGTCCGCAAAATACCACTTCCAGGCTCCAGGGCCGGGGGAAGCGGATGATGCGGGCTGGGGGACGGCGGAATACATGGGGAAGGATGGGAAGGGACGCTCCGGGGGAAGAGATTGATTACTATGTCATAGACGTTTGGAAAGGCAAAAGATTCCCTGAGGGTTTTGGGCAAAAAATCCATTTTACAGTACGGACGTTCTGCGGAAAAATTCACTCCTGTTTTCCATTTATCCCATGAAAGCTCTCCCGCTGTTCCTTTTTGTTGCTGCTTTGGCGTCCGCGCTCCTGTTGGGGGGCTGCGCTTCCGACTCGGAAGACAAGGCGTTCTTTGAATCCGGCTGGCGCCATCCCGGCGACAACGATACGCGCATGATGGGGCACTACTAGAGCGTTTTTGGGTTATTTTGTCGCAATGATCTGAGAGCGCCGAGGGTTGATGCGGGGCTTTTTGAGCGCAGCGGCTGTATTTGTAAATACAGCCCAAGCGCAAAAAGACGCACAGCGACTCTCGCCGCCGAAGAGCATACGACAAAATAAACCGAAACCGCTCTAGCCCAGTTTCGATCGAGATTGGCGCAATGATCCGTGAGCGCCGTGGGCCGTTGCGCGGTCCTTTCAGGAGGATGGGGATCAGTTGCCGCCGGGCAAGAGTTTCTGCACGAGGCGCTGGATGCCTTCCTGGGCAAATTCGCTGGGCGGGTAGACTTTCTGCGCTTTGAGATACCACGCCAGGCTGGAGCCGGTCTGCCCCTTGGCTTCGAGTTGCTGGGCGGTGCGGATGCAGCGGACGAAATCCGAGGCGTCGGAGGAAAGGTTGGCCCGCAATTGGTTGAGTTTGGTGTCGTCGGGGAAGCGGCTGTAGGCCCGCTCGACGCCTTCCCACGCCCCGCTGCTGTCGCCGCGCTTGGCTATCTCGGTGCTGCGGGCCAGGACGGTTTCGATCTGCTGCATGTTCTCCAGCACTTTTTTGAGCTGCTCCTGGCGCTCGGGGTAAAGGGCGGCGGCGGCGATAAAGCGCATTTTGTCGTCAAAAATCTGCCGGTAATTGTGCTGGCCGAGTAGTTGGTCGAAGTCGGCGATGGCTTTGCCCTGCGCGTCGGCCTGCGAGAAGATCATGCCGGAAACTTCGGCGAGCGCGGGGTTGCGCGGCCAGAGGGTGGTGGCTTCGCGCAATTCGCTCTCCAGGACGGCCCGGTCGCCGCTGACGGCGGCGTTGCGGGCTTTGGCGAGGTGCATGCCGCTGACGGTGCGGGCGGTTTCGATGGCCGCGCGGGGCTGGGAGCCGTCGAAGTCTTTGGCGAGGGTTTCGAGTTCGTTGACGAGTTGTTCGGCCAGGGCGTAGTCGCGCACGTCGAGGGAGGAAAGGAGGCGGTTGCCTTTTTGCGTGAAGTCCAGCGCCCGGCGCTTCTGGTCACGCGCAAGGGTGCGGATTTCCGGCATGTATTCCCCGATCAGGAAGGCTTCGCCGAGCCGTTTGGTGGCGCTTTCGACTTCGTTCTTCTGGAGGAGGAAGTTGTAGGCTTCCACGCCTTCGCGCACATCGCGCATGGCTTCGTTGGCGAGGGAATCGACCACGCTGACGGTGAGCGGCATGCCGACTTCCTTCATGTACAGCTCGGCCATCCCCTTGTCCTTCGCGTCCTGCTTGCCTTCCTTGCTGGCTTGGGAGGAGGAACCGCCGATGGTTGTGTTGCCGTCGTTAAAGATGTGCCGGTAAAACCGGGTGGCCATGACGACGTGCTGGAAGCGGCGCTGGAGGAAGAATTGTGTGATGAGGGCCTGGAATTCCACCCGCGCCTGAACTTCGGAGATTTCCCGCTTGGCGGTGTTGGCGGCGATGCGGGCGTTGACTTCGGCCAGCCGCTGGGCATAGGGGGCGAGCGCCAGGTCCTGCTGCTGGTTTTCCTTCTGTTCCTTGGCCGCTTTCGACTTCGTGCTGGGGTGAAAGATCGTGGAGTCGCCGGCGTGTTGGGCGCCCCATTCGTATTGTTTGCGCTGGTTTTGGAGTTCCTGGTTGGCTATCAGGAGACGGTCCTGCGCCCGCATGGAGAGCCAGGCGCTGTAGACGGCGTCGGCCAGGGCGTCGCACAGATGGGCGTCGATGGTGTAGTTGGATGCCTGGGGAAGGAGCCGCCAGGCTTCGAGTGTCGCGGTGCGGTTGTCGTTCTCCGGCGCGAGTTTGGTAAGGATGGCGCGGATCAGTTTTTGATACTGGACGTCCACTTCGGTGGTTTCCTCCGGGGCATTGAGATATTTCTCAAAACGGGCCTGGAAGAAACGCTGGTTGGTGATGTTCCAGTTTTTGCCGTCCCAGGAGAGGATTTCGTTGCCGGGGTTGAGGATGGGAATATCCTTGCCCAGGAAGGAACCGCCGGGGGCGGCTCCCCGGTCCGCCGGGGCCGGGGCCGCCGATTGCGAAGCGGCCGGAGCAGCGGGGGTCGCTGGAACCGAGCCGGGGGCGTCGGGAACCTGGGCGCGCAGCCCGGCGGCGGCGAAGAGGCAGAAGAACAGGAGCAGGCGGTTCATGCTTTTTGGAGCGCTTTGACGGTGAGGATGCCCCGGGCGTCGACTTCCACGGAGAAGTTGAAATGCTGCCCTTTCTGGATGTTCACGCTGTTAAACTCGGCGGGGATGAAGAGGGGGAGCACTTCGGTGTTGTTCTCGACCTGGATGGAAAAGAGCCGCCCCGCCTGGGTGGAGCTGGCCAGGTAGTTCCAGATGACGCCGCTGAGTTTGTAGCTGTTGCCGCGCAGGCTGTTGGCGTTTTCGAGATAGGCGGGGACGTCCAGGGGGGCGATGGTCCGGTAGGGATCGTTGACCCGGCCGACCAGAAAGGAACCTGCCCCGATCGCTCCGGCGACGAGGAGAATCACCAACAAAATCCAACCGGGGTGAATGGCAAAACTTGCGCGACGGGCCATGGGAGCTCTTTCTTACGATGGGTCTGGTTACATTGCAATGCGGTTCTCGCGCGTTATTCCCACCGGCCGCGCACGCAGCCGAGGTAGGCGATGAAGAGGCCGATGCCGATGTGGCAGCCCAATGCCCAGAGACAAATCGCGCCTGGGGAGAGCACGGTGGGCGCGACGGACTGGACGACGTCATAATACCGGGTGTCGCGCATGGTTTGCAGGATGCCCGACCAGCTCCAGTAGGCGGCGATGAAGGGGCGGGTGATCCAGCCGAAGAAATCAGGGAGCCCCAGAACCGCGCCGGAGAGCGGGAGCTGGAAGCCGACGAGGTAAATGGAGACAAGGGACGCCTGCTCGGGTGATTTCATGAGGCTCGAAATGGCCAGGCAGGTGGAGGTCATGGCGGCGTTGGCGAGGAAGAGGAGGACCATCTGGTCGCCCAGGTCGCCGGGAAGATGGCAGAGGTTGTGGACAAAGAACCCCATCCAGCACGCCTGCAACGCCACGAGCACGCAGAGGAAAACGGACTTACTGGCCAGGTAACTCGCGGGGCGCAGCCCGCCGAGCTTCTCTTTCTCAAAGATCAGCCGTTCGGCGGCGATCTCGCGGGCGGAGTTGTTGGAGCCCATCAAGGTGAGGAGCACGACTTGCATGATGACGAGGCCGGAGACCAACTGGCCGATCTTGGCCGACTGGATGGTAAACGCGATGGCCTCGCGCAGTTGCTGCACCACGTTGATGTCGGCGGTCATGCCAGGATTTTGCACTTGCGGCAGCCCGCCCAAGGCGAAGATGACGACCAGGCACGGGAACCCGAGCATCAGCGCGAGGTGGAGCCAGACTTGGCTTTTGTCGCGGAAAAAGATCCGCCACCGCCGCCCCATCAAAACCCAGAATTGCGCGAGCGCGCCGGGCATGGCCGTCTGGGTTCTCCTCCCCTGCCAGCCTTCCGCCGTTTCCGGGTCCATGGCGTCGGGATCGATGGCTTCGACGGGGGCCTGGCTACCGACGAGCGGTTCGGCTTCCTCGCTCTCGGCCGGGGGTTCGAACGCGCAGTGCATCTCCGCCCAGGCGGCCACCCATTCCTGGGGGTTGCGCTTGGCCAGCCGGGGAAAGACGTCTTCGGCGCTTTCGGCTTTAAAATATTCCAGCATCGCGGCGGGGGTGCCGTGGTAGGCCAGCGTGCCCTGGTACATGACGATGACGGAATCGCACAGGGCAATGTGCCGGAGGTTATGGGTGACGGCGAGGACGATGCGGCGGCTCTCCCGGGTGAGGTCGTACATGAGCCGCATGATTTCCTGCTCGGACTTTGGGTCGAGGCCGCTGGTGACTTCGTCCGCGATGAGCAGCGAGGGAAAGGTGACCAACTCCAGCGCCAGGCCCAGCCGCCGTTTTTCGCCGCCGGAAAGGAACTGCACGCGCCGCCCCGAGATGCCCAGGATGCCGACCTGGTTGAGGATCGACTTGGCACGAAAGTAGCGGGCCTCTTCGCTCAAGCCCGTGACCCGCAGCCGCAGGGCGTCGATCATGCTCTCCCAGACCGTCAGGTGGTCGTAGGCGATGCTGAATTGCGGGACGTAGCCGATGTCGTAGGGGGCCAGGTCTTCCTCGGTCAGATCGCGGCCGCCCCAGTGGACGCTTCCCTCGGTCGCCTCGTGAACGCCCGCGATGACCTTGATGAGGGTGCTTTTGCCGCTGCCCGCCGGGCCGACAATGCCCACCAGTTGCCCCGAGGGGATCTGGAGCGAAAGGTCGTGGAGCAGCGTCTGGGGGGCTTGGGAGGAGCCGACCTGGAGGGAGATGTGGCTGAGGGCGAGCACAGAGGCGAGCCTATCCGGGTTTCCAACGGTTGGCAATTTCAACGATTGCCCCCGGCGGCCTGGCCCGTTACGTTGTGCCCGAAAACGTCATGGCTCCCCACCCCAAACCGTCTTTTCGCTGGCAACGCGCGGCAGCTTGGACCGCCGGTGCCCTCGTCCTCCTTGCCTTCCTCGGTTATTTCGGCGCTTCGTTGATGCTCAACAGTTATCTGCGTGGCGAGGCGTTCCGGGCGCTCTTGAATGCCAAAACCTCCGCGCTGCTCGCCGCCGACGGCGCTTATGCGCCGATCCAGCGCCAGGGGTTCTCCTTTTATTCCGAGCATTATACGGCCAGGGGCCTCCCCGGCACGGCGCTCCGGGACATGGGGGCGGAACAGATCCGGGCCGATTTCGAGCCCGGCGCCGTCTTTCACGGGGCATGGCGCATCGGCGCGCTGCAAATCCAGCGGTTGCACGCCGCGCTTGATTTTCCCGGCGCTTCGCCCACCCCCGCGGCCCCCGAAGCTTTCCCCTCCCCCGCCCGCCCTCCCGCCGGGCGGTCTTCGGGGTGGCTCCCCGAGCGTTTTGAACTCCAGCGGGCGCGGATTGAAGAGGCGGCCTTCACCTGGACGCTGCCCGGCGCCGCGCAAAACGTCGGCAGCCTGCGGCAGATGCGCCTGCTGGTGGAGCCGAGCGGCCCGGACTGGACGGCCACCGGGCTGGGCGGGCTCCTGGAGCAGGCGGGCTGGCCCGCGCTGCGCGTGGACCACCTGAAGTTGCGCTACCGCTGCCCGGATCTCTTCCTCACCGACAGCCTCTTTGAACTTGGCGAGGGGGAACGCTTCACCGTGAGCGGGCAGGCCGGGCTGTCCGGGGACCGGGCGGTGGACCTGCTGATGCAATGGAACGGCGTCGCCATCTCCCGCTACCTCCCGGAAGACTGGCGGGCGGGGGTGAAGGGAACGGCGGCCGGAGAGGCCCATGTCACCGGCGTTCCCGGCGCGCTCAAAGCGGAGGGGTCCCTGCGGCTCACCGAGGGGCAGCTTGAAGCGCTCCCGATCCTGGAAAAAATCGCCGCCTTCACGCACACCCGGGAGTTCCGGCAATTCGCGCTGCAAAAGGCGGAGGCCGACTTCACCTGGACGCCGCAAAGCCTCGCCGTCGCGCGGTTCGTGGCGGAATCCGAGGGGCTGATCCGGGTGGAGGGTCCGTTCACGGTGGAGCGCGGGAAATTGCGGGGGGTGTTCCAAGTCGGCGTGGCCCCTTCCTCCCTCCGCTGGCTGCCGGGCTCGCAAAGCCGGGTTTTCACGCTGAAACGGGACGGTTACGTCTGGACGGCCGTGCAGGTGAGCGGCCCCTTGTCGCACCTCAACGAAGATCTGACTCCCCGGCTGACGGCCGCGGCGGGCGAGGAAGTGATCCAGGGGGTGAAAGGGACGCTGGAGAGCGGGGCAAAAAGCCTCTTCGACCTGATCAAGCCGCTGGTGCCTTAGGGCCTGTTCACACCAACCAATTCCAGCGATAAAAAGGCGGCTAATTCCCCGAGTTCTCGGCGTTTGTAGAGCCGTCTTCGGAGGAAATCTTGAGCTGCGTCTCTTTGTTGGTGCGCCAGGCATCTTCCAGGCTTTTCTCGACGCGCTTGAGCTGGTCGAGGGTTTCCAGCCGGTATTCCACGGTGTGGGCGTGGGTGGTCGCGGGGTAATTTTTGACGACTTTCTGCCACACCGCCTCCACACCCGTTCGGGTGGACGCTTCCTGCGCCCGCTGCTGGGCTTTGTCGAGGAGCGTCTGGCCGATGCCGACGGGCGATTTGGGGATCATCGGCTCCAGGTAATAAAACCGGGCGACGACCGCGCTGTTGGTCCCGACCGTCAATTCCGTGACGCGGGCCACGCCATCCACGACGTATTCATGCGTGCTGACCAGCGAGACGGAAGGGAGGCTCACGACGAACACGCCGCCGGGGAGTTCGCACCGCCAAAAAGCGGCCTGGGAGCTGGCGCAAAGAAGGGCAGACGCGGCCGCCGCCAGCCCGAGGATTTTGAGGGAGGAAGCCATGGCCTCTATTGCTAGGCAAAACCGGGAAATTGTATAGCATTTCTGGAAAAGAATTTCCGAATCAAGAGATGGGAGCGCCACGAGCTGGCTGGCAAGCCGCAAGCGCCCCATCTCTTTCGGAAAGGATTTTTGAGAATTGCTTAAGCCGCAATTCCGGTTGATTCCCACCGCCCTTGCCGCGATAGTTGCCGCTCCCAACCCAAACGGATGAACGGGAAGCGATTTTTTTCACTTTTAACGGCGCTCGCGCTGCTGGCCGCCCTCGCCGGCTGCGACAACAATCCGCACCCGCGCGCCTTGCGGGAAAAACGGGGCGACGGGAAGCCGTGGGTGGTCAGTTACCGGGCCATCGGCGACGACCCGCGCTCGCTCGATCCCCAGGTGAGCTACGACACCATGGGCAACGCGGTGATCTCCCAGCTCTACGAGAGCCTCCTGCAATACAGCCCTTTCAAGACCGATCCCTACGAACTGGAACCGTGCCTGGCCGAGGGGATGCCACGCCGCATCCAGGCCCCGGACGGGACGGAGACCTACGAGTTCCACATAAAAAGAGGAGTCTTCTTTCACGACGACCCATGCTTCCCGAAAGGGCGCGGACGCGAATTGACGGCGGCGGATTTCGTTTACACCTTCCAGCGCATCGCGGACCCGGCGGTGGAGTGCCCGGTGCTCTCCACGTTGCAGGAGTTTGTCGCGGGGCTCGGGCCAGCCTATCTGCAAGCCAAGGAAGCGGCCAAGGCGGGCGGAACGTTCGACTACGCGAAGCCGACCGGGGCGATCACCGTCGTGGACGACCACACCTTCCGGCTCAACCTGCTCAAGCCGTATCCGCAGATTCAATACTGGCTGGCGATGCCGTTCACCGCTCCCGTCCCGCGCGAAGCGGTGGAGTATTACGACGGCAAAAACGGGCGCTATCTCTTCAAGTTCCACCCCGTCGGTTGCGGCCCCTACCGCCTCGCCGAATGGTCGCGCGGCCGCCTGATCCGGCTGGCCCGGCACGAGCATTACCACGCCACGCGCTTCCCCAAAGGCGGCTGGCCCGCCGGCGTGGACGCCGCCTGCCGTCCGCTCGCCGGGGCGGAATTGCCTTTGGTGGACGAGGTGCAATTCGCCGTGATCCGCGAAGCCATCCCCGCCTGGCTCCTCTTCCGCCAGGGCTATCTCGACCGCTCGGGCGTCGGCAAGGACGTGTTCAACTCCGTCATCACCGCCGGGCAGACGCTCTCCGAGGCCTTCCGCGCGCGGGGCGTTCAACTCTTCCGCGACGTCGAGCCGGGGACTTTCTACTCGCAGTTCAACATGGACGACCCCGTGTTGGGCAAAAACATCCGCCTGCGGCAGGCGCTCTCCACCGTCTACAACCAGAGCCGCGCCAACGAGATCTTCGGCAACGGCGTGGACATCAAGGCGGAGCAGCTCCTCCCTCCCGGCGTGATCGGCCACGACCCCGGGTTCAAGAACCCCTACCGCACGGAGAACGTGGATCAAGCCAGGGCGCTGCTGGCGCAGGCAGGCTACCCCGGCGGCATCGACCCGCAAACCGGCCAGCCGCTCACGCTCACCCTCGACGTGGTGGCGGGCAACGCGGAAAGCCGCCAGCGGGCCGAGTTCGACCAGATCCAGATCCAGCAACTCGGGCCGCGCTGCAAGATCGAGGAAAACACCTGGCCGCGCTTCCAGGACAAGCAGATGCGAGGCCTCTTTCAAATGAACAGCGGCTCCGGCTGGAACGCCGATTACCCCGACCCGGAGAATTTCTTCTTCCTCTTTTACAGCAAAAACACCCCCCCACAGGGGAGTAACTACGCCCGGTTTTCCAACCCGGAATTTGACCGCCTTTTCGAGCAAATGGCGACGATGGACAACGGCCCGGCGCGGCTCGCGCTCATCCGCCGGATGAACGCCATCCTCGTGGAGCAATGCCCCATCATCCTCACCTTCCATCCTGTCGCCTTCACCCTCAGCCAGCCGTGGATGCCCCGGCTGCTGGACAACGCCATGCTCGCCAACGGCGGCGGGCTCAAATACACCGCGCTCGACCCAGCCCTGCGCGCCCGCAAGATCCGCGAATGGAACCGGACCCCGTCGTGGCCGCTCTGGGCGCTGGCGGCCCTGGGCGCTGGCGCAGTCGGCTACGCCGTGGCACGCGCACGGAGGAGCAACCTGTAAATTCGCCATGCTAAATTACCTGATCCGCCGTCTGCTCTACATGGTGCCGATTCTCCTCGGCGTCATGTTCCTGACGTTCGTCCTCTTCAACGTGGTCAACACGCCGCGCCAGATGGCCTATCGCATCCGGGGGCCCAAGGCTTCGGCGCAGGACATCAGCAACTGGCTCCAAAACCACGGCTACCTGGACCAGGAGGGCCGCGAGGTTCCGCCGTATCTCAATATCGCGGTGAAGCGGACGCCGTCGTTCCCGTGGGTCCGCGTCGAGGTGGGCAAGCACCCCTTCGACTCACTCTATTTCCGCAGCATGAAGCGGTTCGCCACGTTGGACCTCGGCACCTCGTTCGCCACCGACGAGCCGGTGCTCGCCATGCTGAAACGGGGCGCGGTCCCCTCGCTCTGCATCACGCTCCCCGCGTTTGTGGTGGGGCTGTTCCTGGCCATCAGCACGGCCTTGCTGCTCGTCTTCGTGCGCGACTCGGCCTTGGACCGCTGGGGAACCGTGCTTTGCGTGGCGAGCATGAGCATCCCCATCACGGTGTACGTCATCTACGGCCAGTTGATCGCCGCCAATCTCTTCCACTATTTCCCGGCGTTCGGCTTCAACATGGAGGGGTTCTCCACGGCCCGTTTCATCGCGCTGCCGGTGGCGATCATGATTTTGAGCGGGCTGGGAGCGGACGTGCGGATGTACCGCGCGATCTTTCTGGAGGAAGTGCGGGCCGATTACATCCGCACGGCGCAGGCCAAGGGGGCGTCGCACGCCAGGGTATTACTGGTGCACATGCTCAAAAACGGGGCGATCGCGCTCATCACGCTGGTGGTGGCCGCGCTCCCCTTCCTCATCATGGGGACGCTGGTGCTGGAGAGCTTCTTTGGCATCCCCGGCCTCGGCAACCTCATGACGAACGCCATCCAGACTTCCGACTTCGGCGTGATCCAGGCCGACGTTTACCTCGGCTCCCTCCTCTACCTCTTCGGCCTGCTTTTAACAGACCTCTGCTACGCCGCCGCCGATCCCCGCATCCGGCTACAATAACCCTGATTTCCCATGCCTCCCTGGCTCAATAATCTCCTCGTTCTCACCGGCTGCGCGGCGACGGCCTGGCTGCTGCGCGCCACCCTGTTCACGGAACGCTCCCGCCGCGCCACCCGCCGCCTGCGCCGCGACCGCGTGGGCCTGGTCTGTGCTGCGACTGTCACGCTCTTTCTGCTGGCGGGAATCTCCGATTGCCTGCTCGTCGCCCCGCGCACGAGCTTCCTGGACACGGCCTTCCGCAACGTCCCGCTGGAGGAGGGCTACAGCGCGCCGATGGCCCGCACGACCTTTGACGAACGCGCGCCCAAGCCGCTGAAGGGGTTCCATTTGCTGGGCACCGATCTGCTGGGCAAGGACGTGCTGCTCCAAACCCTGAAAGGGTGCAAGACGGCGCTCATCATCGGAGGGCTGACGACGCTCCTCTACCTCCCCATCGGCGCGCTCCTGGGCATCCTGGGCGGTTACTTCCGGCGCTGGGTCGATGACGTGGTGCAATACCTCTACAGCACGATGGCGTCGATCCCTGGCATCCTCTTACTGGTAGCGGTGATGATGATGCTGGGCAAGGGGCTCGACCGGATGGCGGTGGCGTTGAGCCTCACGGCGTGGATCGGCCTCTGCCGCCTGGTGCGCGGCGAGACGTTCCGGCAGGCGTCCCGGCCGTACGTGGACGCCGCGCGCGCGCTGGGCCAGAGCGCCCCGCGGATCATCCTCTTCCACATCCTGCCCAACGTGATGCACCTGGTGGTCATCAACGCCATCCTCGGCTTCTCCGGCCTGGTGCTGACGGAAACCATCCTGAGCTACCTCGGTGTCGGCGCGCCGGTGGGAACGGCAAGCTGGGGGATCATGATCGACTCGGCCCGCATGGAACTGAGCCGCGAACCGGCCGTCTGGTGGCCGCTCACCGCCGCGACGGGCGCCCTCTTCCTGCTGGTCCTCTCGCTCAACCTCCTGGGCGACGCGCTGCGCCGCGCGTTCGACCCCAAGGCGGCCTGATCAAAAAGGCAATCCGCAGATTTTCAGAAGAAGAAAACGGGATGGACTTCTGCGGATAAACTCTTCTCAGAAAAACCGCTCCGGGGCCATCATCGGCTGGGGGTTGCAGATGCGGTCCACGCACTCCCGCCAGCTCCGGTGGCCGGTGAGGATTTCGATCTCGACGCGCAGGAAGTAGACGGGCAGTTCGAGATCTTTGAGCCGGGGGAAGCGGACGCAATCCTTCTCCGTCGTCAGAATGGCGTCCAGGTCGCGGTTGACGCAGCGGCGGATGAACCCGGCGATGTCTTTTTCGGAAAAACGGTGGTGATCGGCGAAGTGCCGCGACAGCTCGATCTTCGCGCCAAGCTTGCGCAGCCCGTCTTCAAAGCTCTCGGGCCGGGCGATGGCGGAAAGCGCGCCGATGTAGCGCCCTTTCAAGTACGTCAGCGGCTGCCGCTCGCCGGTAAAGACGTTCTCCAGGTAGCGGGGGCTATGGGTGCATTCGACGATCTCGGCGGTCCGGTTGTAGGTGCGGATCCGCGCGATCAGCGCGCTGTTGTCCGCGCCGGGCACGCATTTGGTAACGAAGATGTAGGAGGCCCGCCGGAGATTGGGCGGCGGCTCGCGCAGGGTGCCCCGGGGAAGGAGGTATTCGTTGCCGAAGGGGGCCTGGGAATCGACCAGCACAACGTCGAGCCGGTGTTTGAGCCGCAGGTATTGCAGGCCGTCGTCGAGGAGAAGGGTGTCGCACCCCATTTTCTCGATGGCGTAGAGCCCGCTTTTGACGCGGTCCCGGTCCACGAGCACGACGACCTCCGGGACGTTTTTGGCCAGCATGTAAGGCTCGTCGCCCGCCAGCCGCGAATTCAGCAAGAGCGATTTGCCGTCCGAAACGATGCGCGGGACGAACTCCTGCCGCGATCCGAACCGGTTCAGGAGCCGCTTGAGGAAGGGGGGCTTCTTGCTCTTGTAACCCCGGCTCAAAATCGCCACGCGCCGCCCGCCCGCTTGCAGGGCGCGCGCGAATTTCTCCACCACCGGCGTTTTGCCCGTCCCCCCCACCGTCAGGTTGCCGATGGAAATGACCAGGCAGCCGAGCGCCCGTTCCCGCAGGAGGCGCTTGCGGTAAAGCCGCAGCCGGAGCTGCACGATGCCCAGGAACCCGCCCGAAAGCACCCAGAGCACCCCGCGGAGCACCGCCGCGCGCTTGCCAAAGCGGTTGCCAAGGATCACCTCGATCGCGAACTGTTCAAACTCGTCAAGCCAGCGGCGCATGGGGAATGGTCAGCCTTTCACGACTTTGACTCCGGTCGGGTCGGCGGTGGTGATGACCGTCCGGGCGTTGCACCCCGCAGCCTGGAGCATTGCTTTGGCAACGCGCTCCGGGGACTCCAGGGTGACGCACGCAATGGCGGAGCCCGAGCCGCTCAAAAACCCGCCCAGGGCTCCGGCCGCCTCGCCCGCGCGGATGACGCCGGGCAGGAACGGGATCAACGGCTGGCGGTAGGGCTGGTGGAGGTAATCCTCAAACGCCCCGCGCAGCGCCTCATACTGGCCGGAGGCGAACGCGGCCGTGATGCGCGCGGCGTTCCCCACGCAGGCAGCCGCCAGCTCGTGCTGCAAATCGGAGGGGAGAACCTTGCGGGCGGCGGGGGTGGAGACTTCAAAGTCGGGGATGAGCAGGACGAACGACAAATCGGGCGAAACCTCGAAGGAGAGACAGCCGTCGGCGCTGGCCACGGTAAACCCGCCAAATTCCGCCGGGGCGGCGTTGTCGGGGTGGCCTTCCAGTTCGCTGCACAAAAGGAATAAGTCCTCCCGTTCCAGGGGGCTACCCGCCAGGGTGTTGAGCCCGTGGAGGATGCCGAGCCGGACGGTGACGCTGCTGCCCAGCCCGCGCGACCGGGGGACGTCGCCCGTGATAGTCCAATCGAAAGCGAAGGGCCGGATTTGCGCCGTTTCAAAAAAGCGTTGGGCGGCCTTGGCGGCCATGGGGTGGAGCTTGGCGGCGGGTTCTCCCCGGCGGACGGTGACGCGGTTGTACATCCGCAACGCCACCCCCAGGCAATCGTAGCCGGGACCGAGATTGGCAGTGGTGGCGGGAACGCGAAGGGTGATGGAATCCATAAAAGGGGCTCTGGAAGACGTTGCCCTAGAAGAGAAAACAAAACCGGCGCGCAGGAAAGCAGGAAGTATGTTTTTTCTGATCTTCCCCATTTTCAAATGCTTGCAAACCGGCATAAGGTGGAAACATTCTTTTTTGCCCGATGAACCGTTCCCGCTTCCAGCAAATCGCCTGCCGTTTTCCCAAAATGACGCTCCTGGTCGTGGGCGACATCATGCTCGATGAATTCATCTGGGGGCGAGTGAAGCGCATTTCTCCCGAAGCCCCCGTGCCCGTGGTGGAAGTGGACCGCGAAACCAGCTACCCCGGCGGCGCGGCCAACGTGGCCCGCAACCTGCGGGAATTCGCCGGGGACGTCCACCTGCTCGGGCTGATCGGCACGAACGCCCACGCGATCCAGCTCAAATCCCTGCTCGCGGGCGACGGCATCCGGCTCGACTGCCTGGTGGAAGACCCGGCTTACCAGACCATTGTCAAAACGCGCATCATCGCCCGCAACCAGCAGGTTGTCCGGGTGGACCGGGAGAAGAAAACCGGCCTGACCGCCCTCCAAAGCGCCCAGGCGCTGGCCCGGATCGACCTCTTGCTGGGCCAGATCGACGGCATCATTATCGAGGATTACGCCAAGGGGCTGCTCGACCAGGACATGGTGAACGCCATCGTCACCAGGGCGCGCGCCGCCGGAAAGGTGGTCACAGTCGATCCCAACCCCCACAACCGCCTTTCCTGGAACGGCGTGACCGCCATCAAACCGAACCGGGGCGAGGCTTTTGCCGCCGCCGGGCTGCCCCAGACCGACCCCATCGAGCCGCCCACGGCCGACACGGCGCTCCTGGAGGCCGGGAAAGTGCTCCTGGAACGCTGGAACACCGAGAGCCTGCTCGTGACCTTGAGCGAGCAGGGCATCATGCTCTTTCAGAAAGAAGGGACACCCTTCCACATCCCCACCCACGCCCAGGAAGTCTTCGACGTTTCCGGCGCGGGCGACACGACCATCGCGCTCTTCACCCTGGCTCTCTGCGCCGGAGCCAGCCCGACCGAAGCCGCCGACATCGCCAACCACGCCGCCGGGATCGTGGTGGGCAAGCTCGGCACCGCCACCGTCACCGCCAGGGAACTGCTGGAGAGCTTTGAGGAGGAGGCGTAAATGCCGCCCCCCGCTGTTTTTCTGGACCGCGACGGGACACTGATGGAAGAGGTCCATTACTGCGCCGACCCGGCCCAGGTCCGCCTCTTCCCCGGCACGGCGGCAGCCCTGCGCCGCCTCACCGAACGCGGCTTCCTCTGCGTCGTCATCACCAACCAGAGCGGCATCGGCCGCGGCCTGCTCACCGAGGAGCAATACCACGCCGTCCAATGCGAACTGCTCCGGCAACTGGCGCAAGAAGACGCGGCTCCCCTCATCGCGGCAAGCTACTTCTGCCCCGACGCGCCCCCCACCCCCTCGCCCCGGCGCAAGCCGGAGCCGGGCATGGTGCTGGAAGCGGCGCGGGATTTCGGCATCGACCTGGCCCGGTCGTGGTTCGTGGGCGACAAGGCGGCGGATATCGCGTGCGGAAGCCGCGCCGGAACCCGGACCATCCTCGTCCAGACCGGTTACGGAGCCCAAACGGCGTGTGCGCCTTGCCAGCCCGCCCCGCATTTTCTGGCGAAAGATGTTGTCGCGGCGGTGGAGATCATCTTACAGAATCAGGATGCCTAAAAGCGTCGTCGCCATTCTGCCCGCCCGCTGGGGGTCCACCCGCTTCCCCGGCAAACCGCTCCACCCGATTGCCGGCAAACCGCTGATCCAGCACGTCTGGGAGCGAACGTTGCGGGCCAAAAGTATCGCCCGGGTCATCATCGCCACCGACGACATGCGCATCGCGGAGGCGGCCTTCGCCTTCGGTGCGGAAGTGGCCGTCACCTCCCCCAAACACCGGAGCGGCACCGACCGCATCGCCGAGGTGGCCAAGAAGCTGGCGGGCGTCTCCCACATCCTCAACGTCCAGGGGGACGAACCGCTCGTCGATCCCACCCTGCTCAACCGCCTGGCCAAAACACTTCTGGCCGATCCCAAGCTCGACATGGTCACGGCCGCCAACGTCTTCGGCCCCGGCGACGACGTGACCAACCCGAACGCCGTCAAAGTGGCGATTAGCCGCACCGGCAACGCCCTCTATTTCTCCCGCAGCCCGATCCCCTACATTCGGGATGCAGCGGCCGCCGTCCCGTATTACCGGCACCAGGGGCTCTACGGCTACTCGCTCAAGTTCCTGCTTCAATTTGTCCAATGGAAACCGTCGCCGCTGGAAAAAGCCGAGCAACTCGAACAGCTCCGCGCCCTCGAGAACGGGGCGGCCATCCGCGTGCTGCTCACCAAGCACGCCTCCGTCGGCGTCGATACCCCGGCCGACGCGGGGGCTGTGGAGAAAATCCTGGGAGGAACCCGCTGAATTCATACGATTTTTCCCGCTTTATTCCTGGCTTCCTGGCTTCCTCATTCATTCCCTTCTTTTTTAAACGGCAGATTTTGCGTAGTTTGTAGATAACACCTCTTTATGAAATACATCTTTGTCACCGGCGGCGTGGTCAGTTCTCTCGGCAAGGGCCTCGCGGCCGCCTCTCTGGGCACGCTCCTGGAACACCGGGGCTTGAGCGTCGTGCTCCAGAAATTCGACCCGTATCTGAACGTTGACCCGGGCACGATGAGCCCCTTCCAGCACGGCGAAGTCTACGTCCTCGATGATGGCGCGGAAACGGACCTTGACCTGGGCCACTACGAGCGCTTCACCAAATGCGTGCTGACCCGCAACAACAACCTCACCAGCGGGCAGGTCTACCAGAACGTCCTCGACAAGGAGCGCCACGGCGATTACCTGGGTAAAACCGTCCAGGTCATCCCCCACGTCACCGACGAGATCAAGGCCCGGCTGCGCCAGTTGGAAAAGGAGCAGCCGTGCGACGTGCTCATCACGGAAATCGGCGGCACCACGGGCGACATCGAGGGGCTCCCCTTCCTAGAGGCCATCCGCCAATTCATCCTGGAAGTGGGCCCGCAGAACGCCATCATCATGCACGTCACGCTAGTCCCCTTCATCAAGGCGGCGGGCGAGCTGAAAACCAAGCCCTCGCAGCAAAGCATCGCCAAGTTGCGCGAGATCGGCCTCCACCCGCAGGTGCTCGTCTGCCGGTGCGAACACCCGCTGGGCGACGAGGTGCGCCAGAAATTGTCGATGTTCTGCAACGTCCCCCTCGAAGCCGTGGTGGAAGCGCGCGACGTGGACCACACCATTTACGAGATGCCGCTCATGCTCCAGAAAGAGTGCCTCGACAACACCGTCATCAACCTGCTGGGCCTGGGCAAGAAGGCCGATCCGGTGGCCGACATGGTAAACTGGAAGAAATTCGTCCAGCGGATCATCAGCCCCAAAAAGCGGGTCAAAATCGCCGTCGTCGGCAAATACATCGAGCTGCAGGACGCCTACAAGAGCATCTACGAATCGCTCACCCACGCAGCGGCCGCCAACGACTGCGGCATCGACTTGATCCGCCTGGATGCGGAGACGGTGTCGGACGCCGACCTGACCGGCGTGGCCGGGATCCTCGTTCCCGGCGGCTTTGGCGACCGGGGCATTGAGGGGAAAATCCGCGCCGCCCAGTATGCCCGTGAGAACGGCATCCCTTATCTCGGCCTTTGTCTGGGGATGCAAATAGCGACCATCGAATTCGCCCGCAACGTCTGCGGCTTCAAAGACGCCAACAGCACCGAGTTTGACGAAAAGACCAAACACCCCGTGATCTCGCTGCTCGACGAACAGAAGAACGTCACCGACAAGGGCGGCTCCATGCGCCTTGGCACCTGGCCCGCGAAAATCGTCGAAGGGACGCGCGCCCACCAGGTCTACGGCAAAACGGCGATCACCGAACGGCACCGCCACCGCTACGAGTTCAACGGAGCCTTCCTGGAAGCCATGGCCGCCAAGGGGCTGGTCATCGCCGCGACCTCGCCCGACGGCAGCCTGGTCGAAATGATCGAACTGAAGGATCACCCGTGGTTCCTGGCCTGCCAGTTCCACCCGGAATTCCAGAGCAGGCCGAACCACCCGCACCCGCTCTTCAAAGGCTTCATCGCGGCCTGCCTGGCGAATTTGAGCTAGGTCTACAAGGTACCAGCCCCAAGTTCCTGATTGCCAAGCGCCCGGGCGTTCTTTCAAATAAGGCCCAGCCATGATTTTGAAGGACTACCTCGCCAAACGCAGCGCGCTTGTGGACCGGGCGCTGGACCGCTTCCTCCCCAAAGCCGCCGTCAAACCGCCCACCATCCACAAGGCCATGCGCTATTCCCTCTTCGCCGGGGGCAAACGGCTGCGGCCCGTGCTCTGCCTGGCGGCAGCCGAGGCGTGCGGCGGCGACATGAATGTGGCGCTCCCTGCCGCATGCGCCGTGGAATGCATCCACACCTACTCCCTCATCCACGATGACCTCCCCTGCATGGACAACGACGATTTGCGCCGGGGCCGCCCGACCAGCCACAAAGTCTTTGGCGAAGGGATCGCCGTGCTGGCCGGAGACGCGCTCCTCACCGCCGCGTTTGAAATCCTGACCGCCGCCCCGGGCACGCCACGGCACCCGGCCTCCGCGCTCGTCAGGGAACTGGCCTACGCCGCCGGAAGCCGCGCCCTCATCGCGGGCCAGGTGGCCGACCTCGAAGGCGAGGGCAAAAAAATCACCTTGCGCGAACTCCGCTTCATCCACGAAGCCAAAACCGGCGCCTTGCTCACCGCCTCGATCCGCCTCGGGGCCATGAGCGCCAATGCCACCCCCGCCAAGCTCGAAGCGCTCACCGCGTTCGGCAAGCACCTCGGCCTCGCCTTCCAGGTCATCGACGACATCCTGGACGTCACCCAAACCAGCGAAAAACTCGGCAAAAGCGCGGGCAAAGACGTGGCCGCCGAGAAAGCCACCTACCCCGCCCTGCTGGGCCTGGAAAAAGCGCGCCGTGAAGCCCAGCGACTCACCGCCGCCTCCCTCGCCGCCTTAAAACCGTTCCGCAAAGCGGGCGCGACCCTGCAAGCCCTCGGCGAGTATCTCTTGCAGCGGGAATACTGAGTTTGCGGTTCAATCTCACCGCAGCACTTCCTGCACCCACATGGCGTAGGTGAGGTTCACCCAGACTTCCGGCGTGCCGGGCGGCGTGTACCACCCCCCCTGGGGAGCGCGCGCCACCATCCGCAGGCGGTACCATTGCTGGTCCCCGGCTGTCCCCATCACCCGGTAAGTGGCTACGTTGTGCCCGGCGGGCGCGGGCGCGCCTGCGGGGGGGACCCCCGGCGCCATATTCTCCTGAAACCCAATGGCATAATTGCAACCCGGCTTGAGCAGAAACCCCGGTGCCTGCGCGGCGGCTGGCACGCTGGCCCCAGCCAGGATCCCGAGCGCCCCCGCCATCCACCCTCCATAGCCTCGCCATTTCATAGAACCCCTCCGGTTGTTGATACCGTCACAAACGGGGTTCGGAACTGGGACGCACCGTGAGCGCAAGCGGCGGCTTTCGCTCCCTGTCCCCGCGTCTTTCTTCCTACCCCGGGATCTCCCGAAGCATCTGGGCGTTGGTTGGGAATTTGTTGAGGAAGAAGAGGAGCCGTTCGATGGCCTCGGCCGGTTTGTGCCCGGAGAGCCCGCGCCGGATGATGTTGATTTTATACAAATCGGCCTCGGGCAGGAGCAACTCCTCGCGCCGCGTGCCCGACATGAAAATATCCACCGCCGGGTAAATGCGCAGGTCGCTGACCTTCCGGTCCAGGACAAGCTCCATGTTGCCGGTCCCCTTGAATTCCTGGAAAATCAGGTCGTCCATGCGGCTGCCGGTTTCAATCAGCGCCGTGGCGACAATGGTGAGCGAACCGGCCTCCTCGGTATTCCGGGCGGAGGCGAAAAGTTTGCGCGGGATTTCCAGGGCGCGGGCGTCCACGCCGCCGGACATCGTCCGCCCGCCGCCCGCCATGGCGTTGTTGAAGGCGCGGCCCACGCGGGTGATGGAATCCAGGAGAATGAAAACGTGCTTGCCCATTTCCACGAGCCGCCGGGCGCGTTCCACGGCCAGTTGGGCGATGCGCGTGTGGCTCTTGATTTCCTGGTCGTTGGAGCTGGCCATCAACTCCGCCTGCGGGAAGGAGCGCCGCAGGTCGGTGACTTCCTCGGGCCGCTCGTCCACGAGCAGGATGATGAGCTTCATATCAGGGTGGTTTGCCACCACGGCCTCGGCGATGTGCTGCAGGAAAGTGGTTTTCCCGGTGCGCGGCGGGGCGACGATGAGCCCGCGCTGGCCGCGCCCGATGGGAGCCATCAAATCGATCACGCGGGTGGTGGTCCGCTCCGGCGTGGTCTCCAGCTTGATGAAATGGTTCGGGTTGATGGTGGTCAGCTCGTCAAACAGCGGCAGATTGCGGAAACGCTCCGGGTCTTCGCCTTCGATCTCGGTGAGGCGGAAAAGCTGCGACCCGCGGTTGCCACGGCGGATCTCGCCGCGAATCCAGACGCCGTCGCGCAGATTGTAGCGGCGGCAGACTTCCGGGGTGACAAAGATGTCATTGGGGTGTTGGGCAAAGCCCCGGGCAGGATCGCGCAGGAACCCGAAGCCCTTGCCGGAAACTTCGACAATCCCCTCGGCGAAAACAGGCTCCGGGCGCGGCGCTTCGGGCAGAGGATGCAGGGAAACGGCCTCCCCCTGCTGCCGCAGTTCGGAGAGGGGAGCCACACCGGCCGCCTGGAATTGCTGGCGCGCGGCGGCGATCCGCTCCTCGCGGCTCATTTCACGGCTGACGCCCGGCGCGGGCGGCGGCGCCACCTCGAGCGGCCGCTGGCGGCGCGGGATATGGATCTCCTCAAGGGGGGGAGGCGTGGTCCGTTGCACGGGCGCGGCCGGTGGCACCGGGGCGGCGGCGGAGCCCCTCGGGGACCATTCCTCCACAACAGCCCCCGCATAGGAAGGAGCGATCGGTTGCGGGCCTTGCGGCTGCTGCCGCTCGCGTTCGCGGGAACGGCGGTTCCCACGCCCATACCGGTCGCCTCTGCGGCCCCGGGGAGGCCTGCCCTCCTGGGGCGGGAGGGGAGCCGCCGGGTGCGCGGCCACCGGCTCGGGCCGGGCTTCAGGCGCAACGGCCTGTTCCGGCAGGGGCGCCGGCTTGGGCAGGGAAAGAATCAGCGGCTCTTCCACCGCGACAACGGGTTCCTCGGGGGCGGGTGACGCTTTTTTGACTGTCCGCTTGCGAACCGTGGCCGTCTTTTTAGCCGGCCTCTTCGCCTTGGGCGCGGGAGCTTCGAGAGAAAGGGGTTCGGGCTCAGGAACTTCCGCCGCCTTGGCGGGTTCCGCCGGTTGGGCAGCCTTGAGCTTGCGGGGCTTACGGGGAGCCGCCGTGGATTTCCGCCGGGTCACTTTTTTGGGAGTCGCCTCCTCCGGGAATAACGACGGGGTTTCAGTGGGTTCAGTCATAACAAAATGTTCAAAAAATTGAAAAAGGAAGGAAACAACGGCTCGGGAATGCCGCCCCTGTTCTCATCGCGGCAAATCGGCCTGGGGCATCTTGGCAAGCCCTATTCCGAAAGCCGGGCCAACAACGCATCGGAAATATCAAAATTCGCATGGACGCTCTGCACGTCGTCGCACTCGTCCAGCGCATCGCAAAGCTGGAGGACCTGGCGGGCAGTCGCCTCCGAGGTGACGGGCACGGAAGTTTCAGGCAGGTAGGTCAGTTTCATCGATTCCACCGCGACGCCCGCCTTGCGAAGCGACTCGCCGACGGCATAGAGCCGGTCGGAAGCGGTGGCAATCAAGTAGCCGTCGCTTTCCGTGGAAAACTCCTCGGCTCCCGCGTCCAAAACAAGTTCGAGCAGGCGTTCCTCGCCGACCGCACTCAACGGCACGGTGATCTGCCCCTTTTTGTGGAAAAGGTAGGCTACGGAGCCGTTGGTGGCAAGATTGCCGTGGTATTTGGAAAAAATGCAGCGCAAATCGGCGGCCGTCCGGTTGCGGTTGTCCGTCATCACTTCGAGCAGCATGGCCACGCCGCCGGGGGCGTATCCCTCGTAAACCAACTCCTCGTAAGCCTGGCTCTCCAGCTCGCCGGTCCCCTTCTTGATCGCCCGCTCGATCGTGTCATTGGGCATGTTCTGGGCGCGCGCCATCTGGACCGCGCCGCGCAGCCGGAAATTCGTATCCAGGTCACCGCCGCCCATCTTCGCCGCCACGGTGATTTCCCGTGAAAACCGCGAGAACAGATTCCCGCGCTTGGCGTCCAGAGCGCCTTTGAGCCGCTTAACTTTAGACCATTTATTGTGACCCGACATAGTGGGGTAAAACCGTACAGAGAACGCGCCATCAACCGTTTGCTCCCAAAATTTGCTCCATGGATTACGGCAAAGGAAGCCGCTGGTGCGAAGGAAGTTTGGCCAAGCTAAAGGCCAAAGAAAACGCGAAGTTACGTCTTAATAGAGCAAAAGAGCGCCGGCTTGTCAACGGCGCAATTTTCCCTCGTTCCCAAGCTCCATTGCGCGCCGCCGCTAAAACACGGGAACCTGGATCACACCGAAGGCGTAAAGAACCGCCGCGACGCAAAGCACAAGCGCCACCGCGCCCAGCGCCAGCGCCGTCTTTTTCACCGGATCTTTTTTTAACGCCTTGCGGGCGAAAGGAGAAGCATTGCCGAAATCGCTGGGGCGCTGGCTTTGGCTGGCTGGCTTGGCGGAAAGCGTTTCCTCCCGCGGAGGCAACGGCTGGAAGGCCCCCTTCGCATCCGGCTCAAAAACCCCCTCGACGCTCCCAAAGCGAACCCGGTCGCCGGGGCAAAGCCTGGCCTCGTTCACCGGCTTGCCATTGACGCGGACGCCATTGGTGGAACCAAGGTCGCGCAAGACGTATTCCCCGGCGGTCAGCACAAACTCGGCGTGATGCACGGAAACGCTGGCATCGTTGATATAAATGGCGTTGTCTTCCGTCCGGCCAACGGAAATCCTGGCTTCCGTTAACTCGTACGCGACTTCGCCGACATCCGGGAGGAAAATGACAAGCTTCGACATGGGGAGTGCCTCTTTCTTATCAGGCCTTGCGGCACGCTTCAATCAGTTTACTGAACTCACCGAAAAAGTAATCCGCATCATGCGGCCCGGGCGCGGCCTCCGGGTGGTATTGGACGCTGAAAATGGGCATCTCGGTGTGCCGCATCCCCTCCACGGTGCCGTCATTGAGATTGACGTGGGTCACCTTGACATTGGAAGGGAGCGTATCGGGGTCGCACGCAAAGTTATGGTTTTGCGAAGTAATGGCGACCTTGCCCGTCTCCAAGTCCTTGACCGGCTGGTTGCCCCCGTGGTGGCCGAACTTGAGCTTAAAAGTCTTCCCGCCAAAGGCGTAGCTCAAAAGCTGGTGCCCCAGGCAGATGCCGAAGATCGGCTTGCGGCCCATGAGCCCCTGCACAATGTGGTGGATGTAATCGAGCGCGGCGGGGTCGCCGGGGCCGTTGGAAAGGAAAATGCCGTCCGGGTTGAGCGCCAGGGCGTCCTCGGCGGACGTGGCCGCCGGAACCACCGTCACCTGGAACCCGGCCTGCCGGAGCTGCCGCAGAATGTTGAATTTGATCCCGAAATCGTACGCCACGATCCGGTGCCGGACCGGGGGGAGGATCTCGTAAATCTCGCCGTCCGCCTCGCGGACCGTCCCGTGCCCGTCCCCCTTCACAATCGTCCACTTGCGCGAGAGGCGGTCCTCCGGGTCCCATGGGTAAACTTTCGGCGTCGTCACCTCCTTCACAAAATCCATGCCGACCACGCCGCACCCCCCTTTGGCCTGCTCCACCACCTCGGCCACCGAGAGGGAGGGATCGCTGGAGAGGCAGCATTTCATCGCCCCCTTTTCCCGCAAATGGCGGGTCAGCGCCCGGGTATCGATCCCCTGGATGCCGGGAATCTTCCAGTGGGCGAGATAGGCTTCCAGGCCGCTCCGCGCGCGCCAACTGCTGGAGAGCGGGCTCAATTCCTCGACAATAAAGCCGCGCACATGCGGCTGGGCGCTCTCCTCGTCCAGCGGATTCACGCCATAGTTGCCGATCAACGGATATGTCATCGCCACCATCTGCCCCCGGTAGGAGGGATCGGTGACCACTTCCTGGTAGCCCGTCATTGAGGTGTTAAAAACAACTTCCCCCACACTCGTTCCGGTTGCCCCGAACGACTCCCCCTCAAAATACCGGCCGTCTTCTAAAGCCAAAATCGCACGCATTGCGGGGGAAGTTACGTTGGCATCGCCTCCGGGAAAAGCGGAAAAATCGCCGAACCGCGAAATGCGCGCTCTCAAAGAAGAAGCATCAGCAGATTACGCAGATTGCCCCCGATTTTTTGTGCTTCTATTTCACCCTCTCCCCGTCCCGCGTCTTTTCCGTGCTTCTCGCGTCTTATACCAATTGCACAGTTGGATTGGTCTTATGGATTGGCGTTATTGTCCCAAAGGGACAACCCGAAAGTAGCCCGGCGTTTCAACGCCGGGTCCGCGGGAAACAACGCTTCGTCCCGGAGGGACGTTTGATGGGGGA
>JBAWXX010000017.1:0-54242 GCA_037143855.1 Verrucomicrobiota bacterium | reverse complement strand
CCAATTTCAACAAATCTCACCCGCCTTGGCAAGAAATATTTATAACAAAGTAGAACTAGAGCCTGTTGAAAAACCACCAGACGCCATCTTGTGCACCTTTTTGTCTGCGGGAGCGTTTTCGGATCCTCCTGCGCTGGCGCGAAATGCCGTGCCCTAAGCGATGCCGGTACACAAGAACGCCGGGGAAGCTGCGTTGCCGCTAGCCGCCCCGGCGTGAAACTCGTTTTTTGCTACGAGGAGTTTTTAGTACCGGCCACCACGGTCGCCGCCGCGATCACGGCCACCGCCGCGGCGTTCGCCGCCGCCGTAACCGCCGCCGCTGCCGCCGCGACGTTCAAACGAACGTCCGCCGCCGCCGCCGCCGCCAGCCGGGCGCTCTTCACGGGGACGAGCGACGTTGACGGTGAGAGGACGGCCTTCGAGGGCTTTGCCGTGGAACTGCTCAATGGCATTCTGGGCTTCGCCTTCGGTGCTCATGGTGACGAATGCAAATCCACGGCTTTTGCCGGTGAATTTGTCCTGCACCAGCATCACGTCACTGACGGTGCCGGCTTGACCGAAGAGGTCCTGCAGATCGGGTTCCGTTACGTTAAAGGGAAGATTCCCAACGTACAGTTTGTTGTTCATACTGATAACTGCCAAGCACTGAGGTGACGGTCCCCGGTCATCGGTCTCAAGTCGCCACTGAGTAACTCAATTGCAAACTCCCCTGCCCCAACACTGCTGACGAAGGCGCACAGTAAACCTATTTTGATTCATGAAAAGCAAAATCCGTGTAAGGTTTTGCGTTAATCCCTCCTACGGGAAGCCCCGATATAAAATAAGAGATTCTTATTTCCAAACATGCCTCGGATAGCGCCGTTGCAATTCCGTTTTTACCTTGGGATATGCCTCGCGCCAGAAGGTGCGCAAATCCTGCGTCACCTGGATGGGCCGGTGGTTGGGAGCTAATACCTGGATGGTCACCGGGACGCGCCCGGCAGCGAGGAGGAGGCTCTGCTCAACCCCATAGAGATCCTGGATGCGGACGGCGATGCTGGGCGGCCCCGCCGGGTCATAGGCGATCTTGAAGCGGCGGCCGTTGGGCATCTCCAGCCGTTCCGGCGCAAACTTCTCCAGGAGCGCCTCCTGCTGCGGGCTCAGCCACGCCTTGACGACCGGCCAGACGGCCCGCTCCTTGATTTCCTTGTAGGTCGCCGCGCCGTAACAGAGCTGGCCGATCAACTCCGCGCGGTCCTCCTCCGTCAACGCCGGGAGGCCCAGTTCGGGCATCCATTCGCGCAGCCGGTTGAGCCGGACGATCCACTGATCCACGGCGTGGTCCCACTGTTCCAGCGGGCAGCGGCCCGCGAGCACCTCGCGCGCAAGCAGGGCGGCGGCTTCGCCGGGGGGGACTTTATCCGTCAGAGAAGAAGCCAGCATGAGGTCGTGGAAGCGCGTCTCGCGCCGGGCCATCACGCGCCGCAGTGTCTTATCATAGAAGACTTCCACATGTTCGGAAAAGGCTTCGGGGAACAGCTCATACAACCACTCCTCGCGGATGGCCGTGGCCAGCGAGAGGAGCGTCTGCACGCCGTCCTTGCCACTGATTTCGCGGATCTCGCCCGCGACGAGCAGTGGGGCGCCGCGCACGACGCTCTCGCGGGCCAGCACGCCGCGCCGCCCGTGAACCAGCGCGCAGCGGAGCGTCCCGGCGTCGAGCCGCACGGCCACCTGGTCCGGGAACCCGGCGAGGATGCACTTCGCCACCGCCTCGTCCGTGGACTCCTCCGGGGCCGTCCGGTTGGCCACGGAGAGCCCTTCCGCCCTGGCGATTTTCAGGAATTGTTCGAAGAGTTGCCCCGCTTCGCGCGCGGCGATGCCGTTCACCCCAATCGCACGGGCAATCCCGCCGTTCCCCCCGGCAACCTCCCATGCCCGCATCATCAGGAACAAATCCGAGGCGTGATCCTCGCCCAACGCCCGTTCCCGCGCCTCGTCGGTTTCGTTGCCGCCGCGCCGGAGCAGGTTGCGCCCTTGCGTGAGCGCGGCCACGAGCGCCGCCTCGCGCACGCACCCGTAATCCTCCGCCGCCAGCAGCATCCGGGCGTAGCGCGGGTGAAGCGGGAAAGCCAGCATCCGGCGGCCCAGCGCGGTGATGATGCCGGTTTCGTTGTCCAGCGCGCCCAAGTCGCGCAGGAGCGTCTCCGCGCGCTCCAGCGCCCGGGGCTCCGGCGCTTCCAGCCAGCGGAAGGCGGCGATGTCGTCCACGCCGCCCGCCTTGAGCGTGAGGATGACTTCGGCGAGGTCGAGGCGCTTCACCTCCGGCAACTCGTGCGCTACGCGTTCGAGGTGCTCGCGCTCGCTCCAAAGACGCAGCGCCACGCCCGGCGCGGTGCGGCCCGCGCGGCCCGCGCGCTGGTCGGCGCTCGCCCGAGAGATCTTCTCGACGAGCAGCGTGTTGATGCCCCGGTAGGGGTCGAACCGGGCGATGCGGGCCAGGCCCGAATCAATGACTACGCGGACGCCGTCGATGGTCAGCGACGTTTCGGCCACGTTGGTGGAGACGATCACCTTGCGCTTCGGATACCGGGCCACGGCCGCGTCCTGGTCGGCCACAGGCAGATCGCCGTGCAGCGGCAGCGCCACGAATTGCCCGCCCACGCGCGAGGCGCGGATCGCCCCGATCGTGCGCGAAATCTCATACGCCCCCGGCATGAACACGAGCACGTCGCCCTGGGTGGCGGGAGCAAGCTGCTCCAGCGCCTCCGCCGCGAGATCCCACACGGGGGTCTGATCCACGCGCACGGGGCGCGGCAGATAGCGGATCTCCACCGGATACGTCCGCCCCTCCGATTGCAACAGCGCGCACGGGGCGAGATAACGCTCCAGCCCGAGGGTGTCGAGCGTGGCGGACATAACCATCAATTTCAAATCGGGCCGCCGCGCCGCCTGCAAATCGAGCGCGCGGGCCAGCGTGATGTCGCCGTAGAGATGCCGTTCGTGGAACTCATCAAAGAGGATGGCCGAAACGCCGCGCAACTCCGGATCGTTCAACATCTGGCGCAGGAGCACCCCTTCGGTGACAAACCGGATGCGCGTGCGCGCCGAGGCCACTTTGTCAAAACGGATCTGGAACCCGACCTCGTCGCCCAGCCGGCAGCCCCTTTCGGACGCCACGCGCGCAGCCAGCATCCGGGTGGCGAGCCTGCGCGGCTGCAACACGACGACTTCGCCCGCGCCCAGCAAGCCGTTGTCCAGAAGCATCTGGGGCACCTGCGTCGATTTGCCCGATCCCGTGGGGGCCTGCAAGACCAGCCGCGCATCGCGCGCCAGGGCGGCGGTGAGGGCGGCTTCGAGTTCAAAGATGGGCAATTCGCGGCGGGAAGGCATGGACAAAAAGGGGATTGTACCGCAACCCGCGCAAAAGGCACAAAAAAAGCGGAGGGGGAAACTTGCCCCCTCCGCTGACATTTTGATGCTACTTAAGAAGCGCCCCTAGAAGCTCCACTTGAAGCCGCCCTTGAGGATCTGCTCCATGTAGTGCGACTGCCCGGCCTGGACGTCGTAATCCACAAACATGGTCAACATACCCCGGTAGGTGGCGTTGAGCCCCAGGCCGATGAGGGCGGCGTTGCGCTCCGGGTCGTCGGTGCGGACGGCGAATGATCCGAGCCCCGCGCCGGAGAACCGGGCGACGATGGCGCGGCCGTTGTTGGCGAATTCATGCATCCAGGCCAGCCGCACTTCCGAGGCGGCCGCCCATGAGGCTGTGATTTCCTTGCGCAGTTCCATGCGAACGCCCAGCCGCGAACGGAGCGAATCGACAGACTGGTCGTTGAGGGCCAGGTTGGCGGCTCCCGCTCCGTTTTCCGTGAAGGCGTTGACGTCCATGTGCACATATTGCAGCCCGGCAAATGGTCCAACGGTCAGGTCTTTGGCCACGGGATGGTCGTAGCCGCCGTCCAGGTTCACCATGTATTGCGAGCCGGCCGTACGGCCATTCGCCGTGCGGGAAGATCCGGGGATATCGATGTTCCGGTCGCTCTCGTAGATGTTGCGGGTGAAGGTCGCCAGGCCGTTGCCGTAGAAGTTCCCTTCATGGTAGCCGCCGTAGAGGCCGGTGCTGTAGGCGTCCACGTTGGCGTTGCTGTTCTGGCTGTCCAGATCCACGTCGCTATGCGAATACGCGAAGAGCACGCCGGTCGTCAGCGCGTCGGTGAGCTTCGCGTCAATGCCCGCCACGAGCCCCGAGTTGGTGAAGTTGCTGTCCTGCTGCCACCCCCTGCCATCGAGATTGCCGAAGGCGACGTCGCCGCTCAGGAAGGCTCCCCAGCGGTTGGCGCTCGTCTGTTCCACGGGGGCCTTGCCGTCCTTGCCCGACGCGGGCGCGATGGTTTGCTTGGAGTCGCCGGTGGAAACGCTCAACCCGCCCAGGCCAAAGCTCTCGCTGCCGCTGCGCAGGTTGTTAAGCCGCTGGTCGATTGCCTGGGTCAACACGTTGGCGTTGGCCAGGGCGATGTCGCTATAGATCTGGTAACGCTGCGGCGAGAGTTGTTCCAAGCCGCGTGCGACGTTGCCGCTTCGATCCAGGGCACGCAACAGCGTATACATGTCGTCATTGGGGTTGATCTTGAATTTGTCCAGATTCGCGCCGATGGCTTTCTGGTTTGGCGTACGCCCCTGCTCCTCAAAGGAGACAATGGGGGCGGGTGTGGCATGAACAATGCCGTTGAGAGTCAGCGAAATGAGGCTGATGACTGGAATGAGGGATGTTTTGAGTATCTTCATGTTTGTGGTTTGTTTGGGCTGCGACCGAAAGGGTCTATAGAGGAACCTCGACAGGAGGAATAGGAGGGTAAAGCGAAACCTTACTCTATTGCTGAATGCCACTGGGATTACTAAATAAGCCGGGATGCAGCAAGAAAAATATTCTCATACCATCTTTCCGGGCGCGATTAAAAGTGGTGCAAGCTGGGTGAGCCTTTGCAGCGCCAAAGGCCGGGGCATACCAGCCCAGCCCAACGGGCTGGGTTTCCAGTCCAAAGACGGCCCAGGGCTGTAAGCCCGACGCCTCCTTGCTGGATAAGGTGATTCCGATGCGCCGGGCTTACAGCCCTGACGGGTTGCTTCGACCTAAACCTTGGCCGTTGGCCAAGGCTGGTATGCGGTCGCGCCGTTGGCGCTAGAGCGGTTTCGGTTTATTTTGTCGTATGCTCTTCGGCGGCGAGAGTCGCTGTGCGTCTTTTTGCGCTTGGGCTGTATTTACAAATACAGCCGCTGCGCTCAAAAAGCCCCGCATCAACCCTCGGCGCTCTCAGATCATTGCGACAAAATAACCAAAAAACGCTCTAAAGAAGGAACTTCCCAATCTGTACCACTTTTCATCACGCCCCATCTTTCCGCCCCATAACGCAAAAGCCCGCTCCGCGCGCGGCGGAACGGGCTTTGGAAATCGGGCGGCGGCTTTTTTACAACCCGAGCTTGCGGAAGGTTTCGTCGATGTGCCGGAAGTGGATGTCGAGCGAGCAGAATGCCTCGATTTCCGCCGGGGTCAACTTCGCCATGATCTCGGTTTCCTCCAGGAGGTTTTCCTTGAGCGAGCGCTCTCCCTGCCACGTCTTCATGGCGGCGCGCTGGACGGCTTCATAGGCGGTTTTGCGGGCGATGCCCCGCTCAGTCAGCTTGAGCAGGATGGTCTGCGAGAAATAAAGGCCCTTGGTAATCTCCATGTTCCGCTGCATATGCTCGGGGTAGACGATCAGGCGGTCCACCAGCTTGGTGGTGGTTTGGAGCATGTAGTCGAGGAGGATGGAGGAGTCGGGCATGATGACCCGTTCCACGCTGGAGTGGGAAATATCCCGCTCGTGCCAGAGAGCCACGTTCTCCAGGGCGGCGAGCGCGTTGCCACGCAGGAGCCGGGCCAGGCCGCTCAGTTTCTCCCCGGTGATCGGGTTGCGCTTGTGGGGCATGGCAGAGCTGCCCTTCTGCCCCGGCGAGAAATACTCCTCCACCTCAAGCACTTCGGTGCGCTGGAGGTGGCGGAACTCGGTGGCCCAACGGTCGATGCTGGAGCCGATCAAGGCGAGCGTTTGCTGGAACTCGGCGTGGCGGTCGCGCTGGACGACCTGCGTGGCCAGCGCCGCCGGGATCAACCCGAGCTTGTGGCAGACCATTTCCTCCACGCGCGGGTCGAGGTGGGCGTGGGTGCCGACGGCGCCCGAGAGCTTGCCCACGCGGATGCGCTCCCGCGTCTGCTGGAGCCGCTGGATGGCGCGGCCGAATTCGTCATACATGAGGGCCATTTTGAGCCCGAAGGTGATCGGCTCGGCGTGGATGCCGTGGGAGCGGCCGATCATCGGCGTGAGCTTGTATTCGTGCGCCTTACCGGCAATCGCGGTGCGGAGCCCCTCCAGGTCCTCCAGGAGCATCCCGCACGCTTCGTTCATCTGGACCGCGAGCGTCGTGTCGAGCACGTCGGAAGAGGTCATGCCCTGGTGGATCCAGCGAGCCGCTGGCCCGACGTAACCGGCCACGTTCTCCAGGAAGGCGATCACGTCGTGATTGGTCCGCTTCTCGATCTCCGCAATCCCGGCGAGGTCAAACTTGGCCTTTGCGCGGATGGTGGCGGCGTCATCTTTGGGGATCACGCCGATCTCCGCCTGGGCTTCGGCGGCGAGGACTTCGATCTCCAGCCAGATTTCGTATTTGTGCTGCTCGTCCCAGAGGGCGCGCATCTTTGGAAGGGTATAACGGTCAATCACGCGGGGGAGGATAAGGAGCGCGGCGGCACAGAAAAGGAAAAAACACAGAAAAACGCCCCGCCATGCCCGCTCCGACATCCGCCATGGACAGGCGCTCGAAAGCCAGTGTAGTGTGGTGCTTCTGCGCCCATGCGATTCCACGATCTCCACCAAAACGCGCCCGGCTGGCAAACGCTGGAGGACGCGGAACCCTTTGCCAACCCATATGCCGCCGTGCACCTCGTGAAGGTGGGGACTCCCATGCGTCCGGAGGGAGCCCGCTGGACAGTGATCCACCGGAAAGCGGCGTGCGTCATCGCGCCGATCACGCCGGAGGGGAACCTCCTCCTCATCCGCCAGGAGCGCATCCCGGTCCGCTCGGCCCTGTGGGAATTCCCGGCCGGGCAGATCGACGAGGCGGGCACGCCGAACGACGCGCTGATCCGCCAGACGGCGCTGAGGGAACTGCGCGAAGAGGCCGGATGCATCCTTGCGCCGGGGGGGAAATTGACGGCCCTGGGATTCTTCTTTTCCTCTCCCGGCATCATGGACGAACAGAATTACCTCTTCGCCGCGCACCCGGTGATCCCCTGCCCGGAAGGAGCCGCCCACGAAGCCGCCGAAGCCATCGCGGAATGCCGCGCCTTCACCCCGGAGGAACTTCGGGAACGGATCGCCTCCGGGGAAATCCGCGATGCCAACACGCTCGCCGCCTTTGCCCGGCTGACGGCGCTGGGGATACTTTAGGAGGTTGAAAGCATTCTGGCTTGCATCTCCCCCTCTCAACTCTCAACTCTCTTCCATGGCCCTGCTTGACCGCCTGTTCCAGCTCCGCGAAGAACCCGACAAACCGAAGCCGTTCCTCCAGCATTTGGAGGAATTGCGCTGGATGCTCCTCAAGATGGCGGCGGCGTTGTTCGTCTGCATGGGAGCGAGCCTCACTTTTCAAAAAGACCTGGTGCGGCTGATGGAGGAGCCGCTGAACCGGATTGACCCGGGGCTCGTCTCGAAGCTCCAAAACCTGGGGGTGGTCGACCCGATTACCATCTCCTTCTCCCTGGCCTTTTACGCGGGGATCGTTTTCTCCTTCCCGCTGCTCCTCTTCATCCTGGCGCAGTTCGTCCTCCCCGCCCTCACGCGGAAGGAAAAGAAAATCGTGCTCCCCGCCATCGCCGTCGGGTTCGGCCTCTTTCTGAGCGGCGTCCTGCTCTGCTATTGGATCATTCTGCCCGAAACGCTCCGGTTTTGCTTCAACTACGCCAAGGCGCTCAATTTCGCCCCTTCCTGGACGGTGCGGGAATATTTCTCGTTTGTCACCCAGATGCTAATCGCCTTTGGATCGGCGTTTGAACTTCCCGTGGCGATTGCCGTCCTGGTCTACCTGGGGGTTCTCTCCTTCCACCTGCTCAACCGGACGCGCCCTTATGCCTACGTCCTGGTGCTCGTCCTGGCGGCGATCATCGCCCCGACGCCGGACCCGGTTTCCTTCCTCGCGCTGGGAGGCCCCATGTGCCTGCTTTACGAGGGGTGCATCTGGATGGCCTGGCTGCTGGAAAAACGCCGGAACGAACCGCCGCCCGCCTAGTGGGCCGCCCTTAAATAGCCATGGGCCACCCGCCATCGCCGTTCCCCGCCGCCGGGCGCATCCTCTTCAGCGCCGACGCCATTGCCGAGCGCCTCGACGCGCTGGCAGCGGAAATCACCGCGTTTTACCGGGGGAAACCGCTCACGGTGCTCGCCATTCTCAACGGGAGCATCCCCTTCGCCGCCGACCTGTTGCGAAGGCTGCCCCTCCCCCTGCGGCTGGAATGCCTGAGCGTGGCCAGCTACCACGGCGCGGCGCAAAGCAGCGGGTCCGTCACGTTCCACCAAACCTCCCTCCCCGCCATGGACGGCCGCGATGTCTTGCTCCTGGATGACATCCTGGACACCGGGCGCACGCTCCACGCCGTCCGGCAACGGCTGCTCGCCGAAGCCGCGCCCCGCAGCGTGCGCGTGGCGGTTCTGCTGCGGAAGAAGAAGCGCCGCGCGGAACCGCTGGAAGCCGACTACGCGGGCTTTGACATCGCGGACGAATTTGTCGTCGGCTATGGCCTCGACTACCAGGGCCACTACCGGAACCTGCCCGAATTGAGGGTGTTCGAGCCCCCTGCCAGCCTGTTGAAAAATTGACGAATGTCAGCTTGCGGGAGATTTTGGTGTGGGCAAGGAGCCGAGTGCGGTGCCTGTATTCGACGAATGCAGCCCAGCGAGCGACGCGACCCAAGACAAAAAGATGCCAAAGATGACGTTTAGTTTTTCAACAGGCTGCTATGCAAGCACGCCACCCTGGCTCGCGTTGGTGACGAGCTTCTGGTAACGGGCCAGCCAGCCGTTCAACTCCCGCCGCACGGGCCGCCAGGTTTCCTTGCGTTTGGCCAGCTCGGCTTCCGGCACGAGGATATCCATGCGCCGGTTGGGGAAGTCGATGCGGAGGCGGTCGCCGGTCTGGAGCAGGCCGATGGGGCCGCCCTCGGCCGCCTCGGGCGAAACGTGGCCGATGCAAGCGCCCGCCGTGCCGCCGCTGAAACGGCCATCGGTGATGAGGACGCATCGGTCGCCCAGGCCCATGCCGACGATGTAGCTGGTCGGCGAAAGCATCTCCTGCATCCCGGGACCGCCGCGCGGCCCTTCGTTGCGGATGATGACCACGTCGCCCGCGTGCGCCTTGCCCGCCAGGATGCCTTCGCAGGCGTCCTCCTGGCTTTCAAAGATGACGCACGGGCCCTCGAAGGTGAAGCCGGGGCCACAGTTGGCCTTGAAGGCGTCGCTGATGCCCGCGGTTTTGACCACGCTCCCCTCCGGGGCAAGCTGCCCGTAGAGAATGGCCAGGCCGCCGTCCGGGGTATACGCGGTTTCTTGGCTGCGAATGCAATCGCGGGGGTCGAAGAGGAAGGCGGGATCGTGAGGCAGCAGCCCGCTGGAGTGCGCCGCGGCGAGCACCTCTGGCCGGGTCTCGTGCCACGCCTTGGAAATTTCCCAGTTGCACAGGTCGCCGATGCCGAGCAGGCAGAAAATCTTCCGTTCGCCGGTCTTGGCATACTGCCAGAGGATCAACACGGGCGCTCCCTGCGAAAGGCCCAATTCGGCGCGGACGAGTCCCTTGAATTCCTCGAATTTCCCTTTCAGCCCGGCCTCGATCTCGGCGGGGCCGCGCCAGGTGGTGGCGACGTCCACCTGGAGCGCGCCGTCCCCGGCAAAAAGGGCGGCGGCCACGGCCGCATCGCGCGCATTGAAGGCGGCGGCCAGGCGCCAGAGCGTAATGGCCCGGTCGTCGGCGGGCAAAAAGAGGAGTGGCTTGGGGGCGAGGTTGCCGCTCGCGGCGCGCCCGACGTAACCGTTCTTCTCCTTCGGGTCCACAAGGATGGCGGACGCGCCGGAAATGCGGGACGCCTGAGCCCAGGGGGTGCACTGGCCGGAACGGATGTCCCAGGCGTCGATATTTTCGCCGAGGGTCTTTCCGGTGACGGTCTTGCACCCGGTATGGAGGACGCCCATCCGCTTCAGTTCGCCCAGGATGGTGTGGATGCCGCCGGCGCGCTGCACGTCCTGGATGTGATACTTCGAGGAGGGAGCCACTTTGCACAAACACGGGATGCGCTTGGAAATGCCGTCGATGCGGGCGATGTCGTACGGGATGCCCGCCTCGCGCGCGATGGCAAGCGTGTGGAGCACGGTGTTGGTGGAGCCGCCCATGGCCACGTCGAGCATGAGGGCGTTGTCAAAGGCTTCCTGCGTGGCGATGTCGCGCGGCTTCAAGTCGAGTTCGACGAGCTTCACAATCGTCCGGGCGGCGCGGGCATAGAGGGCTTCCCGCTCCTTGGAGACGGCCAGGATGGTCCCGTTGCCGGGGAGCGCCATGCCGAGGGCTTCGCACAGGCAGTTCATGGAATTGGCCGTGAACATGCCCGAGCAGGAGCCACACGTGGGGCAGGCGGAAACTTCCAGCCGGGTCAGTTCGGCCTCGGTGATGGCCCCGGTCTGGAGCGCGCCGACGCCTTTGAAAACGGAAATCAGGTCGGCCGCCTCCGTAGCGGGCCGCAGCACGGCGGGGAGATCGTCCTCCTCCTGCGCGACGACGCCGGCCGCCATCGGGCCGCCGCTGACAAAAACGGTGGGGATGTTGACGCGCATGGCGGCCATCAACATGCCCGGCACGATCTTGTCGCAGTTGGGGATGCAGATCATGCCGTCAAAGCAGTGGGCGCGGAGCATGGTTTCCACGCTGTCGGCGATCAACTCCCGCGAAGGCAGCGAGTATTTCATGCCGTCATGCCCCATGGCGATGCCGTCGTCCACGCCGATGGTGTTGAAAACAAAGGGAACGCCGCCCGCCTCGCGCACGAGCCGTTTGACCAGTTGGCCGACTTCATTCAGGTGGGCATGGCCCGGAATGCAATCGATGTAACTGTTGGCAATGGCAATGAAAGGCTTGTCAAAATCGGCGTCGGATTCGATGCAGCCGGTGGCCCGAAGCAAGCTGCGGTGGGGGGCGCGTTCGGGGCCTTTTTTGATGATGTCGGAGCGCATAGTAAAGAGAAGAGGTCTAGGGAATTGCTGATTAAAGCGACATGGAGACAGATGCAAGCAAGTTTTGCTGGATGCCGAAGTCGGGAGCGGCGGCAATATCAGCAGATATTGTGCTGCGAGTGGTGGCGGCAGACGGCAAAAATCGCTCGCAGATGGCCCGTGGATATTGACGGATATGCTCTAAAACTTCCAGGTCAGGC
This sequence comes from Verrucomicrobiota bacterium, assembly GCA_037143855.1. GTDB lineage: Bacteria > Verrucomicrobiota > Verrucomicrobiia > Chthoniobacterales > Chthoniobacteraceae > UBA695. Next base: position 42,751 of record JBAWXX010000017.1, on the reverse strand, counting down.
CCGTGGAGACGATGCTTCGTTCAAACTCCCGGGTGGGGCCGATCACGATCACGTTGTCTTCCGCGTTTCGCCCTTTGTCGTAGGAATAGGCCACGTCCATGCTAAGGTTCTTGGTGAAGGCATAGCGGAAGCCGGTGGATACGGTGTAATCCCAGTCGTTGCGGATGGACGAGGGATTGTAGTCCGCCTGCGCGGCGCGCAAGCCCAGTTCCCACTGCAACGCCTTGGTGATCTGGTGCCGGTAGCTCGCATCGTAGAGGACATCCAAATAGGCGTTCTTGCCGGTGCTGGAAACCCAGTTCCACCGCTTGTATCTGAACACCAGCGTATCCGCCGGGGTCAGCGCCATGCTCACGCTCGCTTCCGCATACACGTCGGCCGTGTTCTGGTCAATCAGGCCGTCCGCCGCCACCCCGCCGTTGCACGGCCGGTTGCCGGTGTAGGTGGTAAACTGCGGGCCCACCGCGGCTTCGATTTTCAACCATTGCAGAGGGCTCCCTTCCACGCCGAAAAGGACGCGCTGGTAATCGTTGCTGGCGCTGATCTGAGAAAGATCAAACGGCAACGTCTGCTGATATTGGGTCCCATAACGGTAGCCCAACGTAAGCGCCACGTCTTTGGTGACGTTGTAGCCGACGTCCGCGCCGCCGTTGACGTCATACCTGTCGACATAGTTGCTGTAACCGCTGATGTTTTTGAAGTTTGTGGCCAGGTCGTAGTAAAGCAGCGAAACCGTTGGGCGCACAAACACGGGGCCGAGGTCGATCTTCACCGATGTTTTCAACCGGTCCTGCCACTGCTCGCGCCGCTCGCGGACGCTGCTTTGCACAAAGCAACTGGAACCGCCAGGGTAGATCAAGCCATCATCGCTGCCGTTGATGTAGGTGAAAGCGTTGTCAATGGCCACCGTCACGTTGTCCGCCTGGGCCTTGAAGACCGTGGTGACGCGGTGCGAGGCGTAGGTTTCGCTGGAGGCGGCGTGGAAAACCACGAAGTCGGGCACATACCCCACCGTGAAGAGCTTCACGATACTGTCGCTTCCCAGCAGCTTGGCGAAGTCCGCGCCGATTTTCGGCGAGATCGTCGTAACCCATGAGGATTTGTTTTTCGTCGCGATGTCCCCCTCGGGAATGGTCTTCGGAAAATACTCCGGCCCGGCTCCCGAAAGGTAAATATTGCTGTCGTAACTCTCCTTGACGCCCAGCGAGAGATCCGTCATCCAGGCGGGCTTTTCCCAAATCGAGGTGGATTCCACCGGCGCGGCGCTCTTGGAGGCATCTCCGGCAAGGGCCGGGCGCGGGGAGGAGAAAACCACACTCCCCGCCAGAGCGGCGCAGGCAAAATGCCGCGCCTTAAGGGAGAATCCGGCACCGCAAGCCGGTTGGACTTTATGGAGGAAGGATAATTGCATGAATCTACCGTGTCGAATGAGGTTGTTGAGCTATGGAGTCACGTTATCGGGCCAGCGCTGGAGGAAGCCCCGGTCAGCAAGTTTGGCGCCCGATAAGCCATTTCATGGATTTGGCGGCGGTATCATTCCCATTTTTTAGGGAAGATCGAGGATTTTCTTACCCGGGAATCCGGGAATCCTTGAGAGGGCTTCCCAGAGCTTGTGAAAAAAGAGAATGCCGGCACCGTCTCGGACTTTTAATCCCAGGCGCGCATATATATCTTGCATTCAATTTCACGCATTCATTGACTGAAGACGCAATCCGCAATGATAAGCAAATGGCATACTGCGGCTCCGTGCAATTTCCAGAGGGGATAATCAATTTTTCTGGAGAGGCTCCGGGCTGATCAGCCGCAGTTTGCAACAACGCTGAAAGCAAAGCCGTCCTGCTCGGACCGGGCTTTGCGCTTTGTTCCTTTTTCAACAGGCCGCTAACGAATTGAGTCCGATCTTCCGCCGGGTCAATTACGCGGGGGAATGTATTTTGCGGACGCCTCCCCGGCCAGATAAGCATCCTCAAGCGCAGCCTTGATATCTTCCAGCGTGACATCCCGAATCTCCGGACGATCCCCCGCGGTGTAGTCCAAGGCATAGAGACCGAGCCGCGCCTGAGCGATCCGGCGCACCTCTATGGACATCACGGATTCCGGCTTCGGAGGGGGCGGCAGCGTCCTGGAGGGGCGATCATGGCAGATGCGTGTTTCGCCGCACAACTCACACCGGCCATTGGATGATAAAAAACCCTCCGGCCAGCATCGTTTGATTCGACATTCTTCGCAATAAAGCATTCGCTGAAAAATTCGGTTGAATGCAGAAGGAAAAGCACACAACGTGCCTGGCGAGGGGGAAAAAACACTTTTTTGAGGGAACCCCCGCATGGTTCCTGATCATTGGTTCTTGAGCGGGGGACGGAGGCGAATGAATCTTTCGCCAAGATGCTGTATGTGGGCCACTTCCAGAGCTTTGAAGGCTGCTAATCCCGCTCGATCTCGTCGGGCAGCTCGTTGGGTTCGTCTGGACGCGGCGGGAAATGCTCCGCCAGGAGCGCCCCGCATTGCTCTACGGCAAGAATGACAGCCTCGGTAAATTGCTGATCCTTCAATGCCTCGCGCATCGCGCCGGTCAGTTGCCGCCAGAAAGCGTCGCCGCACCGTTCGTGAACGGCGGTGTCGCCCACGACGGCGAACTTGTGGCTGCGGGGGGCGAAATAAATCAGCACGGCGTTGCGATCACGCGTCTTCTCCATGCCAAGGGCGAGGAACCGGGCCTTGGCCCGTTCGAACGCATCCTCGACCTCCTTGCTGGAAATGAAAACGCGAATCTGGCCGGAAGTATGGCGTTCGCTTTCCCCAATCGCCGCCACAATCCGTTGATCGTCGAGCCGATTTAAAAACGCTTTTGTTTTCATTACCAATCTCCTCCTGCTCCGCCGCCTCCAAAACTGCCGCCCCCGCCGTCAAAACCACCTCCGCTAAAGCCTCCTCCGCCCCCGGAACCGCCTCCCCCGCCGAAGATAATCGGGCCGCCTCCCGAGAAGCCTCCCGGCCCCCCGCCGAAAAAACGCCCCAGGAATCGGGAAACAGCCATCACGATAAGGAAGAGAACGACAAGGGCTCCCCAGCCGATGCCGCCTCCCGGTTGCCGATGCCCGGCGGTCTGGCCGGTCCCCTTGTATTCGCCCTTGGTGGCGGCGATCATCGCATGCACGGCGGCGGCAAGCCCGCCATCGAAGTCTCCGGCGCGGAACCGCGGCTTGAGCTCGTTGTTGATGATCTGGTTGCAAAGAAAATCGGTGAGCGCCCCCTCCAGCCCGTAGCCAACCTGGATGAACATTTTCCTATTCTGGATGAAGACAAAAAGAACCGCCCCGTTGTTGCGCCCCTTTTGGCCGGCGTGCCACGCCTGCGCAACGCGCACGGTGTAATCCTCGATGGAGGAATCCGACTGCATCCTGGGGTAAACGGCGACGACGATCTGGTTGGAGGTGTCCCGTTCGAACTGCTCCAGCTCGCGGTTGAGCTGGCGGGCGGTCTCGGGCCGGGTGACTCCGGCGCCGTCGTTAAAGTAGGCCTTCGGCGCGGGAGGGATGACCTCGGCGGCAAGCGCGCAGGAGGCCACAAGGGCCAGTCCCAGAAGAAGCAGGAGCCCCCGCTTCAACGCCACCCACCCGTTGCGCCATTCCGTGCGCGACGAGGGGCTCTTTTGCAAAGAGTTTTGCATGGCCCGCCCTTATTTCGCGGGGCTGGCCGCCGGGGAAGCGAAGTCAAATTGCACCTTGGGCGGGACGTCCGATCCCGCGCTCGCGGAGAAATACGGCTTCGGGGTAAACCCCATCATCGGCGCGAGAAAGACCATGGGAAACTGGCGCACCGTGCTGTTGTAGGCCTGGACCGTTTCGTTAAACCGGCCGCGCTCGACCGCGATGCGATTCTCCGTCCCCTCCAACTGCGCTTGCAGGGCTTGGAAATTGGCGTTCGCCTTCAAGTCGGGATATTTTTCGACGACCACAAGCAGCCGAGAGAGAGCGGAACTCAAGCCCCCCTGTGCCGCCTCAAACTGGTGCAGCTTTTCCGGATCGGTGGGCGCCGTGTTGGGATTGATTTGCACTTTTCCCACCGAGGCGCGCGCATTGGTGATGTCCGTCAGCGTCGATTTCTCAAAGTTTGCCGCGCCCGCGACCGTGTTGACCAGGTTGGGAACCAGGTCCGCGCGCCGCTGGTAAACGTTCTGGACTTGAGCCCATTGCGCGTCAACCCCTTGCGAAAGGCGCACGAGCTGGTTGTAACCGCCGATCCCCGTGGCAACCCCGATGACAAGGACTAGCAGCAGCGCGATGACAATGGCCGCGAGACAACCCAAGAGTGGTTTCATATGCCCCTATTTTTCATCGAAAATGGCGTGCGGGCGAGAAGAATTTCTCGCGCGCTGTCGCGGAACCGTGAAGCATCATACCTTACGCGTTGATGCGCAACGACGGGGGGGCGCGAATCCCATGACGGTTGATCGGAGAATGACGCTCAATGACGTGATCGTGATCCAAAGATGGAGCTTGAAAACCAGCCACTGCCAGCGTTCCGAAGGCTTGGCGAAGGCCAATCTGCTGGCGCCCTCTCTTTCCGAAGTGATCAACGCAGGGGAAACCTGCGCCAACGCGCAAAAATGCCGCACGGCAACAACCGCCCGCCCTGGGATTCCAGGATGGCCAGCTCCCCTGATTCGAGGTTCTCCCCTGCCTGCCCTCCCAGCAGCGCCTCCAAATTGGCCCGGTAGGCGAGCTGCGAGTAGCCGGAGGCGTAACCATTGATGGCCAGGAAGAGGGGGCGCTCGCTCAAGAGCCGTCCGCAGGCTTCCACCAGCGGCACGAAATCGTCCTCGATCTGCCAGACATCCCCCTCCGGGCCGCGCCCAAAGGCGGGCGGGTCCATGATGAGCGCGTCGTAGCGGTTGCCGCGCCGCAGCTCGCGCTGCACAAAGGCCTTGGCGTCGTCGAGAATCCAGCGGATCGGCTTGTCGGCCAGCCCCGACAAAGCGGCGTTGTCGCGCGCCCAGCCGATGCTCGCCTTGGAGGCGTCCACGTGGCAGACCCGGGCCCCCGCCTGCGCGCACGCCAGGGTCGCGCCGCCGGTGTAGCCAAAGAGGTTCAGGACGGAGACTTCCCGCCCGGCCGCCCGGATCGTCTCGCGCATCCAGTCCCAATTGGGCGCTTGCTCGGGGAAAATGCCGGTGTGCTTGAAGGCGGTGGGGCGGACGTGGAAGGCGAGGCCGCCGAAATCGACGCTCCATTTCTCCGGGACGGGCTGGGCAAACCGCCACCGACCGTCGCGGCCCTCGCGCAGAAAGGCGCCATGCGCCGTCCTCCAGAGCGCCGGGGCAGCCTTGCGCCAGAGGGCCTGGGGATCGGGCCGCCGCAGGACGACGGCTCCGTAGCGTTCGAGCTTCTCGCCCTCGCCGCTATCCAGCAGTTCGTAGTCGGCCGACGGCTCGGTAAAGAGGATCTTCGGGGAAATCGGGGAATGCACGCCGCCCAGCTTCGGCGGAAAAGCGGAACGGACCAAGCCGAAAAATCGGCTTGCCTCACGCAAAGGCGGAGCAGCCCTGCACCAAAAGAACAAGTCATACTGTCTGGATATTGATGAAAGTTGGTATAATTTACCGGGTAGATGCAGCCGAATCTCTCCGCACCACAAAATTTTATCAACCGGGAACTGAGTTGGCTGGAATTCAACCGGCGCGTACTGGAGGAAGCCCAGGACGCCACACAGCCGCTCATGGAGCGGGTCAAGTTCCAGAGCATCTTCGCCTCCAACCTGGACGAATTTTTTGAAATCCGGGTGGCGGGCATCAAGCAGCAGATTGACAGCGGCAGCACCGACGTGGGCCCCGACGAACTGACGCCGATGCAGGTATTCCAGGCGATCACCAAGACTGTCCACGAGCTGGTGGCCACGCAATACGCGCTCTGGAACCAGGAAATCCTCCCGCGGCTGGCCCGCAGCGGCATCCACTTCCACAAGGTGCACTCCCTGCATGGGGAAACCGCCGAATGGGCGCACCACTACTTTCGCAACGAGGTCTTCCCGGTCCTCACTCCGCTGGCCGTGGACGCCAGCCACCCGTTTCCGCAGGTGCTCAACAAAAGCCACAACCTGATGGTCCGCGCCCGGCGGCACGACGAGGAGACGCCCCTCTACGCCATTGTGCAGGTGCCGCGCGTGGCTCCCCGGCTCATCGCGCTGCCCCGCAAGGACGCAGCCTCCCCGTGGGATTACATTTTGCTGAGCGACCTGGTGAAGGAATACCTCGGCGAACTCTTCCCCGGCATGACCCTGGAAGGGGTGCACGCCTTCCGCATCACCCGCAATGGCGATCTCTACATCGACGACGAAGAAGCCGACAACCTCTTGCGCACCATCGAGCAGGAGCTGCGCCGCCGCAACAAGGGGAACGCGGTGCGGCTGGAGGTGAACGCGGATTGCCCGCGCGATTTTCAGCTCCTCCTGCTGGAGCGCTTCAACCTCACGGATGCCGATCTCTACCTGCACGACGGGCCGATCTCGATGACCCATCTCTCGCGGCTCCTGAACAACGAAAGCTTCGCCAAGCTCAAAGACCGCCCCTTTTTCCCCGCGCACGATCCGGGGCTCCCGCCCGGCAGTGACATCTGGGAGCGCCTGCGGCACGACGACATCCTCCTGCACCACCCCTACGAACCGTTCGAGGACCTGGTCAGCTTCATCGAAAAAGCCGCCGCCGACCCGAAGGTGCTGGCCCTCAAGATGACGCTCTACCGGACCAGCGGCGACTCGCCCATCGTCGCCGCGCTGGGCGAAGCGGCCGCCAACGGCAAGCAGGTGACGGCCATCGTGGAACTCAAGGCCCGCTTTGACGAAGCGAACAACATCCAGTGGGCTCGCAAGCTGGAAGAGGCCGGGGTGCACGTGGTCTACGGCGTGGTGGGGCTCAAAACGCATTGCAAGATGTTCCTCATCGTCCGGCGCGATGACGACCGCATCCGCCAATACGCCCACCTGAGCACGGGCAACTACCACCCGCGCACGGCCCGCATTTACACCGACCTGGGCCTGCTCACCTCCAACCCGGAGCTGACGCAGGAAGTCGCCACGCTTTTCAACACGCTCACCGGGCTGGCCGAATACCCCGGGTTCAAAAAATTGATGGTCTCCCCCTTCGACCTGGCGGAGCGCTTCAAAGCGCTCATCGAGCGGGAGCGCGACCACGCGCGCAACGGCAAACCGGCGCGCATCATCGCCAAGCTAAACTCGCTGGTGGACGAAACGCTCATCACCGCGCTCTACGAAGCCTCGTGCGCGGGCGTGCACATCGACCTGATCGTGCGCGGCATCTGCTGCCTGCGGCCCGGCATCCCCGGCGTGAGCGAGAATATCCGCGTCATCAGCATCGTGGGCCGCTTCCTGGAGCACAGCCGCATTTTCTACTTCGCCAACAACGACCACCCGGCGCTCTACCTGGGAAGCGCCGACTGGATGCCGCGCAATCTCTACCGGCGCGTGGAAATCGCCTTCCCCATCGAGGACTCCGCGCTACGCAATGCCTTGATCCAGAAAATCCTGCCCGCCTACCTGAACGACCGCGTGAAAGCGCGCGAACTCCAGCCCGACGGCTCCTACCTCCGGCTCAAGCCGAAGCCGGGCGGGGAGCACTCGCAGGCCCAGCTCTACTTCCGCGAACAGGCCCGGCGGCGCAACGCGGCGGCCCTGGCCGGAATCGCGCCGGGCCAGGATCACCCGGGCCGGCTGGTCCCCATGGCGAAGCCTTGAGGCGGGATGATAGTCTATAGTCTTTCTTCATCGGCGTCGATGGAATCGAAGAACGTCTCGATCTTCCTGCCCGCGAGGGCCGGGTTCGCCGCGACGCCCGCCCGCAGTTTGGCGGAAGCGTCATCGTTCCAGCCCCGCTTGTACATGAAGGCGTTCCAGACCGTGGTTTCCCACTCCGTGGGCTGGTGGCCATGGCGGCAACACCAGGCGAAGACCTCCTCGTCGGAGCCGCCCGCCTTCACGCGCTCCACCACGTCGGCGTAATGAACGCGCAGGAACCGGAGGCATTGGCCGTCAAACCCGGTGCCGAGATTCGGCACATAATCGGCGGGAAGCTGCCCCGCCGCGTGGAGGCGAATCTTGTCCAGCATCCGCCCAAAATGATACAGGCCGCCCACTTTCTCGCGCGGACTGCGCAGATTCGGAATATTCATGGGCGCGATTTTAGGCCAATCCCCGCGCTTTGGGAATCCTGAATCCTACCCCAGCTTGGACTTGAAGCGCATGGCACAGAGAGCAAACAACCCGGCGGCCATGGCGCTCAGGACCGCCAGCGAGGGCCAGTATTCGGAGAAATCCGCCCCGCGCAGGACAATGGCGCGCAGGAGATCGATGGCATACGTGGCCGGCAGAAGCGTGCTGATGGCATAGAAAATCCACGGCATGGTTTCGCGCGGGAAAATGAAGCCGGAGAAAAAGACGCTCGGCAAAATCAGCGTCATGGTGATCTGGAGCGCCTGCATCTGGTTCTCGGCCCGGGTGGAGATGAGGAGCCCGATGCTCAGCAGCGTGAAAACGTACACGAGGACGGAGGCGGCCAACCCGGCAAGGTTCCCGGCAATGGGGACGCCGAAGACAAACCGCATAATCCCCAGGAGCAGGGCGGCCATGGCGCTCCCCAGGCAGAAATAAGGGATCAATTTCCCGGCCATGAACCCCCACGGGGAGACGGGGCTGACCATCAATTGTTCGAGCGTCCCGCGCTCCCGCTCGCGCACGATGGCCATGGCCGTGGTGAAAAGGGTGGCCATTTGCAGGACCAGCCCGATGACACCGGGAATGAAGAAGTTGGGGCTCTTCATGGCCGGGTTGAAGAGCATCTGGGGCCGCACCTCGATGGGCATGGAGGCACGGCCCGCCTCCGCCATGACACGCGTGATCGCCTCCCGAAAAATCACCGCCTGCCCGGTGTTGAGCGCCTGGAGGGCGGTGGTGGAGTTGGAGCCGTCGATGGCAAGCTGCACGGTGGCCACCCGGCCGGCGCGCAGGTTGCGGGAGAAATCGGGCGGGATCTCCAGGGCAGCATAGGCGCGGCCCTTGCGGATCTCGCCCTCCATTTCGGCGACGCTGGAAACATGGCCCACCACACGGAAAGTTTCCGTGTTCACAAAGCGGTCAACCAGTTGGCGGCTTTCGACGGTGTGGGCTTGGTCAAAGATGATAAGCCCCATGTTTTTGACGTCGGTATCCAGCGCGTAGCCAAACGCGATCATTTGGATGAGCGGGGGGAAAAGCATGAAGAAGAGGGTCATCGGATCGCGCAGCATCACGATGAACTCTTTGAACAAAATCGCGCCGAATCCCCGGAAGAGCTTCATATCAGCATGGGGTAGCAAGGTGGCACGCGGGGCCGCCCGCTAGCAAAGCAAAAATACGCCCGGGATCTAAACCGCGGCGGCAGCCAGGGGAAGATCGCTTTCCCCGCGCTGCCGGCTCCTCCACCGGCGGAGAAGCGATGAACCGGCAAGAAAAGCGGAGAAAGCCCCCAGCGCGGCATAGGAACTGGCTTCGGGCACCAAAACGGAGGGCCCCTCGATGGGGATGGAGCCAATGGTGACGTTGTTCATATTGAGCGAGCCGCCGAAGACCGCGCCGCTGATGTCCGCGTGGTTGATGTTCAACGAGGTGGCCTGGCCGCTGCTACTGAAGGCGAAGAAGGTGCCGCTGAGGCTGCCACTCAGGTTGCTCCCCTGGCTGTTAATGATGTTCCAGTAGACATTCTCGGCCTTGACGCCGTTGAGAACGACGCCCTGAAGGTTCAGGTTGGAGGAGACGTTGAGGTAGAAAATATCCTTGGACCCGCCGCTCAAGGTGATGGTCCCTTTGGCGTTGTTCCCGTTGAAATCGATCACGTTGACGCCGCCATTGCCCACGAGGGTGCCGTCCTTAAAGTCGCCGGTGATGATCTGCGTGGGGGTGAATTTGTAGATGGTCTGGGAGAAGTTCTCGGCACTCAGGAAGGCGCTCGAGAGCGTGGCATCCTGAAAAGTCTTGCCTGTAACGGTGACGGTATTTTTCAGGTCAAAGCTAGAGGTGGTGTAGCTCAGGCTGCCGTTCAAGGTGTCGTTGTTGGCCGCATTGACGGAGGAGGCCCCAATCACCCCGGTGTTCCCGTTGATGGTCGACTGGTTGAGATTAAAATTGCCGCCGTTGGAAAGGTCGGCCACCAGGGCGAACTCGCTGAAACCGGAATCATTGACCGCGTAAGGAGCGACCGTCGCCCAGCCTTCGGAACGGCTGCACAGAAAGAGGGCCAGAACCGCCCCCAACAGGAGGAATTCTTTGCGCCACACGCCCGCCACGGACCGCGCTCCCGGGGAGCACAGTGCAATATGTTCGTAGTTCTGCGTATTCACAGCATCCATTCTGCTCAAAAGCACCGGGAAAGCAAGCAATTTCATACGGAGAATGACGTAATCTCCCAAAAATAGGCATTTACTTGGGCGGTCGGGAATCCAGCGGCACCGGGGTCAGCGTTTCGAGCCGGGAGCGTTCCACCGCGTCCCGGCGGACAAGCAGGGTGCACAGGGCAAAGAGCACCAGGAAGACGGCCCCCAGCAGAAGGGCGGTTTTGCCGTTCCAGACGCCGGTGGGGAGGCGGGAGGGGGGAGGGGTCATGGCTGGGTGAGGTTCTCCTGGATGCAGGCCTTCAAAGCATCGAGGCTGACCGGCTTGGAAAGGAAGGGAAAGCCGCCGATGCGCCCGCCGGGCGGGGTTTCCTTCTTCGAAACGATGGCGGTCAGGAAAACGATGGGGATGGCGGTCAACTCCGGGTCCTTGCGGATCTGCGCGGCGGCATCTCCGCCGTCCACATTGGGCATGACGATGTCCATGAGGATCAGGTCGGGGCGGACGCGGCGCGCGGCTTGCCAGGCGTGAGCGCCGTCATTTTCCTCGATGACCTCGTATTCCCCGGTTTTTTGCAGGGTCAGTTTCATCAGCCGGGTAAAGCCGGCTTCGTCGTCCACGATGAGAATTTTTTTCACAGGCTGCTAGTCGGTATCCACGTTGAAGAGCAGGGTGACATGCACGCCCCCCTCGGGTCGATTCTCAATTTCGATTTCCCCGCCGTGAAGATCGACAATGGTCTTGGTGACGGTGAGGCCCAGACCGCTCCCCTTCCCGGTCGGTTTGGTGGTAAAGAAGGGCTCGAAGACTTTGCCCAGGTCGGCCTCGGGGATGCCGGGGCCGGTGTCGAGGATCTCGATGGAGACAAGGCGGTCTCCGGGGCGGAAGCGGTCGGAATGGGCGATGTTTTCCCCGATACCGGTGACTTGGCGGGAGGCCGTCCGCACGATAAGCCGTCCCCCGGTTTCCATGGCCTGGGCGGCATTGGAGAAAAGGTTCACGAGGACTTGCTCAATCTTCATGGCGTCAAGCCGCGCCAGGGGGAGATCGGCGGTAAGCTCCTCGACGACGGCGACCTTTCGCGGCAAGAGTTCCCCCCGGACGAGCACGAGGGCGTTGCGGACGAGGCGGTTCACGTCTTCCGGGGCGCGGTTCATCTTCTTGGGCGCGGAGAAGTCGAGCAACTCGCGCACGACGCGGTCGGCGCGCTGGACGGCGTTGTCAATTTCCGCCAGTACAACGGGGAGGTTGGGGTCGTCGGATTTCTGGCTGTTCAAATACTCCAGCCCCATGCTGATGATGGCCAGGGGGTTTTTGACTTCGTGGGCGACGCCAGCCGCCAGGCGGCCGACGAGCTTCATTTTCTCGGCCTCCACCAGTTGGAGCTGCACGGAGCGGAGTTCTTCGAGAGTGTGCAAGAGGTTCTCGCGGCTTTGGCGAAGGTCGGCGTTGGCTTTTTCCAGGGCTTCCTGGGCATCGTGCAGTTCGGTGATGTCCCGCGAGATGCCGAAGGTACCCACCAGGCGGCCCTGGCCATCGCACAAGGGGGATTTGGAGGTGAGAACCCAGACGGGCGTCCCGTCGGTCCGGCTGGCCTGCAACTCGATCTTGTCCACGATGGGCGTCATGGTCTCCATGATGCGGCGCTCGTCCTGGAAGCGGATTCCGGCCTTTTCGGGGGAATGGAAGTCGAAGTCGGTCTTGCCGAGGGCCTCGGAGGGGTCGCTGAGCCCGAAATAATGAGCCAACGCCCGGCTAATGCAGAGGAAGCGGCTCTGGGTGTCTTTGAAGTAGATGTGATCCGGGCTCGAATCGAGCATCGCGCGCAGGAAAAGCTGCTCGGCATCGGAGCCCGCCGCGCCGCCACAAGGGGAGGGCAGGCCGCCGGGAGGGTTGGAGGACATGGCGGAAATCTAATGGAGAAACCGGGGGCGTGCATCCAAATATTTTGCGGAAAAAACAAGCGGTTTCAGCGCCTTCCCATGCAGCCTGGCGGCGTGTAGAATAAACAGCTTTGCAACCGCCTCTCTCCATTCCCTACCCGCCCGATTTGCCGATCTGCGCCCGGCGCGAAGAGATCGTCGCGGCGCTGCGCACGCACCAGGTCCTCATCGTCGCGGGCGAGACGGGCTCCGGCAAGACGACGCAACTCCCCAAGATGTGCCTGGAGGCTGGGCTCGGCCAGCGGGGGCGGATCGGCTGCACCCAGCCGCGCCGCGTGGCCGCGATGAGCATTTCCCGGCGCGTGGCGGAGGAACTGGGCGTGACGTGGGGGCGCGAGGTGGGGTGCAAGATGCGCTTCAACGACGACACCTCGCGCGAAACGCGCATCAAGTTCATGACAGACGGCATCCTGCTGGCGGAAATCCAGTCCGACCCGCTGCTGCGCGCCTACTCGGCCTTGATCCTGGACGAAGCGCACGAGCGTTCGCTCAATATCGACTTCCTGCTCGGGCACTTGCAGGGGATCTTGCGCAAGCGGGCGGATTTGAAGGTGATCGTCACCTCCGCCACGATCGACACGGAGGCGTTCTCCAAGGCGTTTGGCGGCGCGCCGGTGATCGAGGTTTCCGGCCGCCTTTTCCCGGTGGAAATCCGCTACCGGCCCCTCGGCGAGACGAACGCGGAGGGGGAACTCTCAAGCGACGCCAGTTTCGTGGAAGCCGCCGCGCGCGCCACGGAGGACGCGCTCATCGAAACGGATTCCGGCGACGTGCTGGTGTTCCTCCCCACGGAGCGCGACATCCGCGAAGCCCGCGAGTTGCTGGAGGAAACGCTGGGGCCGAGCTTCGAGGTATTGCCTCTCTTCGGGCGGCTGGCGGGAGCCGACCAGCAGCGGATTTTCGCGCCGGGCGCCAAACGCCGCGTGGTCCTGGCGACGAACATCGCGGAAACCTCGCTGACGATCCCGCGCATCGGCACCGTGATCGACACGGGGCTGGCCCGCATCAGCCGCTACAACCCGCGCACGCGCACCAAGCGCCTGCCGGTGGAGCCCGTCTCCCAAAGCAGCGCCAACCAGCGGGCGGGCCGCGCGGGCCGGGTGCGCGACGGGCTCTGCATCCGGCTCTACTCCGAGGAAGACCTGGAAAAGCGCCCCCGGTTCACGCAGCCGGAGATCCAGCGCGCCAACCTCGCCGAGGTGATCCTGCGCATGAAAGCCTTCCGGCTCGGCGACGTGGAGACGTTCCCCTTTTTGAACCCGCCAAGCGCCCAGGCGATCCGGGGCGGCTATCAACTGCTGCAAGAGCTAGGCGCGCTGATGGAAGCCGAGGGGAACACCTGGGCCTTGACGGACCTCGGGCGCGAACTGGCGCGGCTGCCGCTGGACCCGACGCTGGGCCGGATGCTGCTGGAAGCGCGCACGGAGGGGGCGCTCGACGAGTTGCTGGTCATCGCCGCAGGACTCAGCGTGCCGGACCCGCGCGAGCGGCCCGAGGAGGCGAAAGAGTCCGCTGCCGCCGCGCACAAGACGTTCACGCACCCGGAGTCCGACTTTCTGACCCTGCTCAACCTCTGGAACGCCGCGCCGCCGCTGGAGAGCCGGAGCGTCCACACGAGCCGCAACGCGCTGCGCCGGTTTTGCAAGGCAAACTACCTCTCGCTGACCCGGATGCGCGAGTGGCGCGACATTTACCGGCAACTGGCGGAGACGATGACCCCACTGCGCCCGCAACACGGCAGACGCCCGGCGGCCGGAAAGAAAACCGGCACGGAGAACGCGGAGGAGGAACGCTACGCCGCCGTGCACCGCTCGATCCTCGCCGGGTTGATCGGCCAGGTGGCCCAGCGCGAGGAGCGCAACCAATACAAGGCGGGCGGCAACCGGGCCGTGACCCTCTTCCCCGGCTCGGGCCTCTATGAACGGGGTTTCAAAAAGAAGCCGCACGCGGCGTCCTCCCCTCCCGGCGCGCCAAAGCCCCCCGGCAGCCGCCAGCCCGCGTGGATCATCGCGGGGGAGATCGTGCAGACCTCGCAACTTTTCGCCCGCACGGCGGCGCGGATCGACCCGCTCTGGATCGTGGAACTTGGGAGCCACCTCTGCAAGTTCAGCTACGTTCACCCGCAATGGAGCGCCAAGGCCGGGCGCGTCCTCGTCTGGGAGCGGGTGCTGCTGCACGGGCTGGAAGTCGCCAAACGGCAGGTCGATTACGGGCGCATCGACCCGCCCGCCGCCACGGAACTTTTTATTCGCGGGGCGCTCGTGGCCCGGGAAGCGCGCGTAACAGCGCGGTTCTTCGCGGAAAACCAGGCGTTGCGCGACCGCGTGGAAGCCGCGCTCACCAAAGTCCGCAGCCGCCGCGTCCTCGACCTGGACGAGGCATTTTACCGCTTCTACGCGGAACGAATCGAAAGCGTCTCCTCCGTGCACGACTTGAACCGGCTCGTCCGCGCGCGCATCACCGAGGAGCGGGACTTTCTCTGCGCCACGGAGGAGGATCTCCTGGACACCGAGTCGCTCGCCTACGACCGCGAGGCGTTCCCGGATCAAGTCGCCGTCGGCAACAGCGTCCTCCCCCTCGCCTACGCCTACAACCCGGGGGCCGAGGAAGACGGCGTGACAGTGCGCGTCCCCCTCCCCCTGGCCGAGCGGCTCACCCCGGCGGAGTTGCAATGGATGGTGCCCGGCCTGCGCGAGGAGCAACTAGGCGAACTCCTGCGATCCCTGCCCAAAAGCCTCCGCAAGCAGCTCCAGCCGCTGGAGCCCAAGGTGGCGGAACTCGCCGCCGGGTTCCAGCCCCAGGGCGGCGACCTGCTCGCGGCGCTGGCGGCGTGGATCGCCCAAAAATACGGCGTCGCCATTCGGCCCGAGGACTGGAAGGCGCTCCCCGATTACCTGCGGCCCCGGGTCGAAGTGGTGGACCACCGGAACAAGACCGTCGCGGCGGGGCGCGACCTGCCCGCCGTCCACGCCGCGCTCGATGGGAAGAAAGTCCAGTCGGACGCGTGGGAACGGGCCGCCCGGCGCTGGGAAAAACCGGCCCTCTCGGCGTGGTCGTTTGGCGATTTGCCGGAATCCGTGGTGGTGGAAGAGATTGGCGGCGCGCCGCTGCTCGGCTGGCCCGGCCTGGCGCTCAGGGAAGAAGGCGCGCACGGCGGCGAAGTCGATCTCAAACTCTTCCGCAAACGCGAGGAAGCGGCGGCAGCCTCGCCCGCCGGGGTCCGCCGTCTGGCGGAGCTGGCGCTCGCGCGCGATCTCGCCTGGCTGCAAAAGGAACTCGGCGGCCTGGCGCGGCGCTTCGGAGGGGCGGCCTCGCCCGGGACCCCGCAGCGGGCCGTCGCCTTTGGAGACGCCCTGGCGCAATTGAGCGCGCAATTCCACGCGCCGCAGCCGCAAAAGGGACACCCACGCACGGCGGGCGGCGACGCCCTGGCCGAAAACGCCTACCGGCACATCGTGGCCCACGCCTTCCGGCTCGAACCGCTCCATCCGCTCACGCAAGCCCGGTTCAACGCCCTGCTGGAAACCGCCCGGCGCGATCTCCCGCTCCTGGCCCGGCGCGTCGGCGAACTGGCCGGGCAGATCCTCACCTTGCGCCAGACGATTCTCGCCTGCGGCAAACGCTACCCCGGCCTGGAAGCCGACGTGGAGCGGCTGGTTCCCGCCGATTTCCTGGACCGGACGCCGCACGCGCAATTGCACCACCTCCCGCGCTACCTGCGGGCCGTCCAACTGCGCGCCGAGCGGGCCGTGATCAGCCCGCTGGCCCAAAGCCGCGACGCGCAGAAAGCGCAGCTTCTCGCCCCGTTCCTGCCGGGCGGCGCAGTGGAGAAAACGATTCCAGCCCCCCGCCGCGAGGCCTACCGCTGGCTCTTGGAAGAGTTCCGCGTGAGCCTCTTCGCCCAGGACCTCGGCACAGCCCAACCGGCCTCCGCCCGGCGGCTTCAGGCGTTGGCGGAAAAATAGAGCGAGCCTGCCGCATCGGCTCAAAGATTTTCCTAACAAAAAACGCAAAAGAGAGAGCGTTTTGAGACGAAATGCTTCTCCTTATCCCTGTTTTCGCGCCTTTTGTGTAAAAATTCGGCCGGATAAGTCGAAATTTCTCTCAGCGCGTATCCCCGCGCTTTTCCGGTTGCCATTTGCGCGCGGGACTGCAACCTTGCCCGCCCATGCAAACGATCCCGCTCTCCCAACTCCAGGAACTCTTCGCCGATCTGCGCCAGCAAACCCACGGGGCCATCGACGCGGAGCAGCCTTGGAGCTACTTCTTTTCCGCCCCCACGCCCGAGGCCCTGGAAGCGCTTTCCGACGCCTTGGCGTGCCACCATTTCGACGGAGACGAGATCCAGGAGGACGAAGAGGCGGAACGCTTTTTCCTGGAATTGAGCCGGCTCGAAACCCATACCCCGGAATCCCTCTTTGCCCTGAACGCGGAACTGGAAGCGGCCGCCGCCAAGTTGGAAGACGTGGTGTACGAGGGGATGGACATCCAGGACGCCGGAGGCTGCCGTGGCGATGGCAGTTGCGGGTGTTGCTCCCATGACGACGAGGGGGAAGAAGACCACGAATGCTGCGGAGGCCACGGGCATGGAAAGGAAGGCGGCTGCTGCGGCAAGCATTACCATTCCGCCAACGAGCCGATTGAAAACCCGGAGCTGCTCGCGGCCATCGCGGCAATTGCCGCGGACCGCTCGGAAGCCGCCCAAACCGCCCTCACGCTGGCCTTGCAGCGCGGGCTCTACCTCGTTCCCGCCTTCACGAACCGCCTGGACACAGAACCGGCGGACGACGAAGCGCTGCAAGTGCTTGTCTGCACGGATGAGAACGATGCGGAATATTTGCCCCTTTTCACCGACGAAGCCGCCCTCAAGGCATGGACCCAGGAAGCCGTCTCGGCGATGGTGCTGACCGCGCCGGAAGCGTGGGACTTCATCCTCTCCCAGCCGGAATGCGCGGGCGGCGTCATCAACCCGGGCGCGGCGGCCCTCCCACTCAACCGGGAGATGGTTGGCATGCTCCAAAAGATGATCGCCGGGTAGCGGGAAAGGCGCGGAGAGGCTCTTGTAAACACTTCAATTTAAAACGCTCTAATCGCCTTCCCGGCCCGCCGCGAAGGCTTTGGCAACGAAGGCGCCCACGCCGTAGTATTCCTTGGTGCCGGTGGCGTAGAGAAGCGGCTGGAGCTTCTGGATATCCACGTCCCCTTCGGGGGTCAGGATCTCCGGGTCCACTTTGACATCCGCGACTTCGCCGACAAACAGGGTATGGAGCCCCAGTTCGATGGCCTGGAGGAGCCGGCATTCCAAAATGAGCGGAAATTCGGCGACGTACGGAGCGTCCACAAGATCGCTCCCCTGGGGTGTCAACCCGGAGGCCGCGAATTTGTCGGTATCGCGCCCGGAAGCGAGGCCGAAGTAATCGGCCTTGCGGACCAGATCCGCCGAGGGAAGGCTTAAGGTGAACGCCTTGCGCGCCACGAGGTTGTGGTAACTGTAGGTGGCCTTGCGCAGGGAAACGTTGACGCACGGGGGCTGCGAGCAGCAGATGCCGCCCCAGGAGGCGGTCATGACGTTCGGTTTGCCGTCGGGGTCGTAGGTTCCAACCACCATGACCGGCGTGGGATAGAGGAGGAGTTTCGGGCCGAGGGACGTTTTCATGGGAATTATAGAAGGTCGTCCGCGATCACGCTGGTTTGCGCGCGCGAGGCCAGGAGCCGGGCCTGGGCCACCACCGCTTCCGGGGCGTCGTTGAAACGGTAGCCGTGGCAGTTGGGGCAGGTGGCCACCCGGGCCGCGACAATGGAGTCACACCCCTCGCATACCTTGAACCCGGCAGGCTGGGCGATGATGATCTCGGCTTTGCGCGCGCGCTCTTGGAGATGGCTGTTTTCCGGCATGGCAATATCAAGTTTCCCGCGATACGCGGCAAAAGCAAGGCGGATTCTCCCGTCAGGAAGCCCGGCCCGGTTGCGGTTCCCGGAAGGATTGCCAGAGGAAGAGGGCGGCGGCGCAAAAGATGCACGAATCGGCCACGTTAAAGGCGGGCCACGGGTTGGCGTAGGGCAGGTGCAGGTCGAAAAGGAGGAAATCGACGACGGAGCCGTGCCAGGCGCGGTCGGTCAGGTTGCCGAGGATCCCGGCCAGCAGCATCGCCCAGCCGATGCGGCTTGGCCGGTCACTGAACTTCCCGCGCCGCCCCAGCACGGCCAGGACCACGAGGGCCACGGCGGAAAGCCCGATGAAGAAGCGGTTGGAATCGCTCAACATGCTGAAAGCCGCGCCGGTGTTGCGCCAATGGACGAGGGTGAAAAACCCGGGGATGACCGGCACGCCCGTATCGACCTCCAGATGTGTCCAGACGGCCCACTTGCTCCCCTGGTCGAGGAGGTACAGCGGAAGCGTGACGGCAGCGAGCAGCAGCCCCAAAGAAGCCTTCGCGCTTTTCACGTTATTTCCTGGCTTCGAAACTTCCAAATTTATCCTCCTTTGCGTCTTTGCGTGAGATCGTTCCAGCCTATCCCACGACCTCCGCGCAGCGATCGCAAAGCTCGGGATGCGCCGGGTCGGCCCCGACGGCCGGTTTGTGCCGCCAGCAGCGGCTGCACTTGGCGTCGGGCGTGCGGATGAGCGTGGCCACGGTTTCGGGGCCGGCCTTCAAAGTCAGGCTGCTCAGGATAAAGAACTCTTCCAACTCGGACCCGCGCCCTTGCAGTTCGGCCAGCAGGCCGGCGTCGGCGATTTGCAGCGTCACGGCGGCTTCGAGGGCGTTGCCGATGAGCTTCTCCTTGCGGGCCGGTTCGACCGCGTGGGCGATGACGCCGCGCAGAGCGAGCAGCTTCTCCACACGGGCTTCCAGCGCCGGGTCGGCCAGAGCGGCATCGGCTTCCGGGAAGGTCTGCAAATGGACGTCGCCGGCGGCGTGGCCCGCGAATTCCCAGGCTTCGTCGGCGGTGAAGGCGAGGATGGGGGCCAGCAGCCGGGTGAGCGCCTGGAAGACGGCGTGGAGGACGGTCTGCGTGGCGCGGCGGCGCGGGGAGCCCTCCGCGTCGCAATACATCCGGTCCTTGGTGATGTCGATGTAGAGGGCGCTCAAATCGACGGCGCAGAACTGGTTCAACGTCTGGAAGACGCGCCGGAACTCGTAGGCGTCGTACGCCTCGCGGCAAGTCATAATAACGTTCTGGAGCCGGGACATCACCCAGCGGTCCACGAGCGTCCAATCCTCGCGCGGAGCCGCGTCGCGCGCGGGGTCGAAGCCGTGCAGGTTGGCCAGCAGGATGCGCAGGGTGTTGCGGAAAAGCCGATAGGCTTCGCCGAGGCGCGTGAAGGCTTCCTCGGAGAACGGCACCTCGTCGGTGAATTGCACGCTGGAAACCCAGAGGCGGACGATATCCGCGCCGTATTTGCCGACGAAATGCCCGGCATCCATCGGCTTTTGGTAGCTGCTCGACTTGGAAATCTTCTTGCCGTCCTTGTCCACGACAAACCCGTGGGTGATGACGGTCTTGTACGGAGCCCGTCCGTGCATGGCCACGCTGGTCATCAGCGACGACTGGAACCAGCCGCGGTGCTGGTCGGTGGCCTCCAGGTAGATGTCGGCTGGGAAGCGGAGTTCCGGGCGCTTTTTCAAGACGGCCGTGTGCGAAACGCCGGAGTCGATCCAGACGTCGAGGGTGTCGTTGCGGCGGGTGGTTCCGGCGGGAAGCCCGGCGGCTTGCGCCCACCAGGCGTCGTCTTTCTCAAACCAGAGATTGGTGCCGTGCTTCTCCACCAGATCGGCCACCTTGCGGACGGCGGCGGCGTCGAGGATCGGCGTCCCCTCCCCCGCGCCATAGAACACGGGGAGCGGCACGCCCCAGGAACGCTGGCGCGAGATGCACCAGTCGGGCCGGGATTCGACGGTTCCGTAAATGCGGTTGCGGCCCCAGTGGGGGAGCCAGGTCACGGCGTCGATCTCGGAGAGCGCCTGCTGGCGCAGGGCGTCGATGCGGATGAAGAATTGCTCCACGGCGCGGAAGACCACGGGGGTCTTGGAGCGCCAGCAATGGGGATAGGAGTGGGTGTAGGGCTGCTCGCCCAGGAGCGCGCCGCAGCCACGCAGATGCTCCACCACCACCGGGTTGGCGTCAAAAACGTATTTCCCCACCCAGGCCGGAACGCCGACTTCCTGCGTAAAGCACCCGTGTTCGTCCACCGGCGAGAGAATTGGCAAGCCGTATTTGACGCCCGCCATGTAGTCGTCCGCACCGTGGCCGGGCGCGATATGCACCTGGCCGGTGCCGGTGTCGAGCGTCACGAAATCGGCCAGGATGACGGGCGAAAGGCGGTCCAGGAAGGGGTGGCGCGCTTGCGTTCCCTCCAGCTCTGCGCCGGTGAAAGAGCGCGCGGCGGGATCTCCCCCTTCCACCGCCTGCCAGCCGGTGACTTCGGCGAATTGGGAAAGAAGGCCCTCGGCGGCCACGAGCACTTCGCGCCGCCCGCTCGCGGCATGGACGAAGGTCCGGGCCACGTAGGTGTGACGCGGATGGACGGCGATGGCGACGTTCGCGGGGAGCGTCCACGGCGTGGTGGTCCAGATGACCATGCTGGCCTTGCCCGCCAGCGGTCCGGAGGCGATCTCAAACTTCACGAAAATGGCCGGATCGGTCCGGTCGGCATACTCCACCTCGGCCTCGGCCAGGGCGGTCTGCGCGCCGGTGCTCCAGTAGACCGGCTTCATGCTCTGGTAAACGAGCCCCTTCTCCACAAACGTGGCGAAGGCGCGGATGATTTCGCATTCGTATTCCGGCGCGAGCGTCAAATACGGGTGTTCCCAGTCGCCCAACACGCCCAGGCGCCGGAACTGGCCGCGCTGGATGTCGATGTATTTGCGCGCGTAGGCCTCGGATTTATGGCGGATTTCCAACGGCGAAAGCCCCCGGCTTTCCTTCACCACCTTGAACTCGATGGGGAGCCCGTGGCAGTCCCAGCCGGGCACGAACGGGGCCCGGCAGCCCAGCATCGTCTTGGATTTGACGATCAAATCCTTGAGCACCTTGTTGAGCGCCGTGCCCATGTGAACGTCGCCATTGGCAAAGGGGGGGCCGTCGTGGAGCACGAAGAGGGGGGCCTCCTTGCGGGCCTCCTGGATACGGGCGTACAGCGCCTCCTTCTCCCATTGTGCCAGCCGGGCGGGCTCGCGGGCAATCAGGTCGGCCTTCATGGGGAAGTCCGTTTTGGGAAGGTTCAGCGTCTCTTTGTAATTCGTGCTCATCGGATCGAAAAGGAACGGGGAACCTATCAGCCTGGGGAGAGAGGGTCAACTCTTGGCTGGGGCCGCACACGGGGCCGCGCCTCTTCATGAGTCTCACGCAAAGGCGGGAGATGGAAGCATACGTCCGTTGGCTCCGCCTCTGCGATTCTCTTCCAAACATTGGCAAGGAGGAAGCGATGAATGCGTCAAAGGGTCTGGAGCTTGCTGTGGTGATGCCCATCTATAACGAGGCGGCCAATATTTCCTGTGTCCTCTGTGAGTGGCTTTACGTTTTGGAAAAAACGGGGGTGCGCTTTGAGTTGCTGGCTCTGAATGATGGCTCCCGGGATGCCACCCACGAGATCCTCAAGGAACTGGCGCAAAATCATTCCGGCAAAATAATCGTCGTCAACAAACCCAACTCCGGCCACGGCCGCAGTTGCCGCTACGGCTATGAACTGGCTTTGAACAGCCCGGCGCAGTGGGTGCTGCAAATTGATTCGGACGGCCAGTGCGACCCCGATTATTTTCCCACGTTCTGGAGCCGAAGAGCGGACGCCGATTGTGTTTTTGGCATCCGCAGGACGAGGGGCGACGGGGTGGCGCGCAAGCTCATTTCCAAAGCCTGCGGCGCGTTGTCTTCCCTTGTGGCGGGCGTGAATGTCAAAGACGCGAACGTGCCCTACCGGTTGATGCGCAAAACGGCGCTGGCCCAGGCCCTGGCCAAGGTCCCTCCCGATTTCGACGTCCAAAATATCGCGTTGACCGTGGCGCTGAAACGTTGCCCGGGGCTGCGGTGGCAATATGTTCCCATCCATTTCCGGGATCGCCAGGGGGGCGTGAACAGCATCAACCTGCCAAAAATTGTGAGGATGGGATGGACGATGCTCGGGGAACTGCGGAAGGTGCAGCCATAGCAAGGAAAGGCAAGGCCATGGCATGGATCGAATCGTTTTGCAAAGCCGCCGCCGCGTGGATCACCCGCAACGAAGGGCGCGCCTTGGCCGGCTTGCTGGCGGGGTATGCGGCGCTCCTCTTCGGCGTTCATGGCACGATCCCGATTTACCTCGACAACCCCGGCTACACGGACCCTTCGATCAATTACCTTGCCGGAAACGGATTCACCTCCACTTGCTGGTATGCGCAGAGAGGCGACGCGTTCTGGGCGGGGAACGTGCCGCTGCATCAATTCCTCTTGATTCCGTGGTTGAAACTCTTCGGCCCGCATTATGTCAGCGTCCTCTGGCTCAATTTTCTCTACGTCGCGGCGGGCTCGGCGCTGATCTGGCGGGCGATGCAAAGAAGCGGCCTGGTCCGCACGGCGACATGGCGGCTGGGGGCCATCGCTTTCTTCTTGTCCACGGATTGCGCCTATTTGTTGCTGACCACCGGCCGCTACGATCCGCTCTCTTTCCTTTTGCTCGGCGCCCTCGCTTACCTCTTGACGGTGCAGCGCGCCGTTGGGCGGCTGGGCGGTCTGGCGGCCGTGGCGGCGCTGGTGCCGTGGGCCCATTTGGGGGCGGTGCTCTATACGGCCGTCCTGGGCGCCCTGCTTTTCTTGTTTTACCCGAGGCGTTTTTGGAAAGAGGTGCTCTGCTTTGGCGCGGGCGGCGCCATCGGCGCATTGGCGCTCGCCGCCTTTTATCACCATTTCGGCGTGTGGGACGCTTTTCTGGCCAGTGTCGCCCCCCACGCCAGGGGGAGCCTGGCGCAAGGCGATCCCACCTGGAAACGCGAAGGGCTCTCCAGCTTTGATCTCCCCTTCCTGGCGGGAGCGCTTCTCGCTTTCTGCATCCGGGGGCTCTTGAGAAGGCGCGCATGGAGGTTTCCCTTGTTTGCTATCGCCTGCGTGGTGGCCATCCCCTGGGCCTTTCTTTCCAGAGCGGTCTTTCCCTCCGACTACGGCTGGTTTCTTTTCCTGCCCTTGGTCCTTTTCCTGTTTGCGCTGTTTTCAGCGGAACCCGTTTTCAGCCGTTTTTCCCTGCCCGCAGTCGCGCTCCTGTTGGTGCTGGGATGGATGCCTCCCGGCAATTTCCTGAGAAGGACGGTTCACCATCGTTTGCAGATGCATCGCACGGGCGATCCCGGGCCGCAGATTGCCGCATTTTCCGACAAGGTGCTTCACGCCGGGGACGTAGCGTGGATCAGCGAAGCGTTTTACTATGACGCCAAACGCAGGCGTCTCAAAATTTTTACCGGCCCCGTGGTTTTCCCGAATCCCAAGGAAGCCCCCTACCCGGGGGAGGAAGAAGATCTGAGGGCCGTGACCGTTTTCATCAGGGAAATCGCTCCGTGGGTCCCCAACCGTATTACCGAGTTGCCGGATTACTGGGCCCCCACGGGGGAAGAATTGCACACCGGCGGCACCGCCTTCGTCGTCTATCGCCGCACCGGTTCCCCGGATACAGCCGCGCTTTCGCATCCCTCCCGTTCCGGGGGAAGCGCTACGGAAGGGGCGAAATAAAGCCGGCGGAAGACGACGATCAGAAAAAAGATCGGATAGAAAAAGGGGCAAAACGTCCAAACGAAGTGATCCCGATAGGCATCGAGATACTTTTGCCCCAAGCCGTAAAAGATCAGCCCGCGGATCATCCAGTCACAAATCAGCACATAGGCAATGGCGGTTCCCGCAATGATTCCGGTGCGCCATTTTCCCCGCGCTTGCATCGCTTCCCATACCAACCAACCCAAAAAGGGGAAGTAGAGATAGACTGGGAAATAGTGCATCCACACAGGAAAATTCAATAAGCAGAAGACCGCTATCGTGCCCGCCAGTGTCGCGGCCATCGCAACAAGGCGATCCACGGAGCCCTTTGCCTTTGTGCCCCTCCAGTAACCATAATAGAGGAAAAGGCAGAGCAGCACATTCAGGCCAAGATAGAATTTGGCCGGATAAAAACCGAAGGCCTGGAAGATCATGGGGACAACCCCATAGCCAATCGGTACGGATACTTTCGGCAACACTTCAAAAAGAAACTGCCGGTACACCCCGATTCCCGCCCAAAAGAGCATCAGCCCATTGAGGAGCACGGTGAGAAAAGCCAACGTCCAAAAGGTCTTCCAGCGAACGCGTCCGAGAAACAAAAGAGGGCACCAGTTCAACCCGATCGCCTTGCACAGCAACAAGGGGATCATGGCCGCCCCAGCTCCTACTTGCCATCCCCTCACCCAACTGTAGGCCGCAAAAGCGATCAGGAATCCCAGAATGGGCGTCACATTGCCCCCCTCAATGGCCGTCGGCCCACGAAAAGAGTAAAAGGTAAAAGCCAGAATCATCAGCCCTTCGATATACGAGACTTTGCCGCGCAGCAGCCGATGCATCCGCGAGGAGAAATAGGACAATCCGAAAAGGGCGGCCATGGACAAGATGGGCCATACATGCTTGCGGGCGGTCTCATAATCGAAACAGGCCAATGGCCGCAACAATAAGGCCAAAGGAGGCGGATACATATAACGGAAGCTGAACCACTTCAGTTCCTTGCAATGGGCCACGAGTTTGGGAGAAAAATCCGAAGCCTCGGCATAAGAAATGGGAGGGTAATAGCACTGCTTCCCGTTGATCTTCCGCTCATCGAATAAAAAGGTTTTATATTTGGGCCTGAAAGCCGGCGGGGCATTGTAAACTTCCGGCTTGGGCGTCGGGTAAAGAGCGTCCCATATCCCATATTTCGCCGCCGTCGCCCCCGCGTAATACTGCCCAAAATCGCAAACAGTGGGGCGTAAGCTCACCGGCAGGCGGTTCGGGCAGAACCAATTCATGGCCGGGTAGATCACCAAGAACCATATCCCGGATAAGGCCAATGCCATGCGCATGAAAGTCAGGGGCGAAACTTTTTTCTTAAACCGTTCCATGAATCCTTTCATGCTCATTTTTCAACAGGCTGCTAATTTACATGATACAGGTAATAAGCCTCTCCAGTCTCCAGGCAATCGCCGGCAGCGCGTTTTGAAATGCGCGTCCGGTAATATCCGATAGCCTGCATCAAGAGGTGGTCGAATTTTCCAAGCTCGGAAGAACGGGCGAAGGGATGGCGTCCTTCGAGTTCGGCTTTTGAACTAAATTCAATGACCGAAGCCTGGTCCTTTTTCCCGCCAGCCATCCAGTCCGCATAGCGGACAACCTTGCGATCGAATATCTCCGTCCAGCGTGGGCCCGCATCATAAAAAGCGGGCCCCACGTCCGGCATCAGCACAATCAAGCTGCCCCGCTGGGTATTCTTGGAAACCAGGGAACCCAACGTATACGTATTGGCATTGCAGGCCGCCAACACCGCCACCCATAGCAAACAATACGCAACGCCAACGGCAATCCACGCGGCGGCCCGCCGCAGGATTAAATCAAAGGAGCCTCCATGCAGTTGCAGCAGGCCGATGGAAAAAAGAGTGCCGCATAAAACCGGCGGCCCCGACATCCATGGGTGGTGGCCAAAGAGATTGCGCATCCCAAGCACTCCGATCACGGAAACAGCCAGGGGAGCCAGCGACAAAAGCACCTGGTTGCGTGGAACGCCACCTCGCAAGCAAAGAAAACCAAGCAACAAAAAGACCGGCAAAAGCCCTGGCGTAGTAGTCAAGACATTGCGAACCAACATCTTGCCAAGCGTCATCCCATGGCCATCATAGCCGTTCGCTCCCCAAAGATACGTTTGCCACAATAAGTCATGCGGTTGTTCCCCGGCGAGATTGGATGGAATCTTGGCCGACACCGTGGAATAAGTCACGGCGGCAAGCCCCGCCAGCGCAACAAGGATGAAACTCAAAACCACCAACGGCCTTTTTTGAAGGCGGACAATCAGGTAAACCGATGCCGCCGCCAGCGGAAACACAACCGGCCAGTTGAGTTGCGAATACACCCCCATCAAAACCACTCCCGTCAGAATGGCGGCCTTGCGTTCCGTGCATATCAACAGCACCGAGATCACCATCCACGGAATCCCCAATACAATCGTGATCCCGATGGGATCATAGCTTCTGGCGCATTGGGTATATCCGTAGCATAAGGGGACAAGCACCGCACAAACCAGCGCCAGGGAATTCTTGCGCAAAAAAAACCAAATTGCCGTTGTGGTCAGCGTGCTCAGCAACAACAGAAAAGGGAGCGTGGACACTCCCGCCCCTCCAAAAAAATGCCCCACGGCGTAGGAGGGAAACAGGCAGGCGGGGCGGTGCCCCCGATAGATTTCCGGTTCCTCTCCGGCAGCAATCCCTCCCGGGTTCCCCACAAACTGGCCTTTCAGATGCACAAATCCATATTGCTCCCAGTTCCGCATGATGGAGACCATGAGGCCGCTGGCGTCATGGCGGCTCAGATCGTGAACCAAAAAACTCCCCAGCCAAACAATCAGGAGCGCAAAAACCAACCGGTTCCGCCCCACGGAGGGCTTGCAAGGAACATCATTGAGAATGCTCTTGTTTTCAGTTTCCATGATTTGCTGATTCTTCGTGATATTCCGCGTCGGTATTCACGTTCCAGGGGTCCAGGTTGCTCCCGAACAAACGCCGGGAAGCAAGCAGCGCCGCCATCATGGAGTGGTCCATGTTGTTATACTTGTGCATCCCATTGCGGCCCACGGCCTGGAGATTCTCCAGTTTCCCGATCTGCTCCCGGATCACCGCGACGTCCTTCTGATATTCCGGGCCATAAACCGGATAGGCTTTGGCCATCCGCACCACGCAGCCGTCAAAGATTTCGCCCGCCTGGACGAGCCCCAGTTGGACCAACTCCTTCTTGCCCAGTTCCACCAGGTCGGAATCCGGCATGTTCCACAGTTCGTCGGCTTCGAAGCAAAAATATTCCAGCCCCAGGCAGGTCACCCCCTCGGCGGGAACCAGTGCGGAACTCCAGTTGTTGAAATTCTGAATCCGCCCCAGGTGGACGGAAGGATCGTGGACGTAAATCCAGTTGTCCGGGAAGAGATTCGTGCGCTTCACCATCAGCGCCACCGTCAGAAAGTCCCGGTATTCCAGATGGCGGGCCGCCTCCAACACCGGCTCTGGGAGCGGCGGGTCGATGGCGAGGATCGTCTCCCGCAGCGGCATGGTCATAATAAATTGGTCGGCCGCCACGGTGCGCTCGCCGCCCGCCGCGTTGCGGGTAGTGATCGACGTGATGCGATTCCCCTCGCGGGAAATCTTCACCACGCTTTCCCCCATGTGGATCGTGCCGCCTGCGCAAACAATGTCATCCCGGGTTTTCTCCCACATCTGCCCGGGGCCAAGCCGCGGGTACTCAAATTTGTCGATCAGGGTTTTGACAACCTCCCCGCCCGACTTCTGCGGTCTTTGGGGCAAAAGAGCGTAGTAGATCGCCTTGAAAAGCGACAATCCCTTGATCCGCTGGGCCGCCCAATCCGCGCTGATCTGGTCGCAGGGCGTCCCCCAGACCTTTTCGGTGTATGTTTTGAAGAAAATCCCGAACAATTTGCGTCCGAACCGGTTCGACACCCAGTCTTGAAATGATTTTTCCGGCTTGATCGGCGCAATTTGGCTATTGAGGTAACTCAGCACGCACAAGGTGCTGGTCCAAATGCCGAGCCCGAAGAGGGCGTTCATCGCCTTGAGCGGATAATCGAAAAAGACCCCCCGGTAGAAAATCCGTGAAAGCCGCCCCACCTGGATGAAGTCGTTCGGCAGACGATTCTTCCACCAATCGGTGATCTCCCGGCTTTTGCTAAAAAAACGATGCCCGCCAATATCAAAGCGAAAACCTTTGTATTCGACCGTACGCGCGATCCCCCCCACGTAATGGGGATCCTTCTCGACAATGGTAACAGCTGCGGATTTGTTTTGTTTCAACAACTCTGTTGCGCAAACCAGCCCGGCCGGTCCAGCTCCCACAATTGCCACGGAAATCGCTTTGTCTGCCATGCGGAAACTATTTCCGGCAAACTGCAATCGATCAACTAAAATCCTCTGGTGCCGCTCCCCTGGCTCCGGCCCGTTTCCCCACGCCGCCGTACAAAATAAGTGGGACGGGCTCCCCCGATACCCGTCCCACTGCACCGGACCCCATTTCCGGTGAATCATTCTCTACTTTTAACATCGCACCAAACCGAAATTCTGCATGGAAAAAGCGTGCTAAAAAACACCCGAACGCCGCCCCGGTGAATGGCGCGCGGCGGCCCCCGGCCTTTTCAGGGGCGCTCCGTGCAAAAACGCTTGAAAAACGGGGCTGGCAGCCTTTTCCTTACGGCCATCGACACCCCCCTCTCTATCTCACTTGCCGAACACCTCACGCCGGAGGAGCGCGCGGAACTCCTCCTGACGGTCGAGACATTGAAAATGTTCACGGAGGCCAATCCAGACAACGACCAATCGCTGGAAATCCTCAAGGACACCTATTGGAAGCTCGGCCAGCA
This sequence comes from Verrucomicrobiota bacterium, assembly GCA_037143855.1. Lineage (GTDB taxonomy): Bacteria > Verrucomicrobiota > Verrucomicrobiia > Chthoniobacterales > Chthoniobacteraceae > UBA695. Next base: position 13,843 of record JBAWXX010000017.1, on the reverse strand, counting down.
GGAAGACGCCCTCGCCACGACCCGGCAACTGGCTGAAGCGTATCTGCGCCAGGGCCAATACTCGGCAGCGCTGCTGGAATACGAAGGGATGCTCGCCCACCAGCCCGATTCCCAGGAAATCCAGGCGCTCATCGCGGACCTCGACGCCCAACTCAACCCGGGCAAACCAGCAGGCGGCCAGGCCCCGATTGCGCTCGACTTTGGCGTGGCAGCCGAGCTGTTCGAAGCGCCCGAAACCGCAACCCCCAACGAGGGAACGCCGGGGGCGGAACCGGCGCTGATCGCCACGGCAGCCACGCGCCAACCTGATAACGCCCCCCCCAACGCGGAACCCGGCGCGCTCGTCCAAGACTACAACGGACCGCTGGCCCGCTTCCTCATCCAGCACCGGCTCGCCTCGCGCGAGGTGGTGGAAACAGCCCTGGAGCGCGTGAAAACCCTCAACGCCGACATCCAGGCGGACCCGAATACGCCCTCTGTCGCCGCCGGGCTGCTGGATGAACTCATCAAGGCGGGGGTGGAAGCAGAGACGCTCCTGGCGGCGATTCTCGACCGGACGAAGTTCGCCTACATCCCCCTGGAATCCTACGACGTGGACCGGCAAATCGTCCGAATGCTCCCCGAATCCCTCACCCTGGGCCGCCGGGTCGTCCCGTTTGACATCGTGAGCCGCACCATGATGGTGGCGCTCGACAACCCGTTTGACACCGCCGTCAAAACGCTCGTCCAGCAAACCGTGGACTACCATGTGCAATGGCATCTGGCCATGCCGGGCATGATCCACCGCATCCTGCGCGAGAGCTACCGGCTCCCCGGATAAAGACAGATTTTCAAAGTTCCCGAGCACTTCTTTTCCCCATGACCGCCAAAACCTTCGGAGAACGCATCGCCGACGTCTTAATCGAAGACGGGCTGCTCTTGCCCAGCCAGATGGAAGAAGTCATGGAACTGCAAAAGCAGCAGGGAGGGCGCATCGTCAAGCTGCTGACCAGCAAGGGATACGTGACCGAGCAGGACATGGCCATCTCCATGGGCCGCTGCCTGGACGTGCCGCCGATCAACCTCCCCAAGGTCCACCCGCCCGACGCCGTGGCGAACCTCATCCCCAAGGAAATCGCCCGCGCCCACAAGCTCGCCCCCGTCTGCAAGCTGGGAGGGAAACTCTTCGTGGCCATGGCCGACCCGATGAACGTGCTGGCCATCGACGATCTGCGCCAGCGCACAAAGCTGGAAATCGTCCCGATGATCACGACGGAGAAATCCATCGAGGCCGCCCTCTCCGGCGTCACCACCGGCGGCATGGCCATGGATGAAATCATGCGCGACGCCGCCGAAGAGGCGTCCAGCGGAGTGGAGGAGGTCAAGGAAAAGAGCGACAACCTCGACCTCGACAAACTCCGGGACCAGGAGGACGAGGGGCCCGTCATCAAAGTCGTCAACATGATCCTCGTCCAGGCGATCAAGGAAAAGGCGAGCGACATCCACATCGAGCCGTTTGAAAAATCGATCAAACTGCGCTACCGCGTGGACGGCAACCTTGTGGAAGCCAGCTCCCCCCCCAAGGCGCTCCAACTGCCCATGGCCTCGCGCATCAAGATCCTCGCGGGCCTCGACATCGCCGAGCGACGCCTGCCTCAGGACGGCCGCTTCCGCATCCGCGTGGCGGGCAAGGAGATCGACCTGCGCATCTCCTTCCTGCCCACCGTCTACGGGGAGAAGATCGTCATCCGTCTGCTCGACAAAAGCGCCCTCTCGGGCTCCGTCCAGGGCCTGGGCCTGGACGAGCGCACTTTTGGCATCTTCCAAAAAGCCATCGACGCGCCGCACGGGATGATCCTCGTCACCGGCCCCACCGGCTCCGGCAAAACGACCACGCTCTACTCCGTGCTCCAGGAGCTCAACGCCCCGCAATACAACATCGTCACCGTGGAAGACCCGGTGGAATACCAGCTCGTCGGGATCAACCAGGTGGCCGTGAAAGCCGACATCGGCCTCACCTTCGCCAGCGCCCTGCGCTCCATCCTCCGCCAAGACCCGGACATCGTCATGATCGGTGAAATCCGCGACCAGGAAACGGCCGACATCGCCGTGAAAGCGGCCCTCACCGGCCACCAGGTCTTGAGCACGCTGCACACCAACGACGCCGCGGGAGCCATCAGCCGCCTGGACGACATGGGCATCGAACCCTTCCTGATCTCCTCCTCCATCCTCCTCACCTGCGCCCAGCGCCTCGTGCGGCGCATTTGCCCGAACTGCAAGGAAGAGTTCATCCCGGAAGCGGACGTTTTTGAAAAACTCGAAGTCCCCGAACTAATCGGCGAGCGCTTCTACCGCGGCGCAGGCTGCGAGCGCTGCAAGGGACGCGGCTACGCGGGCCGCGCCGCCGTGCTGGAAGTCCTGCCCGTAAGCGAAGCCATCCGGCGGCTGATCGTCAAACGCGCCTCCGCCTCGGTCATCAAGAGCCAGGCCGTCCAGGAGGGGATGAAAACCCTCCGCATGGCCGGCATCGACAAAGCCCGCGAAGGAATCACCACCCTGGCGGAAGTCCTGGCCGTCACCTCGGAGGACCACTAACAGCCTGTTGAAATAATGAACGATGGACAGTTTGCAGGAGATTTTTGGTGTGGGCAAGGAGCCGAGTGCAGTGCCTGTATTCGATGAATACAGGCCCAGCGAGCAACGCCGCGGCCCACGGCAAAAAGATGCGCAAAATGGCCTTGGTTCATTTTTCAACAGGCTGCTAATGGGAAGAAAGGCAGACAGGCACCTTCGCGTCTTTCTTCCTCCTCTGGCATCCCTTCTGCTGCATATTCAATGTTCTCTGAACTTTAGCCCAAATCTGTAAAAACCATGGCGCGCATCGACACATTCTTCCGTTTCATGATGGACCAGAAGGCTTCCGACCTTCACCTCTCCACCGGCAACCAGCCCATCCTGCGCATCAACGGCGAACTCGTCCGCATCGACGCCCCGCCGCTGGAAAACGACGATCTCAAAGCCCTCGTCTACGAAATCGCCCCGGAGCTGAAAATCAAACAATACGAGGAAACCGGGGACGTCGATTTCGGCTACGAATACCCGGACATGGCCCGCTTCCGCGCCAACTTTTTCAACCAGAAGAACGGCATCGCCGCCGTCTTCCGGCTCATCCCGAGCAAAGTCTACACCCTGGAAGACCTGGGACTCCCGATGGTGCTGAAAAAATTCGCCATGCTTCGCAAGGGCCTCGTGCTCGTCACCGGGCCCACCGGCTCGGGCAAATCGACCACGCTGGCCGCGATGATCGACTACGCCAACGTGCACCGCAAGGAGCACATCATCACCGTGGAGGACCCGATCGAGTTCGTCCACCGTTCCCAAAACTCGCTGGTCAACCACCGCGAAGTGGGGGTCCACACTCACTCCTTCGCCTCCGCGCTGCGCGGAGCCCTGCGCGAGGACCCGGACATCATCCTGGTGGGCGAGTTGCGCGACCTGGAAACCATTGAGCTGGCGCTCACCGCCGCCGCCACCGGCCACCTGGTCTTCGGCACCCTGCACACCTCCAGCGCGCCGAAAACCATCGACCGCATCATCGACGTTTTCCCCACCAACCAGCAAAACCAGATCCGCACCACACTGGCGGAATCGCTCAAAGGCGTCGTGGCCCAGAACCTCTTCCGGCGCATCGACAAGCCGGGCCGGGTGGCAGCCCTGGAAGTCCTGATCGTGGACAGCCCGATAGCGAACCTGATCCGTGAAGCCAAGACCCACCAAATCCCCGGCATGATGCAAGTCGGCAAAAAGAAAGGCAACCAGCCGCTCGACGACGCCATCACAGACCACCTGCGCGCCGCCCGCATCTCCCCGGAGGAGGCTTACGAAAAAGCCAACGACAAAAAGAAATTCCGCGCACTGCTCAAGGACCCGCCGGATGACTGGGACGAGTAGGTGGGGAAGACGATTGATGATAGAGGTGTGAGACTATAGAAAGAAGAACACGCTCCCGCACATGCCATGAAAAAACCGGACCTCGACGCGATTCTCCAATGCATGATCGAATCCCACGCAGGGATTTCCGATCTCCTCTTTGCCGTGGGGCGTCCCTTGCAGGTGGAGGCGCAGGGCGTGCTCAAGCCGGTGCGCACCCACAACATCTACGCGCTGACCCCGACGCAGGTGGAGCACATCGCCCTGAGCGTCATCCACGACGACCGCCGACTGCTGGACAACCTGCTGGAGAAGGGCTCCTGCGACTGCGGCTACGGCATCGACGACCGGACGCGCTTCCGCGTCAACATCTTCCGCCAGCGGGGAAACTGGGCCATCGTCATGCGCCGGCTCCAGACGGAAACGCCCTCCATCCACAGCCTCAACCTCCCCCCCGTCTTCCTGGACATGGTGGAGGAGAAAAACGGCCTCATCCTCGTCACCGGCGCCACCGGGTCGGGCAAAACGACCACCCTCGCCAGCCTGCTCAACGAAATCAACCGGACCAAGCCGATCCACATCGTCACGCTGGAAGACCCGATCGAGTTCGTCCACCGGCACCAAAAGGCGACCTTCAACCAGCGCGAACTCGGGATCGACTTCGACACCTACCCCGGCGGCCTGCGAGCCGCCCTGCGCCAGGCCCCGAAAGTCATTCTCGTGGGCGAAATGCGCGACCGCGAAACCGTGGAGATCGCGCTCGCAGCGGCGGAAACCGGGCACCTCGTGTTAAGCACGCTCCACACCGTGGACGCCGGCCAGTCCATCAGCCGCATCCTGGGCATGTTCCCGCGCGATGAGGAAAAACAGCTCCGGGGGCGGCTCTCCGAAATGCTCAAATACATCGTCAGCCAGCGGCTGGCCCCGCGCATCGACGGCCAGGGGCGCGCGCTGATCACCGAGATCATGGGCCACAACCTGCGCACCCAGGAAGCCATCGCGCTCGGTGAAACCGACGGGCGCGACTTTTACGGCATCATCGAAGACAGCCACACCTTCGGCTGGATGACCTTCGACCAATCGATCACCCGGGCCTATGAAGCCGACGTGATTTCCGAGGAAACCGCCACCCAGTATGCGACCCGCAAAGGCGTCGTGCAACGCCACATCGACCAGATCAAAAAACAACGGGGGCTTTCCAAGGAAACGCATTCCTCGCTCCGGCTCGACGGCGGCCCGCACCCCGGGGCATCCTCCGCCCAGCAGCCCGCCTCCAAACGCGGTTTTCTCGGGTTGTAGCCCCGCTCCTTTCCCATGAACCTGCCCCACTCGACCGGCGCCCCGCTTTCACACGAATTTAGCGCGCTGCTCTGCATCGACGCGCCCGATCTCCTGGAAAGCGTCAGCGCCCCGCTAACGCAACTCGGCTTCTCCGTCCAACCAGCCGTCACCGTCCAGGAGGCGACCACCCAATTGCATTCACAACCCTACGACGTGGTGGCGGTGAGCGAAACCTTTTGCGGAGCCGACGCCGAAACCCATCCCATTTTATCCGAACTGGCCGCCCTCCCGCTGGATTTGAGGCGCACGCTTTTCGTCATCTTCATCGGCGCCAACCGCAGCGCTTCCGCGCCGGAGATGGATGCCTTCGCACTCAGCGTGGACCTCCTCCTTGGCCCGCAGGATCTCCCCAACCTGAACGGCCTGCTGGGGCGCGGCCTGGCCCGGCACGAAGCCTTTTACGCCGCCTACCACGCCGCGGCCAAGCGGCTGGGGCAGGAGGCATAATGTGGTTGCATTCTTTGTAATGAGATGTGGCAACGGAAAGAGAAATTGGTTGTAAAAAAACCATGTCTCTTTTGGTTGCATGTATGTCTTTTTTTAAAGACGCCGGAGGAATCTGAACTCGCAAAAAGCGCAGCTCGTTTCGCATCCATCCCACAACTCTTTACGGCCAGCTTATTTGAAATCATTATTGACCTCGCATATAAAATTCTGGCACAGATAGTTTATGTCTCTTTGTGCAAAGAAATGGGAGAAGCTCGGCTGCTATGAAAAGCCGTTCTCAGGAAGCGGTGTCGAATTTTTTCCATTGGGCGTAAAGGCGGAGGCGCCATCTCCTGTGTTGCACGAGGCGGGCTATTCACCGCGGCGCCCGCATTGGAACTACCCAAATGTGTACAGCCCGTTTTGGAGGCTCTACTATGACCTGAGCCCGGGCCACAAAGTGGTCTTCTCTGACCGGGAGGTCGTCCTCGGACCTGATCGGATTGTCATCATCCCGGACCACCATTTGTTCCACACCGTCGGCACCGAGCAACGCCCAAAATTCTGGTTTTCCTTTAGCTACGAACAACGCCTGGCGCGGAGCCAGACCATCCCCATTGAACTCGATCCCGCGCGCGGCGAGTTGGAAGTGATTCGGGAATTGATCGAATTAATTTCCCGCACCCCGAACGAAAACCGCGCGCGCATTTTTCATTGCAGCATGGCCCTGCTGCAACTGACGCTCAGCCGTCCGGAGATCGAGTGGATGGAGGATCAGCCGCCGGAACTCAAGCAAGCTGTAGCGCATATCGAAGAACACTTCGCCGCGCCAATCTACAGTGCGGAACTGAGCCGGATGGTCGGCTTGAAGGAGCGCTCGCTCTCCCGCCTTTTCTGCACATGGCACGGCATTACTCCCACACAGTTCGTGTTGCAAGTGCGCATACGCGAAGCCGCGAACCGGTTGCTGCACACGCGGATGGGACTGGACGAAATCGCCGAAGCGACCGGCTTTCCCAACCGCGACTATTTTACCCGCGTTTTTACGCGGCAAACCCACCAGTCGCCGGCTCGTTTCCGGCGAAAAAACCTTCCAGAGTCCTCTCTCCAAACCAACCCAAAAACCCATTCCCACCCATGAGCATGTTCGACACCGTCGGAAAAGCCGCCAACACATCCTGCCGAAAGGAAAATACCCTACGCAAACTTGAACGCCTGAAAAAGGCGCTCCGGCATGAAGAACCCGACCGCGTGCCAATCAGTGATTTTTTCTGGGGCGGATTTATCCGGCGCTGGCGCGAGGAATTGAACCTGCCGGCCGATGCCAATCCTTATTACTATTACGATCTCGACTGGATTGCGACGGTGCCAAACATGGACCCTCACATCAAGAACTTCGAGACCCTTAAAGAAGACGCCGAGGAAGTAGTTGTGCGCACGGGGTATGAGACCGTGCTGCGCAAGCGTTTCGATCTTCCGATGCCGGAGGCGGTAAGCTGGGAAACCGACACCATCGAAAAGCTGGAGGCATTTGAATTTGACGATCCATTTGACAAACGCCGCTATTGTTCGGCAGGAGACAACCATGTCGCGGGCGTCGGCGATGGATTCCAGCGGAACTCGCCAGCGTGGATCGACACCGTGAAGTCATTGTGGCCCGACTTTCCCGTTTTCGGCAGTATCGGCGAAGCTTCGGAGTGTCTGACCAGATTGATCGGCCAGATGGAAACCTTTATGTGGATTGGCGAGTGCCCAGAACGATTGGGTGAGCAAATTTTGCGGATCGGCGACCATTACGCCAAATGCTGCCAGGCCCAGATCGAGGTTGCGAACGGCCTGCTGGACGGCATGGTTATCTGGGGTGACGTGGCATATCGCAACGGCATGTTCTTTTCGCCGGACTACTGGCGGAAGTATTTCAAGCCAACGGTGCAAAAGATGGTGGACATCTGCCACAGTAACGGCCTGCCCGTCATCTATCATGGCTGCGGCAATATCAATTTGATATTGCCCGACTTCTTTGAGATGGGCGTCGACGCCCTTAATCCGCTCGAAGCCAAGGCGGATCTCGATGCCGTTGAACTGCGCCGCAAGCACGGCCATAAGCTAGGGATCTGCGGCAACAGCAGCATGCAGGCATGGGAAAGCGGCGACCCCGAGCGCATTCGCCGCGAGGTTCTGCGCAAGCTCAATGCGGCGCGCGGCGGTGGTTACATTTTCCAATCGGACCACTCGGTGGCGAGCGACGTTTCCGGAAAGACCTACGACACCATCGTCAAGCTTGTCCGTGAGTATGGGCGCTACCCGATTGATCTCGGAGAATTCAACGAAACACTCCAAGGCGTATGATCGCAGCTAATCCCCTCCTCGGAACAGCCCTCCACGCCGTGGGCGCGATGTCTTCCTCTGCCTGTTACACTCCTCAGAAGCGGGTCAAGGGATGGTCCTGGCAGACCTATTGGTTAACCCAGGCTTCCTTTTGCTGGTTTCTGTTGCCCATCCTCGGCGCGATCTTCACGATCCCGCATTTGTGGCTGGTGCTGATCGAAGCCCCCAAAAGCGCGATGTTGAATTCCTTCCTGCTCGGCATGGCTTATGGCATCGGCGGAATGACTTTCAACTTTTCCATTCGCTACATCGGCTTTTCCTTAACCTACGCCATAGCAGTTGGCCTTTCCAGCGTGCTGGGCACGCTGATTCCTCCGCTGGTCAAAGGCTCCCTGTTGCAGACGTTCACAAAACTCGGCTCGGGGTGGGTGCTGGCTGGCATCTTGATCGGCACGGCGGGAATCGCATTCTGCGGCATCGCGGGCCAGCTTAAGGAAAAGCAGATGAACGCGGGAGGGATGAACACGGAGTTCTCGCTGGCCAAAGGGTTGCTCCTTTCCTTGGTAGCTGGCTTGCTCTCGGCCGTTTATGGTTTTTCCCTGGAAGCTGGCGAACCGATTGCCGAAGTTGCCTATCAGCATGGCGCGGGAGTGTATCGTGGCAACGTCGTCTATATTTTCGCAAATATTGGCGCGTTTGTAACCACCGCCATTTATTGCATGCGTCTCCACGTAAAACACCGGACGCTGGGGGAACTGCTTGCGTTGCCCGCCGGGCCGGAGCAGGCAAGCCTGCCCGTCAATTTTCTGATGGCTGCCCTCACCGGCATCCTCTGGTATGGCCAGTTCTTCTTCTACAACCTCGCACATGTTCGCATGGGTTCGTATAAGTTCACAAGCTGGGCGATCCACATGATCATGCTGGTGCTTTTCAGTAACATGATCGCGGTCCTTCTCCTTGAGTGGAAAGGGTGTCAGCGAAAGACACAGGCGATCATCGCCTTCGCGCTTGCGACGCTCGTGGCGGCCATTCTCGCGATGGCTTATGGAAATTATCTGGGAGGGAACCCCGCTTAATGCGAGCTTAGAGCGTTTTAAATTGAAGTGTTTACAATGATGCGAGAGCGTCGTGGGTTGATGCGCGGGCTCTTCAAGCGAAGCGGCTGTATTTTTCAATGCTACCCGAGCTTGAAAGACCGCGCACCGGCCAGCGCCGCCGAGCAGCGTGTAAACAACCAAATTTAAACCGCTCTAAGTTAACAATATTTAGAAATACACTTATGAAACGCTACGGCACCGTCATCGGGCTCCGCCCGGAGAAAATTGAAGAATACAAGAAACTCCACGCCGCTGTCTGGCCCGATGTGCTCCAGATGATCAAAGCGTGTAATATTCAAAATTACTCCATTTATCTCCGTAAATTGGACGGAGATCCCTACCTCTTCAGCTACTTTGAATACACCGGCAGTGACTTCTCCGCCGATATGGCGAAGATGGCCGCCGATCCTGTAACTCAAGAATGGTGGAGCTTCTGCATGCCCTGTCAAAACCCTCTTCCCGACCGCACGGAAGGCGAATGGTGGGCATCCATGGAGGAAGTCTTCCACCAAGATTAACGTCGCACTAACGAACAATGGACCGTTTGCAGCGGATTTTGGTGTGAGCAAGGAGCCGAGCGCAGTGACCTGTATTCGATGAATACATGCCAAGCGTGCGGCGACGCCCACGGCAAAAAATGCGCAACATGGCCTTTGTTCTTTTTTCAACAGGCTGCTAAGAGCGCAAGCTTCAGCCGAGGATCGCTTTCCAGCACCTCCGCCAGCGTGGGCCAGCCGCCTTCTTCGTGGAGGGCCTGGAAGGTGTGCAGGTAGACTGCCACGACGCCGGCTTCGTGCTTGGAAAGGAGCGTCTCCACGGCTGCGGCAAGCGCTTCCCTGGCCGGGGCGGCAGGCAGCGTCTCCACCGTGCCGTTTTCGTCGTGGGCGATGCCCAGCGCGTCGAGGAAGTCGCACAGCACCCCGGATTGCGCCCCCACCAGCCAGACCTGGAGCAAGTGGGCGGCCACGGCATCGTTCACCGGCCGGGAAAGGGAATCCTTGAGCCAGGCGAAGCGTTCTTCGCGCGGTTTGCGCTCCACGAACACCGGGCGCAGGTTGCGCTTCTTGGCCAGCGTCTCGATGGTCGCTTTGTAGAGTGGTTTCTCTTTTTCAAACAGGAAACCAAAGATTTGCCACGCGAGCGCGGCCGGCATTTGGGAAAAAATTTCGTGCGGAGCCATGGGTAAAAGGGCATTTTACGGGGTTGCGCGCCATTTGGAAACTGGTTTTTCCACGGAAGCTGGCTAGGCTCTGCGGCTTCCTGTGAAAAAAGCCCATCCCAACACGCCGCAAACGCATCCCTTGCGCCTCGGGCTCCGCGCCGCGCGCGCCAATCTCATCCCGGGGCTGATGGTGCAAGCAGCGATGGCCGCCGTGGTAGGTGCCTACTATTTTTATCCGCCGGCGCAGGTCTGGCTGGCGCGGCTGGCCTTGCTCAAGGAACGCTGGGGGTACGGGTTCGCCTGCGCCGCCGGGGTGCTGACCGGAGCGGTGCTGCCGGAACTGCTTGCGGTTGCTGTGTTCCAGCGGGGCCGGGTGGACCGGGCCAATCTGAAGAATCTCCTTTTCGCCGCATTTTATTGGGGCTCGCAGAGCGTCATAGTGGATGGCTTTTACCGCTTGCAGGCGGTGATGTTCGGCACCCATGTGGATTTGCCGACGGTGGCAAAGAAGGTGCTGGTCGATCAATTTCTTTATACGCCGTTTTATGCCATGCCGTTTGCGAGGGCCTGCTTTGCGTGGAAAAACAATGGCTTCCGCTGGAAGGGGATGCAGCGCGTCTTGACGCTCCGCTTTTACAAAGAGGCCACTTTTCCCTCGGTGGTGGCGGCTTGGGGCGTTTGGATTCCCGTGGTGTGCATGATCTACTCGCTGCCGTCGCTGCTCCAGATTCCGCTCTTCAGCCTGGCCCTCACGTTCTGGGCCATGATGCTGACGTGGATGACGCTGGAAAAGAGTTGAGAGAGGATTCGGCACGCGGCCTTCCTTCTCTCAACTCTCAACTTGCAGAGCAGTCATTCCTCCTTCTCCGGCTTGCTTTGTTCGGCGAGGGCCAGCAGGAGGTCGCTTTTGGAGATAGTGCCGATCAGTTGGCGTCCGAGGGACGTGGCGACGACGGGGAGGCGGTCGGCGTCCAGGTGCGAAAACAGGCTCAGCGCGTGGGCCAGCGAGGCCTCCGGCGTGATCGTCGGGAACGAGGAACGGAGCAGATCCCGCGCGATGACGAGATTCGCCAGTTCCCGGTTGTCCAGGTAACTCTTGATGTCGTGCAGGGAGATGGCCCCCAGGAACGCCCCCTCGGCATCCACCACGTAGAGGTTCACAAAACGGTTGCGGATGAAGCTGGACGCCACCTCCAGAAACGGCGCGGACTGCCGGAGGCACACCGGGGCCGGTTTCATCAGATCCGCCACGCGCAGGGAGGCCAGCCGGGCGTCGAAGCCTCCCTCGCTTTTGCGCCGCAACGACTCGGCGTAGATCGACTTCGGCTCCACCCCCCGGCTCACATAATGGGCCACCACGCAGGCGAGCATGAGCGGGAGGATCATCTGGTAATCGAGCGTCATCTCGAAGAGCACCAGGATCGCCATCAGCGGCGCGTGCGTCGTCGCCGCAAGCAGCGCCCCCATCCCCACCAGCGTGAACGCCCCCGTCACCAGCGGCGCGCCCGGCCACAACGGCCCCGCGGCCAGCGCAAAGAGATAGCCCATGCAAGCCCCGACAAAAAGCGTCGGCGTAAACACGCCTCCCACGGCTCCCGAACCGAACGTCACCGCCGTGGCCACCAGCTTCAGCGCCAAAATCCCCAGCAGCACATACCAGACATAGTCCCCCTGGAAAATCCCGTTCACCACGCTGTAGCCGTTGCCGCAGACCTGCGGCACGAAGACCGCCAGCGCCCCCACGGCCAGCCCCCCCACTGTCAGCCGGAGCACCCCGGGGCCAGGCATCCGCTTAAATAACCGTTCGCTGGTGCGCAACATCCAGAGGAAAAGCGGCGCGACGGCCCCCGCCAGCACCCCCAGCAACAGGTAGAGCGCAATCTCCCAGTTGGAATGGAGCTGGATGGCGGGAATCGTGATCTCATACAACGGGCTCGCTCCCAGGAGCTGGCGCACCGTCAACGTCGCCACCACCGAGGAGAAGACCAGCGGCCCAAAGCTCTCCATCGCCAGCGAGCGCAGGATGATCTCGGAGACAAAAAGCGCCCCGCCGATGGGCGCGTTGTAGGCCGATGCGATCCCGGCGGCGGCCCCGCACGCCACCAAGAGCCGCAGCCGGACGGTGGGCATCTTGCGCAGCCGCCCCACCATCGACGCGATCATCGCCGAAAGCTGCACCAGCGGCCCCTCGCGGCCGATGGAGGCCCCGGAAGCAATGGAGAAAAGCGCCGAGGCCGACTTGACCAAGCTCATGCGAAACGAGATCACCCCGTCGCCCAGCACAATCGCTTCCATATAATCCGTGGTGCTCTTGCCCCGCTTCAGGCGGCGGCCAAACGCAAGCGCCACCCCCGCCAGCGTCCCGCCCAGGGCCGGGACCAGCAACCGCTGCCACCAAGCCAGGTCACGGAAGCTCTCCACCAGGCTCCCCATGTGCCCCGTCAAAAGCCAGTGGACGCCCTGGATCAAATCGCGGAACCCCACCGACGCCAGCGCCCCCAGGAAACCGATCAGCCCCGCCCAAAAAAGCGTCGCCTGCAACGCGGTGGGCCGGATGCGTTCGGAGATCCAAACCGACAAGCGCAGCAGCGGGAGATGCCAGGAACGGGAGGCTTGCGGATCGTTGGGACTCACCATCCTGGAATCATGGCGCAAACGGGCTCGCCAGGCAATCGCAACCGCAGTTCCATTTGCCGCCTTGAGCGCCCCCATGGTATCCTCCCATAACCGCCCGGCCCATCATATGCTCATCGACACCCACGCCCACCTCGATTTCCCCGAATTTGAGGGAGAAATCGACGCCATCCTCGCCCGGGCGGAGCAGGCCGGCGTGACGCGCATCATCACCATCGGCACCGGCGTCGAGAGCAGCCGCCGCGCCGTCGAACTCGCCGAGCGCCACCCGCAGCTTTACGCCGCCGTCGGCATCCACCCCGGCGCCGCCCTGGAAGAGCCGGCCGACGCCGTCGCCGCCCTGCGCCCCCTTTGCGCCAGCCCGCGCGTAGTCGCCATCGGCGAAATCGGCCTCGACCACTACCGGTTGCCCGCCACGGGCGGCGAAGCCCTCAAAGCGGCCCAGGAAACCCTCTTCCGCCAGCAGCTCGACCTCGCCGCCGAGCACGGCCTCAACGCCGTCATCCACCAGCGGGGCGACTGCTTCGAGCCCGCCTTCCGACTCCTCGCCCCCTACCTGGGGCAAATCCGCGCCGTCTTCCACTGCTTCGGCGGCACGCCCGAAACCGCGTCCCGCGTGGTGGAAGCGGGTTGCCTTGTCTCCTTCACCGGCATCGTCACCTTCAAAAACGCCCCCCTCATGCAGGCCTGCGCCGCGGCTGTCCCCGAAGGCTCCTACATGATCGAAACCGACGCCCCCTACCTCGCCCCCGTCCCCTACCGGGGCCAACGCTGCGAGCCCGCGCACGTCCGCCAGAGCGCCGAGAAAATCGCCGCCCTGCGCGGCCAGTCCCTGGAACAGGTCGCCACCGCCACCACTGCCGCCGCGGAAGCCTTCTTTCGGCTTCCGCACTAGAGCGGTTTCGGTTTATTTTGTCGTATGCTCTTCGGCGGCGAGAGTCGCTGT